>NZ_JBWGXE010000003.1:83634-487983 GCF_056333165.1 Chryseobacterium endophyticum
TGAATAGTGAATTTTGCTTTGCAAGTCAATTTTGCTACGCAAGTGAATTTCAGAGTCATTAAAAATTGACCATTGACTCGCAGAAATTGACGATTGACATTTAAAGGGTGAATAGTGAATTTTGCTTTGCAAGTCAATTTTGCTACGCAAGTGAATTTCAGAGTCATTAAAAATTGACCATTGACCCGCAGGAATTGACCATTGACATTATATATTTTAAAATGAATATACTATTTAAAAAAGATACTTGGCAGGAGATTTATTATTCCCTCAGGAATAATAAGCTTCGGACATTCCTTACCATGATCGGTGTGGGATGGGGTATGTTTTTGTATGTGAGCCTTCTCGGAGCGGCAAAAGGGATGGAAAACGGTTTTGATAAGTTGTTTTCCGGTTTTGCGACCAATTCAATTTTTCTTTGGGCCCAGAATACATCCATTCCCTATGAAGGTTTCCCTAAAGGGCGCCAGGTGCACCTCCATCTTTCGGATATCGATATGCTGAAGAGAAAAATTTCCGATATCGATTATATTTCGCCTCAGAATTCCAGGGGAAGTTTCACCGGAACACCGGGAGAATCGATGTCTAAAAATGGTAAAAGCGGAACCTATTCTTTAACCGGAGACTATCCAGTAGGCAATAAAATATCCGAAAAAAAGCTCATTTATGGTCGCTATATCAATGATGCGGACGTATCCGGAAATAAAAATGTAGCCGTAATCGGAGAAGAGGTTTACAAAAACTTTTTTGATTCTAAAAAGAACGAAAATCCTCTGGGGAAATCAATCAATATCAAAGGGATTTTCTTTAATGTAGTAGGGGTTTTCAGAGTGAAAAAAGGAGGCGGATTTGAAAATGACCAGACGGTTTTTATTCCTCTTTCTACTTATACCAAAATGTATAATGCCGCAGATCAGATCGATATGTTTGCCATTGTCAGCAAACCGAATGTCAATGTCAATGCTGTGGAAGAAAGGGTAAAGCTCGAGCTGAAAACTAAAAATAAAGTGTCTCCTGAAGATACCAATGCTTTCGGAAGTTTTAACCTTGGAAAAGAGTTTAAAAAACTTACCGGGTTTCTGACAGGGATGCAGCTTCTTACCATTATCGTGGGAACGCTTACCATCCTGGCAGGGGTGATTGCCATTTCCAATATCCTTCTGATTACCGTAAAAGAAAGAACAAAGGAAATCGGGATCAGAAGAGCTCTCGGAGCCAAACCATCTGAAGTAAGAAACCAGATCCTTCTTGAAAGTGTAGTCATTACCCTGTCGTCGGGGCTTCTGGGTTTTATGTTCGGTATTTTTGTTCTGATGATTTTAAATATAGCCACCCAAGGGCAGGACAGCTTCCCGTTTTATAATCCTACGGTGAATTACGGAAACGTATTTGCCGCGATGGGCGTAATGGTGTTTTTAGGATTGATTATCGGAATGATTCCTGCACAGAGAGCCGTTAAAATAAGACCTATTGAAGCGTTAAGAACGGAATAAATCTATAAAATGAAGGATGGTATTGCAGTCAATATGAAGATGATTTATTCAAAATAATTTAAATAATAAAAATAAACTATTATACATATGAAAAAGAAATTCACTTGGAAAAAAGCCATTTATATCGTCTTAGGGCTTTTATTTGTAGTGGCATTGTTCTCGGGGATCGGGTATCTCGTAAAATCCAATTCGAAAGAGAGCGAGACTTTCCTTACGCGTAAGCCTACCAAACAGAATATGGATGACAAGGTGATGGCAACAGGAAAAATCATTCCCAAGGAGGAAATTGAAATTAAACCCAATATAGCGGGAATTATCGATAAAATTCTGGTTGATGAAGGGGATAAGGTGCAGGCCGGACAGCTGATCGCAACGGTAAGAATCGTTCCGAATCTTGCTGAAGTAAATAATGCGCAGCAGAATGTGAATAATCAGCAGCTTCAGATCAGTAATGCCAAACTGAATGTTGATAATATGCGCAAGCAATTTGAAATGCAGGAGCGGCTTTACAAACAGGGCGTTGCTTCAAAGCAGGAATATTTAAATGCCCAGCAGCAGTTATACACAACCCAGCAGGCATTACGAAATGCCCAGCAGCAGCTGGTGACAGCCCAAAAGTCTTTGCTGATCGCTAAAACAGGAGCTACGCCGGAATTACAAGGTTTGGCTACGACTCAAATCCGGTCAAAAGCTTCAGGGACGGTTCTTGAAGTTCCTGTGAAAGTAGGAAGCCAGGTGATTGAGGCCAACTCTTTCAATGCGGGAACGACCATCTGTTCGATCGCCGATCTTAATTCATTGATTTTCCAGGGTGAGATCGATGAGGCTCAGGCCGGTAAGCTGAAACAGGGAATGGATATGAATATCGTGATCGGAGCCCTTCAGAACAAAACGTTTCCGGGAAGGCTGACGATGATTGCTCCAAAAGGGAAAGACAACAACGGAACCATTAAATTCCCGGTAGAAGGGGATGTCTTCAACCCAAATAATGAATATATCAGAGCCGGATTTTCGGCCAACGGTGAGATTGTATTAAGTTCTAAGAAAAATGCGCTTTTGCTTGATGAATCTCTGATCCAGTACGAAAAGAAAAACGGAAAAGATGTTCCTTTTGTTGAAGTAAAACAAAAAGACGGAAAATTCAAAAAAGCTTATGTTTCGCTGGGTGCAAGTGACGGGATCAATGTTGAGATTCTTTCAGGCATCGATCAAAATGCGGATGTAAAAGTCTGGAATCCTTCTGATAAAGACAAAGAAGAACTTAAAGAAAAATCAAAAAAATAGTAAACTGACACTATAAATTTTTTAGATGTGATAATCCCGGAATTTTTTTCGGGATTTTTCAGTTTATATAAGAAGCCAGATTAAGTGGATTGTTATAAATTTAAATAAAATGTAATAGAATTAAACTTTTGAATGTCTTGTTATAATATCGGAACGACCATGAAAAAAAGCGGAATTATCCTTTTCTTATTTATTTTGGCCAAATTTGTTTTTCAGTATTTAGCAATCGATCCTGTGTACGAACTTCACCGTGATGAATATCTGCATCTTGATCAGGCTAATCATCTGGCATGGGGCTATTTATCGGTTCCGCCGCTTACTTCGTGGATCGCATTGATCATCAAAATGCTGGGAAACGGTATTTTTTGGGTTAAATTTTTTCCTGCTTTATCCGGTGCATTGACGATTGCTGTGGTCTGGAAAATGGTTGAAGAGCTGGGAGGAAACTTATATGCCCGGATTCTGGCTTCTACCGGAATTCTCCTTTCCATTCTATTACGTCTCAATACGCTTTTTCAGCCCAATTCACATGAAGTGTTGCTTTGGACGTTAGTAAATTATGCTTTAATTAAATATTTGAATTCTGAAAGAGTAAAATGGCTGTATGCAGGCGCTGTATTTTTTGGAATTGGCTTCTTAAATAAATATAATATTGTGTTTTCGGTATTGGGAATTATTCCTGCCCTGCTTCTGACGGGCCAAAGGAAAATTTATCTCCAGAAACACCTGTATTTTGCGGCATTGGTGTCTTTGGTGATTATTCTGCCAAATTTGGTTTGGCAATATCATCATCATTTTCCGGTGATCCATCATATGAAAGAGCTTTCCGAAAGACAGCTGGTCAACGTCAGCCGGCTCGGGTTTTTAAAGTCACAGCTTCTGTTTTTCTTAGGTTCCGTCCTGGTCATTATTTCTGGGTTTTATGCATTGCTTGCTTACAAACGATTTGAAAAATTCAGGTTCTTCCTGTGGGCTTATGTTTTTACGATGAGTTTATTCTTATTTTTTAAGGCTAAAGATTATTATGCGATTGGTATTTATCCCACCTATATTGCTTTCGGCGCCGTATTTATTTCAGATTTTCTTAGTGAAACGAAGGCCGGAAAAGTGCTGAAGATTGTTCTTGTGGCCATAGCGGTGTTGTCTTTTATCCCGTTGTACACGGTGGCTTTGCCAAACAAAAGTCCACGCTATGTTTTGTCCCATCAGCATAAGTACCGCAATTGGGGAATGCTGCGGTGGGAAGACGGCAAAGATCATTCGCTGCCGCAGGATTTTTCGGATATGCTGGGTTGGAAAGAGCTTGCTACCAAAACAGATCGGCTGTACGCCGAGCTTTCTAAAACCGGTCGTACCCTTGTGCTTTGTGACAACTACGGGCAGGCAGGCGCGATCAATTATTATTCGGTAAAAGGTGTAAAGGCAGTTTCTTTTAATGCAGATTACATCAATTGGTTTGATCTCAGTAGAAAATATACCCACCTGATCAGGATAAAAGACTCTCCGGAAGATGAGCTGGACGAAACGTCTCCTTTCTTCAGGTATTCAAAAATCTCAGATTCTGTCATCAGTCCTTTTGCCAGAGAGAAAGGAACTGTTATTTTCCGTTTTGAAGGAGCTAAAATCGATATCAGAAAAAGAATCCAGAAAGAGATCGATGAGATTAAAGCCGGAAATTAAAGAAGTTAACTGTCGGCTAGGCATAAATTTTAAAATATTAATGCAACTTTATTGCATTAACGAAGATCTTTTTTAACTTTGCCGGATGAACGGTTCATTACTTGTATTCAATTCAGGCAAACAATGATTTTATGGAAAACAATAACTTCGATGTCATCATCATAGGAGGAAGCTACGCAGGACTATCGGCAGGAATGTCTCTTGGAAGGTCTTTAAGAAATGTTTTAATCATAGACAGCGGAAACCCCTGCAACCGGCAGACTCCTCATTCGCACAATTTTCTTACCCAGGACGGTAAAACACCTAAAGAAATTTCAGATCTCGCTAAAGATCAGGTACGGAACTATAAAACCGTACATTTTTATAACGGATCGGTCACCAAAGTCTCGAAGCAGCCGGAAGCTTTTATGGTGCAGATAGAAGGCGGTGAAATATATCATGCAAAAAAAATAATACTTGCTTCAGGTGTAAAGGATATGATGCCGGATATTAAAGGATTTTCCGAGTGCTGGGGGATTTCTGTAATTCACTGTCCGTACTGCCACGGATATGAAGTGAAGGGTAAAACGACGGGGATTCTCTCCAATGGAGATCTCGCTTTTGAATTTTCAAAGCTGGTTTTTAATTTATCAAAAAATCTTACACTGTTGACCAATGGAGAATCTACGCTAAATGTTGAGCAGACTGAAAAATTCAAACGAAACAAAATCGAAATCTCTGAGCAGGAAATACAGGAAATTATTCATGAAAACGGGCATATCCTAAAAGTTGTTTTTAAAGACGGGCAGGAAAAATACCTGGATGCTTTGTATGCTAAAATACCCTTTGAGCAGAATATCAATACGGAAGATCTGCAGCTTGAGCTTACGGAACATGGTTTTATTAAAATCGATCACTTTCATAAGACAAGTACAGAAGGTGTGTTTGCCTGCGGAGATAATACTACAATGATGAGATCCGTTGCCAATGCAGTGGCACAGGGTAATTTTACCGGTGCTTTGGTCAATAAAGAGCTTTCGGATGAAGGATTCTGATTTCTTTTATAGATATATTTTTCGTTTCAATTTTTGGAGGATCTTCATATTTAATGTTAATGAGAAAAACGAAAGAGTATTTCTTTAATTTTTATTAAATAGCAAGTGTGTGAATGTTTTAGCATTTTTAACCACAAAAAATCACATCAGTTGATACCCTGATCTCGATGAAAATTTCGTACTTTTGGGGTGAAAAATTTCAAAAACTAAAAGTAAAATGGATATTATTTTCGACCTGATTGAAAAAGAAAGACAGAGACAAACCCACGGGATTGAGATGATTGCATCAGAAAATTTTGTTTCGGAGAATGTGATGAAAGCGGTGGGAAGCGTGCTTACCAACAAATATGCAGAAGGATATCCCGGAAAAAGATATTATGGAGGATGCGAAGTCGTAGATGAGGTTGAAACTTTGGCTATTGAAAGAGCAAAGCAGCTTTTCGGTATTGATTATGTAAACGTTCAGCCGCATTCAGGCTCTCAGGCCAATGCAGCCATTTATCTTGCCGTTTTGAAGCCGGGTGATAAAATCATGGGAATGGACCTTTCAATGGGAGGACACCTTACGCATGGTTCCGCGGTTAATTTTTCAGGAATTCAGTATGATGTTGTTTCTTACGGCGTTCAGCAGGAGACCGGTCTTATCGATTATGACCAGATGAGAGAGGTCGCTTTGAGAGAAAAGCCTAAAATGATGATTGCCGGTTTCTCAGCCTATTCAAGAGATCTGGATTATGCAAAATTCAGAGAAGTCGCCGATGAGATCGGTGCTACGCTTTGGGCAGATATTGCTCACCCTGCCGGTTTGGTAGCTAAAGGATTATTGAATTCTCCGTTTGAACATTGTCACGTAGTAACTACCACGACCCACAAAACATTAAGAGGCCCAAGAGGAGGAATGATCATGATGGGGAAAGATTTTGAAAATACTTATGGCCACAAAACCCCTAAGGGAGAAATCAAAATGATGAGCCAGGTTCTGGACGGAGCTGTTTTCCCGGGTATTCAGGGTGGTCCACTGGAACATGTGATCGCAGGAAAAGCAGTAGCTTTCGGAGAAGCTCTGGATTCCAAATTTGAAACCTATGCAAAACAGGTAAGATCGAATGCCCAGGCATTGTCAAAAGCCATGATCGACAGGGGATTTGATATTGTAAGTGGCGGAACAGATAATCACCTGATGCTTGTAGACCTTAGAAATAAAGGCGTAAACGGTAAAGAAACTGAAAAGGCGTTGGTGCTTGCTGATATTACCTGCAATAAAAATATGGTTCCGTTTGATGATAAATCGCCATTTACCACATCCGGGATCAGATTGGGTACTGCGGCTATCACCACCAGAGGTTTGAAGGAAAACGATATGGATACCATTGCAGGATTTATTTCTGAAGTGGTGGATAACATTAAAGATGACCAGGCAATTGCTTCGGTACGAAAAAGAGTCAATGAATTAATGGAAGGGAAAGCCTTATTTAATTACTAAAATCTTATAAAAATAAAATATAAAGAATGGGCACTGCTCATTCTTTTTTATATCCTATGGAAAAGAAATCTTTCACCTTTGACGAGATCAGGCAGAAACTGGTAAACTACTGTGTGTACCAGGATCGTTGTCACTCGGAGGTGGAACAGAAAATGAAGGAGTTTCTGTTGATCGATGAAGCGAAAGAAGAAATCATGCTTTATCTTTTGCGTGAGAACTATTTAAATGAAGAAAGATTTACGCGCAGCTATATCCGGGGGAAATTTTATATTAAACATTGGGGGAAAACAAAAATTAAAATTTATCTCAAACAAAAGCAGGTTCCTGAAAAACTGATCAACATATGCTTCGATGAAATCGACGACGCTGATTATGATAAAACCATCCGGAAAATTTATGATGATTATTATGTGAAGCAAAAAGGGCTAAAGGAATATCAACGTAAATCAAAAACGATAAAATATTTAATGAGCAGAGGTTTCGAGTACGAAAAAATAAATGATATTGTGGAATAACAGTTTACCCGGAAGAAAATAAAATTTGAGTTTGCCACACTGATAAAAAAAAACTGATTTGATTCACAGTGCATTTAACGATTTGTTGAAAAGTCAGAGCATTTCCGGTGGGCATGTGGTATATTTTTTGCCATGTCTGGTTTCAGTTAGCCGGGTTTGATTTATCTCCAGGCGGGGAAATCAATCCTAATATTATCTCTTAATTAAATTTATTTTTAAATATTTATAATAGATGAAATTTTATTTTAAATTTGCATCAGCACTTTCGAATAAGAAGGTGGATTTATACTTTTTTACACACATGAATACCATTACAGACAATGTACAACTCTTTTAGAAAGAAACTGTTCGGAGGAGATAATGTTGTCAATCTCTCGGATGTAAGATATCTGCCAAGGTGGATAATTCTTGTTATAGATATTATCATATTGGTTGTATCTCTGTTTTTATCTACCTACATTATAGAAAAAATTACACAGGCTGAGTTTATTTACAATAAAGACAGGCTCATTGTATTTGCAGGCATTCTGCTTTCAAATATCATGTTTATGTATATTTTTAAAACATATGCGGGTATTATAAGGCATTCTACCTTTATTGATCTGTTCAAACTGCTGATATCGTGCTTTTGTACGTTATTTACCGTAGGGTCAGTAAATATTATCTGCTTGTGGGTTACAGGGATTAAATTTATTATCAATCCGTTTCTGATCCTCTATTTTATTATCTCTTTTATGGGACTTTTCCTTTTCAGGCTTTACGTAAAAGAATTTTTTCATATAGTGAGGGAATACAGGAGAAGTACGCTTAAAAAGAGAATCCTTGTATTGGGAATAGATGAACAATCAATTGCTATTGCGAGAGCTATTCTTGATAATCCCAATCTTCCTTACCATGTAGTGGGATTTCTTACGCAGCGTACAGATTCCCGAAAAGCTTATCTTTTGGGCAAGCCTATTTTTGGCAAAGAAAAAATAGAACAGAGTACAAAAGAGGAACTTCTTATTGATGGGGTTATCATTATAAAAGAAATGATGTCTAAAGACGAAATGAACTCATGGGTCAATTTGTTTTTGGAAAAGGACCTTAATATATTGAAGGCACCATCGGTACAAAAGCTTAGGGACAGTGATTTTGGAGGATCTATCCGTAATCTTCAGATCGAGGATCTTCTGAACAGGAAACCCATTAAGATTCAGAATGAGGAAATTAATAGAAGACATTATAATAAAAACATACTGGTAACCGGAGGTGCAGGATCAATCGGGAGCGAAATTGTACGACAGGTCGCACAGTTCAATCCTTCTCTGATTGTTGTACTGGATCAGGCGGAGACTCCATTATATGACATAGAACTCGAAATGAAGGAAAAATTCCCTCATATTAGATTTAAATTTGTCCTGGCAGATGTTTCCAACAAACACAGGATAGAGCCTTTATTTCAAACCTATAATTTCTCTATGGTATATCACGCGGCGGCCTATAAACATGTTCCGTTGGTGGAAGAAAACCCGCATGAAGGCATCCTGGTGAATGTATTGGGGTCAAAGATTGTGGCAACCCTTTCCAGCAAATATAAAGTAAACAGGTTTGTGATGGTATCCACTGATAAGGCGGTAAACCCAACCAATGTAATGGGGGCATCAAAAAGAACAGCGGAGTTATTCGTGCAGTCATTACAAAATGTTGAGGGTAACATTACTAAATTTATTACCACAAGGTTTGGCAATGTATTAGGTTCTAATGGATCTGTAATTCCTCATTTCAAAAGACAGATCGAAGCAGGAGGTCCTGTTACGATTACTCACCCTGATATCGTACGATATTTCATGACCATTCCTGAAGCTTGCGAGCTCGTATTGCAGGCAGGAACGATGGGGCAGGGTGGAGAGATCTTTGTTTTCGATATGGGAGAGCCGGTGAAAATACTTGATCTAGCCAGAAGAATGATTAAATTATCAGGTTTTGAACCTAATATCGATATCAAAATTATTTATACGGGCTTAAGACCCGGAGAGAAGCTTTATGAAGAGCTTCTGAGCGATGACGCCAAAACTTTACCTACCCATAATGAAAAAATCATGGTTTCCAAAGATCCTACGATGGAATTCCTGGAAATCGAATTGCTTGTAAATTCTATTACTAAAGCTTCCCTTAGAAGAGACAAAGTGGAAGTAGTGAAACTTCTGAAGGTAATTGTTCCGGAATTCAGAAGCAATAATTCAATATATGAAGTATTGGATAAATAGAAAAAGATTTAAATGTATATATTTGTACAATTTTAAAAAACGATGAAAGGTAAAATATTGGTAATACTATCAGCATTTGTAATGGTTTCATGTAAAACTAATCCCAATGCTAAAAATGATCTTAATTATTTGCAGAATATTGAAAAAGTAGCTATTGAATCATCTTCCAGAAATTCTTCTAACACCCTTCAGAGTGGCGATCAGCTTGTGATTCTGATTACCGCTAAGGATATGGATGTGGTAAAACCATTCAACCAAAATTATTCTTCATCAGAACTTGTACAAACCAATGCGATGGCTGGAGGCAACACTCCTAACCAAGGGATGTCAACCATCTCAGGACCAACCTATATCGTTGATGCAAACGGTAATATTGATTTTCCTATTTTAGGAATTATAAGCACAAAAGATAAAACCTTAGTAGATTTGAAAGAAGAGCTAAGGAAGAGGATGGAAGCATATGTGATCAATCCTACTGTTAATATTCGGCTGGCCAATTTTAAAGTAACCGTTTTAGGGGAGGTAAACAGACAGGGAGATTATACCATTTCGAACGGACAGGGAACAATCTGGAATGCACTGGGTATGGCGGGAGATCTTACCATGTACGGCAAAAGAGATGATATTCTTGTTGTCAGAACTGAGAATGGGCAGGTTGTTCATGGAAAAGTAAATCTACAGGATGCCAATCTTATCAATTCACCTTATTACTATCTGAAACAGGGAGATGCAATTATTGTACCTTCTAATAATACGAAGGATTTACAGGCGAAACAAAATCCGAATACAGCACTTTATCTCACGGCTGCATCTATTACTGTTACGGCAATTGCAGTGATTGTAAGTCTCATTAAAAAATAGAAGTACATATCCGGCAGCAAAGCAAAAATATTAAGGACGGTTTTCATGAATGAAGACTTTCTGTGTTAATGAAAATAAAACTTGAAAAGAACCGGATCAAAAAAATAATCATTCAATAGAAACTAATACATAATTATTCACCTTAAATCTAAATTAAAGTACAGTGATAATGCATACTATTGTCGGCGAAATCGATTTAATATGGTATCTGTTACTTTTAAGATAATATAATATTTTTCAATGAGTAATTCAACACAAGACGAATCAGTTAAAGAAATAAATTTAAGCGAAACTATTAAGCCATATCTTAAAAATTGGGTTTGGTTTATCATTATTCCCATTATTTCTCTGGCACTTACGTATATTTACTTAAAATTTGTTACTCCTGTTTATAATGTAAAAGCTTCTGTTTTAATTAAAGATGCCAAAAACACTCCATCTGGTGGAGAATTTTCTGTTCTTCAGGATCTGTCCGGGTTTGGTGGTATGGGAACAAACAGTATTCAGAATGAGATTGAGATTTTCAAATCTAAAAAGCTTTTTCAGGATGTCGTTAAGACTCTTCACCTGCAAACATCGGTTTTTGCAAAACATGGTGTTGTAAACCAAGAGCTTTACGCAGATACTTCTCCTTTTGAGATCAAAGTAATTAATGAAAAACCATTTGCAAAACAGCCCAAACAACCTGTTCATCTGAAATTTTCACAAAATACGATTACTTTAAGTTCGGAAGAATTTTCAAAAGATATTTTGACTTCTTACGGAAGAACAATCAGTCTTCCTTACGCCAATATCATCATTATTAAAAATCCTCATTTCAACAGTTTAAAAGCTGGAAAAATTGAAGACTTCAGCTTTACATATTCCACTAAAGAAGGAGTAGTAAATACACTTCAAAAAATACTGAATGTAAGCTTACTGAATAAAGATGCGACTGTTATAGGTCTTTCCTTAAATTATCAAAATGTAGATAAGGCCAAAGATATTCTTAATTCTCTTGTGAAAATTTATAATAACGAGGCTATTAAAGACAAAAATTCCGAGTCTGAGATTACCCGTGATTTTATTGATGAAAGAATAAATATTATTGCCAACGATTTGGGCGAAGTTGAAAACAGAAAGGAACGTTTTAAAAGTTCAAATCATATTACCGACCTCAGCACAGAAGCGAAAATAGGACTTGAAAGTTCTGCAGAGGCACGTGGAAAACAGATCGAAGTAGATTCTCAGCTTGATCTTACCAATGCTTTAATCGGATTTATGGCTAAACAGGGCAACGGTCAGGTACTTCCTACAAATGTGGGATTGCAGAGTTCTGAGGCTACAAATATGATTACAGCATACAATCAACTGGTAATTGACCGCAATAGATTACTTGAAAACGCGACACCCCAGAACCCGCTGGTCATTGACCTCAATAACCAGATCTCTGCTATGCGTACCTCAGTGATTGAAAGTTTGAATAAAAGTCGAAGTGGGTTGCAATTTGCTAAAAATCAATATCTTGCGGAACAGGATAAAGTGTCTTCAAGAATTATGAAAATTCCTAGTCAGGAAAAATTGTTCAGAGATATTGAAAGACAGCAGCAGATCAAAGAGAGTCTTTACCTTCTATTGCTTCAGAAAAGAGAAGAGACAGCAATTTCTTTAGCCGTAACGGCAGATAAGGCAAGAATTGTAGATTATGCTTATGCTTCCGAAAAGCCTGTAGCTCC
The DNA here is from genome assembly GCF_056333165.1 of Chryseobacterium endophyticum. Lineage (NCBI taxonomy): Bacteria > Pseudomonadati > Bacteroidota > Flavobacteriia > Flavobacteriales > Weeksellaceae > Chryseobacterium > Chryseobacterium endophyticum. Next base: position 95,949 of record NZ_JBWGXE010000003.1, read on the forward strand.
TAAGAAAACGATGCACATGCTTGGTGCAATGATTTTCGGATTGTTGTTACCTTTTGCTATTATTTACTTTAAAGAACTGCTGAATAATAAGATCAAGACAAAACATGATCTGGAAAATCTTGCAGCTGATAAGCCGATTATCGGTGAAATTCCAAGACTTTCAAAGGGCCAGCCGGAACTTATACAGATTAATGATCTTTCACCAATGGCCGAAGCCTTCAGAATATTGATCACAAATATGAATTTTATGCTTCCGAAAAAGCAGGCTAAAGTTGTATTTGTAACATCTACGATAAAAGGAGAAGGAAAGACTTTTGTATCAGTTAATCTGGCACTTACCATGGCGACACCAAACAAAAAGGTGGTCATTATTGGTTCTGATATCAGAAATCCTCAGCTGCAACGATATAACCCGGCAAGAAAGGGTCTTACGGGGCTTACTGAGTTCTTGTATGATAAGAATTTACAATTACAGGATATCATCCACGTATCAACATTTAATCCGTATTTAGATGTTATCTACTCAGGAAGCATACCTCCCAATCCTACCGAATTGCTTACGAATGGCCGCTATGCAGAACTTCTGGAACAGCTGAAAACCAAGTATGATTATATTATTCTTGATACTGCACCGTTAATGCTTGTAACGGACAGCTTCCTGATTGCCGAAATGGCAGATGCCACATTATATGTTACACGTTCTCAGTACACCGAAAAAGCTCTAATTGATTTTGCAAATAATAATGTAGAAAGCGGTAAACTCAAGAATGTAGGATTTGTACTGAATGATGTGGATAAAGATTATTTCGGATACGGCAACAAATACGGATACGGATATGGGGCAGAGGAGAAAAGTTTTTTTGATAAAATAAAAGACAAGTTCTCAAGATAATCACAGATGGATTTGTAAAAATAATTCTAAAATAATAGAATAGCTAAGTTTTAAGACAATACTCTGTACAAAACCAATTAGACCACCTTGAGCAACAAGATTAAAAGTATTATAGCCTTACCGCACATCAGGAGATTTATCAAAAGCGCCTCATGGTCTCTGGTTGGGACAGTTTCCGGAAAGCTGCTGATGCTGGTTGGCTTTGTCATCGTGGCCAGGATTATTGGCAAGGAAGAGTATGGGAAGATTGGCGTACTGCGTTCTACAATTACTATGTTTATGGTTTTTTCAAGTGCTGGAATGGGGCTTACGGCTGCACGTTATGTAGCATATTATAGAAATAGTGACCGGGAAAAAGCATATCAAATTCACAATGCTTCGAATCAAATTGCTCTTATTTTCGGACTGCTAATATCTGTAATTGTCTTTTTATTTAATCGTCAGATCTCACAACTTTCTTTCGGCACCTATGACCTGTCATTTTCATTGAAACTTGCTGTCATAGCGCTTTTGTTCACTACTATTTCAAGTGCTCAAAGCGGCACTCTTACAGGTTTTGAAGATTTTAAAAGACTGGGAATAAATAACTTTATTTACGGTATTATTCAGTTTGTGCTTTTATTAGTTGGTGCTCATTTCTGGAAGTCTGAAGGTGTTATAGTCGCACTTGGTATTTCAGCACTTTTTTTTGTTGTTCTTAATCAAATTTCGATAAATAAGAACTTTAAATCGACATTTAGAAACAAACGTTTTTTTACACCCGAAATAAGATTAATCTTCACTAAGTTTTCAATTCCGGCAATGTTATCAACCTTTGTGGCTATGCCTGTCATCTGGTTAGGAAAAGCATTGCTGGTGCGCACAAATGGTTTTGGAGAAATGGCTATATTTGATGTTTCGGAGCAATGGTATCTCATGGTTTTGTTTATTCCGAACTCTATAGGAAACATCATATTACCGATGCTTTCAAACGCTTTGTCTGAAGGCTCCGGAAAGCAGTATGGAAAGCTTTTAAAACTCAATTTATTGGTGAATTGTGCGGTGGTGACAGCTTTAGTCTTGGTTATCATGTGTTTGGCACCATTCATATTAAAATTATATGGACGTAGTTTTACCAGCTATCTTCCTTTAAGGATACTTTTGGTAGCAGCAATATTACAAACGGTAAACAGTGTTCTGGGACAGGCTATTGCAAGTAAAGCGAAAATGTGGCTGGGCTTTGGGGTTAATCTGTTCTGGGGATTAAGTTTTCTTACGATAAGTTATATTTTTGTAGAATATATGCATCTCGGTGCCTTAGGATTAAGTTATGCATTTTTACTAAGCTATCTATTGCATTCTATTATACAAGGTTTTATCACCTTTAAAGTTATAATTTAATATGAAAAAAATCCTTATCGTATTTGGAACGCGACCTGAAGCCATAAAAATGGCTCCGTTGGTTAATAAATCCCGACAATATCCTGATATTTTTGAAACTTTTGTGTGTGTTACAGGGCAGCACAGGGAAATGTTGGACCAAGTTCTGCGATTATTTGAAATAGTGCCGGATTTTGATCTGAAGATCATGAAGGAAGGACAAGATCTTTATGATATTACCTCAGTTGTGCTGACCAAAATGAGAAGTGTTCTATTGGATGTAAAACCAGATTTTGTACTTGTGCATGGAGATACAACGACTTCAATGGCTGTTGCTCTCGCCTCCTTCTATCAGAAGATACCCGTAGTGCATATAGAAGCAGGATTACGTACTTCGGATATTTATAGCCCGTGGCCGGAAGAGATCAACAGGCAGCTTACAGGGCGGATAGCAACCTACCACTGCGCTCCTACATTAAGAAGCCAAAAAAACCTTGTGAAAGAAAATGTCCCTGAAAAAAATATTATCATAACTGGAAATACGGTAATTGATGCTTTACAATGGGTCGTAAAGAGAATAGAAGATAATGAACAGCTGGCCGCCGAAATTACAGGCTTACTTTCAGATTTCGGGTATGATTATGCACGGCTCAATGGGGAGAGAAGATTGGTTTTGATAACTGGCCATCGGCGGGAAAATTTCGGAGAAGGCTTCATGAATATCTGCAAGGCTTTAAAAAATCTGGCAGTATCTTACCCATCGGTCGACTTTATATATCCGATGCATTTAAATCCCAATGTAAGAAATCCGATCAATCAAATTTTTGGTAATGCAAAACCGGAAAATATTTTCTTCATTGAACCATTGGATTATCTACCGTTTATTTTCCTGATGAAAAAAAGCTATATGGTATTAACCGACAGTGGTGGAATACAGGAAGAAGCTCCGGGTTTGGGTAAACCTGTTCTTGTCATGAGAGATAATACCGAGAGACCAGAAGCTGTTGAAGCTGGTACCGTACGTCTCGTAGGAACGCGATATGATACAATTGTTGAAGAGGTATCCAGCCTTTTGGATAACGAATCTCGGTACAGTGCAATGTCCAGAGCCAATAACCCGTATGGAGACGGCACATCAAGCGAGAAAATTATTGAATTTCTGATCCAAAAATTAAAAGATTAATAATGACGTTTGCTGGTTTTATTGCAATATTATTTTTGTTGGCGATTGTTATAAGAAAAGGATACAGATCAATTATTGATCCCTTGTTTTATATGATTGTAATATTCCTATTTTTTTTCGGACTAAAAAATGAAGTTGAGATCAGTGAAGAATCCGAATTATTGCTACTACTGTCATTTCTTATTTTTGTCGTTACGGCATATCTCACTGGAAAAATGCGCCATAAAAGAATCATTAACTTTATCAACAGGAAAAATGATATATTTCAAAAGTTTTCAATCAAACCTCTGGAACAGCGCCAGCAGCTGTATCTCTTTTTGATTGTCCTTTTGTATGTGGTACTTGACTTTTCTTTCAATACCTGGCTGTACGGATCGTTTGAAAAAGCTGTTACCAGATTTTATTACCGGATTCCGGAGAAAGAAGATATTCCTACCTTGTTTACGATTCTGTTGTTTACTTTATATTCATTATCCTCTTTAATCATTTTTATACTCAGTTACAATAACGCAAGGTTTAAATCGAATTCTCTATATCTTAATCTTAGCTTTTTTGCCCTGGCCCTGGCTGCATTTCCAAGAGGTACCCGCGGTGCCATTATTTCATTACTCATTATTATCATACTTGCAAATATTATTGTTGCACTCAAACAAGATACATTTAAGATTAAAAGACTTTTTAATATAAAACTACTGTTCCCGGCTGCTATTGTAATTTTGTCTTTCCTTGCTTTGTCATCCATCCGTAATAAAGAAATCGACAACCTGGAAATGTTACAGACGACGATTGCAGAAATGGATTTTTCTCAGTCCCAGAAAGAATACAATTCTACAGAAGGAGACCTTCTGCTGACGGATTATAATAAGTGTATAGAAACGTTCGGATCTACCACAGAGTTCTTACCGCTTGATTATACCATAAAAGCAGTGATCTTCAACCCAATACCACGAAGTCTATGGAAAGAGAAGCCCGTGGGATTTGGTGTCGCACTTACAGAAGTGAAATACGGCGGACAGAATTTTGATTATGAACACCTCGCACAATATTCATGGTCGAATGCAGCTGGAATAGCCGGTGAAGGATGGGCTAATCAAGGAATATTAGGGCTTATCCTATACTCTTTTCTCATGGGCCTTTACGTGGGAGTGCTTATGAAGATAGTATACACATTTTTATTATCAGACAATTATATTTCGCTTTTAATAGCACTGTTATGCTTTCTGGCCTCTCTTCTTACCGTCCGCGGTGATATTCTTTCAGGAATCACACAGGGTTTTTATCCGATAATTTTTTTCATGATTATATTATTCGCCATGCAGCCTTTTGTACAATACAAATACAAAATCAGATGATATTTTAATTCTAAATACATACATTTGCACACCAGAAAAAAAAATATTTTGAAACATAAATCATGATAGAGAAATTTAAATATGAAAAAAATTCTGATAATCCATAAAAACATCATTGAAAACGAACCGCCTACCCAGATGGTTATTCAGCATCTTGCTGATCTCGGATATGGTGTACGGGTAATCACTCTGGGGCTGAACGATTACTGGAAAGAGGACTTTGGAAAAAAGGGAATTGAGTATAAAGATCTGGGATTACGGGAGTTTGTGACTTCAAAGAAAAGGTCATTCTTTGCAAAGATAAAAACGTGGCTGCAATACAGAAAAGAGGTTTTGAAAGAATTATCTGGATTAAACGATGGTAACAGCGTAGTCTGGTTTGTAGATGCAGATAGTATTGCCCCGCTGCTTTTCAGCAAAGTTTTTAATAAGATAGATTATATATTGCATATACTTGAACTGTATGATCATTCATCATTTTACAGATTTGTCTTAAATAAATATATAAAAACAACAAAGCGGCTAATCGTTTGTGAAGAAAACAGGGCTGCGATTTTTAATGTCTGGTTTAAACCGGAAAAATATCCCGCCGTTCTGGCCAACAAACCATATAAGCTGTTAGATACTGCTCAGTCAGGTAATTTTTTAAACGAAAACTATCCTGAACTGTATAATATTTTGGTAAAGGATAGTTCGAAAGTCATACTATACCAGGGAGTCATCTCTCCAGACAGGGATCTTTCTTTTATTTTAAAGGCAATTAATGAAATGCCGGAGGATTTTATCCCTGTGCTTATGGGTAGAGATTATAATATGCTGGCTCGCTATAAGGAAATCTGTCCACGGCTGATACACATTTCATTTATTCCCGCACCGCAGCATTTATATATAACCGCATTGGCTAGGATTGGAATTCTCATGTATGATCCAATATCATTGAATCAGATATTTTGTGCGCCTAATAAGATATTTGAATATTCAGGCTACGGAATTCCTATGATTGGGAATAATATTCCGGGGCTTTCCTTTCCGTTTCAGAAATTTGGCTGTGGAAAGATTTTCAGCCCTGCAAAAGATACGGCTGAAATGAAGAAAATAATAGAAGAAATAGATAATAATTTTGAAAAATATTCTCACGGTGCAAAAGTATTGTTCAACAGTGTGGATAATAAAAAGATGATCAGAGAAATCCTTGAATGTCTCTAGTTTACCTATGCTCTTAACTTTAAATCGAGGAATATGAAACTGATAATCAATACAACAACACTAAGTGGGACTGGCGTGACACAGGTGGCGGTGTCATTCATCTACGAATGTATTGCTTTTACAGAAAATGAATACCATCTCTTTTTGAGTAAAACCGTTGCTCGGGAAATTAAAACTGAAGATTTTCCGGATAATTTTCATTTCTACTACTTTGACCACCACCCACTGTATGGCAGAAATGGTTTTTCAGTAAGAAAAAAACTGAGAGACCTTGAGCAGACGATACGTCCCGATCTTATTTTTTCAGTATTTGGACCGGCATGCTGGACGCCCGGATCGAAGCATATTTCAGGCTTTGCAAACTCCTATTATGTGTATCCTGAATCACCTTTTTTTAATAAAATTTCTCTCAAGGATTTTCTCAGGATAAACCTCATGAAGGCTGCCCATCGTTTTTTTCTGAAAAGAAACGGCAAATATTTTATATGTGAGACAGAAGACATGTCACAAAGACTGTCAGAGTTTTTAAAAGTCGGTCCGGCAAACATCTACACCGTTAGCAATACATATAACAGGTACTTTGAAACCTACGATGCTTCTGCCCGTAAGAGGTTATTGCCAGAACCTTCAGCAAACGAATACAGGTTTTTGTCCCTGGCTTCTTTTGATATCCATAAAAATCTTACTATTCTTAATGAATTGATTCCTATTCTAAATAGAAAGAAAATGGGAAAAGACATAAAGTTTATTTTAACGATAGATCAGGCTAAATATGAAAAACATTTCAGTACGGAAGCAAAGGCTAGAATTATTAATCTTGGCAGAATTGAAGTAAAAGACTGTCCACAGATTTACGCAGAATGTGATGCCCTTTTCTTGCCGACGTTGATCGAGTCTTTTTCTGCAAACTATCCGGAAGCCATGAAAATGGAAATTCCTGTTTTAACATCCGGTTACTCATTTGCAAAATCAATTTGCGAAGATGCAGCACTTTATTTTGATCCGCTGGATGCGGAAGATATTGCCGACAAGATGATGATGATCTTAAATATTGAAAATCTTTCTCAGGAGCTTGTGGAAAAAGGAAAGAAGAGGCTTATTACATTCGGAGATGCAAAAGTGAGAGCCAAAAGATATTTGGATATATTTAAATCTATTTAATTTTTTAAATTAGTTAAATGTTAATAACCGCAAGTATAGTGTGCTACAGGAATGACAGGAAGATCCTTCTGGAAGCAATCAAAAGTTTTCTGGATTCCGACACGGATTTTCCCATTTTTTTGTATCTGATTGATAATTCTCCCACCGATGATTTGAAATCAATCATCACAGATTCTCGTGTCGAGTATTTTTTTAATCCTGAAAATCCGGGATTTGGAGCAGCGCACAATATTGCGATAAGAAAAGCCATAGAAAGGAAAAGTGATTATCATCTCGTTTTAAATCCTGATGCATACTTTGGTCATGATATTATTAAAAAGATTGTAGACTTTCTGAAAAACCATTCTGAAATTGGGAATCTGATGCCAAAAGTACTTTATCCTGATGGCAGGATTCAGCATCTCTGCAAATTGCTTCCGACTCCATACGACTGGATTGGCAGGAGGTTCAACCCATTCAAAAAAATGGTAGACAAAAGAAACGAAGTTTTTGAAATGAGATTTACCGGGTATGACAAAATTATGGATGTGCCTTATCTTTCAGGCTGTTTTATGTTTCTGAAGATTGATGCTATTAGAAAAATAGGATTTTTTGATGAAAAAATTTTTATGTACGGAGAAGAAACAGATCTCTGTAGAAGACTGATTGCAGGTGGATACCGAACTGTATATTATCCTGAAGTACACATTTACCATCATTTTGAAAAAGGCTCTCACAAATCCTGGAGGCTTACAAAGATCGGTATGGAGTCAGCTATTTATTATTTTAATAAGTGGGGCTGGCTGTTTGATAATGAGCGAAAAAAAATTAATAAAAAAACACTTAAAGCATTACACAAATGACAGTAACTATTTTTGGCAGTTCCGGTTTTATAGGAAAAAATCTCACGGAATCTCTGAGGGACGAATTTAATGTTCAAGAAGTTTCCTTAAGGAATCCCTTATGGGAAACAGAGATTGATGAAACAGCGGATATCTTCATTAATCTTATTGGTAAAGCACATGATCACAAGGGTCTCGCTTCTGACGAAGACTATTATCTTGCGAACATTGAAATCGCCCAAAAGATATTCTCCGTATTCGAGAAGTCTTCCGCAAAAATGTTGATCTATATCAGCTCACTTGCTGCTATAGAAGAATATGAATCTTTGGTGCCTCTGGAGGAAAGTGCCCCGTGCCATCCTGTATCCATCTATGGAAAAACAAAAAGAATGGCGGAAGAATGGTTGCTAAGTCAGCATCTGCCTTCTCAAAAAAAGTTGGTTATTGTACGCCCGCCCATGGTACACGGACCAGGCGACCGCGGAAATCTGGATCTTTTGTATAAAATCATTTCAAAAGGAATACCTTATCCTTTGGCGGCATTCCAAAATCAAAGATCGTTTATCAGTATCAATAACTTTATTTTTTATATCCGGCAAATTATGCTCGGCAGTCAGGAATTAGAAACAGGAATTTATCATATTTCTGATGATGAGCCTGTAGGTACGCGGGAAATTATTGAAATTATAAGAAAGACGGAAAATATTAAAAGTATGGACTTGAATCTCCCTAAGATTGTGGTAAAAGCCATCGCAAGGATAGGAGACTTTATCCCAATTCCATTAAATAGCAAAAAATTAAAAAAACTTACCAACAATTTAATTGTATCTAATAAAAAAATAAATATCTTACTAAAAATTAATAATCTGCCTTTAACAGCAAAAGAGGGTTTAGAATTAACCATCAAAAGTTTTAGGAAATAATGGAGTATAGCATAGTAATTATTTTGCTGTTCATATTAATACTGGTCTATTTTAAAATCGCAGACAAGTATAATATCATTGATAAGCCCAATCACAGAAGCGCACATGCACAGATTACACTTCGTGGAGGAGGGGTAATTTTTCCTATGGCCTTTATTTTGTTCAGCCTCTTTCATATTAATGCCGTAATAGAGCATTATTGGTCATTTGGGTTAGGATTACTGTCCATCTGTACAATAAGTTTTATGGATGATCTGAAACCTCTTTCCAATAGAGTGAGGTTGTCGGTTCATTTTTTTTCCGTTGCTTTATTATTATATTTTGCGAATACTTTTACCGTATTTCCTTTCTGGGTGTGGCCTGTGTTTTTTATCCTGATTATAGGGTCGCTAAATGCTTATAATTTTATGGACGGAATAAACGGGATCACCGGTATCTACAGTCTTGTAACACTAGGTTTTTTAGCCTATGCAAACCACGATTTTTTTTCTTTCACAGATGAGGATTTTATCTTGTATCCAATGATTGCATGTTTAATATTTTTATTTTTTAATTTTAGAAAAAAAGCAAAATGTTTTGCCGGTGATGTAGGAAGTATGGGGATAGGTTTCTGGATACTTGCTCTTATTACACTTCTCATTATAAAAACAGGTGAATATAAATTCATTCTTCTTCTTTCGGTGTATGGTGTCGAAGTTGTGCTTACCATTATTGAAAGAATAATGATTAAAGAGAATATTTTTGAAGCACACCGGCGACATCTTTATCAGCTTTTTGCTAATGAGAAAAAAGTTTCACATCTAAAGATTAGTGTGGCTTATGGTCTAGTGCAACTGGTGATCAATATTTATCTTATTAACTCACACCTTCCATTCTGTATTGATGCTTTAATCATACTTTTTCCTCTTGGAACAATTTATTTATTATTAAAATTGAATATAAAAAAAAGTCATAAATTTCAACACAATATAAAATCATGAAAATAAAAGAAACTCCTTTAAAGGATTGCTACATTATCGAGCCGACAATCATTGAAGATGAAAGAGGGTATTTTTTTGAAAAATTTAATGAAAGGAAATTTGAAGAACTAACCGGTATGAACGGACACTTTGTTCAGGATAATATATCCAAGTCTTCCTATGGTGTTCTTCGCGGAGTACATCTTCAGAGAGGAGAGCATGGCCAGGCAAAGCTCGTATCCTGCATTGAGGGACGTGTTTGGGATGTTGCTGTTGATCTTAGGGAAGATTCTCCTACTTATGGAAAATGGTTCGGAATTGAGCTTACCGCAGAAAACAAATTACAACTTTATGTTCCTAGAGGATTCGGACATGGTTTTTCTGTTTTAAGTGAAACGGCAGTTTTTTCCTACAAATGCGATAATTTCTATCATAAAGAATCAGAAAGAGGTGTCATGTATAATGATCCACATTTAAATATCGACTGGAAAATTGATGAAAAAGATGCTGTACTATCTGAGAAAGATAAAAAGCTTGCAGGCTTTCTCGATAAATAGTATGACAACATTATAAAAAGATCACAAATAAAGTGATCTTTATTTTTTATCCACACTCTTCATTATTTTGTATCTTTGCAAACTCAAAATCAAAAAGATGCGTACAAAATCTGTAGGAAAGAAGAAAATTAATGTAGTAACGCTTGGGTGTTCCAAGAATGTTTATGATTCCGAAGTTTTGATGAGCCAGCTTAAAGCCAATGGTAAAGAAGTTGTTCATGAAGACAGGGGAGATATTGTAGTCATCAATACCTGCGGATTTATAGATAATGCGAAAGAAGAATCGATCAACACCATCCTTGATTATGTAGAAGCTAAAAACAGGGGTGAGGTAGAAAAGGTATTCGTTACCGGTTGCCTGTCTGAACGTTATAAGCCGGATCTGATCAGGGAAATTCCCGACGTAGACCAATATTTCGGTACTCGGGATCTTCCAATTTTATTAAAGCATCTTGGAGCAGATTATAAGCATGAGCTGGTGGGTGAACGTTTAACGACAACGCCTAAGCACTATGCTTATCTCAAAATTTCCGAAGGCTGCGACAGGCCTTGTTCTTTCTGTGCCATTCCGTTAATGAGAGGCGGGCACATTTCCACACCGATAGAGAAACTGGTTTCCGAAGCTCAGAAACTGGCCAAAAAAGGAACCAAAGAATTGATTCTTATCGCCCAGGATCTTACCTATTACGGATTGGATATTTATAAAAAACGTGCACTGGGAAATTTATTAAAGGAATTGGTGAAAGTTGAGGGTATTGAATGGATCCGTCTTCATTATGCTTTCCCAAGCGGTTTCCCGGAGGATGTACTGGATATCATTCGAGAAGAACCCAAAGTGTGCAACTATATCGATATTCCCCTTCAACACATCAATTCAGACTTATTGAAGTCGATGAAAAGAGGAACTACCCATGAAAAAACAAATGCGCTTCTGGCTAAATTCAGAGAGAAAGTTCCTGATATGGCGATACGGACAACACTTATTGTCGGCTACCCTGGTGAGACGGAAGAAATATTCCGGGAGCTGAAAGACTGGGTAAGAGAACAGAAATTCGACAGACTGGGCTGTTTTACCTATTCACATGAAGAAAATACCGGCGCTTATATATTGGAAGATACGATTCCTCAGGAAATAAAAGAAGCAAGGGTAGAGGAAATTATGGAGATTCAGTCCCAGATTTCCTGGGAAAAAAATCAGGAAAAAATCGGAAAAATATATAAATGCATATTCGACAGAAAAGAAGGTAATTATTTCATCGGCAGAACAGAGTTTGATTCACCTGATGTAGATAACACCGTTTTGGTTTCTGCCGAGAATACTTACATTTCTATCGGAGATTTCGCAGATGTTAAAATTACTTCTGCAGAAGAGTTTGATCTCTACGGAGAACTTATTTAGAGATACATATTTATATTATTTTATGATCAAACGGTTATAGCTTGTAAAAGAAAATAATATTAAATTTGCAATGCTCAGGTCTTAAAAATCTAGGATAATGACTATTAAAACCTTTATTATTATGTTTGAATAGCACAAGTAGGTTTTAGTATGAATTAATTAACTTAAATCAAAATACAGATGAAAAAAAAATTTTTAACGGTTGTTATTTTATCATTCTTTGTCACCAATAGCAAAGCTCAGCAGGGACGTGTAGGAATTAATACGACAAGCCCTGCCGCAACTTTGGACATACAGGCTAATACCTCGAATAATTCTTTACCCGATGCGATTCTGGTTCCCCGTATGACAAGGGCTCAACTGGAAGCAAAAAACGCAGCGTACGCAAACGGTACCGGTGCCACAGATCAGAATGGAGCTTTAGTATTTGTGAAAGATGTAACCAGCGGAACAGGAACCGGTAAAACAGCCAATGTAAAAGCAACCGGATTTTATTATTATGATGCTCCCAATGGAGTATGGGCAGCGGTCACTCCAAATCTTAAAGTGGCTGTCGGTACCAGTGAAACGGCTACCAATACGGTAGTAGGAAATTCTCAGGTGTACGCCATCAAAGGTTCTTTTAATGCCAGCGGCACCTCTTCAGCGGTGAGTATCCCTTCGCCCGCAGGCATGACGGCACTTTATTCCATTACCATTTATAAAGCGGGTTCGGGAATGGTTTACGACAAAAGCCTGTATTCTTATAATATCTCAGCAGGGTCTGGTAATAATGCTGTAACCGGCTCACCTGATATGTCTGTCATTTATCCGAATGGAGAATATTATTATGTTATGGAATATCTCAAATAAGAAATAATATTATAAGCATATTAAATTAGTGAAATCGCTATAGATGATAATGTTTAAATAATTGAATATTAGTAATTTAAATATTATATATTTAATATTTACCATAGAAACAAGTTAATTTTGTTAACTTTTTAACATTAAATTTAACACTTTTTAACAATATGATTTATATGATTGATTTACAAATATTTAAATAAAATATTAACATAAAATTTTACTTTTATTAACTTTTATTAACATTTAAAATAGGCTCGTTAAAAGAATCCTGATACATTTGCCCAGTCAAAACCAATAAAAGTTCAAAATGATGAAAAGATTCATTCTCGTAATCATAATGATGATTTCAACCCTGGGTATTTATTCATTCAAAATGAGTACCATAGATGCGAAAAAAACAAGTTATGCATCGTACTACCACGATAAATTTAACGGTAGAAAAACAGCAAGCGGAGAAATTTTTGATAATGCAAAGTTTACCGCAGCTAACAGAACGCTTCCTTTTGGAACAAACATTAAGGTAACCAACCTGAACAATGGTAAAGAGGTGATTGTGAAAATTAATGATAGAGGACCTTACCATTCGTCAAGAGCTTTGGACATGTCTAAAGCTGCGTTCGATGAAATCGGAGATACCGATCGTGGTACCATTCCGGTGGAATATGAAATTGTCGATTAATTTTATGATTTAAATTAACAAAAAGCCAACTGTAAAGTTGGCTTTTTCGTTTTTTATCTGATAAATGCTAAAGATTAATTTCTACAAGCGCCGGACAATGATCGGAGTGTACCGCTTCTTTCAGAATAACTGCTCTGCTGAGATTCTCTTTTAAAGTGTATGAGGTGAAAGTATAATCAAGTCTCCAGCCTTTGTTTTTTGCCCTGGAATTTTGTCTGTAGCTCCACCATGTATAGTGGTCAGGTTCATTATTAAAAAACCTGAAGCTATCTATCAGTTCACATTCGTTAATAAAATCGGTCATCCATTCTCTTTCCATCGGTAAGAAACCTGAGACATTTTTCAAACGGACCGGATCATGTATGTCAATCGCTTCATGGCAGATATTGAAGTCTCCGGAAATGATAAGATTCGGGATTTCTTTTTTCAGATTTTTGATATATGCTAAAAAGTCGTGGCAAAACTGCATTTTAAACTCCAGCCTTTCAATATTCGACGCAGAGGGTACATAGACCGATATCGCAGAAAAGCCGTCAAAATCGGCACGTATGATCCTTCCTTCATTATCATAGCTCTCGATGCCACAACCATATTCTACATGGTGAGGCTTTATTTTTGAGGCTATTCCGACGCCGCTGTATCCTTTTCGTACCGCCGAATGCCAATAGCTGTAGTACCCCAGCTTTTCAAGGCTTGCGATATCAATCTGGTCGTTTCCCGCCTTGCTTTCCTGAATACAGATCACATCCGGATCAGCTGATTTTAGCCAACCCAGGAAATCCTTCGTAAAAGCCGCCCTGATTCCGTTGACGTTGTATGTAATCAGTTTCATGCCACTATATTATTAAGAAATTCTCTTAAAAAAATAATTTCTTCTTTAAGAGATGTAATATGCTCTTTTTCTTGTTGCGTCATTATATCTTTTTGTACCAAATCATTAATATTGTGAATGGTATCATTTTTTTCTCCAAATAATAAAGAAATACTTATATCAAGGACTTCGGCAATTTTTTCTATCTTAGGAATATTAAGCCTCCTGTCGTCTTTTTCTAATCTTCCATAATTGCTTTGGGAAATATTTAATTCATAAGCCATCAATTCTTGTGTGATCCCTTTTTCTTCTCTCAGTTTTTTGATTCTAGATCCAATATTATTCACGGTATAGATATTTATATTCGTAAAAATACTTAAAATATTCACATTACATATTGTTTTTAATTTTTTATCACATATTTTTGAAATGTTAAACAAATAAAAATTATATTATGAAAATTAAAATTTTCTTGAGTGCATTTGCTTTGTCATTAGGAATGATTGCTTGTAGTGACAGGGCAGAAGGAGAAATTACAACAAATAATCATCAGGAAAAAAATGCTCCTTCCTTAAATAAGATCGACAAAGGAAGTATTTCTTTTACTTTCAGATTAGGAAGAGTTTCCAAAAACTGTGGAGGTTTTGGAGTTTGTGAACTGTCTGCTTTAGGAGTAACTATTGTACAAGGTCCTGTACACATTACGGTATCTCATGATCTCGATCCTGAAGCTCCTGATTTTTCTTTAAATGGTGCTTATAAGCTTAATTCTGCTGAAGAACTTAATGCTGCAAGAGAACTTAATGGAGACGGTGATACCACATTTTACATAGATCAGGATTTTTACTCTTCAGATGAAGATGGGGACAAGTATTTATTTCATAAGGGAGCGTACGAATTTGATCCGTCTATTGGAGAATTCGGTGGTTATGCAATTGATGTAACCCAACTATAGTATAATTATTAACTTTATATTCTGAGAATGTTTATTTTTTTTGGAAAACTAAGATTTTTTGTTCTTATATTTTTCCTTTGTTTTATGAAAAGTTTTTCTCAAACAGCCATTGAAAAATGCAAATTACCTCAATCACATTACGAAAAAATTTATTCCGTAACGTCTGAGGATGTGAAGTGTCTTGCAGAAAACTCTGATCAGCCTAATACACTTTTTTTTACTTTTGGGAGTTGGTGTGCGCCTTGCATCTACCATATACCCACTTTTTTTGTAATAAAGAAATTTTATAATGTCGATCTGTATGTTTTATTGGTTGATCCTGAAAATCATCATTTAACAAAGGAATCAAGAGATATGGTTTTAGAGGCTTATCCTGATGCAAAAATTCTTGTCATTAAAGATATCGAAGGTAGAGGAAAATCAAAAAAATACAAGGATTTTCTAACAAAGATAACTCCGGCAAAATTTGAGATGGTCGATGATATGTCAAAATATATTGTATTGAACCAAAAAGGAGAAATACAATTAGTCACCAACTATAAAGATTCAAAGAATGATCCCGATTGGAAAGATGATAAACCAATGGTGAAAAGGATTGTTTTGCCTTTACTGGAGAAAAAAGAAACTGAAACAAAATAATAAAGTAAACAAAAATTGAAAAAACTCCACAGTAATTTGTGGAGTTTTTTTATTATAGGCAAGAAAATTAATTATATTATTTCGGTTCCAGTACGCTTATCGGAATAATGCACTCTTCCAGTGAGATGCCGCCATGCTGATAGGTTTCTTTATAATAATTCACAAAATGATTGTAATTTTTAGGATAGGCCAGGAAAATATTGTTTTTCGCAAAAATATATTTAGAGCTTAAATTTCCTTTTGGAAGAAACAATTTTTCAGGATTGGTAATAGCCCAGACATCATTATCGTTATACGTTAAGCTTTTCCCGGTTTTATATCTGATGTTGGTAGACGTTTCCCGGTCACCCACCACTTTGCTCGGCTTTTTCACATAAACGGTTCCGTGATCGGTCGTAATAACAAGCTTAAAGCCGTTTTCAGCGGCAATCTTAATGATCTTCATGAGTGATGAATTCTCAAACCAGTTTAAAGTAAGCGATCTGAAAGTCTTATCATCACGGATCAGCTGATCTACAATATGATTGTCGGTTTTTGCATGAGAAAGAATGTCGATGAAGTTGTACACAATTACAAGCAGGTCATTGTTTTTGTGTTGATTAAAATCATCGTATATCTTTCGTTCAAAATCTGCATTCAGGACTTTAAGGTACTTCATAGATTTGGAACCAAGTCCGATTCTTTTCATCTGATCTTCCAGGAAATCACGTTCGTATTCATTTTTATTTCCTTCCTCGTTGTCATTGAACCATTTGTCCGGAAAACGTTTTTCAATCTCGGAAGGCATAAGGCCGGCGAAGAAAGAATTTCTCGCATACTGGGTGGCCGTAGGAAGAATGCTGTAATAATAATCTTCAGAAATTTTATTGTAATATTTTGTGAATAACGGTTCGATCACTTTCCACTGGTCGTAGCGAAGATTATCAACCATCAGAAGCAAAACTTTATCCTTTTCAACTTCAGGTTTTACCCTTTCTTTAAAAAGGGTGTGGCTCATCATGGGCTTGTCGGAGTCATGAAGCCAGTCTTCATAATTGTTTTCAATAAATTTGGCAAACTGAATATTGGCCTCTTCCTTCTGCGATTGTAAAAGATCGGCAAATTCGTTGTCCGTAACTTTATCAAACTTTATTTCCCAATTCAGGATTTTTTTATAATACTCTGCCCATTCCTGATAAGTTCTGAGGTAAGACAGCTCCATAGAAAGGTTTCTGAACTCCTGCTGATACTGAAGAATGGTCTTCTGTTCCACAAGATTATCCTCTTGCAGGTTTTTCTTTAATGAAAGCAGAATCTGATTGGGGTTTACAGGTTTTAAAATATAATCTGCAATCTGGGAGCCGATGGCTTCCTCCATGATGTGTTCTTCTTCACTTTTTGTCACCATTACGATCTTCAAGGAATTATCCTTATCCTTAATCATGGGAATGGCTTCAAGGCCCGATATTCCGGGCATATTTTCATCAATAAGTGTTAATGCGAATTTTTCAGAATCCATCAGTTCCAAAGCCTCGTTGACATTGTTTACGGGAGTTACCTGATATCCCTTTTTTTCAAGGAATACAATGTGAGGTTTTAGAAGGTCGATTTCATCATCTATCCATAATATCTTTTCCGACATAAAATTATTTTTTTACATGGTTATTGTATCAAATTGCCGACCAATTCAAATTAAAATCTGCCAAAATGAACACCTGTAAAGTTAAATATAAGTTAATGAAAAACGGCAATATTTAAGCATATTTATTCATGCTGAATCTTTACGGAATTTTTAGTAGTCATTTGACCGGGGCTCAATTTTAAAATCGCTAAATTTGTTTACTAATTCAGACGTTTCAATGCAGAATAAACTCAAAATCATCAACGATCCTGTTCACGGTTTTATAAAAATCCCACACGAAATTTTATTTGATATCATTGAGCATCCTTATTTCCAGAGATTAAGAAGAATCGGGCAGACGGGACTTTTGAACCTCATTTTTCCCGGTGCTACCCATACGCGTTTCCATCATGCCCTGGGAGCCATGCATCTGATGTTTACAGCGTTGGAAACACTGAAGCAGAAAGGGATAAGCATTTCGCCCGAAGAAGAGAAAGGAGCCATGCTCGCCATTTTAATGCATGATATTGGCCACGGTCCCTTTTCGCATGCGCTGGAGTGTATGCTGATGGATGACTGGCATCATGAAAATCTTTCCTTATTGCTGATGAATAGACTGAATGACGAGTTTAAAGGAGAGCTTTCCTGTGCTATTGAAATGTTCCGGGGAAAATATCATCGTAAATTTTTTAATCAGCTTATTTCTTCCCAGCTCGATGTAGACCGTCTCGATTATCTTAAACGCGACAGTTTTTTTACAGGAGTTTCGGAAGGAAGTATCAATACACAGCGTATTATCTCAATGATGAATGTCTGTGAAGAAGGAGAACTTGTTATTGATGCTAAAGGTGTTTATTCAATTGAAAATTTTTTAACGGCCAGGATGTTTATGTACTGGCAGGTGTATTATCATAAAACATCGGCTCTTGCAGAGTTTATTTTGGTGAAAATTCTTGAACGGGCAAAATATCTTGTTTCACATGGAGTGGATTTGCCTGCCGGTGAAAATCTCAGATATTTCCTGCACAGGGAAAAGGGTGCGGCTACCGATGAAGATGTGAAAAGATTTACCCAACTTGACGACAATGATATCATTCAGGCCATGAAATCTTGGCAGAATGCTGACGATAAAATATTGTCATACTGGTGCAAGTGTGTGATCCAGAGAAATCTCCCGAAGACCATTATTTCGTCTCATCCTTTTGATAAAGAATTTATTAAGAAAAAAGTAAAAAAGACCAACGATTTATTCGGAATCGATAATGGTGAAGAATTGGTACACGAAATCAAAAGAAAGCTCATTCCTTATAACACCAAAAAACAGCCGATTTACCTGCTCCCTAAAAACGGAAAAAAAATAAGACTAGAGGAGTCGGAAGATCAGCTTTTGTCAGGGCTTATGGTCAATAAAACCACGCGGTATATCCTTACTTTTCCACGGGATATTTAGGATGCCAATTCTTAAATATTATTAAAATTTAATTTCCCAAAACTAAAAAATGTTTGCGAATTACAGAATTTCTTATCTTTGCAGAATATGGAATTCACAGCTTCGCAAATTGCAAGTTTTATCGACGGAAAAATAATAGGTGACGAGAATGCACTTATTACTGGAGTTTCACCTATTGAAGGCGGGGAAACTGGACATCTTTCTTTTATAGCACAAGATCGATTTACGCATTATTTAGATACCTCAAAATGCTCCGTTATCATTGTTTCAGAAGATCTTTTGACCAGAGACTCTTACGATCCCACGATTATAGCCGTAAAGGATGCTTATCTTTCTTTTCAGGTATTAATGAACCTTTATCAGGAAATGCAGGGCAGAAAAGAAGGGGTTGAGAACGGATCTTCAATACATGATACTGCCGTCATCGGTGATAAAGTTTATATTGGTGCCTTTACTTACGTTTCAGAAAAAGCAAAAATAGGGGAGGGATCGCAGATTTATCCGCAGGTTTACATTGGAAAAGGTGTGAAGATCGGTAAAAACTGTAAAATAGACAGTGGAGCGAGGATTTACGACTACTGTATTATCGGAGACAACTGCGTGATTCATTCCAATACCGTAATCGGAGGTGACGGGTTCGGTTTTCAGCCCACTCAGGAAGGATTTAAAAAAATTCCTCAATTGGGTAATGTAATCATTGAAGATGACGTGGAAATAGGCTCAAACTGCAGTATAGACAGAGCCACCATCGGTTCTACCATTATCGGGAAAGGGACTAAGATTGATAACCTTATCCAGATTGCCCATAATGTGAAAATCGGTAAAAATAACGTTATTGCAGCACAGGCCGGAATTGCAGGCTCTACCACCATCGGCGACTGGAACCAGATTGGCGGCCAGGTAGGCATCGTTGGTCATATCAAAATAGGAAATCAGGTGAAAATCCAGGCCCAGAGCGGCGTGAATTCAAGCGTGAATGACAGGGAAACCCTGTACGGTTCACCGGCCATCAGCTACAATGATTACCTGAGAAACTACATTCATTTCAGAAACTTTACTGAAATCGTTAACAGAATAAACAATCTTGAGAATAACTCAAAAGATAAAACTAATGAGTGATATGCAAAAAACGCTTCAGCAAGAAGTAACACTTTCCGGAATCGGACTTCACACTGGTAAAGAAGTAAAACTTACCATGAAACCTGCAAAGGAAAATACGGGTTTTGTTTTCGTTAGAACAGATCTGGAAGGCCATCCTCAGGTAGAAGCAGATGTCAACTATGTAGTCGCAACAGAAAGAGGAACGACATTAGAGAAATTGGGAGTGAAAATTACCACTTGCGAGCATCTTTTAGCAGCCCTTGTAGGTTGTGATATCGATAATGCCATTCTGGAAATGGATGCTTCCGAACCTCCGATTTTGGATGGTTCTTCAAAATACTTTGTTGAGGCTATCGAAAGTGTTGGCGTGGTAGAGCAGAACATCGCAAGAGAATATCTGGTCGTAAAAGAAGTGCTTACGTACAGCGATCCCGCAACGGGATCCGAGATCACTATTATTCCTTCCGATACTTACGAAGTAACCACCATGGTAGATTTCGGGACTAAAGTTCTGGGAACCCAGAATGCTACCCTTAAAAATATTTCCGAATTTAAAGATGAAATCTCTTCGGCAAGAACATTCAGTTTCCTGCATGAGCTTGAAATGCTTTTAGACCACGGTCTTATCAAAGGTGGGGATATCTCAAACGCGATCGTTTACGTAGATAAAGATCTTACCCCGGAAACAACAGAAAAACTTAAGAAAGCTTTCGGTAAAGACAATGTTTCCATAAGATCAAACGGAATTCTTGATAATTTAAATTTAAACTACCCTAATGAAGCGGCGAGACACAAATTACTGGATGTAATAGGTGATCTGGCTTTGGCGGGAGTTAAAATAAAAGGCAAGGTAATTGCCAATAAACCGGGACATTACGTGAATACGCAGTTTGCCAAGAAGCTGAACCGTCAGTGGAAACTGCAGAAAAAGAAAAATGTTCCCGATTTTGATCTGACCAAAGAACCTGTTTTCGATATCAACGGAATTATGAGACTGATGCCTCACAGACCTCCGTTTTTATTAATTGATAAAATTCTTGAACTTTCCGATTCTCATGTGGTAGGATTGAAAAATGTTACCATGAACGAACCTTTCTTCGTAGGACATTTCCCGAAAGAACCCGTAATGCCGGGAGTATTACAGGTAGAAGCGCTGGCACAGACCGGAGGAATTCTTGTACTGGCCAGTGTTCCGGATCCTGAAAATTACTCTACCTATTTTATAAAAATCGATAAAGTAAAATTCAAAAGAAAAGTGGTTCCGGGAGATACGATCATTTTCAAGATTGAATTGATCGAGCCTATCAGAAGAGGGATTGTCCACATGCAGGGCTACGGCTATGTAGGAGATACTATTGCGGTGGAAGCAGAATTAATGGCCCAAGTTGCAAAAAATAAAGTTGATTAAATGATCCATCAATTAGCAGCCGTAGATAAGCGTGCGAAAATCAGCAAAAATGTAATCGTAGAACCTTTTACTACCATTGCAGGAGATGTGGAAATCGGAGAAGGAACCTGGATCGGGCCTAACGTTACCATTATGGATGGAGCTAGAATCGGTAAAAACTGCAGGATTTTTCCGGGAACGGTAATTTCGGCGATCCCTCAGGATTTAAAATTCGATGGTGAAGATACTCAGGTGATCATCGGTGACGAGACCACTATCAGAGAGTGCGTTACCGTAAACAGGGGCACGAAAGCCCTTGGATTTACAAAAATCGGAAAAAACTGCCTGATTATGGCAACTTCACATATTGCGCACGACTGTGTTATCGGAGATCATGTGATCATCGTAAACGGTTGCGGGATTGCAGGTCACGTGGAAATCGGAGATTATACAGTGATGGGTGGCCTTTCCGCTGTACATCAGTTTGGCAAAATAGGAAAACATGTGATGATTTCCGGAGGTACTTTGGTGAGAAAGGATATTCCGCCTTATGTGAAAGTGGCGAGAGAACCGATGTCTTATGCAGGAATCAATTCCGTGGGATTGAGAAGGAGAGGGTTTACCAACGAAAAAATATTTGAAATCCAGAAAATCTACAGAGCGATTTTCCAGATGAAAATGAATGTTTCTCAGGCTATTTCTCATATTGAAAAAGAAATGCTTCCTACTGCAGAAAGAGATGAGATCCTTCAGTTTATCCAGAATTCCCCGAGAGGAATCGTGAAAGGCTACGGAACCGGTAAAGACAGTAACTAACCATACCAAAATACCAATGAAAATTTTAATCTTACTTATTATGCTATCAGCGAATTCCTTGTTTGGGCAGCAAACGGAAGGATTAAAAACAGAGAAAACCACGAAGACTTCCATCATGGAAAGAAAAATCCCTGATAAGTCTAAGGACAGTCTCGCCAAAAGTAATTTTAATTCTATCCTGAAGCAAAAGGATAATTCAAATTCTATTTTTGGTACGGCCAATCAATACAACTCTGAAATTCAGATGAATGTAAACAAACTGCAGAATAATGTGAATACATTCAACAGCAATACATTCAACAGAACAGCTCCGCAGGGACGGGGAATACAAGTTTATAAAAGTAAATAATTATATATAAAATTAATGGCAACAAGTAACGATATCAGAAAAGGGCTTTGCATTGAGTACAGCAACGATATTTATAAAGTTATCGAATTCCTTCACGTAAAACCGGGAAAAGGTCCTGCTTTCGTTAGAACAAAACTAAAATCCGTGACCAACGGAAAAGTAATTGATAATACTTTCTCCGCAGGGCACAAAATCGACGAAGTAAAAGTAATCACCAGAAAATATCAGTATCTGTATGATGATGAAAACGGTTTTCACTTTATGAATAACGACGATTTCTCTCAGCTTTACCTTAATAAAGAAATGATTGAAAACTCAAACCTTATGAAAGCTGGTGAAGAAGTTACCATCATCCTTAAAGAAGCCGATGAAACGCCTCTTTCAGCAGAATTGCCACAGTCTGTTTATCTTGAAGTGGTGGAAGCTGATCCTGGAGTAAAAGGAAACACCGCTACCAATGCTCTCAAAAACGCGATCGTTGAAACCGGGGCAAGAGTAATGGTACCTTTATTCATAGAGCCGGGTGACAAAATTAAAGTAAGCACAGAAGATGGTTCTTACCTGGAAAGAGTTAAAGAATAATTTCTAATACAATCTATAAAAATTCGGTCTGCATCTGCACTCCGAATTTTTGTTTTATAAAAGCATCAGCAGGTTCAGGAAGGAAACGGTTTAAAAACTGAACGAAACAGTCTGATCAACATTAATTATTTAAGCATCATTAAAAATATGAAGTTTCATCAGCCACAAAAATTAAAAACCATTGCCGGAATTATCGGTGCAAGATTCGTTGGTCCTGAGGATTTTGAAGTGTTGGGTACCAATGAGATTCACATGGTAAAACCGGGCGATATTGTTTTTGTAAATCATCCTAAATATTACGATAAAGCATTACATTCTGCCGCTACCATCATCCTGATTGATAAGGAAGTGGATTGCCCCGAAGGTAAAGCACTTTTGGTTTCAGATGATCCGTTCAGGGATTTCAACAGGATCAATACCCATTTTACGAGGATCTACAACTTTACGGAAGAGCTTCACGATGTTGAAATAGGCGAAGGAACACAAGTTCATCATTCGACAGTAATCGGCAACAATGTCAAAATCGGAAAGAATACCCTCATTTTTCCGAATGTAGTCATTGGCGACCGCACGGTTATCGGCGATAATGTGGTTATTCAGTCAAATACCGTTTTGGGGGGCGACGCTTTTTATTACAGAAAATTAAATGGAAATTTTGATAGGCTAATCTCTGTTGGAAATGTGGTCATCGAAAACAATGTCGAAATCGGAAACGGCTGTACCATCGACAGAGGGGTTACCGATTCTACCGTCATTGGCGAAGGCTCGGTGTTGGACAATCAGATCCAGATCGGCCATGATACCGTGATCGGTAAAAAATGCCTGATTGCTTCACAGGTGGGAATTGCAGGCTGCTGCGTGATCGGTGATGAAGTGACCATTTGGGGGCAGGTGGGAATGGCTTCCGGCAATAAAGTGGCCAGCGGAACCGTCCTCCTGGGAAAAACCGGCGTGAACAGAGATCTTGAAAAAGGTACCTACATCGGAATGTTTGCAGAAGATTTTAAAACTTACCTCAAGAAAGAAGTCAAACTGAGAAATCTCAAATAAACAAATTGTTTAGATTTATCTTTAATCAAAGAAATTTAATTAAATTTGTGTGCATTAAAAAATTAGTAAATAAATTAAATAAATAATAAAATGTCAATTTTAGTAAACAAAGATTCTAAAGTAATTGTACAAGGATTTACGGGGAACGAAGGTACTTTCCACGCAAGCCAGATGATCGAATACGGAACCAATGTAGTAGGGGGAGTTACTCCGGGAAAAGGAGGAAGCGAGCACCTTGGGAAACCGGTATTCAATACAGTAGCTGACGCTGTGGCAAAAGCCGGAGCAAACGTAAGTATCATTTTCGTACCTCCTGCATTTGCGGCTGATGCTATCATGGAA
Organism: Chryseobacterium endophyticum; assembly: GCF_056333165.1. Taxonomy (NCBI): domain Bacteria; kingdom Pseudomonadati; phylum Bacteroidota; class Flavobacteriia; order Flavobacteriales; family Weeksellaceae; genus Chryseobacterium; species Chryseobacterium endophyticum. The sequence continues at coordinate 120,371 of NZ_JBWGXE010000003.1, forward strand.
GCTGCGGAAGCAGGCATTAAAGTGATCGTATGTATTACTGAAGGGATTCCTGTAGCAGATATGGTAAAAGTAAAATCTTACATTGCCGACAGAGACTGCAGATTAATCGGTCCGAACTGCCCTGGAATCATTACTTCTGAAGAAGCTAAAATTGGTATTATGCCAGGTTTCGTTTTCAAAAAAGGTAAAGTAGGTATCGTTTCCAAATCAGGAACTCTTACTTATGAAGCTGCTGATCAGGTAGTAAGAGCCGGTTTCGGTATCTCTACAGCGATCGGTATCGGTGGAGACCCAATTATTGGAACTACTACCAGAGAAGCTTTGGAATTATTCATCAATGATCCTGAAACTGAAGCTGTCGTGATGATCGGTGAGATCGGTGGAGGTCTTGAGGCAGAAGCTGCAAGATGGTACAAAGCCAGCGGTTCTACCAAGCCTGTTGTAGGTTTCATCGCAGGGCAGACGGCTCCTAAAGGAAGAACGATGGGTCACGCAGGTGCTATCGTTGGTGGTGCTGAAGACACAGCTCAGGCCAAGATGGAGATCATGCGCGAAAACGGTATCAATGTAGTAGATTCCCCTGCTGACATTGGTGTTACCGTGGCTAAGGTATTAGCATAATTTTTTTTTAAAACATATGATATGAAAAAATTTTTATTGGCCTCTGGCCTAATGTTTTCTGCGTGGTCTTTTGCACAGATAGACTTCAGCAGTACAAGATTCGGAGCAACTGCCGGTGCCAACCTTTCAGCGGTTAGAAATGCTCACAATCCCTCAGGAACAAGGTTTACGATGCAGTTTGGAGCTTTGGCTCTGGTACCCATCGGAAGTGAGAATCAGTTCTTTCTTCAGCCTGAAATTCAATATTTCGGAGCAGGAGAAACAGGTAAAGATCGCGATGCGAAAGGGTTGGATGGCTACAAAGCCGTATACGCAAATGATTATTTGAGTGTACCGGTGAGCCTGAAAGCTTATTTCTCTGAAGCAGAGTCGGAATTCTTTGGATTGGTAGGGCCGAGATTTAATTTCTTAATAAGCCAGAGAGTAAAAAATGCTCCTGCAGCCAGGCCTTATTATGATCCGGATGTGACGGTCTCGTCTTTACCTAATGTAAACGGAAAAGCCAACAAGTTTAACTTTGGATTTGGGTTAGGATTCGGATACAGCTACAAAAGGCAGGTGGAATTGGTCGGCAGATATGATTTTGGACTTTCCAATACGTATCCTGGCCTTGATCACGAGCCGGACGGATCTACAAAGAGTAAGTCTGAACAGGTTCTCAGTTTAAGTGTAAACTATATTTTCAGATAAGGAAATAGTTAGGATAATTGAAAAGAAATCCCGAAGCTCTGCTTCGGGATTTCTTATTTATAGATGAGGTTAAAATTTAATGGCAACTTATCCTTTAATCCATTTCCAGATCTCTTTAAGGGTTGCTTTATTTCCGTACATCAAAATTCCTACCCTGTATATTTTTCCTGCAACGAAAATCATAAAAACAGTAGTTGCCAGGAGCAGTGCAATAGATAAGGCGATCTGCCAGGCCGGGACCCCGAAAGGTATCCTTGCAATCATCGCTACAGGCGAGGTAAAAGGAATAATCGACAGCCAGAACCCAAGTGGGCCGTCAGGATTGTTCATCAGTGAAAAGCTTCCGTACATTCCCAGCATCAACGGGAGGATGGCAAACAGAGTGAATTGCTGCGTTTCGGTCTCGTTGTCCACTGCAGAACCAATAGCGGCATAAATGGAGCTGTAAAAGATATATCCCAAAAGAAAAAATACGATAAATACGAAGATAATCAGCGGAAAGTTAAGTTCAAGAAGACTGTGGGAAATCTGGGTGGCAATTTGAGCAACATCAAGCTTGCTGGCGAGTTCTTCGTTTCCTCCGGGAATATTTTTCTGAAGAGAAGAGAATCCGGTATTCAACACCAGAGCGCCTATGACGGACATCGTAATCCAGACAATAAACTGTGTCAGCGCCACCAGTGTTACGCCCAGGATTTTCCCCATCATCAGCTCAAATGGTTTTACTGAAGAAATAATGATCTCTACCACACGATTGTTTTTCTCTTCCAAAACACTGCGCATTACCCTTACACCATAAATGATGATAAACATAAACGTCACGTACATCAGAAGAATGCTCAGTCCGCTTTTAACACCAAAGCCAAGATCCGAATCTTCTTTATTGTTTTCAGAAACATTAATCGTTTTCAGGGTAAAGCCTTTGTCAAGGTTGATCAGCTGTGACTCAGCAATGCCCAACTGCTTGATCTTTTCTTTTTTAATAACATCCGTAATGTCTGAAACGATTTTCTGCTTTGTGTCGAAACCTATTTTATTGTTAATGACAAGTCTCGTGTTTTTTTGAAGATCATCAAAGTTTTTATTTTTGAGCTCAGGTAATATTAAAATGCCGTCCAGCGATTCATTGCCTTTCAGAGTATTGATTTTTGACTTCTCATCAGCCGCGGAAACAAAAATATAGCTCAGCTTATCGGAAGATTTTAGCTTGTCGGTAAACATTCCGCTTTTATCGACAACTTCAATAACGCTGTGCGATTCGTTGGCTTTAAACATCAGCCCGATGACAGATCCGAAAGCGATCAGAAGGATAGGCGCCAGAATGGTAAGTATAATAAAAGACTTCTTCTTAACCTGCGTAAGGAATTCTCTTTTTGTAATTAAAAAAATGTTGTTCATAACTAAAAGTTGCTGCTTACGGCATTAATAAAAACTTCATTCATACTCGGAATCTTCTCCTCAAATGAACGTACTTTTCCAACCTGTACAAGATCCAGAAGAATATGATTTTGATTGGATTCATTTTTTAAATCAAATGAAACAAGATTGTTTTCACTCATAACGTTGAAAATCTCATACTTCCTCTTAAAATTTTCAAGCTGAGTATCATCTGTTTCGGAAAGGGTAATCCCGAATATATTTTTCTTGAATTTTTCCCGGACATCAAAAACCCGACCGTCTATGATTTTTTTTGAATTGTCGATGAGCGCAACATAATCGCACATTTCCTCTACACTTTCCATACGGTGGGTTGATAAAATGATCGTTGTACCGTTGTTTTTCAGATCGATAATCTGGTCTTTAATAAGATTGGCATTTACCGGATCAAAACCTGAGAAAGGCTCATCAAGGATAAGTAAATTGGGCCTGTGAAGTACCGTTACCACAAACTGGATTTTCTGGGCCATCCCTTTTGAAAGTTCAGAGAGCTTTTTCTTCCACCACTGGTCGATGTGAAGTTTATCAAACCATTTTTTTGCTTCATTTAAAGCATCGTTTTTGCTCATTCCTTTAAGCTCGCCGAAGTAAAGAAGCTGGTCGCCAACCGTCATGTTTTTGTATAAACCTCTTTCTTCAGGCATGTAGCCGATATCTTTAATGTGGTCAGGATTCAGTTTTTGACCATTGATGGTAATTTCTCCGGAATCTGCCTGTGTGATCTGGTTGATGATTCGGATAAATGACGTTTTACCGGCTCCGTTCGGACCTAAAAGACCATAGACGCTGCCTTTCGGTACATGAATACTAAAGTCGTCCAGGGCAACTTTCTTACCGGCACTGTAGGTCTTTCTGATATGTTCAGCTTTTAGCATTAAATTGTTTTTACTGATTAGTATGAAAAAGTCCCGAAAGTTACGGAATTATTGAAAACAGAATTAATCTAAAAGAAAAAATCCTGATGTGATCATCAGGATTGAATTATTGTTTTACGATTTGTGTAACCTTCATGGTGTTGTCACTCAAAATATATCGGATCAGATATTTGCCGGGTTTCAGTTTTTCAATATTGATTTCCCCGGAGTTCATATTCACCGAATAATTGGCGACCTGCGTTCCTAAGATGGAATAGAAGATCACATTTTTAATTTTAAGATTTGAGTCCTTTGCCTTTACGATCAGAAAATCCTTGGCAGGATTCGGATAGGCTACAAGAACCCCGTCATCAGATTTCTGTGAAAATGCTGACAGCTCTTTTATCTGAGCTTTAACATTGTTGGAAAAACCAACAAAAGCGCCTAAAAAGATAAATAAAAGTAAAAGTTTTTTCATCAAATTACAATTTCTATAAATATATTAAAACAAAAATAAACAATTCTACAATCTCCCGCAATACTTTTTTATTTAAGTTGTAGTAAATTTGTATTAAATTTTATTCAAAAAGTATTCCAAAATGATACATTCAAGAAACAGAAGGCTGAGGGTAAATGAATCTGTAAGAAGCCTGGTAAGAGAATGCACGCTTACCACGAGTGATTTCGTAATGCCGATCTTTGTGATGGAGGGCGAAAATAAAGAAGAACCAATCGGGTCGATGCCCGGAATTTTCAGGAGAAGCATTGATCTCACGGTGAAAGAATGTAAGGAATTATTTTCTTTAGGGGTAAAAGCAGTAAACCTGTACATGAAAGTTTCAGATCATCTCAAAGATAACACGGGTAAAGAAGCCTGGAACAGAGACGGATTGATGCAGAATACCATAAGAGCGATAAAAGATGCTGTTCCGGAAATGGTGATCATGCCGGATGTCGCGCTGGACCCTTATTCGATCTACGGACATGACGGGATTATTGAAAATGGCAAGATCGTAAATGATGCCACCAATGATGCCCTGGCCAGAATGTCCGTTTCCCATGCTGAAGCAGGTGCAGACATCGTGGCGCCAAGCGATATGATGGACGGAAGAGTGCAGGTCATTCGTGAAGCGCTGGAAGAAAGCGGCTTTACGGATGTAGGAATTTTGAGCTATGCGGCAAAATATGCCAGTTCTTTCTATGGGCCTTTCAGAAGTGCTTTAGACAGCGCTCCCAAAGACAATATGGAAATTCCCAAAGACAAAAAGACTTATCAGATGGATTTTCATAATTCCCGGGAAGCACTTAACGAAGTTTTCAAGGATATCGAAGAAGGGGCAGATATCATCATGATAAAACCGGGACTTCCTTATCTGGATGTCGTTTCGAAAGTTCGTGAAACCATTGATCTGCCGATCGCCGTATACAATGTGAGCGGAGAATATGCCATGGTAAAAGCTGCCGCACAGAACGGATGGCTGGATAATGATAAAACGATCATCGAAAGCCTTACATGCTTTAAAAGAGCCGGCGCAGATATGATCTTCACTTATTTTGCCAAAGAAGCGGCCATGATTTTAAACAGATAATCTATAAACAATAAAAACACCTCACTTGGGGTGTTTTAAATTTTAGGTTTGTGTAAAGTAAAACGTTTACATTTTATATATTTGCTTCATGATTTTACGAGGAGAAAACTTAATCAAAGAATACGGTCCGAAAAAAGTTGTAAAAGGGGTGTCTGTACAGGTTCAGCAGGGGGAAATTGTGGGATTGCTCGGCCCGAACGGTGCAGGAAAAACCACTTCTTTTTATATGATTGTAGGATTGGTTAAGCCCACTTCAGGAAAAATTTTTCTTGACAAGCAGGAAATTACCACCGACGCCATGTACCGCAGGGCACAGAAAGGCATCGGGTACCTCGCCCAGGAAGCCTCTGTTTTCCGGAAACTTTCCGTAGAAGAAAATATTATGGGAGTTCTGCAGCTTACAAAACTTTCAAAACGTGAACAGCAAATTAAATGTGATGAACTCGTTGAAGAATTTTCACTGCAGCATGTTCGCAAGAACAGAGGAGATCTTCTGTCCGGAGGGGAACGTCGTAGAACCGAAATCGCACGCTGTCTTGCCACGGACCCGAGTTTTATCCTTCTGGATGAACCTTTTGCGGGAGTAGACCCTATTGCAGTGGAAGACATTCAGAAGATCGTGAGAAGCCTGGTTGATAAGAATATCGGAATTCTCATTACCGATCACAACGTACAGCAGACGCTGGCTATTACCAATAAAACGTATATCATGTTTGAAGGAAGAATCCTGAAAGAAGGTCTTCCCGAAGAGCTTGCCAACGATCCGCAGGTAAGAGAGGCTTATTTAGGAGAAAATTTTGTCTATCAAAGTATTCTGGATAAACCGAAAAAGAAAAGCTATGCTTATAATATCTGGGCCGGAAATTTTGATTCCAAAGCTCAGCTTCAGGAATTTGTTAATCAGCATTTCGCTCAGTTTGATGACCTCAGATTAATATACGGATTTGAAGATATGAGTTTTGCATCATTGGGAAATTCGGAAATTCAGCATATTTTCAATGAGGTAGTGGATAAAACGGCCAACAATGCGTTTGTATTTCAGAAAAAAGAAATCAATTCCCAATATCCGCTGGAACAGGCAGAAGCAGAATCCAAAGCCGCAAGTAAAGAAGAATTGCACTACCTTACGACCTACGTATTCGAAAATTAATTTACGGCAATTGCTTGCTGAAAAATAGAATAAAACGTACCTTTTCTTTGTAAAACGGTGCGTTTTTTCAATTAAAAGAATTTTGTATGGCAAAACCATTCAACAGAACCATTACCTTATTCGGCATATACAGACAGCTTGTTCCTTTTATCCGGCCCTATCGGCTGATGATTTACGGCACTCTGTTTCTCACATTCCTGGGAGCGCTCGCTGCTCAGGTGAATCCTCTGGTACTGAAATATACCGTGGATGAAGTTACCAAGCTGACCCATCTCCCACATCCTATGGCAGAAGGGATTCATGTGCTGGTCCTGATTTCCGTGATCCTGCTGGGAAAAGAACTTCTGAATATTTTTATCAATTTCGGACAGAAATTTTACGGTGAAAAAATAAGGATTAATGTCAGCTCGGTGCTGGCCCAGTCGGCCATTGACAAAATACTGACCTACAGGGTGGCTTATTTTAACGATGAAAATCATGAATCGGGAAAACTGCAAATCCGCATAGACCGGGGAATTGAGAGCCTTACAAGACTGGTTCAGAATTTTTTCATTGATATGCTGCCGCTTTTTTCCAACTCTATCATTGCTCTGATTATCATGTATATGCAGAATGTGTATGTAGGGCTGGTTTCAACGGTTATTGTACCTGTTTATTTTTACATCAGTGCTTTACAGGCTAAAAAATTAGGCGGAGTAAGAAGAACACTGAGGAATCAGCGGGAGCAAAAGACTTCGGGGTTGTTGAATCTGATCAATTCCATTATGGTCATTAAAAGTTTTGTCCGTGAAAAATTTGAAGGAAAAAAACAATACGACCTTCAGATGCAGCTGATGGAAAGCCAGCTGTTTACAAGAAAAACAAATTTTATTTATGATGGTTTAAAAACATTTATCGAACAGTTTGGGGTTGTTTTAATTATCCTTTTAACGGTTTATCTGGTGCTGGATCAGAAGATGACGATAGGAGCGATCATGCTCCATATTATGCTTTTCAATAATGTTTCTTCACCGATCCGTCAGCTTCACAGAATTTATGATGATATGAATGATGCGATGATTTATGCGGAAGGATATTTTGATATTTTAAATGCTGATGATGAAAAAGAACCGAGTGGTACATTTATCGAGCAGGATATAAAAGGGAATTTTGAATTGAAAAACATCAATTTTACCTATCCGAACGGAACACAGGCATTACATGACGTCTCCATGACCATCGAAAACGGCAAAACAACGGCTCTGGTTGGCTTAAGCGGTGCCGGAAAATCTACGGTGATCAATCTCTTATGTAAATTTTATCTTCCCAACTCAGGTGAAATCCTGCTGGATCAGGTGGGGCTTAATCATTATGACAACACATTTCTCAGGAATGACCTCGGTTTAGTGCTTCAGAAAAACCATATTTTCCAGGGAAGTATCGAGGACAACATCCGGTATGGAAATATGAATGCATCTTTTGAAGAAATTCAGGAAGCTGCAAAAAAGGCCTACCTGCATGAGCAGATTTTAGACCTTCCGGATCAGTATGCACACGATGCCACTCAGCTTTCCGGAGGTCAGCAGCAACGTATCGCCATTGCCCGGTTGTTCCTGAAAGATCCGCCGATTATTTTTCTGGATGAGCCTACAGCGAGCCTTGATGCCATTGCGACCGAACAGATCAAAAATTCCTTAGATGCGATAAAAGAAGGCCGGACTGTGATTATAATATCCCATTCTCTGTCTCAGATTTTAGATTCGGATAAAATATACGTCATGAAAAAAGGCAGGGTCGTGGAAAGCGGAACCCACGATGAACTCGTACAAATTGACGGAACATACAGGGAAATTTTCGACGCCTCCGCAAGAAGCCTGAATCTGGATAAACTCGTCAACAGTCTTAAAATGTAACAATTTATCAGTGTAACAATATAACAATATGGTACTCCAATAATCATCAATCATCATTTATCATTTATCATTCATAAAAATGAACGACCACTATCTCAAAAAACTCGACCGGGTAACCGCCATTCTTACGCAGCTGCAATCAAAGCCTGTGGTGCGGGCTCAGGATCTTGCCCAAAAATTCGAGGTCAGTGTCCGGACCATTTACCGGGATGTAAAGACCCTGGAAAATGCAGGAATTCCCATCGTCGGAGAGGCCGGAACTGGATATTCGCTGATGGAAGGCTATAAACTTCCGCCGGTGATGTTTACCAAAGAAGAAGTGTTGGGGTTTATCACCGCCGAAAAACTGATGCAGAAATTTTCACATCAAAGCCTGGGGAAACATTACAGGACTGCTATGGAAAAAGTGCGTTCTGTATTGAAATATTCAGATAAAAATTTAATCCGAAATATTGAAAGACAGATTGATATCTATAATTACTACCCAGAGACTGAAGATCATATCAAAGATGTTCTCCCGATTATTTTGGAAAGTATAGCAGAAAAAAGGCAGCTGACCATAGAATACAGAACCATAGAAGCTAATATTTCAATGAGAACCATTGAAGCGGTGGGCGTTTTTTTTGAATTCAATTACTGGTATATTATGGCTTTTTGTACGCTTCGGAATGACTTCAGACAATTCCGGGTCGACAGGATCTTACAGATTTTTAAAACCCAGAATCCTTTTCTTCAGGAATATGGACAGATCAATGACTATCGGAAAAACGGAAACGGTAATAAAACCATTGTCAGACTTCTGGTGGAGAAAAAAATCATCAATCATCTTTCCAACTCGAAAAAATATTACGGGCTGATTGACGAAAAAGAAACCGATCAGGGCATGGAGCTTACTTTTGAGACCGAATGGATCAAAGATGGATTTCCACGCTGGCTTATCACCTTTGCGGATTATGCAACCATTCTGGAACCTGAAAGCCTGAAAACACAGCTGAAGGAACTGGTGGCCGCAATCTCTCGGAAACACCAGTAAACCTCAACAGCTTTCTGATGAGGTTTATAGTTAAATTAAAATAAAGCTTTTAAATCATTGATTTTTCCTGCCTGAAGTTAATCAGAGTACGCAGTCTGAACAGGGGGATCAGGAAAATCAGAATCTCTCCCAAAAAAAAGGCGGTTGCATGCCTAATGCTCTCAGATACACATATCCTTGTCCGCGATGATGGATTTCATTGTCAATAAAATACAGAATATTCTGGTAAACAGGGAATTCATACTGTCCGAAAAGATTAAAAGTCTCCTGAAGACGCTCTTCTGAAATCTGCGCAAAATGATGATTGATCACTTCTGTTTCTTCATCCCACTTGGCAAGAAGTTCCTGCTTGGTTTTAGTGTTAAAGGCTTCTTCGTCATAAGCTTCCATTTTCTTCTCATTAATTCCTTTCAGACCGGGCCCGGCAATACTGATCAGTTCTACTGCCAGCTTAGCAAAAGGCCTCATTCCGCCGATGGAAAATTCGAAAAGTTCTTTTTCAGGAAAAGCTTCGATTACTCTTCGGGTAAGATTTCGGTGTCCCTGCCAATGTTCCAGTAATTGTTCGGAGGTCATGAATTTTTTCGTTTCGGTTGCTGTAGTTGTCATAATTTTAATTTTGTTTGTTATTGTTGGTACAAAGATAAATCGGAGTTATGACAACAGTTTGTCAGTAGGATTTTAATAAGAAAAATATTTAATTTTAAAATATCTTAGGGGCTTTGTCCGTTAAAATCTTACTCAAGCAATGTTAGGTAAATATTAATTTTGAGGTGGTCGGTCTTCGATAAGATCGATCATTTTACTGTATAGGACAGGAAAGAATTTACAAATCGTTGAATAAGGTGAATTAAGGAATCAAAAGTTAAAACGAGTTGCTTAAAGCCAATGTTTAAAAATGGTAAAGCCGATCTCTGAGACGGTTTCTACAATATTTTCCTTTGGAAGTCTCTTTGTTTCACGGATTGCTTCCTTTTTTTCGCTTATTTTCTTGCTTCTGAGATTTTTCCTCACTCTGAAAAAGCGGTAAAAACTGATGTACATCAAAAAAGCAGAGGAAATGAGTATCAATATAAGATGGACATATTATTCATCACGCTGAAATAGGATTTAAACAAATATAAAGATTTTAAGATAATTCTTTTATAATTTGAAATATTGCAAAATGGCTTCGGCAAATATTTGTAGGCCTTGGGATAAAAAAGTAATTTAGTACCTATGAAAATTTACACAAAAACTGGCGATAAAGGCCAAACGGCACTCTACGGCGGAACCAGGGTTTCTAAAGCAAGTGCAAGAGTCGACAGCTACGGAAATATAGATGAACTCAATTCATTTATCGGTATTGCCAAAAGTCATATCGAAAATGAAGAGGTTTCGGTACAATTAAAAAAAATTCAGTTTGATTTATTTACCGTTGGCTCCGAAGCAGCAACACCAGTGGATAAACTCATGCTGGCCAACGGAAAATCACGTCTTCCGCTGGTCATTTCCGATACGGAAATCGAAGAGCTGGAAACCTGGATGGATGCTTTTGACGAAAAACTTGAGCCGCTTCAGTATTTCATTCTTCCCGGCGGCGGAAAAGCAGCCACCTTCCTTCATGCAGCACGTACCATCTGCCGTCGTGCAGAACGGTCTTTGGTTTTCCTGAATGAATCGGAAGAGGTGAGGCCGGAACTGATTAAATATTTAAACAGGCTTTCAGATTATCTCTTCGTTTTGGCCAGATACATTTCAAAGATCAACCACGAACCGGAAGAATACTGGAATCCGAATGAAAGATAAAGCCCTACTTTTCATCAACGGAGACGCGCCAAAATCCTTTCCCAATCCTGAAAAATACAGCCTGGTTGCCTGTACGGACGGCGCTTTCCATTACCTGAAGAATTTAAATTTTCCTTTAGAACAGCTCGATTTTATTTCAGGTGATTTTGATTCGCACTCAGGTTCTGATGAAAATATTTACGAGGATAAATTTATTCATACCCCGGACCAGAACAAAACCGATTTTCACAAAGCGTTGGAAATCATGGTTGAAAAAGGGATTTCTGATGTCGATGTTTTAGGGGCGAGTGGTGGTGAGCAGGATCATTTTCTGGGAAATCTTACGGTGGCTTTCGGTTTTAAGGATGTATTGAATATAAAATTTTATGACATGTTTTCCGAATATTACTTTATTCCGAAAAGATGTATTCTGAAAGGCGTAAAAGATAAAATGATTTCATTATATCCTTTTCCTCTTGCTGAAAATGTAACCACCACAGGATTGAACTGGCCACTGACCAACGGAAGTTTAAGCATAACCTCAAATATCGGAACCCGGAATTTCGCCGTGGAAGACGATGTTTCCATTGAGTATGGAAAAGGAGATTTGCTGGTTTTTATCGGTAATAATTATTTGTAATTTCAATAGGAACGGGTTTCATCCTGTTTACATAAAATAAAACTCCATCGGCTTTAGCCAAAACCTAAAATACCCGCAATCGTCTTTAAAGATTTGTTGGTCTGATAAAATATGAAATTCTTAGTAAAAATACTCTTTTCATTCCTTGTGATCATCTGTGTTTTCTCTTGCAAAACGCAGCCCCTTTCCGCACCGGAATACGGTAAAATGACAACATTGCCGGAAATGGATATTGAAAAAGTCTACAATTTCCGGACGGTCGGAAATATTAAAAATAAGGACGGAAGAACCTTGAAGCAAGGGAAATTCTACAGAAGCGCCAATCTTTTCAAGCTAAAAAGGAGCTCGTTTAAAGAGATTAACAATCTAGGAATAAAAGAAATCATCGACCTTCGGAATTCAAAGGAAATCGCTCAAAAACCGGATCATCTTCCTGAAGGGATCATCTACAAAAATGAGTCTGCTTTTGAAGATGAAGGCGATCAGCTGGATCAGGCCAAAAAATTAGTTCTGAAAGGAAAAGTCAATGGTGCTGATGCCAACAAAAGAATGCTTGATTTTTATCGGGAATATGTCACGGAAAACCCTGAAGTCATCAGGGAAATTGTCACCGGGATTTTAGAATCCGATACTCCCGTGCTGTACCATTGCACCGCAGGAAAAGACCGCACCGGAATCATTACCGCACTCATCCTGACGGTTCTCAGGTTCGATAAGCAAACCATTTACAACGATTACCTTTTATCGAATAATTATCGGGAAAAGCTGGTAAACAGACGCCTCAGCCTTGTCCGGAATTTGCATTTCATCTACCCGAAGCTTGACATCGGCGTGCTCGAAAAACTAAGCTGGGTAGAAACGGCCTATCTCGATGCTGCCTTTAATGAAATCAATAAAAAATACTGTTCTGCGGATGCTTATATTCAACATGTTTTAAAAATATCTGATGATAAGCGGGAAGAATATATTCATAAGTTTACATATTGATAATCCGGTGTTGTTTCTGGCTCGAAAGGCGATCAAAATTTAAATAATTTTAACGTTAAAAAACCAAACTTTTTTAGCAATTTTGCATTCTTAATTCACTTGTTTAGAAATGAAAATAAAGTACTCGGAACTTATTGATCAGACGTTGTATTTTCCTACCGAGGAATTCAATGTTTCTGAGAACAATTTGTTGTTCCACGATATCCCGTTGATGGAAGTAGTGGAAAAATTCGGCACCCCGCTAAAGATCAGCTACCTGCCGAGAATTTCTCAAAATATCCAGAAGGCGAAAAGCTGGTTCAGGGAAGCTTTTGAGAAAACCGAATATAAGAAGAATTATACCTATTGCTACTGTACAAAATCAAGTCATTTTAAATTTGTGCTCGAAGAAGCCCTTAAAAATGATATTTCTATAGAAACTTCCTCCGCTTATGACATGGATATCGTAAAATCTCTTTACGAAAATGGAAAAGTTGACAAGAATATAGAAGTGATCTGCAATGGTTTCAAAACAGACGATTACCTTGCAAAGATCTCAGAGATGATCAACAGCGGTTTCGAAAATATTACGCCGATTCTGGATAATTACCGCGAACTGGATAAGCTTACCGAAAGTATCGATACGACTTTTGATATCGGGATCAGAATTGCCTCGGAAGAAGAACCGAAATTCGAATTTTATACCTCAAGACTGGGAATAGGATACAAAGATATTATTCCTTATTACAGTCAGAAAATTGCCGAACATCCGAATGCGAGGCTTAAAATGCTTCACTTCTTCATCAATACCGGGATCAAGGATACCGCTTATTACTGGAACGAATTATACAAGTGTCTCCGTGTGTATGCCCGTCTGAAAAAGATTGCTCCTGAAGTAGATTCTTTGAATATCGGTGGCGGTTTCCCGATCAAAACGTCTTTGAATTTCGATTACGATTACCAGTATATGGTTGAGGAAATCGTTTCCCAGATCAAAAAATTCTGCGAAGAAGAAGGAGTAGAGGAACCGAATATTTACACGGAATTCGGAAGTTTTACCGTTGGAGAAAGCGGGGCCAATATCTATAAAATCATTTCCCAGAAACGTCAGAACGACCGGGAAAAATGGAATATGATTGATTCATCTTTCATGACCACCCTTCCGGATACCTGGGCAATCTCAAGACACTTCATCATGCTTCCCCTGAACAGATGGGAAGATACTTACGAAAGGGTATTTCTGGGTGGATTAACATGTGATTCCGATGATTACTATAACTCCGAGCAGCATACCAATGCGATTTATCTGCCGGTTTTCAGTGATACCAAACCTTTGTATATCGGATTTTTCCATACCGGAGCGTATCAGGAAACGATCAGCGGATTCGGTGGGATCCATCACTGCCTGATGCCGCAGCCAAGACACGTCCTGATTCAGAAAGATGAAAACGGTGAACTGCAATATGAGATTTTCCGCGAAAAACAGGAACCGGAAGATGTACTGAAAATCTTAGGATATAAATAATACTTTTGTCTTTTACATCAATAGGAACGGGCTTTAGCCCGTTTAACCGATATTAATATAAAATCGGCTTTAGCCGAAACGTATAAAAAACGGGCTGTCCAAATTTTGGAAAGCCCGTTTTATTTTGTTGAAGGCTTCTTAAAACCTCATAGGTTTTCAAACCTATGAGGTTTATAATTTACGGGTTTTCAATTTAGTGCATGACGCGATAAAAGTTTACCCTTTTAAGTTGCCCTTTTATATTTAAAAATATTGTGAGATTTTCTCGATTTCCAGATCAGCATAGTCTGAAACGACAGTATCTGCCAAAGTATAATCCTGGTTTTTAGAATTTGGGCTTCTGTACGCCGCACAGAAAATTTTAGCCCGGTGTGCTGCCAGGATTCCGTTGGTGGAATCTTCAATGACCATACAGTTTTCCACAGGTTGTCCGGTCATTTCCGCGGCCAGCAAAAAAACTTCAGGATGAGGCTTTGATTCCTTTAAATCGGCCCCGCTTATTTTTCCGCTGAAATATTTTTCCAGTTCAAATTTTTCAAAAACCATATCAATCGTGGTCATGGTTGCTGAAGATGCCAGAATCAGTGTGATTCCGTTTTCGTAATAATGTTCAATCAGTTCTTTTACGCCGGGAATTAAATCAAATTCCTCATCATTATAGAAGTAGTCCTTGAAGTAATTTCTCTTGGTTTCGGCGATTTCTTCATAGGTTTGGGGCAAATGAAATTCATGGATCAGCGTTTCACAAACTCTTTTGGTAGAAGCTCCGGTGAAAGAGGTATACAGATCTTCTGAAACATCAATTCCCAGTTCATTAAATGTTTTAAAATAGGCTTTTCTGTGCAAGGGTTCCGTATCTACAATCACGCCATCCATATCGAACAGCACAGCTTTTAATGACATAAAATTTTGTTTTTGCAAAGGTAAGGATTTTGGAGGGAAGCGGGAAGTCGGAGAATCGGAGTTTAAACTGGAGGCGTAATTTTATTAGGTTAATTATTTGAATTTAAAATGATTTAGTTTTAAAACTTCAACATTAATTATTCTTCATTATGCAAACTTCCGGCACCTATCTTCCAGCTTCCATCCACTTCTCCAAACTTCTTTGTATCTTTGTCGAAATCATTTAATTCTAAACAAAACATGAAGACATACGCAGGAATTCCTGAAGAAAATGCATCACTGGAAAACGCAAAAGTAATGTTGGTCACTGTTCCTTATGACGGAACGTCAACATGGGGGAAAGGCGCAGACAAAGGCCCTGAATTATTCTTAGATGCTTCCGAAAACATGGAGCTTTATGATATTGAAACCCAGACAGAGCCGTATCTTGAAGGAGTTTATCTGGCTGGAGAAGTTTCTGAAAATGCGACTCCTGAAGCAATGACGGAAGCTGTTTACCAGAAAACCAAAGAACTTTTAGGCAATGAAGGTAAACTATTCACCCTTTTCGGCGGGGAGCATTCTGTTTCTATCGGTTCGATTCGTGCGGTAGGGGAAAAGTTCGAGAATCTGACCGTTCTTCAGCTGGATGCCCACACGGATCTGCGTCCTGAGTTCCACGGTTCTACTTCCAATCACGCCTGTGCAGTATTTGAAGCCAATCAGAAACACAATCTGGTACAGGTGGGAATACGCTCGATGGATGTGGAAGAAGCAGAATATTTACCGGAAGGAAGAGTCTTCTTTGCTCACGAAATCGCCAATAACGAAAACTGGGTAAACGACGTATTGGAAAAAGTTTCCGGAAACGTCTATATCACAATAGACCTTGATGCTTTCGACCCTTCGCTTTGTCCGTCAACAGGGACTCCTGAGCCGGGCGGCCTGCAATGGTATCCTACTCTGGAATTATTAAGAAAAGTATTTGAAAAGTGTAATGTGGTAGCCTTTGATATCGTAGAACTCATGGATTCTCCGATGGCAAAGCCAAGCGCATTCTTAGCCGCTAAATTATATTACAAGATGCTTGCTTACTATCATTTGTATAACAACAACTAAATTCCGCAGGAATCGGATTTTTTCTGCCCTGTATTCTTTGGAAATTTGTGAGGTAAAATGAATATTATGTCCACACAAAATCAGATTGATTACGAAAGAATTGCCAAAGCGATAGCCTATATCCGGAGCAATTTTAAACTTCAGCCGAGTTTGGATGAAGTGGCGGAAAGCATACATCTGAGTCCTTCTCATTTTCAGAAGATGTTCTCAGAATGGGCAGGAACCAGCCCGAAGAAATTTTTGCAGTTCCTCAGTCTTGAGCATGCCAAAAGCCTGTTGAAGGAAGAAAAGGCAAGTTTATTCGATGCAGCCTTTGAGACCGGACTTTCCAGCACAAGCAGATTGCATGATCTTTTTGTGAACATCGAAGGCATGTCCCCGGCAGAATATAAAAACGGAGGAAAAAGCCTGACTATCCATTACAGTTTTTCCGGAAGCCCTTTCGGAAAAATCATTACAGCGTCCACCGCAAAGGGAATCTGTTATATGGCTTTTGAAAACGATATTCATAAAGCATTGGGAGATTTAAAGCATAAATTTCCCAATGCTTCTTTTTTTGAAAGGATGGATGAATTTCAAAAAAATGCTTTATCTATTTTTAATAAAGACTGGACCCAACTTAATACCATAAAATTACATTTAAAAGGCACCGATTTTCAGTTGAAGGTCTGGGAAAGCCTGCTTACGATTCCTATGGGGAAGCTTTCGACCTACGGAAGTTTAGCAGAGAAAATAGGCCATCCTAAAGCCTCAAGAGCTGTGGGAACCGCGATCGGCAGCAATCCTGTGGCCTTTTTAATTCCCTGTCACCGCGTGATCCAGTCTTCAGGAAACATCGGCGGCTATATGTGGGGAACCGAAAGAAAACAACTGATCATCGGCTGGGAAAGCTCAAGAACCTATCCAGACTTTTAGATAGAAAGATCAAAATTTTGAATAAAGAGAATAATTTATTTTAAATTTTAAACTCATTATTTTATCGATAGGAACGGGCTTCAGCCCGTTTTAAGATATTTAAATCAAAATTGGCTTTAGCCGAAACTTATTTAGAAATCAGCACCATCTTGTCCATTCCAGTTTCTATGACAATGATGAGATTAAACGCCAAACATAAAATATTAAAATTAAGCACCGATGCTCAATCTCTTCGAAGACATATCAGATTACCCTTTAAACATTCTTCCCAACGACGGAACCGCTCATTATTACGGAAAAGTTTTCTCTAAAGAAAAGTCGGATTTTTATTTTGATTACCTGTTGAACCAGATTCCCTGGGAAAATGATGAAGCGGTGATTTTCGGGAAACTGATTTTAACCAAAAGAAAAGTAGCATGGTTTGGAGAAAAGCCGTTTCAGTATACCTATTCGAAAAGAACGAAACATGCCAAATTCTGGACCCCTGAATTGTTGGCCTTAAAACGGAAATGCGAGGAAATCACTGGTGAAACCTACAATTCATGCCTCCTGAATTTATACCACGACGGAAGCGAAGGAATGGCCTATCACAGTGATGCGGAAAAGGACCTGAAAAAACATGGTGCCATTGCCTCACTTACTTTCGGGGCGAAAAGAAAGTTTTTGTTTAAACATAAAACCACCGGGGAGAAAGTAGAAATATTCCTCGAAAACGGAAGCTTGCTGGTGATGAAAGGCACAACCCAGGATCATTGGCTGCATAGGCTTCCACCCACCACGAAAGTGAAAACCCCAAGGGTAAACCTGACGTTCAGAACCATTGAGGAATAGTTTGCTGAGCTGAGTCTTCGATTTCTGTACGAATCAAAGTACAAATCTTTGCATTCTTCTCTCTAATACTATGTCCAGATCCCTGCGGAAAATCGCAGATTCGACGCGGTCAATGACAAACAATAGGGAAAAATTTAAATATATGAATAGCGCGAAGTTTGTCATTCCGTAGGTATCTCAACCCGAATCTTTCCGTTATTTCTCTAAAACTATCTTTAAATCCCTGCGGGATGACAGGCAGAGTGGAAACTAATTGGTTAAAAAAAAATCTGCGCCATCTGTAAAATCAGCGGGAGATAAAAAAAGCTGCTCATACCGAACAGCTTTTAGAATTTATTTCAAAACCTCAACCTCAATCGAGCTGTCACCAAATACTTTTATAAAAGCCTTGGTGTAATCTTCTTTCGTGGCAAAATTAGGATTCTCCAGGAATTTTTGCGGGTTGACGGTGAATAGCGGAAACCAGGTTGAGGAAATCTGCACCTGTATCTTGTGGCCTTTCTTAAAGGTGTGAACCACATCCTGAAGCCTGAAATTCACTGCCGTTTTCTGGTTCGGGACCAGCGCTTCTGCTTTTTCCCTCGAATTCCTGAATCGGGCAGGCATGATTTCGCTTCTTACCATCTGGTGATAATTCCCGTAGATGACGCCTTCTTTCTTTTCGGCCGGCTTAAAATCTTCCGGATAAATATCGATCAGCTTTACGGCAAAATCAGCATCCGTAGACGTGGAAGCAATATTCAGTTTAGCCATGATTTCTCCGGCCAAGGTAAGGTCTTCCGTTAAAACATCGGTGGTAAACGTTAGCACATCCGGACGCCCTTCGGCAAATCTCTGGTCTTCCGACATATAATTTCTCGGGGTAAAACCATTGAAATCTTTAAGTTTATCAGAGCTCAGAACCGGATTGTCCGGATCGCTATAATACTCCGAAAAGCCTTCTGTTACAGAATTTTTCAGCGTTTTATCCGACAAATAAAAGTTTACCTTTTGTGCCTCTTTCGGAGGGTAGGTCGCAAACTCCCGCCATTGCTTGGCACCGGTATCGAACATCATCGCTTCCGGTAAGCCGGCGTCCTCTTTGGTATTGCCTTTTAAATAATGGTTGAAAAATTTAGTCTCAATATTCTTCTGGTAATAGGTCGCAATACTATCCCCGAAATAGATGTCGTTATGGAAATGTTTTCCCAGCTCATAAGCCCAGGCCCCGTGAGAAAAAGGTCCCATCACAATCGTATTTTTGGCTTTCGGACTTGTTTTCTCGATGGTTTTATAAATATTTAAAGGACCCGAAAGATCTTCCGCATCGAACCATCCGCCGACGGTCATGACGGCATGGTTCACGTTTTTAAGATGGGGCAGAAGACTTCTTTTCTGCCAGAAATCATCGTAATTGGGATGGTTCATGATTTCCGTCAGAAAGAAATTGTCTTTGTAATATTTTTCATATCCATCCTTCAAAGTTCCCATATCACGGTAGAACTTTAAGCCATCTTCAGAAGTGGGTTTAATCATAGTATCGTTGTACCAGGCTTTATTTTCCGGTTTTGTTTTCTGAACTCCGAAAACAGGAAAGGTTTTAAAATAGGCTAACATCACTTTTCCGTTGTGAAGGAAATCATCATTCCAGAAATCTGAGATGGGTGCCTGCGGAGAAGAGGCCACCAAAGCGGGATGTTGGGCTAAAATACCGACTGCCGTATAAAACCCGGGATATGAAGTGCCGTACTGGCCCACTTTTCCATTGTTTCCCTTAATGTTTTTCAGTAGGTATTCAATGGTGTCATACGTATCGGTACTTTCGTCGATATTTTTTTTAGTTTTCCGGTCGACCTGCGGGGTCATATTGGTAAAGGTGCCTTCGCTCATATACCTTCCGCGTACGTCCTGCAATACGAAAATGTATTTGTCCTCCATCAGGAATTTATTGGGGCCTAGCTTTTCCCGGTATTCATTTTCACCGTATGGCGCAATGCTGTAGCAGGTTCTCTGCATCAGGAAAGGATATTTGTTTTTACTGGAAATGTCTTTCGGAATATACACCGCTGTAAAAAGCTTCACCCCGTCGCGCATCGGAATATAAAATTCTTTCTTGGTGAAATGATCTTTCACGAAATTATCCTCATCATCGGGATTCTGTGCGTTTCCAAAGACGAACAGTAAAATAAACAAAATTGAAAAATGAATCTTCATATATAAAATTTGTGGCTAATTTAATGATAAATGATTTTATTTACTGTTGTACGGAACGAGATTTCTGAAAGAAGTGGTATCTGTAACCCAACCTGTCAGAAATGACGTTCAGGCATTTTGTTGAAACGATCAATCACTTCGATGAAGCGTTCAGGCATTCCGGATAGGCAATCAACCGGTCCGAAGAAGTAATCAACTCGTCCGAAGAAACAATCAACCGTTCAGAAGAAGCGATCAACCAGTTAGAAGAAGCAATCAACCAGTTAGAAGAGCCGATCAACCAGTCCGAAGAGGCAATCAACCAGTCCGAAGAAGCGATCAAGTACAATTTGTTACATTTCAGTGTTTTACAGCTTCGTTTGAAATGGTGCTAATGATGGATAGGTTTATTTACCAACCAAAAAAAAGCATCCCCGGGAAGAGGATGCCGCTGTGTAAAATAATTTTATTCTATTGGGTTTTCGTTTTTTTTCCTGCGAATTTATTAAGCTTCATCGTTAAAGAAAACATGACGTATCTTTTGAGGATGAGGTCGTCGCGGTCTTCAAAATAGGTGCTGGTGATCACCCTTCGTACGCTCTGGTTTTGGTTCAGCACATCATAAACCTTCACTTTAGCGGTCAGCTGCTTGTCGAAGAATGAATAGCCGACGCTGGTATTCCAGAAATAGAAATCTCTTTTAAAGCCCGGTGCAATATTGGTGCTGGTGTTGTATTCCACGTCATTTCCTAAGATCAGCCTGCTTTTGAAAATGTAATTGGTAAGTTCCAGCTTGAGGGACTGGTTGCTGGTATTCACATCGTCTATGCTGTAGTTTTTATATTTGGAAAAATTATATCCTAATGTGTAAGACGGTTTTACAGTCAGTTTTTCTTTAATTTCGTACGTTAAATTGATCCCGGGATTGATGTTGTATGACTGGCTTATAAATTCCTGGCCGTTTATGAAACCTTTGCTGTATGCATAATTGGTATTGAATCTCGGGTTGATCGTCAGCTTATTTTCTTTCCATTTAAAAGTCTTGCTGAAACTTCCGCCCAGGTTGAAGTTTTTGTTTCCGCTGATATTGGCGTAAGTGATGAGCTGTCTTCCGCTCTCATCGAAAGAGGCATAGTTTACAATGTCATTATTTCTGTATGTAAACCCGATATTCAGGTAGTAGTTGATGTTCTTTACCATATTGAAATTGTTGAAATAAAGATAGGTGGAGTTGCTCCAGGTATTTTTCAGATCCGGATTTCCCTGAAAAGCAACCAGGGGATTCGACAGATCGCGGTAAGGGGTAAGCTGCTCTGCCGTCGGGATGGTAAAGTCTGAAAAATGATAAAGGTTTAATCTTTTATTCTGCGAAAATTCATAATTCAATCCTACGTTGTAGCCGGGAAGGATAAA
The DNA here is from genome assembly GCF_056333165.1 of Chryseobacterium endophyticum. NCBI lineage: Bacteria > Pseudomonadati > Bacteroidota > Flavobacteriia > Flavobacteriales > Weeksellaceae > Chryseobacterium > Chryseobacterium endophyticum. Next base: position 141,867 of record NZ_JBWGXE010000003.1, read on the forward strand.
GTTTTTCTGTAAATCATAATTTTGTCCGGTATAGCTTGAATTGACATTCATGTTTGAAATATCTGCATTGAAGGAACCCCATGCGCTGATTTTCTTTTTGTTGAGTTCAAATGACAATTCCGGGGTAAACTGATCGATCTTCTGGCTCATCCGGTTCGATAAAACATCGTTGTAGCTGGTGTAATTCTGTGTAGCCGCATTGAAATCATTCACATCACGCAGGTTTCTCATGTCGGAAGAATTATAGCTGATGCCCAGGCCGATATTCAGGGAATCCGACAGTGGCTCCGAATATCCCATGCTCATGCGGTAATTGCTGTTGAGGTTTTTCTTTACCGAATACTGGTTCCTGTTGTCGGAAGAAACGGGTGTATAGAAAATATTTTCAGAACGGTTCAGCATGTTTTCCTTGTTTTCACTGATGTTGCTGTTCAGATTGGCGTGCATCTCTCTTCCTTTTTTCCGGAATTTCTTTGAGAAATAAAGGTTGGGGTTAAAGGAATTGTTCTCAGAATCGGTTTTGGTGAAATTATCACTGGTATTCAGGAGTTCACTGTCCCTGAACGTTCTTGAATTTGAGGCGTTGAAATTATGGGTTTCATTTCTTGCGAATGAAGGAGAAAAGTAAATGCTCGTCAGAGAATCGAGGCGTATTCTGGCCGAAAGATCAAAATTGTACTGTTTCGATTCGTTTTCACCGTTATTTTCAGAATTGGTTTTTAAAGTGTAATCGGGGAGAAGGGTGGTTCTCGATACTTTGGATCTTGTTTCAAGATTGTTGTCGATATGGATCAGGCTCAGGTTATCCAGGTCGGTATCTTTCCCGAATTTATCGCTGTAATTGAACCCGATGGTGGTCGATTTCTGAATGCCTTTTGTGTTGCCTCCGCCCGGAGTATAATAGGTGACCCCTCCGGAAGTCATCACCGAGCCGCCCTGCATCAGCCATGAATTTCTTCCGCGGCCCATGCTGTCAAACACCTCATCGCTGGAAAACCCCTGGGAATTGATGTTATTGGAAGCCGCAAGAAGGCTGATTTTTGTATCATTTTTAAAATAACTCAACAGCCCGCTGCCTTCATACCGCTTGTCGGAACCGTAGCCCAGGGTAAGTCGTGAAATGAGTCCTTTGTTTTTCTTTTCATCAATATTGAAATTGATGGTGGCGTTATTTGATTTCGAAGCTTTTCCGCTCAGTTCCTCTTCTTTGGTCTTGGTGGTGGTAAACTGGATGTTTTTGATGATATCTGCGGGAAGGTTCTGCAGCGCTATCCTTCCGTTTTTATCAAAGAAAGGCTTTCCGTTGATGGTGATCTGGTCGACCTCTTTCCCGTTGATGGTAATTTTTCCGTCGTTGTCGATCTGAACACCGGGAATCTGCTTGAGAAGCTCCTCGATTTTACTGTCAGGACGAACCTTTATAGAAGAAGCGTTGAATTCGATCGTATCCTTTTTTATTTTCACGGGTGAAGCCGTAAGCTTTACTTCCTCGATATTGGTTACCGAATTTTTCTCCAGCTCGATGTCTCCTAACGAAAAAGATTTGTCGATCGTTTCAAAACGTTTAGAGAAAGAAAGCATCTTATCGGCGTCTATCTTCAGAATGCTTGGCTCGTTCAGTGCGTCGGCTTTCAGGGAAAACTTACCTTCGCGGTTGGTTGCGGTATAATTGATGATGGAAGAATCTTTTTCTTTAAGAAGATAAACGGTGGCGTTTTCAATGGCTTTTTTTTCGAAGTTGAGGATCTTTCCGTCGATATTTAATTTCTGTGCATTAAGAATCAAAAAATTAAAGGTCAGGATAAGCAGGATTGCTAATTTCTTCATATATATAAGGGTTATCAGAGCTGCAAAAGTATTAAAATTATTATATTAATTCACACGAAATAGAGTTAAATACCGTTAATCTTTGCCCTGTTTTACTCAGGAACTGTTAATTTCCTTTTCAGAAATAAAAAAAACATCCCTGTAGAAAGGATGTTTATTAATGGGTGTGATGAAGATTTAAGCCCTCAGATATCTTGAATAGGCATAACCTTCCTGTCCGTCGGAAGTTTTTACTTTCCACCAGTCATCAGAAGTCTGTTCTACCAGAGTGATGGAAGATCCTTTGCTGGCTTTCCCGATAACGGCAGCATCTGTAGAAGGTTCCTGTCTGATGTTCAGATTAGAATCGTCTGTAGCTACGGTAAGTGAAGTACCCGCCAAAAGACCCGAAACCTGTACATCGATATTGATATCAGATGCGGAATAGGTAGAATCAATAGCTCCCAAAGCATTCCAGACGGCGTCTTTGGCTGCAGTATTGGTCGCACTTCCGGAAACATAAAGAATTCCATCCTGCTCCTGAACCTGAAGATCTGAGATCCCCGCAGACTGAGCTGCAGAAACCACGCTCGAATATTTGTCCTGTAATGTACTCATGACTGATTATTTTACGGTATAGTTATAATTTACTTTTCCCACTTTCAAAGCATCTACGGATTCTTTGACTTTTCTTGCATCGGAAGAAGAAATATTTCCGGTAAGCGTCAGTTCTCCATTGATGACCTCAACTTTTACCCCCGGAATATCTTTTACGGCATCCTTTACCTTTTGCTGTACGGCAGGATCGACGGCAGACTCTATGGCAACAGGGGCCGGAGCAGCGGTGGCTGGGGCTACCGTAGCCATATCATGAACATCTTTAATCCCGTTGATGGCTTTAAGCTGTTTGATCATGGCATCTTTCTCTTCCTGGGTTTCAAAGGTCCCGCTCAGATGGGCAACGCCATCTTTTATCTCCACAGAAGCTCCCGGATTAGACGTTACAACGGTGGTAGCTTGTGTCTGAAGATCTGCATCGGAAACCTTCTTTTTGCAGGAAACAGCTCCGAATGAAATGGCTACGGCTAAAGCAGCCATTGCGATAGTTTTTTTCATAGTCGTATATTTTGATTTGTTATTATGCTTAAATGTAACAATAAAATGTATACCAAAACATAAACACAGGGGTTATTTTTTGGCAAAATGTCCATCAGATTTTTTTAAATTACTTCAATTGTAAAAATATTATATTTGCGAAACTTGAATTATTGATATGAAAGGACAAAATAAACTGTTTATCGCCATTGTAGCCGCTTTGATTCTAGGCGTTATGATAGGCGGATTGGTACACGTGCAGTATCCCGAAAGTGCGGAGCCATTTTCTAAAAATATAAAACTTTTGGGAACAGTCTTCATCCGTCTCGTACAGATGATTATTGCTCCGTTGGTATTTACAACCTTAGTGGTGGGAATTGCCAAAATGAGTGACATCAAAATGATCGGAAGGGTAGGAACCAAAGCCATGATGTGGTTTATTTCCGCATCTTTGGTATCTCTTTTTATTGGGTTGATGCTCGTCAACTGGCTGGAACCGGGACATGTTACCAAGCTTCCCATCCAGGATGCTGCTTCCGCCGAAGAACTGCTGAAAACCAGTAAAGGTTTTTCCATGGAAGATTTCGTAAAGCATATTATTCCTAAAAGCCTTTTTGAAGCATTTGCCACCAATGAAGTATTGCAGATCGTGGTGTTTTCCATTATGTTCGGGATTGCCCTCGCCAATATGGGGGAGGAATATGCACAGCCGGTGATCAAATTATTCGATATCATCGCCCATGGAATCCTGAAAATGGTAGGCTACATCATGTGGTTTGCGCCGCTGGGCGTTTTGGGAGCGATTGCCGCAGTCGTGGCCACCAATGGTTTTGAAATATTTAAAGTATATGCGATCTATCTAAGGGACTTTTTCTTTGCACTGGGCATTCTTTGGCTCGTACTCCTGTTGGTAGGCTACATGATTTTAGGAAACCGTCTTTTTGAATTACTGAGAAGGATCAAAGAGCCTTTATTAATTGCCTTTTCTACGACAAGCTCCGAAGCGGTTTTCCCGAAGCTGGTGGAAGAGCTCGAAAGGTTCGGTTGCAACAACCGGGTCGTATCCTTTATTTTACCGCTGGGGTATTCTTTTAATCTGGACGGAAGTATGATGTATATGACCTTTGCCTCCATTTTTATCGCCCAGATCTACGGAATTGAAATGACCATCGGGCAGCAGATCACCATGCTTTTGGTATTGATGCTGACTTCCAAAGGGATCGCCGGTGTACCGAGAGCTTCCCTGGTAATCATTGTGGCAACTTGCTCCATGTTCGGAATTCCGCCGGAAGGGATTGCTTTGATCTTACCGATCGACCATTTCTGTGATATGGGAAGAAGCATGACGAATGTTCTTGGAAATGCCTTAGCAACCTCAGCCGTTTCCAAATGGGAAGGGCAGCTGGATAATCACGGTGGGGACTTATAAAATGTGAATTACAGCCCTGCTGGTGAATGGTCAATAGTGAAGTGTTATATTTCATTGTTGACCATTTATTTTGTGAAATATAAACGAAATTATCTTTTAGAATTTATTGACGATGAACCTTCAAAACCATCAAAATATAATCCTGGAAAACGGATCTACGGTTATCAACAATATCTTTTCTGATGAAGAAATTCAGCAGATCGGTGAAGTGATCCAACATATTGATACCTCAAAAGAGACTTTCAGGAAATCGGAAGACCTATTTGCGATCCGGCAGTTCTTAAAAGAAGTTCCCGAATTGCAGCACCTGATTTTTAATGAAAATTTAAAAACCATAATCAGCGAACTTTTCGGAGAGAAATATTTTGTGGTGAAAAGCATTTATTTCGATAAGCCTGAAACCTCAAACTGGTACGTCGCCTATCATCAGGATCTTACCATTTCAGTAGATCAAAAACTGGAGCTGGAAAATTTCGGACCGTGGACGACCAAACAAAACCAGTTTGCTGTTCAGCCGCCGTTGGATATTCTTGAAAATATATACACGATCAGAATTCATCTCGATGATACCGATGAAAAAAACGGTGCTTTGAAAGTCGTTCCCGGATCTCATGCTAAAGGCGTTTACAGACCCGAAACTATCGACTGGACTGTGGAAACGGAAGAAATTTGCAAAGTAGAGAAAGGGGGAATCATGATTATGAAACCCTTGATTATCCATGGCTCAAACCGTACGACAAACGGAAAGAAAAGAAGGGTGATTCATATAGAATTTTCCGAACGGGAATTACCGGAAGGATTAAACTGGTCGGAAAAAATGGTGTTTTAAATTAATACAAGGCTAAATAAAGCCATGAAATGGCCTAATCAATAGCATCTGGTGAAACCCGATGTATAATTCAAAACAAATGTAAAGAGCCCTGAAAGGGTGAAATCACCAAACCATATAAAGCAAAACCAAACCTCCGGCATTTTCGGAGGGTTTTGCTTTATCAGAGGTTTTTAAGTATCTCACGATTTAGGAAGCATAATGCTCTTTGCTGAGTGAAATCGAAGATTCGACGAAGTCAAACGCCCTAGCGAACTTAAAAACAGTTAGTAGTAAAAAAATCTTTGCGGACTTTGCGTTAAGATCAATATCAACACTTATTTCACAGAAATCTCATCAATAAAAATATAAGCATCGCCGCCTGCTCCCTGGTGCCACTCCGGTAGCTTGCCGAAATGATAGGCTTTTACTTTTACGTATCGGGCCTGCGTTGGTAACACATCGGTGGAGAAATCTTTTACCTGAGGGGTTTCATCTTTCGGATCCAGCGTGTTGTCTACGGTTTTCAGCAGAATGAAATCCTTTCCGTTGTTGGAAACATAGTATTCCACTTTTTTCGGCATTAAAATCCATGCTCTGCTGTCCTGAAGATAAGTGGAGGAGAGGTGAGTAATCTGCTGAGGTGATTTCATATCGATCACCGCTTCAAAAGTCTGGCCCTGGTAGCCCAGCCATTCGCCTTTTCTCCAGTTGGCATCCCCGTTGATTCCGTCGATCAAAGACAGTTTTCCGCTCGCCGTATACTGCGGCGTAGGAGTTGAATTCACGGTGATGTCCCAATTGTTAGGTCTTCTGTTAAAAGCAGCGGTGACAACCGAACTTTTCTCACCGTTTCTTTCCGCATAAGCCGAAACCTGGGTGGTTTTCATGATCGTGAACGGACCTTTATAAGCGGTGAATGTTTTTCTTACATTGGCATCGCCTTCATCCAAAGTCATGTAGTAGATCTTATCATCGGGATTCAGTGCAGTGATCTCCACTTTGGTATTCAGGTCGAAAATTCTTGCCGCAGCAATCACCGGCGAAGCAGTCAGTTCATCATATTTAAAATCCTTGAAAGATTTTACATTTTCAAAACCTAATTTTTTCAGTTCTTCTCTTCCGGTATTCTTAGTGATGGTTCTGGTCGTTCCGTCTTCCAGGTGAATTTTAATTTCATCAAAATAAGGCTTGGTCGTCTGCCATTCGGGAAGTCCCGGTGTCACGGCATAAATTCCCATCGCGCTTAAAATATACCAGGCGCTCATCTGGCCGCAGTCTTCATTTCCGATCAGCCCGTCGGGTGCATTTTTATAATAATTGTCGAGGATGAATTTTATTTTGGCATCCGTTTTTTCCGGTTTTCCTACGTAGTTATAAAGATACGCAATGTGGTGGCTAGGTTCGTTTCCTTGAGCATATTGGCCGATCAGTCCGGTAATGTCCACTTGTTCGCGGCCGGTAGTTTTGTCCGGAGCGGCGAAAATAGCATCGATGAACTGTTCGAATTTTTCCTTCCCGCCATGAGCGGCGATAAGTCCCGGAATGTCCTGCTGAACGGAATAGGAATAATGCCAGGAATTCCCTTCCGTATAATTGTTGTTCACTTCTCTCGGCTCAAACGGTTCGTACCAGTTTCCGTTCTTTCTCGGTTGCATAAATCCGTTTTTCGGATTGTACAGGTTTTTCCAGTTCTGGGAACGTTTCATGAAATACTGGTAATCTTCTTTCTTGCCTAAAATTTTAGCCATCTGTGCAATGCACCAGTCGTCATAAGCATATTCCACGGTTTTGGAAACGCTTTCATGCTCATCATCGATGCTGATAAAATTTTTCTGTTTGTAAGCATTCAGCCCGAAAATATCCAGCATCGCCGAATGTTTGGAGGCTTCAAATGCTTTTTCATAATCAAATCCGGTGATTCCTTTGGTCATGGCATCGGCGATCACGGAAACGGCATGGTACCCGATCATGCATTCCGTTTCATTGGAAGCGAGTTCCCAGACCGGAAGCTTTCCGCCCTGTTCGTACTGTTTGATAAATGTATTGATGAAATCTGCCGTTCTTTTGCGGTCGATTAACGTCATTAACGGATGTGCCCCTCTGAAAGTGTCCCAAAGCGAGAATACCGAATAATAATCGAATCCTTTAGCCATATAAAACTTGTTGTCGCGGCCTCTGTATTTGCCGTCTACATCCATATTGATGTTGGGCTGCGTGAAAACGTGATACATAGCAGTATAAAAAACGGTCAGTTTATCTATATCAGAAGATTTTACTTCGATTTTAGAAAGTTCTTTGTCCCAGTCGGCAACCGCTTGCTTTCTTACAGCTTCAAAATCATTGGATGTCCCCTCTGCCAGCATATTTTTCCCGGCGCCTTCATAGCCTGTCGGGGAAAGGGAAACTTTTACAGCGATCTTTTCTCCTTTTTTAACCTTGGAAGAAAATGCAAGTGCCAGTTGTGTTCCGGTAAAAAGATTGTTTTCATCCTTTCCATTCACTGTTTTTTTTGAAATTTTCATTGGCTTGGAAAACTCAATTCTGGCATAAATATACTGATTGGTCGCCCAGGCTTCACTTCTGCGGAAAACTTCAATGGTTTTACTGTCAATGATCTTTACTTCGCCTTCCAGCAATTTATCTCTATGGTTTAAATCTAAGATGATATTCGCATCTCCGGCATTGTTGAAGGTATACTCATGATAACCGACCCGTTTGGTTGTGGTTAAACGGACATCGATATTATGCTTGTCCAGTTTTACGGAATAAAATCCTGCCGTAGCTTTTTCATTTTTATGCGAAAATGAGGATGAATATTCTTTCGGCCTAAGACCCGGTTTCCCCATTGTCGGCATCAGCATAATGTCCCCGTAATCCGAAACCCCCGTTCCGTTGAGGTGGGTGTGCGAAAATCCGTAGATCACGGAATCGGAATAATGGTAACCGCTGCAGCCGTCCCAGCTCCCGTCGATTCTCGTATCGGGCGAAAGCTGCACCATCCCGAAAGGCACGATGGCTCCCGGAAAGGTATGCCCGTGGCCGCCTGTCCCGATAAACGGATTGACATATTGCGAATAATGCTGCGAAAACAGATTATGGGCAATGATCCCTAAAAGGACGATGAATAATCTTTTCATATATAAAAATTAAAATTCCCCTAAAGTACTATAAAATTTGTTTGCACAAAAGAAAATATCTATCAGTCCTTTTACTTATTCTAAATAGTTAAAAATTACGTAAATTTGTAAACAATTTATTTAGTTTATGTTGACGAAAGAAAAGGTTCAGGATTTCCTCAAGGAAATAGAAGTTGATGATTTGGTGAATAACCTGCAGATCATGGGCGCTGATGTATATATAGACATGACGGCACATTCTCCGGCCATGCACGAAAAGAAAAAACTCGAGGCTGCCATGAAACAGGCGTTTGCCAGCGAATTTGGGGAAGAGGTGAATCTTAAATTAAAGATCGTTTCTCCGGAACCGAGCGAAATTCAGCAAAGTCAGATCAAAGGGAAGCAGATTCCCGGGATTCAGAATATCATTGCCATCGCTTCCGGAAAAGGAGGGGTTGGAAAGTCTACGGTTTCTGCCAATATGGCGGTAACTTTAGCAAAAATGGGCTTTAAAGTAGGATTATTGGATGCCGATATTTACGGGCCATCTGTACCTACGATGTTCGATACGGAAGGGGAGAAGCCGATCTCCGTAGAAGTAAACGGAAAAAGCCTGATGAAGCCGATCGAAAATTATGGCGTGAAAATGCTTTCGATAGGCTATTTCTCAGGAGCCAACCAGGCGGTGGTGTGGAGAGGCCCGATGGCTTCCAAAGCGCTGAACCAGATGATCCGTGACGCAGCTTGGGGAGAACTGGATTTCCTATTGATCGATCTTCCTCCGGGAACGGGAGATATTCATTTATCCATCATCCAGGAAGTTCCTGTAACAGGAGCGGTGATCGTAAGTACGCCTCAGCATGTGGCGCTGGCCGATGTAAGAAAAGGGATTGCCATGTTCCAGATGGAAAGCATCAATATTCCGGTACTGGGATTAATCGAAAATATGGCGTATTTTACCCCGGAAGAATTACCGGACAATAAATATTATATCTTCGGTAAACAGGGAGCGCAGTATATGGCTGAAGATCTTGGAATTCCTGTATTGGGAGAGATTCCGTTGATCCAGAGCATTCGTGAAGCAGGCGATGTCGGAAGACCGGCAGCACTACAGGAAAATTCAAAAATTGCGGAGATCTATACGGAGACCGCCAGAAATATGGTGGAAAGCCTTGTGGAAAGAAATAAAAACCTTCCTCCCACGGAAGCGGTGAAAATTACCACCATGGCAGGATGCTCGCCAAAGGCAAAGTAATTTCAGAATTGAAAACCAACTGACAGAAAATATGGAAACAAATATAACACACGAAGATACCGTAACAAGGGTACTGGAAGCTCTGGAAAGCATTCGTCCGTTTCTCAATAAAGATGGCGGCGATATTGAGCTGATTGATGTGAAGGATAACCTGGTTTATGTAAAGCTTTTAGGAAACTGTTCCGGATGTTCATTAAATTTTTCAACCTTGAAACTAGGCGTTGAAAATACGATTAAACAGCATGCCCCGGAAATTGAAAAAGTAATAAGCGTAGAGTAAAGTATTAAAAAATATATTTTTAAACAGACCTTAGCACTTTAAGGTCTGTTTTTTTATGGGATTACTGGTCCAAGGATGGGATTTGGACGGATATTTGCGTAGGTAAATATAATGATGTGATACAGAATCTTAAGTTTCCCTGTTTCAATTGTTTTTAAGAAAATATTAGAGATTTTGTGAGAAATTTATAGTAATATTTCTACACGCTTGTGAATATTATATGTATTATTTTTGTAGAAAATATTTACACTGCTGATATGGGGATGATGCTTTGTAATATACTTTTTTATTCATATAATTTAAATGTTTAATAATTTTTAGAGATTTTATAAAAATTATTCCATTACAGATTCCAGATGTCCGGGAATCAGAAAAAACTGGTGTTCGTAATTTTGAAAGAACTTCCTGGCAGAAGGGCTAAGAATATGATTCTAAGTGGTATTTGGTCTGTAACTTGTATTGAAAAAATGTAAAATAAAGAGAAGACGTTTCCCATTCAAAGGGGAATTTATTTAAAAAACTAACTCTATGAAAAATATACTCATTGCTGACGGTCACTATGTAGTAAGGACAGGTACAGCTCTGGTGCTAAAATCGAAACTTCAGTATAATTGTGATATAGATTTTGCAGAAACCTATTCTGAAACAAAAGATATGATTTCTGAAAAAATATATGACCTGTTGATCATTGATATCGATATACCGGGGAGTATTTTTAAGGCAATGGTAAAAGATCTTAAAAAAAAACAAAAACACCTTAAAATTCTATTTTTTTCCACCTATGATGATAACGTAGGGATTCAATACGTAGAGGAAGGAGCCGCAGGATATCTGAGCAAAGGAGCGTCTGAAGCCGAAATTATCGCTGCAGTTACCGCGATGTTTGAAGAAGGATATTATTACACCATCAATATGATGAAAAAACTGGTCACCCATTCTACCGACAGCCATTCCGTGGAGCGGCTATCAAAAAGAGAGTTCCAGATTTTCAAGCTGCTGGCCCAGGGAAACGGGAATATAGAAATTTCAAATATTCTTAATCTGAAAATGTCTACCATAAGCACGTACAAAAAGAAGATATTCGAAAAGCTTCAGGTAAAAAATGTCGTGGATCTCGTAAGGATTTATGACGATATGCACTGAAATATAAATCCGGTGAAGTCCAAAAAGTCCGCCGGATTATTGTTAAAAAACTTTACCAAATGCAGTTATTAACTGAAAAAAGCCCCGGAAATACCGGAGCTCTTTTCAATCAACTCATATTATATTCTATTTTACAATAACTCTTTTCAAATGTCCTTCCGAAGTTTTTACAAGATAAACTCCTGTTGAAAGTTTCGAGGTGTCAATCGTCAGGGCATTTTTCTCTTTACCGATAAGCTTTCCTGAAAGGTCATACAGTTCATAATCCTGTACTCTGTTAAAATACAGGGTACTTCCTTTTGCAACCGGATTCGGGAATACGTTGAAGGTTGCTTTTTCAGCTTTTACCTCTCCGGTTCCCAGGGTAGTTGTTCCGGCAATTTCGTACATAGATAATGTTCCGCTGATCTCGTTGGCAATGATCACATATCCTTTCCCGGTGGTTGTGTTTTCAGGAGCGATATAGATAATTCCTTCCGGACCATTGTCGCCACCGTACGCAGATGTCATCCGTGAATGCTTATAGTCGGTAAACGTAGGACTGTTCGGATCTGTAATATTGTATACCATGACACCTCCGGTTCTTTCCAAAGTGATGAAGGCATACGTCTGTCCGTTGATATTTCCCAGGGCCACACCTTCCGGCTCAGGACCTTTCGCGCGACTTCTGCTCTTTACCGTATTGGATTCGTTGTCAGCATTGAAGATCAATGGATGATTGGCCGCGATATATCTCTCAAACTGGTCGCCGCTATCGTAAACAATCTGTCTGGTATCCGCATTAAAGATCGAGAAAGAACGGGCACCCAGTGCAGCAATTTCTTCAAAATCCGAATCTCCGTCAGTATTTCCTGTGGCATTGGAAATCCTGAATCTTCCGAGGTTGTAGGATGCCTTTAGAACAGATGCCTGAGGAAACAGTGAAGCATCCAGTGTGTAATTATTTGCTCCTACGGTCGTCCTTTCGCTAAATCCTGAAAGATCTTTTTCGTCCCCTTCATTGGCTGTTACGATATAGTGGGTATTTCCGACTTTGTAATTCTGAACGGCATCCGGAGTATAATATGTTTTCACCGGCCAGTTGGCAATTAGAATTTCGTTGTTATTATCGGAAGCATCAAAACCGTTTCCTGGAAGGCTCATGTCTTTTTTGCCTAATCCCCAGATTCCTGTAATGGTTTTTGTTTCTAAGTTTACTTCTGCTACTGCATTGTTTTCCTGAAGGGTTACCCAGGCTTTCTGGCTGTCGGAACTGATGGTAATGTATTCAGGTTCCAGATCCTGTGAAAGGGTATTGTTGGTTCTTACCTTTCTTAATCCTGTAGCCGTTAAAGCTGCAACCTGCGAATCAAACGCATTAAAATTAAGGGTTGTCACGTTACTTTGTGTAAGATTGGCGATGCCTCCGGAAATATCAATGATGCTGATGGTTCCTTCCGGATCAACAGTATATGCATCATTAGGTTCTCCTTCATTGGCGGTCATTACTTTGCTACCGTCAGGAGAAAAAGTGATCATATCAGGTAATGCACCTACGCTTACCTGTTTGAGGAAATTTCCGTTGATGTCAAAGAAAACGACAGAGCCGTTCTGCTGTGGGTTGATGTTGGGTGATGCTGCAGCAATGATTCCATTCTTCACGGCTATGCTGGTAATGCCGCCGTAAGGAGCCATATTGATCGTATTTACAACCGTCGGCTGGTTCGGGTTGCTGAAATTAATGATATCAAAAACATCCGTAATGGAGCTGATGGTAAATAATCTCTGGGTTGCGGGATCGTGAACTACAATTTCCGTAGAGCTGCTGTTGTTTCCGGAAGGATCGAAGCTGCCGATATAGTTTAACGAAATTTGATTCGACGGCACAGGAGCCTGCTTATCATTATCAATAATATACACCGTTGCCGTATTGTCACCGGAAATCGTCGCTCCCACAGGACTTTCAAGGCTTACAACGAAATATTCTGCCTGCTGCTCCTCCAGCGTGTCATCAATGATCGGAATATTCACCGTAAAGTCTGTCATGGAAGGAGTCAGCGTAATGGTCTGATTGGTTAAAGTAAAATCATTACTGTCGGCTGTGCTGAAAGGTGCGGGCTTTACCACAAGGTTTACAGAGGCATTCGAAGGATTGGCAATATTTAATTTAAATGCCAATGACCCTGCATTTTCGTTGACCTTAATAAAGTTTTTATCTAAAGAAACCGAGGTTCCTGCTGTTGTAAATAGTGTAGACGTAACAGCGGTAACTGCATTGTCGTTCGTATCCTCAACCACATTCGGCTTTAAAGCCAGATAATACGTCTGATTGGGAACTAAACCGGAAACCGGAATAATCGTAATCTTATTGTTAATAAAAGTAGTGGTGAAAGGGACTGTCGTTCCGGAAGCACTTCCCAGACGGAAATCCACAAGATCATGTGCATTGGAGTCATTGATGGAAGAATTGTCGATCAGCCTTACATTTTCATTGAATGAAATACTTGGGTTTAAAACCGTTGAAGCATTCGTTGTGTTATTGGAAGGAAGATAAGTAACCGTTGGTGGGGTCGTATCGGCTCCGCTGAATGCTGTGGCATCTACGGTAAAATTATCGAAACGGTTATTTCCCGCGGTTCCCCCGCCTGTCGCAGAAAACTCCACCTTAAGCTTGAAGTTAGGATTATTGGAAACGCCCGCCACTGAAGAAAAATCAAAGGTAATCAGTTGTGGGTTTGCATCCTGCGGAGAAACAGTCTGGTACACCTGGAAATTGGTGCCGTCCGTAGAATAAGACCACGTCTGGGTACCTGCCCCTGAGCCGGATCTTCTTGTCGTAAATTTTACCACAACATTCTGATAGCCCGTAGTAGGAAGATTAAACTGTAGATTCCCATTGATCGGAAGATTGTACCGTAAATGCGTTCCCGAAGCATCTCCGTTTCTCGCATTAAGGTTTTCAACATTAAAATTCTGTCCGGTACCGCCGGCAAAATCGATTTCCGTTGTTCCGCTGGTAAAAGCGCTCATCGATCCTCCGGTTAAGGTTACAGTTGGAGTGGTAATCGCTGCCGCCGAAGTATTGTTGTTGAAATTCCAGTAGTGGATGAGTGAGGTTTGCCCGAAAACCGCTCCCTGAAGAAAAAATGCGGCTACGACAGAACCTTTTAAAAAGTAATGATGAATCATTTTTGCTGATATTATTAGATGTATGCAAAAATGACATTTCTCCGCTTTAAATATTTTAAGGGAATTTTAAAAAATGATTAATAAATACGTATTATTTGATGGGAAATGTGAAGAAAATATGAAACCGTGAGCCATGCATCGTTGCCGGAATTTATCCGAAAACGATCTTAAGCTTCATTGAATATTAGTTTCTTTATTTAGAGATCTGTCCTGAAAAATTCAGGTTTTTTCCTGTGGTCTTACGCCCTTCAAGAGGATGTTTCTGCATGTAAAAAAAGCCTGAAATAGCGGTCAGAACCAATAAAATAAAAGCAACCAGAAAAATTCTCTTTAACATTTCTTTCATAGTGCCAGATTTTTAATGTCCTTGATTTCTAATGTGGAGGTAGGGTATCCTTTCTGTACTGCGTTGATCATTGCTCTGCCCACCTCGTGTAAAGTTAATGATTTTGATGGGAATACCATAGGAAAAAACCAAATAAAAGGCTTAAAAAACCATTTTACATTTTTCTGACCTTCAACGGGTTTCATAAATCCCGGGCGAAAATTATACACCCCTCTGAACCCAAGTTTTCTTAAATCGTTTTCCGTTTTCCCTTTTACCCGGGCCCACATTATTTTTCCGCTCTCGGTTTTATCGGTATACAGCCCCGAAACATAGTTGAAAACCATATTGGGGTTATGTTTTAATACTGCTTTGGCAAAATGAATAGTCGTGTCATGCGTTATTTTGGTATATTCTTCTTCGCTCATGCCTACACTGCTGATGCCTGCGCAGAAGAAAACCGCGTCATACCCTTTGAAATTTTCATCATGAGGATCAATGGCCAGGAAATCCGGAACAATATATTCTTTCAGTTTCGCATGCTTCTTTCCACAAGGTTTACGGCTGACGCTCAGGACTTCGAAAATCTCCGGATTATCAAGGCATTCCATCAGAACACCTTCGCCTACCATTCCTGTTGCACCGGTCAGTATAATTTTAATTGAGTTCATTTTCGAATATTATTTAATGATAATGACGTTTCCGATTAAACTTTTACTTTATAATAAGGTTTAAAAAGTATAATTTTTTTATCTGAATAAAAACGTAAGCATCTTTTACCAAAAACGTCGGTACCTTTTGAGTAAAACGTCGAAAGGTTTTCCCTAAAACGTCGAAGGGTTTTTCTTAAAACGTCGGGACGTTTTTTAGCAAAGGAAGTAATGGTTGAAAATCAATAGGTTGCACGGTTAATTTAGTAGTTGTGTCTCCTTTGTTTTTTCCTGGGCAGATTTTTCGGATTCAATCAAAATAAAACCGGCCCATAAAAATCAGCCGGTTGAGAATTTATGTCGTAAAAAATTACTTTTTGTCCTTCAGATTGCTGTAGATATTATGGATCAAACCGTCTGCAACAGATATTTTAGGGACGAAAATCCTGTTGATCTCCGACCACGACATCACATTGTTGAAGATTTTCAGGGCGTGAACGAGTACATCTGCCCGGTCTTCGCGCAAATTGTATCTGGTCATCCTTTCATCCACCGTAAGATCATCGAATTCTTTATACACCTTTTTGAGATGCGAAAGCGACATAGGCATTCCGTCCTTTGTTTTGCTCATGGAGAATACTTTATTGATATTTCCGCCGGAGCCGATCGCAACGATCGGTTTTTTGCTGTTGATGTTTTTCCTGATCTCTTCTTTCATATCTTTCCAGTTGTCAGGCGTTACCAGATCGTTCAGCAGGCGGATTGTTCCGATATTGAACGATTTCTCATAAAGCATTTTGCCGTTTTCATAAAAAGTAAGCTCGGTAGAACCGCCGCCCACATCGATATAGAGATAGGCAAATTCTTTATCAAGGCCTTCTGCAATATGGTTTTCAAAAACAAGGGAAGCTTCCTCGTCCCCGGAAATGATCTCAATATTGATTCCGGATGTATTCTTCACTTCATCGATGATCTCCATTCCGTTTGCAGCATCACGCATCGCACTTGTGGCACAGGCTCTGTAATGTTCGACATTATAGATCTTCATCAGATCGCTGAAAATCTTCATGGAATCGATCACCATCTTTTCACGCTCTTCCCCGATTTTACCCATCGTAAAAACGTCCATCCCCAACCTCAGGGGAATTCTCAAAAGATTAAGTTTGATAAATTCCGGCTGCTTATTGCTTATTTTGACTTCATTGATGAGAAGCCGGGCTGCGTTACTTCCTATATCTATGGCTGCGATCTTCATTTTTTGTTCGTTTTGGCATGTAAATACCGGTAGGTTTCTACCTGGGAGCGGCATTCCTCTTTATGGTTCTGGATATACTCGTTGCTCAATTTTTTGTCTAAAATACGAGCTTTTACATTATCTTTCAACTGTATATCAAGAATATCTTTCAATTCCTTCTTAAGGTTCTTATCGGTGATCCTTGCAGCGGCTTCAATCCGGTAATCCAGGTTTCTCGTCATCCAGTCGGCGGAGGAAATATACATGTCTTCGGCGCCTTTGTTATAGAAATACATCACCCTGGCATGTTCCAGGTATTCATCGACAATGCTGATGGCCTTTATTTTTTCTTTAAATTCCTTCTGGTTTACAGCACAATAAATGCCTCTTACGATCATTTTGACGTGAACGCCGGCGCTTGCCGCTTCGTAGAGCTTTTCGATCAGGGCTCGGTCGCTTACCGAGTTGGCTTTGATGATCATTTCTGCACGCCTTCCGGCCTTGGCTTCTTCAATCTCCTTATCAATATGGTGAACGATCTTTTCACGCATAAACTGCGGGCATACCAGAAGGTTTTTACAGGTTTTCAGGACCGGTAAATAATCATCCTTCGGCTTTTTAAGAACATTGAACACCTTATTGATGTCTGCCATGATTCCCCGGTCTGCTGTCATCAGTAAATGATCTCCGTAAATTCTGGCTGTTTTTTCATTAAAGTTTCCGGTGCTTACAAATCCGTACTGAATGGTTTTATTATGGGATCTTTTTTTGATCACACAAAGCTTGGCGTGCACCTTCTTATTGGGAAGGCCTATCAAAACCGTGATTCCTTCGGGTTCCAGCATTTCTTTCCACTCGAGGTTAGACTCTTCATCGAATCTCGCCTGAAGCTCAAGCATCACGGTAACATCCTTGCCGTTCCTTGCCGCATAAATCAGGGCATTGATAATCTTCGAACTGCTGGCAAGGCGATAGGCTGTAATCTGTATAGACTTTACATCTGGGTCCATCGCCGCTTCACGCAGAAGATCGATGACAGGATTATATTTATGATAAGGGAAGGTGAGGAGCACATCATGTTTCAGGATGACATCCGTTACTCTTTCTCCGTGCTCAAAATCAGGATGGGTAAAGGAAGTCCTTTCTACAGGCCTTTCATACTTTTCAAAAACATCAGGGAAATCCATAAAATGTTTGAAATTATGAATCTTACCACCGGGGATGATGCTGTCTTTTTTCGTTAAATTTAATTTTCGGATAAGCATTTCCAGTAAAGCCTTATCCATGTCTTTATCAAAAACAAATCGCGTAGGCTTTCCTTTTCTGCGGTTCTTCAGTCCTTTTTCTATTTTTTCGGCAAAGTTGGTTCTGATATCGTTATCGAGCTCCAGCTCGGCATCTTTTGTTACTTTAAAAGCATTCGCCGAAAATTCATCATATCCGAAATAGGAAAAAATGTGTGGCAGGTTGAAGGTGATCACATCTTCCAGAAGCATTACATCCTTTTCCTGGGGATCTTCAGTCGGAAGCAATAAAAACCTTCCTACAAAGCGTGACGGGATTTCTATGATCGCGTAGTTGCTGGAATACTGCCAGTCTCTCTTTCTCATGGCAACGCCCAGATAGAGACTTTTGTCCCTCATATAAGGCATGGGCGTATTCTCATGAAGAAGGATCGGGATCACGTTGGATTCCACCACTTCATCAAAATATTTTCTGACGAATTCTTTCTGGGCGGACGTTAAGTTTTTCGGTGTTTTAATAAAGACGTGATGATCGGCCATTTCACCCTGGATCTTTCTCCAGGTCTTATCAAAATTCTGCTGATGGCGAATAACGATATCATTGATTTTCTGAAGGATCTTAGAAGGCGGCTGATAGAAAGATTCGGCAATGACCTTTTCCTTAAAATCCATGGCACGCTTTAATCCGGCAACGCGTACCCTGAAAAATTCATCCAGATTATTTGAGAAAATCCCCAAAAACCGGATTCTTAAATGTAAAGGGACTTTCTCGTCCATGGCTTCCTGAAGCACCCTCTCGTTGAAAGCAAGCCAGGTAATATCTCTCGGATTAAAATGTAATGACATTCGCTAGTTTATAATTTATCAAAAATAATAATTCACCCTTTCTTGCACAGATTTTCAACGTTAAGCTTTAATTAAATTTATATGAAAAACTTTTGTCAAATTGATTTTGCAAGTGATTAAAGTTATTAAAAAATACAGTTGAACGGAAGCGGGTCAATGAAATTCACAAAAAAGTGACAGTATGGTCAGATTTAAGAAGAATGAAAATCTGTATAGAAACACTGTATGATGATGTATGGGTACATCCTGAAGCTCTTTATTGATGGTTGTTTAAATAAGATGTGTCAATTTGTCACAAAAATTTGAATGGTATAAATATTGAGAAATACAGAATGTAAATTAAAAAATTTAAAATAGAAAAAATAAAATATTATGAGTAAAATAATCGGAATCGACCTAGGTACAACCAACTCTTGTGTTGCCGTAATGGAGGGAAAAGACCCTGTTGTAATTCCTAACGCAGAAGGTAAAAGAACAACGCCGTCCATCGTGGCATTCACAGAAGACGGTGAAAGAAAAGTAGGGGATCCTGCCAAAAGACAGGCGGTAACCAACCCTACAAAGACTGTTTATTCTATCAAAAGATTTATCGGAACGCACTTTAAAGATGATGCTTCCGAAATCTCCAGAGTACCTTATAAAGTGGTATCAGGACCAAACGATACGGTAAAAGTAAAGATCGACGACAGAGAATATACGCCACAGGAAATTTCCGCCATGACGCTTCAGAAAATGAAGAAAACGGCTGAAGATTATCTTGGTCAGGAAGTAACAAGAGCGGTAATCACGGTTCCGGCTTACTTCAACGATGCGCAGAGACAGGCTACCAAAGAAGCCGGTGAAATCGCAGGTCTTAAAGTAGAAAGAATCATCAACGAGCCTACAGCAGCCGCTTTGGCTTATGGTCTTGATAAAAACCATAAAGACCAGAAAATTGCAGTATACGACTTAGGTGGTGGTACTTTTGATATTTCGATCCTTGATTTGGGAGATGGTGTATTCGAAGTATTGTCTACAAACGGTGATACGCACTTAGGAGGGGATGACTTCGATGATGTGATCATCAACTGGATGGCTGATGAGTTCAAATCTGAAGAAGGTGTTGATCTGAAATCTGACGCGATCGCATTACAGAGATTGAAAGAAGCAGCTGAAAAAGCAAAAATCGAGCTTTCTTCTTCTCCACAAACGGAAATCAACCTTCCATATATCACCGCTACGGCTACAGGTCCTAAGCACTTGGTGAAAACCCTTACTAAAGCTAAATTCGAGCAATTGTCTGCTGACCTGGTAAGAAGATCAATGGAGCCGGTTGCCAAAGCATTGAAAGATGCAGGTTTATCCACTTCGGATATCGACGAAGTAATCCTGGTAGGTGGTTCTACAAGAATTCCGATCATCCAGGAAGAAGTTGAGAAATTCTTCGGTAAAAAACCGTCTAAAGGGGTTAACCCGGATGAGGTTGTAGCCATCGGTGCAGCTATTCAGGGAGGTGTATTGACGGGTGATGTGAAAGACGTTCTTTTATTAGATGTTACACCACTTTCTTTAGGTATCGAAACAATGGGTTCTGTTTTCACGAAATTAATTGAAGCGAACACCACGATCCCGACTAAAAAATCTGAAGTATTCTCTACTGCGTCTGACAACCAGCCGGCAGTAAGCATCAGAGTAGGACAGGGGGAAAGACCGATGTTCAACGATAACAAGGAAATCGGGAGATTCGACCTTACCGATATTCCACCGGCACCAAGAGGTGTTCCTCAGATCGAAGTAACTTTCGACATCGATGCCAACGGTATCCTGAGCGTATCTGCTAAAGATAAAGGAACCGGTAAAGAACAGTCAATCAAAATCCAGGCTTCTTCAGGTCTTTCCGACGAAGAAATCGAAAGAATGAAGAAAGAAGCTCAGGAAAATTCTGCAGCGGATGCGAAAAGAAAAGAAGAAGTTGAAATCTTCAACAAAGCAGACGGATTGATCTTCCAGACGGAAAAGCAATTGAAAGAGTTCGGTGATAAATTATCTGCGGATAAAAAAGCAGCTATCGAAACCGCTCACGGCGAATTGAAAACCGCTTTTGAAGCTAAAAATGCAGATGACGTAAAAGCTAAAACCGAAGCTTTGGATGCCGCATGGATGGCCGCTTCAGAAGAACTGTACGCAGCAGGACAACAGCCGGGTGCCGATGCAGGTGCTCAGAATGCAGGAAATGCAGGTGGTGCAGAAGATGTACAGGATGCAGATTTTGAAGAAGTGAAGTAATTATTGCTTTAAATAATAAATAATTAAAACCGCTTTAAACGAAAGTTTAAAGCGGTTTTTTTATGGTATAAAACGAATCAAATGATAACATTATCTCTTGTTTTTCAAAACCTAAACTTTCTTTAATTACAGATTATTTTTTTTAAATATTCAGCCATAAAATAAAGCTGCCAAGTTTTATAGTAATAATCCACGGCCAAATTTCAAGCAGATTCAGTATAAATACTTAGTTCCGGTAAAGTTGTAATACTTAATTTTATCAAAAAATAAATACCTAATCATAATTGCTTTAACTGTGAAGAAAAGTTATCGATATTGAATTATTTTATAATTTTTTACAATAAATAGTGATTATGTCAATAATAAAATTAAATTTGTAATAAGAACTGGTTGCTGTAATAACAGTTTTACCGCTCACAAAAACTAAAAACTAAATAAAATAATCATGAAAATCCTTGTAAGCAATTCTTTTGCAAAATTAAGATCACATTTTCGCGACTGATATAAAGGTAAGATACAGGTCCTCAAGCTGAAGTTTTGTATTTCCCTGTATTCGTGCTTTTTCACTCCGAAATGTTTTTAGCAGCCTATCAATTTATTCAGAATAGAATTGTGTTATCATTTCCTGAATAAATACACTTTAATAAAATTTTCATCTTAAAAACAATAATTATGGACGGAACAATTGGAGAAATCCGACTTTTTGCCGCAAACTTTGCTCCCAAATCATGGCAGTATTGTAATGGCGCTTTATTGGCCATCAGGTCAAATACGGCTTTATTCTCGATTTTAGGGACTACCTATGGTGGGGATGGCCAGACTACCTTCGGGCTGCCGAATCTTGCAGGCAGGTCGGTTGTTGGAGTAGGGCAAGGTCCCGGCTTATCGGCTAATTATAAATTGGGAAGTACGGCAGGAACAAATTCTGTACAGCTGACTACGGCCAATTTACCTGCTCACATCCACGCTGTTGCAGGAAGTGTTCAAATTCCGGCGTATTCGGATGAGGGCGACTCCGGCACACCGGCGAATAACATCCTCGCATCAAAGGGTGCTATGTACAATCAAAGTCCGAATTCTACGACAAGACCCCTTCCTTTAACCTTGCAGATTGGTGATTCAGGAGGAAATAACGCGCTTACTTTCGTTCAGCCTTCGCTTGGAATGAATTATATCATTTGCCTTTACGGAGTGTTCCCTTCAAGAGGATAATCATTGAAATTTAAAAAAATTAATAACACTTAAAAATATCATTATGGAAGGTTATATAGGAGAAATCCGGATGTTTGGCGGAAATTTCGCTCCTCGCGGGTGGGCTTTCTGCGACGGAACACTTTATAGCATAGCAGAATATACCACAGTATTTTCAATATTGGGCAACAATTTTGGCGGAGACGGCCAGACTACATTCGGGGTGCCGGATCTGCGGGGAAGAATTGCTGTAGGGACCGGTACGGGGAATGGTCTTACCGAAATAGAGTTAGGAGAGGTTGGCGGATCCGAGACGGTTACGATGACCACGGCACAAATGCCTGCGCACAACCACACCGCAACAGGAACCATCTCATTTCCATGTTTTTCAGATGAAGGTAATACAGGTTCTCCGGCAGGTAATATACTGGCAGGTTCAGAAGCTGCTTACTCTACTCTGGATCCGGATACTTTCATTGCACCTGCAACCACGTCGGGTTATACATCAGCTACAGGAAGCAATATTCCGTTTAGTATCATACAACCTGTGCTGGCAACCAACTACATTATCTGTCTTGAAGGCTATTGGCCGCCACGACAGGATTAATTCATTAAAATTATTAATAGAAAAAACAATTACTATGGAAGGAACCATGTCAGAAATAAGAATGTTTGCCGGAAATTTTGCTCCCCAATATTGGGCATTATGTCAGGGGCAGGCAATGGCAGTCAATACCAATCAGGCACTTTTTGCACTTTTGGGGACTACGTACGGAGGTGATGGGATCACCAACTTCATGCTGCCTAATTTGGCAGGAAGGACCGCGATGGGGACCGGAATAGGGGTAGGAACCAAAGTATTCCAATTAGGAATGATGGTAGGTACTGAAACCGTAACCTGCGACATACAGCATATGCCGACGCACACACACAGTGCAGGATCAGAAGCCGCTTCAATAAAAACATTTTCGAGTCCCGGAAGTACCGGTTCTCCGGCAGGGAGTGCACTTGCGTCACTCGATGGCTTATATTCTACTGATCAGCCGGACAGCAGTATGAAACCGTTGCCCAATAATACATTAACGTTAAGCGTTGCAGGGGCGGGGCAGCCGATTAATATTCGTCAGCCTTATCTCGGAATCAATTACATCATCTGTACTTACGGAATTTTTCCCTCAAGGTCTTAATCAGCATTTATTTACTCAGCCTGTGGCAAACAATTTTGCTGCAGAATGATCTTAACAATACCATGAAAATAGCTCTACTTTTACCCAGGTCTGTCATTTATCCCTCCATTTCGTTCGATATTATGGATGGTTTCAAACAATCCCTCAAGAATATGGGATTGGAAGGATACCATGAAATTATTTCAGCAGGAATCGGGGTTGCTGCAAAAAACGAAGAAATTTATGATCAGTGCGAGCAGTTTTTGCTGACCGGAACAGAGATCATCATCGGATATATGAATCCTTTTTCAGCAGAATTCGTGCATCCTCTTTTTGAGGCTTCCGGAAAAACACTGATTGTCCTGGACAGCGGTTATCATTTTCCCAGATTCAGCGAAAAACTTTCAAATGCATGGTTTCTCTCTCTTCAGGGCGGTCTTTGTACACGGGTGGTCACACACAAAGCCATAGAAGACGGATTCAGGAATTTTGCATTCAGCTGTTCTTTTTATGATGCGGGGTACCGTCCTTCGTATGTATATGCCGCTGCTGCTGAAGAAAAAGGAGGATCGGTAGTATTTAATCATATTACTTCTCTGAAACGTTCTGATTTTACCTTAAAACCACTTACGGAGTTTCTTGAAAACGAACAGGACACTGCGGTGCTGGCAACTTTTTGTGGTGATATGGCCGAGGATTTTTTTGCCGAAAGCAGCGAAAATTCCGGGTATTATAAAGTCTATGGAACTGGCTTTACTTCCGATGAAACCTGGCTGGGAAAGATACCGTATCCTGGTTACGACTGGAGTGCAGCCGCCGCCTGGTCCAGAAATTTGAAGATTCCTGAAAATGAAACTTTTGTAAGTGTAATGGACGGAATTAAATATGGAAAGGCCAATCTGTTTTCCTTGTTGGGATGGGAAGCAGCACAGTTTGTAGGGCTTGAAAATACAGTGTTTGATGGAATGACCATTCATTCACCGCGCGGAAAAGTTTATATGAATCCTGAAAACGGATTTTCAGAGGCTGAAGTTTATTATGCTACCGTTTCAAAAGATGAAGAAACGGGAAATTGTATTTTAAAAGATATTCATGCAGCTTCCGTCACGGAAACGGAACGTGAAGCACTGGAACGGAATATTGAATACATCAGAACGGTAGAAGCCAATACGTGGCTTAATGCTTATGCCTGTTTAGAATCATGATAAACGCATTTAAAATAGCAGTTCTATGTAACAACCGGATGGCATTTCCGGCTTTGCAGGCTTTACAGGCTGCAGGCCGGCTTTGTGCATTAGGAGTTCCTGATAATAATCCGGAAGTCATTGATTTTTGCACCATGCTTTCAAAACAGTCCG
This sequence comes from Chryseobacterium endophyticum, assembly GCF_056333165.1. NCBI lineage: Bacteria > Pseudomonadati > Bacteroidota > Flavobacteriia > Flavobacteriales > Weeksellaceae > Chryseobacterium > Chryseobacterium endophyticum. The sequence goes on from NZ_JBWGXE010000003.1 coordinate 166,249, forward strand.
GGATACCTTTGTTTTTATTGACTAAGGAAAGCTGCAGCGATCGGATAAAAGAAATAATGAATACCGCGGCCCATGCTATTTTTACCATGACTTTTCCATGGAAAATTTCTTCTGAAATTCTTACGCTGTATCCTGGTACATTTTACAACTTTCATTACGGGCTTTTACCTGAAATGCGTGGGGCTGATCCGGTTTTTGAAACGATCAGGAGCCGTTCAGGACAATCGGGGATTACCGTTCATGTCATTGATCAGTTTATTGATAAAGGATCAGTTATTCTTAAGAAAATTATTCCTGTCACTCAGGAGATGACCCATGGTGCACTATGCACTCATTTGTCGTGGTTAGGTGCTAATCTTTTAAATGAACTTTTAGACCTTTTGCAAAGTAATTTCCAGGGAACGGCACAGAGTGAAGAAAAAGCCCGGTACTATCCTAAGCCCGGCGTTTCTGATGTCTGCATTTCCTGGGAAAAAAATGATGCCGAATCCATTGAAGCCTTGGCAAGAGCATGTAATCCATGGAATAAAGGTGCTTATACCCAATGGAACGGATGGAATATCAGAATATTGGAAGCTACCCCTGTTCATCATATAAATCATAGCACAGGACTTCCAGGGACCATTCTGTTTTTGGATAAGGAAAATGGATTAATTGTTCAATGTAATCATAATTCACATCTGAGACTAGATATCGTTTACACCGAAGAGGGCTTCATGAGCGGGTATAAATTATCCGCTTTCGGGCTCAGGGAGGGTGAGAAATTCCTCAATTTATAACTTAAATATAATTTAAAATGAAAAACTTTTATTCTACACTCAAAACGTTGGCGAAAACAGTCGTCATAACGGGAGCGTCGTTGTTGGGGTATGCCCAGGCACAGACAACGCTCTCTCCCGGAGGGATCGCGTTTACCTCTTATGATTCTACTTCTACCTCGGTGGATGTATTCTCATTTGTGCTGCTTCAGCCTATTTCAAGCGGAACACAAATAAGTTTTACCGACAGGGGGTACCAGGGAGGTACTGCATGGCAGGCAGCCGGATCCACAGAGTCTGCTGTTACATGGACGACCGCCACGGCTCTACCGGCTGGTACCGAAGTATACATTTCGGCGTTATCGGCCTCAATTTATAATCCTTCAACAGGCACATCCACTCCTCACGGTACCGTGACACTTACTGACGGTACCTCTTCTAACGGTCTTGTGCTATCATCTGTAGGCGATCAGGTCATTGCCTTCCAGGGAGGAAACGGTAGTGTTTCAGGTGCTAACGTAACCTGCATTGCCGGAATCAATTACTTCTATACAGCAGGTTCTACAACCGCTGCGTGGAATAGCGATGCGGTCGGAAGTCCAAATGCTTCGTTAATGCCCCCTGGTCTTACAGGCGGAACTAATGCATTTTACACGGGATCAGTATCTGGTGTCACAGTGGCCAGATCTGGAAAGTTTAATTGTACGGGAGTACCAACATCGACAGTTGCCAATATAAGAACAGCTGTTATGAATAACGCCAACTGGACACTTAGTACGGCTGCAGGATCGCAGTATTCAGGATGTACATTCCTGGCCAGTAATCCTGTCATCACAGCAAATCCGGCAAACAGAACGATCTGTTCGGGAGGAACGACTACCTTTACGATTGCTGCTTCAGGGGCTAGCTCTTACCAATGGTATCAGAATTCAGGCTCAGGGTTTATTGCTTTAACCAATACGGCTCCTTATTCAGGTGTTACCACCAACACTTTAACGATCACAGGGGCTACTTCAGCAATGAACGGTTACCAGTATCGTGCTGTGGCAACCGGTGCAGGATCTGCTACCTCTACTGCGGCTTCATTAACAGTTGTTAGCATCAGTACAACCGGCAGCAAAACGGATATATCCTGTAATGGTGGTTCCAATGGTATCGCTACGGTTGTACCTTCAGGTGGCGTAGCGCCTTATACGTATTCATGGGCTCCTTTCGGCGGTACGGCTGCAACGGCGACAGGTCTTTCTGCCGGAACTTATACGGTAACGGTAACTGATAATTCAGGATGTCAAACCACACGGACATTTACAATTAATCAGCCTGCCAGCGCAGTAAGCGGCACAACGGTAGTAACGAATGTAGCTTGTAACGGTGCTTCTAACGGAGCAATCAATCTGACACCAGCGGGCGGAACGGCTCCTTATACCTTCAACTGGGGTGGTGGAGTTACCACGGAAGACAGAACAGGGTTAGCAGCCGGAACGTATACGGTAATCATTACCGATGCCAACGGATGTACAGCGACTGTAAACGCCACCGTAACGCAGCCTGCCAGCGCAGTAAGCGGCACAACGGTAGTAACAAACGTAGCTTGTAATGGTGCTTCTAACGGAGCAATCAATTTGACACCAGCGGGCGGAACAGCTCCTTACACTTTCAACTGGGGTGGTGGAGTTACCACAGAAGACAGAACAGGGTTAGCAGCCGGAACGTACACGGTAATCATTACCGATGCCAACGGATGTACAGCGACTGTAAACGCCACCGTAACGCAGCCTGCCAGCGCAGTAAGCGGCACAACGGTAGTAACGAATGTAGCTTGTAACGGTGCTTCTAACGGAGCAATCAATTTGACACCAGCGGGCGGAACAGCTCCTTACACTTTCAACTGGGGTGGTGGAGTTACCACAGAAGACAGAACAGGGTTAGCAGCCGGAACGTACACGGTAATCATTACCGATGCCAACGGATGTACAGCGACTGTAAGCAGAACGGTAACGCAGCCTACAGCTCTTAGTGCAACTACTTCCCAGACGAATATCGCATGTAATGGCGGATCTACGGGGATAGCAACGATCAATGTTTCAGGTGGAACAGCTCCTTATACCTATTCATGGTCTCCGTCAGGCGGTACAGCTGCTACAGCTACAGGTCTTGCAGCGGGAACTTATACGGTAACCGTTACGGATGCTAATGCCTGTACACTAACCAGAACATTCACGATTACCCAGCCTACAGCTATCTCAACTACAGGTTCACAAATCAATGTGGCTTGTAACGGTGCCTCCAATGGTTCTGCTACAGTAACAGCCTCGGGCGGTGCAGGTTCTTATACTTACAGCTGGGCACCAAGCGGCGGAACGGCAGCAACGGCTACAGGGTTAGCAGCAGGAACTTACACGGTAACGGTAACGGACGCTAACAACTGTATCGCGACCAGAACATTCACGATTACCCAGCCTACAGCTATCTCAACTACAGGTTCACAAATCAATGTGGCTTGTAACGGTGCCTCCAATGGTTCTGCTACAGTAACAGCCTCGGGCGGTGCAGGTTCTTATACTTACAGCTGGGCACCAAGCGGCGGAACAGCAGCAACGGCTACAGGGTTAGCAGCAGGAACTTACACGGTAACGGTAACGGACGCTAACAACTGTATCGCGACCAGAACATTCACGATTACCCAGCCTACGGCCATCTCGACTACAGGTTCACAAATCAATGTGGCTTGTAATGGAGCCTCCAATGGTTCTGCTACAGTAACAGCCTCCGGCGGTGCAGGCTCTTATACTTACAGCTGGGCACCAAGCGGCGGAACGGCAGCAACGGCTACAGGGTTAGCAGCAGGAACTTACACGGTAACGGTAACGGACGCTAACAACTGTATCGCGACCAGAACATTCACGATTACCCAACCTACGGCTATCTCGACTACAGGTTCACAAATCAATGTGGCTTGTAACGGTGCTTCCAATGGTTCTGCTACAGTAACAGCCTCGGGCGGTGCAGGTTCTTATACTTACAGCTGGGCACCAATCGGCGGAACGGCAGCAACGGCTACAGGGTTAGCAGCCGGAACTTACACGGTAACGGTAACAGACGCTAACAACTGTATCGCGACCAGAACATTCACAATTACCCAACCTGTCAGCGCCGTAAGCGGAACAACGGTAGTAACAAACGTAGCATGTAATGGTGCTTCTAATGGAGCAATCAACCTTACACCAGCGGGCGGAACAGCTCCTTATACCTTCAACTGGGGTGGTGGAGTTACCACGGAAGACAGAACAGGGTTAGCAGCCGGAACGTATACGGTAATCATTACCGATGCCAACGGATGTACAGCGACTGTAAACACCACCGTAACGCAGCCTGCCAGCGCAGTAAGCGGCACAACGGTAGTAACAAACGTAGCTTGTAATGGTGCTTCTAACGGAGCAATCAATTTGACACCAGCGGGCGGAACAGCTCCTTATACCTTCAACTGGGGTGGTGGAGTTACCACGGAAGACAGAACTGGTTTAGCAGCCGGAACGTATACGGTAATCATTACCGATGCCAACGGATGTACAGCGACTGTAAACGCCACCGTAACGCAGCCTGTCAGCGCCGTAAGCGGAACAACGGTAGTAACAAACGTAGCATGTAATGGTGCTTCTAATGGAGCAATCAACCTTACACCAGCGGGCGGAACGGCTCCTTACACCTTCAACTGGGGTGGTGGAATTACCACAGAAGACAGAACAGGGTTAGCAGCCGGAACGTACACGGTAATCATTACCGATGCCAACGGATGTACAGCCACTGTAAATGCAACCGTAACACAACCTGCCAGCGCCGTAAGCGGTACAACGGTAGTAACAAACGTAGCATGTAATGGTGCTTCAAACGGAGCAATCAACCTTACACCAGCCGGTGGAACAGCTCCTTACACCTTCAACTGGGGTGGTGGAATTACCACAGAAGACAGAACCGGGTTAGCAGCCGGAACATATACGGTAATCATTACTGATGCCAACGGATGTACGGCAACTGTTAACGCCACAGTAACGCGACCTGCCAGTGCAGTAAGCGGAACAACAGTAGTAACGAATGTAGCTTGTAATGGTGCTTCTAACGGAGCAATCAACCTTACACCAGCCGGTGGAACGGCTCCTTATACCTTCAACTGGGGTGGTGGAATTACCACAGAAGACAGAACAGGATTAGCAGCCGGAACGTACACGGTAACCATTACCGATGCCAACGGATGTACAGCGACTGTAAACGCCACCGTAACGCAGCCTGCCAGCGCAGTAAGCGGCACAACGGTAGTAACAAACGTAGCTTGTAATGGTGCTTCTAACGGAGCAATCAATTTGACACCAGCGGGCGGAACAGCTCCTTACACTTTCAACTGGGGTGGTGGAGTTACCACAGAAGACAGAACTGGTTTAGCAGCCGGAACGTACACGGTAATCATTACCGATGCCAACGGATGTACAGCGACTGTAAGCAGAACGGTAACGCAGCCTACAGCTCTTAGTGCAACTACTTCCCAGACGAATATCGCATGTAATGGCGGATCTACGGGAATAGCAACGATCAATGTTTCAGGCGGAACAGCTCCTTATACCTATTCATGGTCTCCATCAGGAGGTACAGCTGCTACAGCTACAGGTCTTGCAGCGGGAACTTATACGGTAACCGTTACGGATGCTAATGCCTGTACAATAACCAGAACATTTACTCTTACACAATCGGCATCGGTACCTGCTCCTACAGGAGCTGCGACCCAGAGTTTCACTACGGGAAGCACACTGAGTGCCTTAGTCGTAACAGGTTCGAATATCAAGTGGTATGCTTCGGCTTCGGATGCAGCAAACCATATAAACAGTCTGCCACTTAGCACAGTTTTGGTAAACAATACCACTTATTATGCTACACAGACCACCGGAACATGTGAATCTACAGTTTCTCTTGCCGTATTGGCACTTAATGATACACTGGGTGTTGTAGATAATACAAAATCAAAATCTCAACTTCAGATTTATCCTAATCCTGTAAGAGATATTTTGAACTTCAGTGGACAGGAAGTTATCACCAAAGCTGTAATTATTGCGGCTGACGGAAGAAAAGTAACTGAGAAGAAACTGCAGCCAGGAGAAAGAAGCATCGATGTTCATGCTCTGCCTCAGGGAATGTATCTGATTCAGGTGTTTACAGAGAATGGCGTGCAAACCTTTAAATTCATTAAGAAATAATTTTCATGCTATTTTAAATCATTGTAATAAATAATGATGATAAGGGATTGCCTAATTTTGGGCAATCCCTTTTTTATATATAATATGTTCAAAATAATTAGGATTTTATTAAAAGAATTTTAGCGGTTGACCGAAAGATAAAAAGAACGCTGGTATGTTATGATTTAGTAAAAAAGTTCTATGGATGTAGTTGTTTTACTGGTATACGATCGTCACTAAAAACAATTGTTAAGAAAGATGGAAAGTCATCGCCCTATTATTATAGATTTAAGTAAGTCTTTGTTAATAATGCCTTACCGTATTTTGGTTTTTGCAGAAAAATATCACATTAAACTCTTCATTTAAATAAACCAACTATTGAATTTTCGGAGATAAAAAAAGTTTATTGAAACCATGTTCAATAAACTTTCTGTATTATCGGTTATTTTAACGATTAAAGTTTTCTCAATTGCAATAAGCTGTTCGTGGGTTGGTGCTGTTGCCACAACGAAACTGATATTTAATTTGCAGATATTTAGGGACAGGATTATCCGTCACTTCAAGTGGAGCCATGGACTGCCCGTTAAAGGAAAGCATGGTAACCTGAGCTGCCGAACCATTACCTAAAGCTACATTTTTTGCACTGGCATTTCCGTTAAAGCTATAATCCATCATGGCATCTAAAAGACGGTACACTCCATAATAGTCCAGGGCATCGAGAACCTGACGGGAGCTGGGCATCGCATGATCGGTTACATAATGGTATCCGTTCACGGTGGATGATTTAAAATAAATAAAATCCTTTTCGCTGTTGGGAATATTAATGTTCTTAAAAATATCGATGGCCATGCGGTGATCGTTCACATCGTCTTCATCATACACCTGGGTTATCATTTTTGTGTTGGCAGGAAAACTCTGCAATTGCTGTTGGGTGGTCAGCGGGCTGTCCCAGTTAAAAGCATACCATGGAGCCATGGTAAAAAGAAACCTCGCGTTCTGTCCCCATCCTTTTTCGGTGAATGCTTTGTAGGCAAGATCTATGCTGGCACCACCACCAAATGAATGTCCCATAAAACCTACTTTTTGAGTATCGATGATGTCGGGATAATCGGCAGCAGCCTTTACAAATCCTTCCCAAAGGGTCTGGTAGCGATGATCCACACTTACATCTATGGTGCGGTAAGGTACAAATACAACCACGTACCCTTTCTTTGCAATAAAGTTGTACAATTCGATATTGTAAGATTTTTCCTCACCACCGTAGGGATGTGAAAAGAATATGGTAGGTCTGGGAGAAGTAATCCCCTGCGGATAGAAAATCGAGACCTGCGTACCCTCATACTGTGGATTGTCAAAATCGATTTCCGCCACTTCATAGCTGCCATCCGAGCCGTACCCGGTGGCCGGTTTTTGAATAGGGCCACTGCGGCTCGTTTCTGAGCTTGCTGCCGTTAACGCTTCTTCATTGTCAGCATTGCTGGTCTGAGAGCATGCCGAAGCGGTAATGAATACAATTATTACCCATGGATATAATACTTTTTTCATTTTCTTTTATTTTTAAAGTTTTGTATCATCTGGTCTTTCATTTCCTGATATTTTTTAAACTGTTCGTCAGTCAGAATTTTACTCAGGACGGAGGATTTTTCCTGCTGTATGGCTTTCAGTTTTTTAAACTTAGCCATTTTGCCTTCATTGCTTTGGAGAATGGGATCATTTTTTTTAGCATATTGGAGGTTGAGGTCGTATACCTGCCGGGTTTGTGAAGAATTCAATGCCAGCTTGGTTTTCATCCATTCGGTCTGCATCTTTGCCCGTTGTTCGGGCGTGCTGTCTTTCAGGCTTTTTGACTGTGCTGTAAGATTGGTAAATGCCATAGTCATCACAGCTGCTGCCACAAAAGAAATTTGTTTTCCTGTTTTTAGAATCATTTCAGAAGTTTTTAGTTTTGATAAAACAAATGTAGCCATAGCCATAGTTTCAGTTAAAATAAAAAAGGGTGAACCGCCCAAATCCGGTGGTGAAGTTGATTATTGATCCAGCCATTTTCTGAACATCATGGCTTTGGCCTTGCTCACGATTACCTCTTCTTCCGGTGAAGGAGATATTTTGATTAAAAGCCTTCCGTTGAAAAAATATTCCACGGTATCTATTGCGTTCCGGTTAATGATAAACTGGCGGTTTGCCCTGAAAAACAGTTCCGGATCCAGGTCCCGTTCCAGCTGTTCGAGGGTGAATTCTACGATATACTGTTGCCCGGCGGTGGTTCGGGCATATACCACTTCATTTGCCGTATAAAACCAGCAGATCTTAGCGGCTTCTACAGGAATAAGTCTTCCGGCGTGATGAATCAGGAAAGATTTTTTGTAACGTTTCGTTGCAGATTCCAGCTGTTGCAGCAAAGCTTCAGTTTTAGTCTGTTCCATTTTAATACCCGTGGCAATCAGGGTGTGGTATTTCGTTAGCGTTCTTTGGATTTCTTCCCGGTCAAAAGGTTTTAAAACATAATCTATACCGTTGTTCCGGAAAGCTTCTATCGCATAATCATTATAGGCCGTAACAAAAACAACCGGTTTTTGGAGATGGATGTGTTTAAAAATTTCAAATGACAACCCGTCCGACAATCTTATGTCAGAAAAGATCAGGTCATAATCATGATGAGCGTTACCTGCGAACCAGGTTACGGAATCAGAAATGCTTTGCAGCGTTATCACAACCTCAATACCGGGATTAATTTCTTTAAGGATATATTCAAGATGTCTTGCGGTTGCCGCTTCATCTTCTATCAGTATAATGCGGAGATTCGGGATCATAATAACGGGAGTTTTACCATAAAATATTCTGCAGTCTGATGAATTTCTATCTCATGCTGTGTTTTCAGAAGGTATCTTTCGTTCAGGTTGGTCAGGCCAAGTCCGGTACTTTCTGCCTCGCTGGTAATGGGCTGAAGATTATTCCGGACGATCATTTTACCGTTTTCCTCAACAATGGTAACGGTTAAAGGATGTGAATCTGTAGCCATATTATGTTTAATAGCGTTTTCCACCAATGGCTGAAGCGATAAGTAAAGAATTTTCTTATCTAAAGTATTTTTTTTAATATCAATATGAATCTGAAACGTATTTTCCAGCCGCATTTTGACCAGTTGAACATAAGATTCAAGATGCAGGAGCTCTTTATCCACCGTTACCATATCGTTTCCTGAATGCATCAGCGTATACCTGAAAACTTTCGACAAATGCAGGATGTAGCTTTGGGCAAGATTGGGGTCTTCCCTCACAATGGCAGAAAGGCTGCTGAGGGTATTAAAGAGAAAATGTGGATTAAGCTGCTCCCGGAGAAGTTTCAGCTGGGCCTGGAGATATGCGGTACGCAGCTGTTCGTTGATGAGGTCCTTATTTTTGCTTTCCCTCATCAGAAGAATAAGGCGGATCATTACCGCAACCATTACACTGCTGAGTAAAAACCTGGCAAAATAGCCCCTGATCCTGATTCTTGGAAATGATAAAGCTCCAAAAAGAAGGGTGTGAAGAAGGCTTCCTACCATAATGGCAGCCATGATCAGCAAAGCATTCAATAGATATAACTTTACCCATTGTTTGTTTTCCCTGTATACACTTAAAAATTTTCCTTCTGAAAGATTAAGATGTAGCAGGACCATACAGAACGCCATATTGTAAAGAAACTGGAAGCCGTATTCCCAGATATTAAACTGCCAGTAACGGGCAATGATGCCATCGGTATTAAGTGCCATCAGCTTTGCTGAATTTACAACCAAAGTAATCAGTAGCGCACTGTAAATATATATTTTTCTCTCGTTCTTTATCATTAATACAAAGAACGTAAAATATTAAATCCAATGAAATACATAAAATGCCGAAACGGGAAAACAAAGGGGTGAAATGTTCACCCTTTCAGTCATAATGATGCGCTGTAAAGGGCAGCTGTTAAAAAATCATTTATTCTCTTACCTGAGGGTGTTCCACTTAGCTGCCTAAGCGGGACACCCTTAGGAGGCTAAGTGACCTTCACTTGCGGGGCTAAGTGCTATCCAATTAAGAACGGTACCTATCATATAGCAAAGAATGCTGTATTGTCAGTCCCTCGTTGACCGCCCGGTCAAGGGTGTATTGACAGTACGGTCAAGGCTATGTTGACCGCCCGGCGCAAGGGTCGTTGACCGCCCGATGTAAGCGGTGTTGACAAAAAGATATTGAGAGGGGATCCGAAAGGGCGGTCTTTTTTTATGGGAAAGCCGGAAAGTCTGAGGTTTTTTTTTTGAGGGTATCAGAGTGGAGCGCTGCAGGTGATATCTTTGAGCCTGTATTTTGCAGCCGGTTTTTATAATTCTGATCTTTTGTAGAGAAGGTCTGTAAGCTAAAGCATTATTTAAACTTGGAAAAAATATGGGTAATTATATTTATATTTGAGAATGAATATCAACAGAATATCCGACCCTGAATTCAAAAAAGAAATTGCCTCCAATGAAAACCTTAAACTGTTTCCGGCCGGGACGGTTATTTTAGATATCAATTCGTACATCAATTATATTCCGCTGGTGGGAAGCTGCTCGGAAGAGAAAAAATCTGCACAGAATACAGATGCGGCCATTTTAGTGACGGTAAGCAATACCACCGCAGGTCCGGAAGGTTCATCAGCCACTGCAAGCGGAAAACTGGTAGCCAGGAATTCCGTCAATGTCTCTACCCGGATGATGGGCTACATTATATAAATGAACGCGGAAGTTGGCCAGAATGTACAGGCAGGGCAGCTTTTGGTGAGCATCAATGCTTCGGATATTCAGGCAAAGGGCGGACAGGCCAATGCGCAGATTTCTCAGGCACAGGCCGGCTATAATATGGCCAAAAAAGATTACGAAAGATTCTGGAATCTTTATCACTCCCAAAGTGCCTCCCGGAAAGAGCGGGATGATATGAGAGCGCGTTATGAAATGGCTCAGGCAGGATTGAAGGCAGCACAACAAAAAAATGGGAGCAGAATCTTGTTTCAGAACAAAAAACAAATACCGAACGATAATAATTTAATTTAAAAATAATGCAGACAAGAATAGTACACGCCCTGGCAGGAACTTTCATTTTAGGAAGCCTGCTCCTTGGAATTTTTATGAATCCAAAATGGTTCTGGCTCACAGGCTTCGTCGGAATAAATATGTGGATACACTCTATTACCGGCTGGTGCCTGATGTACATGCTCCTGAATAAGCTTGGCGTAAGGAAAGATACCGGGAATTGTTAGGATACATTACTTCCAATTTTTAGGATTACTTTAAATCTGAATTCAATTAAATTTCATGTCAGATATTTAAAGGCAATGAGAAAATGTTTACATTCGTAAAAATTTAAATAAAACAGATAATGAAGCTTTTTAAAATATTTTTATTGGCAGGACTGCTCGCATTTCAGTTGAACTTTGCACAGGAGAAAGCAGATGTTGTGCTTAAAAATGCACTTACAGAAGCAAAATCGAAGAATAAGAATGTACTTCTCGTTTTTCATGCTTCATGGTGCAAGTGGTGCCATGTCATGGAAAAGAATATGAACCTTCCCGAAACCAAACCTATTTTTGATAAAAAATTTGTCACGGCTTACGTAGATGTTCAGGAAATGGGTGATAAAAAGAAACTTGAAAATCCGGGAGGTGAAGAACTGATGGACAAATACAAAGGAAAAGACGCGGGACTTCCGTTCTGGCTTGTTCTGAACCCTAAAGGTGAAGTTCTTGCAGATTCTTTTAACGATAAAAATGAAAATCTGGGTTGCCCGTCAACGGCGGAAGAAGTAAATCTTTTCGCTGCAAAGCTCAAAAAGTCTTCGCGGATGAATGACCGTGAGCTTCAGACCATACAAAAAGTTTTTACGAAGAAAAATTAAACATAACGGGCGAAACCAAAGGTTTCGCCCGTTATGTTTAAACTCATTTATTTGCCGAAAAATATTTTATCCTGGGTTCTCTGATGGTCATAGATTTCCTGGAAGCTTACAGGCATATACTGATAAAGCCTTTTCCAGTGATTTATTTTGGTGAGTTTCTTGAAACTTTCGAATGATCTTACAAAAAGATTTTCAATCATCTCTCTTACATAAGAATTTCCGTTTCTGTAGATCGACTCCATCAGCTTGATATGGTGGGCGATGATATTTATTTTAGATTCCAGAAGAAGATTTTTAAGGTAATTGATCGTTGCCTGAATAATTCCTGCAAAATTATCCTGTACAGAAAGTTGAGTGATTTCAGGTCGAAGGGGCGGGTAAAAAAACTTTAAATATTCAACAGCTATTTTCGGATTAATCGTTTGCATGTTTGCATTCATCATAATAATATTTTGAGCATGTTTGTCTACGCTAAAACTGTACCAAAGTTTACAGGAAAGCCGCCACCACAAATACTCCTATAATGACGGCAATGTGAGTGGCTAAAATCTCAAGATTATGCCTGCTGGTCGTAGTTTCAATAGTTTTCCAGTCTGATGTTCTTCGTATTTTGGATTTCATAAATGATTGATTATTAATGGATTTTTTTTATTTTTTTTACTGTGGTTTTGTAGTCAAACCGTCAGAAAGTGTAATGAAATTATATGTGGTGGCTGTAAATCTGTCTGAAATATACTTTTTGCAGTGTGTCAGAAAGCTGGCTGAAGATACGGCCACGGTATTCGCGGCTGCAAAAAGCGGTGCAATGGTCCAGGGAATAGATAAAAGAATTCTCTATCGCACCTTTCATTGAACTGTCGCCCTCGCTGTATAGCTCATTCATTTTCTGAATGCATCTGAATAAACAGCTTGTATTATCCTGCCGGATCATCGTCTTTATTTTATCGGTCAGAAACTCTACGATGTGGTAAGAATTCTGTATTTTCTTTTCTTTTAGATCGCTGCAGATTTCCGGAATCGCAACGGTAATTTCCTGGGCCGCTTGTAGATAGTTCATATTATTTAGTGATTTGGTTGTAAAATTCTGATTGTTACGCTTAAAGCGGCAATGACGATCAATATAAAAAGCAGTAGATGATAAGGTTTGAGCCATGCCGGCGTTTCAGGTCCCCTGCTTTTAAGTCTTCTTAAGGTATCAAGTCTGTTTAAAGTCTTTAAGTCCATTGGTCTTTGTATTAATTGTTCATCACCATAATGCCAAATTATGTACCTGTTTGAATATGAATTTTTATTGAATTGATAATCAATGTTTTATTTTAGATTGGGTGTTTTATGGAAGATAAAAACCCATTCATATTGATACGGTTTTTATCAGAATGAAATTCTGCGGATTGTATGATTTAATTAATATCTTTGCAGTCCAAAAATATTCAGGAAATGTTTTCAAAAATCGTAGTACACAGAGTCGGAAATAAAATCAATGGAGAGTCTTTGATACTTTCTCAGGAAGAACTTCAGCTTGATGAAGGAATGGCAGAGCTGCTGGAAAATTATTTCTTAGGCTCCTTTAAATCGGAAGAAACTTTTCATTTTTACAGCGATTCTTATCTGGTAAACAACCCGGTGTACAGTTCGGTGTCTGAAATTTTTGATGATAAATCCAAATTTCTCTGGGAAGCTGAAAATATTGCAAAACATCTTTTTGAAGCCGCTGAAAACCCAAGAGTTCAGGGCGGAGAATTATTTATCGTGTATTTTGAAGACGAAAGAGAGGGGACTGAAAAAGTCGATAAAATAGGGATTTTTAAAACTGAAAAAAGAGAGTCTTTCCTTAAAATTTCTCCGCAGGAAGAAAGCTTTGAAATAGAAAAAGACCAGGGAATCGGGTTGTCCAAGATCGATAAGGCTGCCCTGATCTACAATAACGATAAAGAAACCGGCTATATACTTTCGGTGGTCGACAACAATAAAAACGGCGACATGTATTACTGGTTCGAAGATTTCCTGAAGGTAAAACAGCGCGACGACGAATATTTCCATACCCAGGAAGCCCTGATGGTGTACAAAGATTATATCACCAAGCAGCTGCCGCAGGAGTTTGAAGTTTCCAGGGCAGATCAGGCGGATTTCCTGAATAAATCCATTAACTTCTTCAAGGAAAAAGAAGAATTTAACCTTGATGATTTTAATAAAGAAGTGCTGCAGGATGAGCATGTGATCGAAAGTTTCGTTAATTTCAAAACAGATTATGAGCAGGATATGCAGATCAATATTGCAGAAGAATTCCCGATTAATGAAACTGCCGTTAAAAAAACGCAGCGGCATTTTAAAAGTATCATTAAATTAGATAAAAATTTCCATATTTATATTCACGGTGACCGCCAGAAACTTGCTCAGGGTGAAGATGAAAAAGGGAAATATTATATGCTGTATTTCGAAAAAGAAGTTTAATAATAGCTAAATCTGACCTTTATGGAAACTAAAATCATAGATCTTTCCAAGCCTATTCAGTACAACGCCGGCGATCCGTGGTTTATGAAAGTGAAAATAAAGCACAAGTCTCACAAAAAATCCCACTGGCTGATCCGTCTTGCTTTGGGACTTCCCGCCAAACTGTTTCCCAAAAACTGGAAAGGCTGGGCCGACGACAGGATCGTGAGTATGGGACTGCATTCAACCACTCATATTGATGCCCCCTGGCATTACGGCCCGCTGGTAGAAGGCAAAACTGCCAAAACAATCGATGAGATTCCGTTGGAATGGTGCTATGGCCCTGGGATTGTGATCGACTGCAGTCATAAGGAAGATTTTGTCGCCATAACGGTTGAAGATTTAAAAGCTGATCTCGACAAAAACAACATCCGTGTAAAACCCGGCAATATTGTCCTGATAAGAACCGGTCGCGACCAATTGATGGGAACGCCCGACTTTCCGAATAAAGGAACCGGAATGAGCCGCGAAGCCACCGAATGGCTCATCGATCAGGGAGTGAAAGTAATGGGAATCGACCAGTGGGGTTGGGACCTACCCTTAAAATTTATGGCAAAAAAAGCAAAAGAGCTCAATGATCCCGACTATTTCTGGGAAGCCCACAGGGTAGGAATTGATAAAGAATACCTGCATATCGAACAGCTCACGAATCTTTCAGCTTTGCCTCCTTCGGGGTTTGAAATCTGTGTATTTCCGCTGAAAATCGTCGGCGGATCTGCTGCTCCTGCAAGAGTAGTGGCTATTTTAAAATAAGTCTAAATAAAAACGCCTTTTTGGCTGTAAATAAATCGATTACGTAAAATATAATAAAAGATAATTCCTCTTTTTTCTAAATTTAAAGACTTTATGGTTTAGAAGAAGCAGGTGAATCATTTGTGTGGTATGTGTTTAATCAAAAAAAATACCCCGGATTTAATTTTTTCTTTATATTTGATTGATCAAAATATAATATGAATTTTGTAGAGTGTCATGAAGAGCCTATCCATATTCCGGGCTACATACAAAGTTTTGGCTATCTGATTGGCATCGACGCAGAATCTCATTCCATCACTTTTTTCAGCAAGAATATCGAGGATATTTTTAACATCGAAGATCTGGAAAAGCTTTTCGGGCAAAAACTTACGGATTTTCCCGAAGTTTTCGGCAGTGTTATTCATTCCGATATTTATAAATCTTTATCCGATTTCACAAAAAGAGAACACGAAACCTTTTTCGATAAAATCTTTATTGAAGAAAAGCAGTATCACTTATCTGCCTTCAGGAGCAAAGGCAATATCTTCCTTGAATTTGAAAAAGTTCTGGTTAATCCCAATAAGCAGATTTCCAATAAATACGACAACTTTTATATCGTGGAAAATGAACAGGAGATCTGGGACCAGCTTCTGAATATTTTGTCAAAAATTGTGAATTACGACCGCATGATGGTGTATAAATTCATGATGGATGGTTCCGGAAAAGTTGTGGCCGAAAAGACCAACAATAATTTGGAAAGCTATCTCGGACTTCATTATCCCGAGTCGGATATCCCGATCCAGGCAAGAGAACTTTATCTTAAAAAAAGGAAAAGAATCTTCAGCAATGTACACGCCGAAACGGTTCCGTTGCTGAGCAAAACCCATGAAAATATAGATCTTACGTATTCTACATCACGCGGAATGTCACCTGTTCATGGGCAATATATCAAAAATTCGGGGGCTTCTTCGAGTTTCAGTGTTTCGATTATCATCGATGATTACCTTTGGGGCCTGGTGACCTGCCAGAATTCCGAGCCGAAGCATATTGACCTTGAAGACAGGGTGCAGGCAGGGATTTTTACGGCATTAGCTTCCAACGCTTTTTCATCGTTCAAATCTAAAAATGAACTGAGCTACCGCCTGCAGCTTAACGATAAAGCAGCTCGCTTAAAAGCTGAATTTTTAAAATACAACAGCCTGATTGATTCTTTAATCGAAAATAAAGCTGAACTCAGAGATTTCCTCGATGCAGACGGTTTGGCCGTTGTGGCAGAAGAGAAAATCGTGATGGACGGGACGACTCCCGATACTTCCACTATCTCTAAAATAGCGAAATGGGCACATGAAAATACGGAAGACAGCATCTATCTGAGCAGAAGTTTCCTGAAAGATTACGGCAAAGAACTGGGACTTGATAACAGGTCTGCCGGTGTAGTTATTTATTTTGTGGAAAGAAGTAAAAACAATGTTTTGATCTGGTTCAGAAAAGAATTCGACGAACACATCAACTGGGCCGGGAATCCCGAAAAGAAAATTGAAACGGTCTACCAGAATGGAGAACAAAAGCAAATGATGTCTCCCAGAACCTCTTTCAAAATTTTTACCGAAGATATTAAAGGAAATTCCAAAAGATGGAATTCCAGAAATATCGTTGCCCTACAGGCAGTACGGGATCTTATATTAGAGACTTCGCACAAAAACTATAATACGATCAAAAGGCTTAATGATGAGCTTAAAAAGGTAAATGAAGAGCTGGACAGCTTTTCGTATACCATTTCCCATGACCTCGGAACTCCGCTTACCGTGATGAAACTTAATGCGCAGATGCTGCTGAAAACGCTTACCGACGAATCGGAGAAAAGCCGCAATAAGATCAATTCCATTATTGAAGAAATTGATAATATGGCTGAAATGATGCACGACGTTCTTCAGCTGAGCCGCGCAAAGCACAGTGAAATTCAGCTGGAAAGCCTGGACACTACGCAGACTATTGAAAAGATCATCGAAAATGCGAAAATAACTTTCGGAACGCCAGACAGTGAGGTGGTTATCAAAAGCTGTCCCAAGGTTCTGGCTGATAAAACGATGCTTCATCAGGTGTTTTTAAACATTATCAACAACGCTATAAAGTATTCTTCCCAACAGGAAAAACCTAAAGTTGAAATTGAAGGAACTGAAGAAACTGATGTGGTGGTCTACAGAATCTCAGACAACGGCATCGGTATTCCGAAAGAAAATAAACACAAAATGTTTAAAATTTTCAACAGGATGGATAATGCCAAAAAGTTCAAAGGAAACGGAGTGGGATTATCGATTGTTCACAGAATTATGAAAAGAATCGGTGGAAACGTAAGCTATGAAAGCAGTAGCGAAGGAACCACATTCATTTTAACCTTTAGAAAACCTTAAATCAAAGGAACTTTTACATCCCTTATGACGGTATCAGAATATCTTAAACAAAATACGGCAGAGTATCATGATGCTGCCGAAAAGCTTTTTAACGCTGGGAAAATCTTCAGCAGAACATTTACACTTGAAGACTATAAAAAAATAATCCATACCAATTATCTGATGCTTTTGCATTCGGAAGATGAAATTTTCAGGAATCTTTCCGGAAAATTCTCCGAAAAACTGCAGCTCAGCGACAGAAAAAAACTCCCCTTGATCGAGAAAGACCTTAAAAGCCTTGCACTGAAAACGAGCGATGCTTCTCACGAACTGGAATTTGCCAACGAAAACGAAGCGTTGGGAGCCATGTATGTCATTGAAGGATCTACCCTAGGCGGAAATGTCATTGCAAAACAGCTGTCCAAAACAGAAGGTTTTGATGCGGTAACTTTTAATTTTTTCGGGTGCTATCATGAAAATACGGGAGCGATGTGGAAAGATTTTAAAGAAGTTCTTGATACGGAGGTCCAGGAACCGCACTATGATGATGTCTTATCAGGAGCAAAAAAATTGTATACTTTCCTGCTGAGCGTTAATTAATCGGCTTTTTTATCCTAAATAACATTTTTAAACATAATTAAATTCCTGAAAGATTGCTCAATTTTTCAGGAATTGTTAAATTTGGGAGCTTCCAAATGCAAGGAAAGCAGCTCATGTAATAAATCAGAAAAGCAGCCGTAAGATTGCGGATGTCAAATTAAATAAACAATAAATAAGTATATTATGAAAGTAACTGTAGTAGGTGCAGGCGCCGTAGGAGCAAGCTGTGCAGAATACATCGCTATGAAAAACTTCTGTTCGGAAGTAGTTTTGGTGGATATCAAAGAAGGATTTGCTGAAGGTAAAGCAATGGATCTGATGCAGACTGCATCCCTTAACGGATTCGATACAAAAATTACCGGAACAACAGGAGATTACAGCAAAACTGCAGGTTCTCATGTAGCGGTTATTACTTCAGGGATTCCAAGAAAACCGGGGATGACCAGAGAAGAACTGATCGGGATCAACGCAGGAATTGTAAAAGACGTTACGGAAAATCTGGTAAAACATTCTCCTGAAGTAATCATCATCGTGGTTTCCAACCCAATGGATACCATGGCTTATCTGGTACACAAAACTTCAGGTCTTCCTAAGCATAAAATCATCGGAATGGGTGGTGCACTGGATTCTGCAAGATTCAAATACAGATTGGCTGAGGCTTTGGAAGCACCAATTTCAGACGTAGACGGAATGGTAATCGCTGCCCACAGTGATACGGGAATGCTTCCTCTACTAAGCAAAGCGACAAGAAACGGGGTTCCTGTAACAGAATTTCTTGATGCCGAGCAGCAAAAATATGTAATCGAAGAAACAAAAGTAGGAGGGGCAACCCTTACCAAATTATTGGGCACTTCTGCCTGGTATGCGCCGGGAGCTGCGGTTTCTGTAATGGTTCAGGCTATTGCTTGCGATCAGAAAAAAATGATCCCTTGTTCTTTAATGCTTGAAGGGGAATACGGGCAAAATGATATCTGTCTTGGGGTTCCTGCGATCATCGGGGCAAACGGGGTAGAAAAAATCGTAAACGTGACCCTTACCGCTGAAGAGCAGTTGAAATTTGCTGAAGCTGCCAACGCAGTAAGAGAAGTGAATGGAGATTTAAAGTTTTAATTGATCAGGCTTTATATATGGAATCCGCGTCCTCAGGGCGCGGATTCTTTTTGTATAGTAGATCCTGTTTTTTCCAATGCCTACAAAATAGTTTCTTCAACCTCGAGCTTTTCCTGCTTCCGAAGGTGAAATTCCAAATTCCTTTTTGAAGGCAAAGGAAAAATGTGAAAAATCCTCAAATCCTACATCAATATAAATATCACCAGGCTTTTTGTGCTCTTTATCAAGGAGAAAATAGGCCTCTTGTAGCCGTTTTTTGATAAGCCATTTTCCGGGTGCCATATTGAAAGCTGTTTTGAAGTCTCTTTTAAAACCGGACAGGCTTCTTCCGGTCATGAAAGCAAAACGCTCCAGGCTGATGTTGAATTTATAATTCTGATTCATAAAATGTTCCAGGTCAATCTTATGCGGAATATTAAAGTTGAAAAAAATATCCTTCAGATGCGGATTGTTCTTTAGCAATATGATTAAAAGCTCTTCACGTTTAATATCGACGAAATCATCATCCAGTTTCTCCGTACCGTTATAATAGGGTTCCAGGGACTGTACGAAATTTTTGATCAGACGGTCTTCTTTAATGAATAAAAACGAATCGTCATTATCGGTTGTTTCTACCGTATACGAATGCCGTTGCAGAAATTTTTTCAGGAAAGCTTCATCAAAAGTTATGATGACCTTTTCAAACTTTCCGTCATCCTTGTATTTGGTGTATCTCACCAGATGGTTCTTACGGGCAATGCAGTAGTCACCGGGATTCATCCTGTAATTTTTGTTGCCGTCATACGAAATCATCGAGCCTTTCAGCAAAAATAAAAAGAAATGCTCCGGAATGAATTGCTCCGGCGATATTTCAGGACCGAGATGACACGACTGCAGGTTGTTGAATTTCATATTAAACATTTAAATAAAAAAAGATTTCAAACCGGGAAGCTTTCATCAGATGACCGGCTTTCCGGTTTTTAAAATCATATATAAAAATAAGGTAAATCTATGAAACGGCCATTAAGCTGTCTGCACTGGCCAGCAAAGCTTCTTCACTGCTTCTGGGATTCCAGTTCAGAATAGTTTTTGCCTTTTCATTGGATATATCTTTATAAAATTCCCGACCGATAGGCTCCAGCTTCTGAATGTGGGCTGTATATTGCGGTCTTTCTCTTTTGAATAATTCGGCAACATCATAAAAACTCATTACCCCCTCTGCAGTGGCAATAAAGCGCTGGCCTGAAGCATCAGGATGAAACATAGCCCTGATATGAATGTCGGCAGCATCCCGTACATCCACAATTCCCATGGTAAAAGTGGGCGTATACTCCATATTTCCGTTCAGGATTCCTGAAACGGCAATATCCAGCGACGCCGAGCTGATTCCGCCCAGTGAAGGACCAAAAATTCCTACAGGATTGATAACTGATAATTCGAGCCCGTTTCCTTCTTTTTCAATAAATTCCCACGCAGCTTTTTCAGCAACGGTTTTTGATTTAATGTAAGCGGGAAGATCTGCATTGAGATCGGTCCAGTCGTCCTCTGTGAAGGTATGCTCTTTCATTGTGTTGCTGTAGCCGACTGCCGCAAACGATGAGGTCAGGACGACTCTTTTTACCTTTGCCTCACGGGAAGCTTTCAGGACGCGCAAAGCACCGTCTCTTGCCGGAATGATCAGCTCATTTTCATCTTCCGGATCCTGTGCCGGAAAAGGAGAAGCCACATGAAGAACATAATCACAGCCTTTTACCGCGTCATTCCAATTGCTGTCGCGGGTAAGGTCCGCTTCAAAAAAAGAAAGATGCGAAAAATCTGAGATCCCTCCTTCTTTCAATGCTTTGATGATGCTATCCTTTTTGGCAAGTGAACGGAGTGTTGTTCTTACTTTATACCCCTGTTGTAATAATTGCAGAACGGTGTGGATTCCCAAAAATCCTGTTCCACCTGTTACCAAAACTGTTGTTTTACTCTGTACGTTTTCCATTGTATTTAAATTTTACCAGACAAAGTTGAGGTTTATTTTAAATTTAAATTTTGTTGTACGGTTCAAATTTTATGTGTTGTCGAGGCCAGCTGAATAAATTACCATTTAAATAAAATCTCCCGCGAAAATCCGCGGGAGAAAAATATATGAAAACCGAACTTCGATCAGGTGAATAATACTAATTGTTAAGGGTCGCAAAAGCACCTTCTGTGGCCGCAAAGAAGTTGTCATACAACAATCCTGTATTTCCTACACGGATTTCATAAACATCCTCCTGAAGCGCTTTTACCAGATCTTTCGCAACATCTGCGGGAGGAATTCCGTTTTCCTTACCGCCAATCTCTACTGAAAAATCAGTGTTTACCAGAGGCGGCATCAATTCGAAAACTTTCACGTTGGTATCTTTTGCCAATTCATATCTCAGCAACTTGGTGTGAGAGTGCAGGGCTGCTTTGGAATCCGAGTATGTCGGAAGATATGCACCAGGAGCAAGTCCCAAAATCGATGAAACATTTACAATCGCGGCTTCATTTTGCTGTTTCAGTAAAGGAAGGAATTTTTCAGATAATCTGACCGGCGCGAAATAGTTGGTCGTAAACTCGGAAACTGCTTTACTGTAGGCATCTCCGTCTTTAGAAACATTGTAAACATAGGCGTTTCCGGCATTGTTGATGAGAATATGAAGAGCTCCGAAATTTACTTTTACTTCTTCTACCAGCCGGTCGATGTCTTTTTCATCTGTAATATCGGCCTGAATAGAATAGACGTTGTCCAGACCTTTGGCAGCAGCTTCCAATTTTTCTTTGGTTCTTCCGACAATAATAATGGTATTTTGCGGGCTTAATGCTTTTGCAATTTCTAATCCGATCCCTGAACCACCTCCGGTGATTAAAATGGTGTTGTTTGTAACGTTCATAATAATTTGGTTTTGTTTATTATATTTGATTTATAAATTGTACTGATTGGTACAAAATTGGTAAAAAAAATTTTGAAAATTTATTAATTATTTTAGTAAATGATAAGATATCAACATCAGCTTTCCGTCTTCTACTGCATTATTCTAAAAATCTCAGATTCATTTCGATCATTGATCGCAGGACTTCCGGTGAATTTTCCATGCGTCTTGTCACATGAATACCATTCCATAGATTGGTAAGATGCCACGCTAAAGTTTCAGCATCATCTTTTGTCTTGAGCTGGCCGCTTTCTTGTGCTTTTCTGATCACAGCGGAAAAAATGGTCTGGAGATTTCTAAGCAACCCTGCTGTAATTTTTTTGATCTCTTCGTCTTTTTCAGATAATTGCACCAATGCATTCCCAAGATAGCATCCTCTCTCAATATCACAATCGTTCGCATCGGCCAATACCATGAAAAACTGCCTGATGAATTGAATCTGGTCCTCTGAATTTTCAAGCGCGAAAACGATTTTTTTATTAAATTCTTCAGCAAATTGCCTGATCGAGCGAAGATACAGTTCCTGTTTTCCTCCTTTGAAAGCAAGATAAAAACTGCCTTTGCCGATTCCCATGGCATTGAGCAATTCATCTGCAGAAGCAGTATCGTAGCCTTTGTCTCTAAAGACTTCCGTCGCTTTTAAAATCGCTTTCTGTTCGTCGAATATTTTGGGTCTCCCTGCCATGTTCTTATTTTTATTGAGACAAAGGTATTAATTGTACCGTTCAGTACAAAATTAATTTTCAAATATCTTTTATAGTTTTTGTCGATAAAATTATTTAATGGAATTCAGCACCCTTTCAAATTCGAGATCACGACCGTCAAGAATATCCCGGTCGGTATATTTGATCAGCTCTTTGATTCTTATTCCGATTTTCTGGGTCTGTGTATTATCGGGATAAAAGATTCCATTTCCTGTAAATTGTAAAACGTAATCTCCCGGAAGATTAATTTTAACCAAATCTCCGTCTGCACCTGAGGTCTGCTGGCCAATCGTGATAGATTTCGGAAAAATTTTCTGAAGGCTCATCGAATACCATTCGCTTGCACTTCGGGTCTCGGGATTCACCAGGATGAAGACTTTCCCAAGATAAGGATGCATGGTTTTATCTTTAATTTCGGGATAATTCTGCTTTTTGGGATCCACCAGATAATAAGTGCCTATATTTTTTAGATCAGGTCCATAATACTTGTGAAAATAATTTTCTACCGGAGAGAAGTATTTGTAAACATAGTGGAAGATGAAACCTCCCCAATCCGGATACTCACGCATGTCAAAGACAATAGCCTTTTTATGGGAGGCATCTTGCAAAATACTGTCCATTTTAAGATCCATTTTGTCATCATCAACATTATTAATAAAATCCAGGGTTTGGTCAATCCTAAAATACGCAATGTCTTTGTTGATCAGGTGGTGATTGCTTTTTTTGCGGTTTTTGTTGTTGATATAATCGGAAATAATGGAAACCTGCGCTTTGTTAGTGGCATTGATAAACGGAATCTCCGTTGAAAATTTCCCGGAATCCGACTGTACGGTGAGTTTTTTTGTAGGCAGTTTATCCGGCCACATTAAATTGTATTCATAGATTGAGAGAACGTACAGCAGTTTTTGATGATTGGACACTGAAATCAAATTACTTTTTTCCTTAATGATTTGATCAATTCTTTTTCCGTTAATTTCCGTTATTTTATCACCTACCTGGATGTGAGCCTGGTTGCAGATCTCAGGGAAGATCTGATGCGTCACCAACAGGTGATTGTCTACAATTTCAAAATCAAATGGGGCATAATACGAAAGGTTAAACAGTATCTCGTTTTTGTAATTCAGCTGACTGTAAAAGTTGAGGGCGTGACTATCCTGAAACTGTGATACCGCTTTAGCTAAGACCGCCTCAAAATCTTTCCGGGTTGTTGATTTTACAGCTTCGTCGAGCAAAATATTAAAATATGAATCAAAATTTTTATCCATTAAATATTTGTGTGGAAACAGGTAATCGATAATGCCCTGTATTTTTGCCATAGCCAGCAATCTGTATTTCAGCGGAAGATTTTCCTCTTTTGGAAACACATATTTTTTCTCATCATTTACTGATTTTCCTTCCGGCAATAATCCGTAATCGAAGCGGTATTGGTAGATGTTGTTGAGCAGGGTTTTGTTTTCCGGACTGATCTTTTTATTTTTCCGGAACCAGTCGAAATTTTGATTGACAGAGAGTACATCTTTCTGAGTGTCAACAATCGGTGCTGAGGAAAAACGGTCATCCAGGTTCTGCGTCAACAGTTTGATGATTTCGTTGAAACTTTCTTTTTCATGTACTTTCTCAACATTCATAAGAAATATACTGTCGGCATCCATTTTTCTGCCGGCCAGATCGGGATGGTAATATTTGATGAAATTCCATGTCTTGATAAAGTCCGCATATTGGTTTTTCTGGGCGAAAATAGTTTGCTGAATTGTCAGAAATAGGATAAAAAGTATGGTTTTTTTCATGATAATAAGTAGATTATAAATATATAATATAAATTTCAATTAAAAATATTTATATCATTAGCCGGTGTATGGTTTTAATTATCATCATGCTGAAGCCCTATCGGCAAAGCTTTCTTTCAAATTATGGACGTACGAATCATTCAAAAGAATCCAGCAGGTTGATGAGTCTTTTCGCCTGTGCTCTTGCTTTTTCTCTTACATCTTCTGCTGTGTAGCCTGCATTGACTGAAGTTCCGTGAAAGTAAAAAGGGTCCACAAAATTCATTTGTGTATAATATGCGGTCTGTTCCAGATTCCTGCAGAACTCATGTATTCTGAAGTGATGTTCTCCCAAAGCATGATATTCGCTTTCGGGGGCTCCCACCGTAAAACTGGGAATGAAGTTTTTACCTTTCAGCTTGTCTCCCTTAGAACCGTAAGCAAACTGGTATTCCAAGACCATGTCAAACCACTGTTTTAATATAGCGGGCATATTGTACCAGTAAAGAGGGTATTGAAAAACAATGTGGTCATGATTCAGAAGAGCTTCCTGCTCTGCTCTGATGTCAATCTGATAATCCGGATAGAGCTGTGCAAGGTTCCGGATTTCAACCTGGAGATGACTTTGCTGCAGTTCTTCAATGATGGTTTTGTTTGCTAGGGATTGTGCGATATTCGGATGTCCGAGAATAATGAGTGCCATATTTTGATTTTGTAGATTGAATTTTAATTTGTTTTAACTATAAAATTGATAGTTGTAAAATTAGCCTCCTGCACTTACATTTGCAATAACTATCCAATCTGATAGTCGTGAATAACATGAAAAAAGAATGCATTGGCAATTATATTAAAGTAGGAGAAAAGAAGTATCCATGCTCCGTAAGCCTGGCCATGGATCTGGTAGGAGGAAAATGGAAAACCGTGATTTTATACCATCTGAAAGACCGTGAGAAAAGGTACGGCGAGCTTAGAAAAGATTTATTTTCAGTAACGGAAATGACGCTGAGCCTTCAATTGAAACAGCTGGAAAAAGACGGACTTGTCAACCGGGAAGTTTTCGGGACAAAGCCTCCGGTAAAGGTGGTATATTCGCTGACTGATTTAGGGAGGACATGCATTCCCATGCTGGAAGCCATTACCGCGTGGGGAAATCAGATCGCCGAAAAGAAAGGCGAGTTTATCGACTAATTGCAGTTAAAACAAAGGTTTATCACTTAAAAAATCACCTCATCAGGTCAAAACTCATGAATAAAGCAGTCTCAGCAGAATCATTGTACAGTTTGGTATTGATTCCGGTGATGGCAAATCCTGCGTCCCGGTAAAACTGAACAGCCCGATAATTGGTATTCTGGGTTTCCAGTTCTACGATTCTGCACTGAAGCTCGCGGGCTTCACGGTTCACCGCTTTGATGAGCAGCCTGCCGATGCTCTGTCCCCTGAAGGCTTCATGAATCAGAAGGCTTTCAATAAAAAGGCTGTTGTTGCAGGATCTCAGGTCGCAAATGATCCATCCTATAAGTTCATCATCCTTATACGCCCCGAAAGAATGCCCCTGGCTGACAACAGATTTCAACCGGATCATATCATCTGTATCCATACGCCAGGTTTTGGCATACGGTTGTCTCTTTTCCCTTAAACTGAATTCAAAAGTACTGCCGGCATCAATCGCAGACACCACAAATATTTTATCGGTTGTATAACCATTGTGTCCCCATTCCGCTGCAGGATGGTCGGGAAGTCTTTCAAGTTTTCTGATTTCCATTACGATATCAAATACAGTTTAAGTCTTATGAATAGGCTTACCTTGCCTGCCTGGTGCTGAACATGTTGCCGCCTGTCGTATACAGTACGATCTGCAAGATAATCAGCATGGAGATGACGGCCACCCGGATCATCGCGTTTTCTGCAAAGCGGTTTCTGATGGCTTCCATATAATTGATCTTTTCAAGCGTGAACTGCTTAAGGCTGGGAACATCCGTAAAACTGTTGACCTTCTGGATCTCAGACTCGATCTCGGCTTCATTGAGGGTTGTAGCCACATTGATCAGGTTGATGTTGCTGACAAAAAGCCATGCGAATAAAAGAATAGAAACGAATAAAAGAATAGGTCGGAGAAGCTTCATTTTTTTGTGTGTTAATAGGGATTTGAATTTGTCTCAAATGTAATTATTTTGAACCAGATTCTATACAAATAATATACCTTAAAGCCTTTTAAAGTAAAATGATATCATATTTCCCCTCTATTTTCAGCAAGAGTATTGCAGAAGAGGATGCCTTGAAAAATCATATTTAAATAGCATCACTGAGAAATTTAAATAAAATTTCACATACCAAAAATTCAAAACCCGTAAATTTGTCCTCAATAAAATGTTACTGGATGCTTAGGAAAATTTCGATTGCAGCGGCAGCAATGCTGTCCGTGATGACGAT
Organism: Chryseobacterium endophyticum; assembly: GCF_056333165.1. Classification (NCBI taxonomy): domain Bacteria; kingdom Pseudomonadati; phylum Bacteroidota; class Flavobacteriia; order Flavobacteriales; family Weeksellaceae; genus Chryseobacterium; species Chryseobacterium endophyticum. The sequence goes on from NZ_JBWGXE010000003.1 coordinate 193,260, forward strand.
CAACGCGCAGAAGATTAAAAATTCCCAACTGGAAAGACCGAAACTTGTCGTAGGGCTGGTGGTAGACCAGATGAGATGGGATTATTTGTACCGTTTTTACAACAAATATGGCAACGACGGTTTTAAGAGATTAATCAATACAGGATATTCTCTCAACAATGTTCATATTCCGTACGTGCCTACGGTGACGGCACTGGGCCACACCTGCATCTATACCGGATCGGTTCCGGCCATTCACGGGATTGCAGGAAATGACTGGACAGACAAGGAAACCGGCAAAAATGTATACTGTACCACCGATGAATCTGTAAAACCGGTAGGAACAGCCAACGCAAAAGCCGGAAGCCATTCGCCGAAAAACCTCTGGTCTACAACCATTACAGACGAACTTAGAATGGCTACCAATTTCCAGGGAAAGGTCATCGGGGTGTCGCTTAAAGACAGGGCTTCCATTTTACCGGCAGGACATACGCCGAACGGAGCTTTCTGGTTTGATGATTCCACCGGGGATTTCATTACCAGCAGTTGGTACATGAATGAGCTTCCGCAGTGGGTAAAAGCTTTTAATGCACGGAAAATGCCGGATAAGCTGGTCGCCAACGGCTGGAATACTTTGCTGCCCATCAGCCAGTACACGGAAAGCTCGCCCGACAATTCAGCATGGGAAGGACTTCTTGGAAGCGCGAAAACTCCTGTTTTCCCTTACAGTAATTTAGCCGCCGATTATAAAGATAAAAAAGACAATATTCGCTATACCCCTTTTGGGAACACGCTTACCCTGAAGCTGGCCGAAGCGGCTGTAGAAGGGGAGAAACTCGGAGGCGACGATGTCGTGGATATGCTCGCCATCAACCTGGCTTCAACCGATTATGCAGGCCATAAATTCGGGCCCAACTCTATTGAGGTGGAAGATGTATACCTGAGACTGGACCAGGATCTTGCCGGGTTTTTTAATTATTTAGATACTAAAGTAGGTAAAGGGCAGTATACGGTTTTCCTTTCCGCGGACCATGGAGGAGCGCATTCCGTAGGCTTCTTACAGGAGCATAAGATCACCACCGGATTCTTCGGAGACGGCATGGAAAAAAATATGAATGAGAAGCTGAAAGAGAAATTCGGGGTCGATAAACTGATCAACGCCATTGATAATTACCAGATCTATTTTGACAGGAAGCTTCTGAAAGAGCACAAACTTGACCTGGACGCCGTGAGAGATTTTACCGTTCAGGAAATCGAAAATGATCCAAACGACCTGTATGCGGTCTCAGTAACCAAGGTGCAGGAATCTACCATTCCGGAGCCTATCAAACAGAGAATCATCAACGGGATCAACAGGCAGAGAAGCGGGGACATTCAGCTGATTTCTCATGACTCGATGTTGCCGCCTTATTCAAAAACAGGAACCACACACAGCGTGTGGAATTCATATGATTCACACATTCCGCTGATCTTTATGGGATGGGGAATTCAGCACGGTGAAAGCAGCAAAGCGTATTATATGACGGATATCGCACCTACGGTAGCTTCTCTTTTGAGAATACAGTTTCCAAGCGGAAATGTAGGGAATCCTATTTCGGAAGCGATCGGAAAATAACTTTTAAACCTTAACAGCGATGTTAAGGTTTTTTATTTATACAAAGATCTTGGTGCCGTCGATCCGAAGCATGTTTTGCTTTTCCATCTTTTTGATGGTCCGGATTACGGTTTCTATCCGCATACCTGTGATCGAGGCGAGCTGCTGCCGGGTGTAAGGAACATGGAAGGAAAACTTATCGTTAAAACCGAAATGGCTCTTCACATGATTAAGGATGAGATTTAATTTCGTTACCGGATCCTGAAAAGAGAATGGGGCAGAGGTGATGTGCTTATAGCGCATACGATCTGCGGTATAAGAATACAGATTGAAGATCAATTGCGGCTTTTTTAGAAGAAGTTCGATAAGCTTATTTTTTTCAAGTTTTATAATTTCACAATCGCCGACAGCGATTGCATTTACTGCATATTTCTTATTGCTGAAAAGATAGCTTTCGGCTAGGCAATGACCATCGACAGGCATCGAATGGATAAACTCTTTGCCGTCTTCCAGGAAACTGCTTATTTTTACCATGCCGGTTTTTATCTGCAAATAATACTTCGGAGTACTCTCTTCTTCAAAGATATACTCACCGGAATTGTAGTTTTGTTGCTCAGCACCATGGGAAAACAAGAGGTTTTCACATATGATCATAATCTAACTGTTATTTATTTCAGATAAAATTAACAAATAAACATATTGATTAAAAATTTATTAATACCACATACATGCCTTATACAGGGAGATACGGAGGATAACTCCACTATTTTGATCTGATTTTTGAGGTTTTGCTCAAAGACATGAAGTCATCGGGAAAGATTTCATGAAAAACACCCATCCTATCCAACGTAAAAAAGTAGACCTGGAATAGTTTTTCTGTGGCAAAGCAGCCTGAAAATTGCCGGTAACAAATCAAAGTACTCAACGAAGATCCTGTAGCAGGGGTGTTTTCATAGACGCTCCTTCGCAGGCTGGAACGATAGCAGATGCTTCTGATCACTGCTGTCCTGGTCAAGCCACTGACTGTTGCAAGAACAAGAGGATTGCATCGGTGCATGCATGAGGTTCGCAAGGAAGCTTGTAAGGGTATTGCAAGGAGGCTTGCAAGAGGTTTGCAAGGGCGCATGCAATCGCCTTGTGGTAAACAGACCTATCTGTACTGAAGTTATATCGTCAATATTAAAGTATAGATGAGCGCAGAAGATTCCATTATGAGGAATGGGAATTTTCATCAAGTGTGTTGACTCCGGTTTGGCAAATCTTTTCCGGTAGGAGTTTTTTTTGTGGGGTGTAGTTGCTTCGAGTGTGGAAGCGTAATAAAAACCACCCCGTCAAAAATTCTCTGAATTTTTGACGGGGTGGTTTAAAGATTCCTGGACGGGCGGCTACGAGTCATTTCCATTATTGGGGAGCGCAGGGTGTAAGATTTTTTTAGGATTGGAGAATATAATTAATGGAATTAAAGCACCCTGGCTTGTCAACACCATGTTGATCATACGATCAATGGTACGTTGACAGTACTGTCAATGATGTCTTGACCGCCCGATTGCGGATGTGTTGACCGTACGCATGAGATGGATATGGCAACCCAAAAGCCCCCGTAAGAAAAGAGTGGAATTTAGAAAGTCCGCTTTATCCAATAAAAAAGGTGGCTCCTGTACTTGGGCCACCTTTATGATATTTACTCTTCGTACTGTTCGAGGAAGTAGGTAAAGGTAAATCCTTCTGTTTCATCCTCTGCATCCTCAAGGGTCGTCAGCAGGTCCTCAAAAGTTTCGAGCTGATCGACCGTCATGTTTACAAATTCAAGGTGAAGGGGCATTTCGAGGCCTCCGGTGATCACATCCGACAGGGCGTCCAGGTTGTCACCGAAATGTTCGGGAAGGGTTACTTTTTCCTTTAGCTGTGCATAGAAGTCTTCGTAATCTCCTATGTCTGTAAAATCGATATATATTGTTTTCATATTGAACTGAATTTCCAGTTATTATTCATTAGGACCTGTTTGCATTTTTTGCAAAAGCCCGTTTCTTCATTGGTGGGATTTTTACCTTCTGCGCTCCTCATAAAGCATGTTCTCATGGGACAATGTTTAAGACCTGCGTATGGCCGAGTTCATGGACTGCAACTTTAAAGAACTGTTCATCAAGGTTTTCATCATCTAATCTGAAACTTGAAGCGATGCAGGCATTTCCGGGCCTGAACCCTAAACCCATGATTCCAAAATCTTTTACCTTGCCTTTCGTGGCACTGATGTCCTTTGAATTCAGCCCGATCATAACAAACCCTTCTTTTGTATTCTTACCTAAAAAAGAGATCAGGGAATCTGCCCGGTAGCGGTTTCTGGGACTGTAATATGTATTTTCCGGAAAATCAACAGGCTCCAGGATCTTTACATTCGGGTATATTTTTCCAATCTCTTTGGCGACAAATTCGACTCTTTCAGATTTTATCCCTTTGAAAGGCTGAATCAGGATGGTCACTGCTTCTTTTCCCGTGGCAGACTTCTCCGGTTTTTCCGAACAGTACATTAAAGCAGACAAGAATAATACGGATATCAAAAGATGACTGGCTTTAAAGCTTTTTGCTGCCAGTCTCACGATTTTCCGTATTAGAGGATTACTGTTTTTCAAAGCTCTTATAATGATCCTTGGTAAGGTAGACTTCTCCGTTTTCCGTGTATACGATGCGGTCGCCGTTTCGGTTGCCGCAATGATAATTAACGTCCGCCTCTAAGTAAGACTGCCCTTCGGGTAGTACTTTTTCACGGTTGCCAAACCGGTCTCCGCCAATAGCTTTTCCGGGAAGTACTTCACAAAGATTTCCTTTTGAGGGATCCCAGCCCAGTTTCCTGGCTTCACTTTTAGTGATATAGTAATCGGGAAGTTTGTGGTTCTGTTTTACAAAACGGATCACGGTTTTTTCTTCCGTAAGCTGATCGATAGATTGCTGCTGTGCTGAAGGTTTTTCTCCCTGCAAAGGATTAACACTGCTGTATTCAACAACAGGTTTTGCATCGCTCGCTATCTTATCGGCCACGAAATGATTATAGATATACATCACAGACATCCCGAAAAGAAGCCCCAGGCAGATGAAAAACAGCGGTCTTGTTTTATTATTCATAATTTTAATGTATCAATGTATTAATGTAACAGTGTAACAATTTTTTTAAATATATCAATTATCAATTATCAATTATCAATTATCAATTATCAATTATCAATTATCAATATTTAAATAATTAACCCATTGCTAGACTGTTATATTAATAAATTGCTACACTGATAAATTGATGTAATCAATTTATCTCCATTGTTCCTGGATATCGCAGATCGGGATGGGAACCATTTTATGTTTTGCGGCTTTATGCATTCTGTCGAAGATCATGAATACTTCTTTGTCCCGGCCTTCATAATCTTCAGCGGCTTTTGTTCCGTATTCTTTCTGTATTTTTTCCAGTTCGGGATAGGTGGCACCGATCTGGTCTTCGTCGGTTCTCTCGGCGTCCCAGAGTCCGTCGGTAGGGATGGCATTCTGAATACTTTCGATGAGGTTCAATGCTCTTGCCAGTTCATAGACTTCTGTTTTGTACAGGTCGGCGATAGGGGACACGTCGACACCGCCGTCCCCGTATTTGGTGTAAAAGCCTATTCCGAAATCTTCCACTTTATTTCCGGTGCCGCACACCAGTAATCCGTGAAGCTGTCCAAAGTAATATAGCGTAAGCATTCTGAATCGGGATCTTGTATTCGCCAGCGCCAGGTTGTTGCTCCATCTGCCTTCAACATGATCGTGTACGGTTTCTTCGAAGCTTTCAAAGACAGGCGTCAGGTTGGTGGTTTTGGTCTGCACATTCGGAAATTTCTTTTTCAGATCTTCCATGTGATCCTGTGCGCGGCTTACCTGGTCTTCTTTCTGGCGGATCGGCATTTCAATGAGGAGCACCTCAAGGCCGGTCATGGCGCAGAGAGTAGAAACCACCCCGGAATCTACACCGCCCGATACCCCGATCACATAGCCTTTTACATTGGCCTTTTCGGCATAATCTTTCAGCCAGCTTACAATACGGTCTATTACTTTCTGTGTCTGCATTGTTTATATTTTTATATAGGTTTAAATAAGAATGTTCAAAATTAAAGGTTTTGCGAAGATTATTAAAGATAATTTTCACGATTCAGTTCATACCAGAAGCAGATTCCGTCGGGTTCCGTGAATGTTTCCGTTTTTCTGAACCCGAGCTTCCTCAGGATCTGGTTCGAGGCCAGGTTCCCGGAATGAGCATGCGCGTAGATGATATCAATTTTCAAACCATTGAAGCCAAAATCCAGGGAAGCCTTTGCAGATTCTGAAGCATATCCTTTTCCCCAGTATTCGGGCAGAAAACGATAGCCAAGGTCATAAACATTGTTGTAGCCGTTTATTTCCTGGGTAAGCAGTTTCAGTCCGCTCCATCCGATGAGGAGATTGCTTTCTTTTTCGATCACGGCAAGTCTGCCGATGCCATTTTCAGCGTATTGTTGCCGGATCATCCTGATTGCGTTTTGGGACTCGCTGATGTCTGAAAGAGTGGGCACTCCGATGTATTTCATGACTTCAGGATTCGAATCCATAAGAAACATGCGTTCGGCATCGCTTTCTTCAAATTTTCTGAGAATGAGTCTTTCGGTTTCCAGATGCATAATTTATTCTTGATGAAGTCCAAATATGGTTATATCCTTTGGCCCTTTCCTGATGTCTGCTTCCTTCAGCGGATTTTGCTTAATGTTCAGAGTCTGCAGGTTTGGGTTTTGGGAGATGTCCAGCTTTTGGATCTGATTATGTTCGAGGTTAAGATGTTTAAGGTTTTTAAGACCGCTTATGTCAATCGCCTTAATTTTATTTAAAGATACGGTTAATTGATTAATAGACGGAAGTGAAGCGAATGAAATATTTTCTATACTGTTCTTGTCGAGGTACAGGGACGTCAGGTTTTTGAGATTGCCGGCACTGAAGGTTAGTATTTTGCATTCCGTGCAGGAGAACAGCTGAAGACGGTCCATGTTTTTGAGAGAAATCTTTGGTATGGCATTGCCGTCCAGGACGACCATTCTGGCGTTTTTAAAATGGTTGAGATCTTCGGTGGAAGTTATTCCTTTAGAAACGAGAAAAAGATTTTCAATATGTCCGGCTTCCTCCTGCGTGATCATTCCATCTTTGTTTAGGTCAAAATTTTCCATGACCGCTTTTTCCAGTTTTTTATCTTTAAACATAATTTTTTGGGCGTGCAGTAAAGAGAATATTGAAATGAAGAGAAAGAAGGATATTATTTTAATTTTCATCATTGATTGTGTTTAAATGATTATTTTTGTACTTAATTTCCTGTAAAAATATGAAGATTTTCAGAATTACCGCACTTTCATTAGTGATGGTTTTAAATTTGGTTTCATGTAAGAAAGAAGCTGAGAATAAATGGAAGGTTGAAGTGAAAAATCCTGCCGAGAAAGTAATCATTACCGATATTTCCGGTAAGTTCTATGATCAGAATGTTCCTTTGGAGCAGTTCAAATCAGAATTTCCGTGGTTTCAGGGAACCGTAAGTGATGCGGACTTTTCTAAGCGCAGGGCAGATAGAGAAGAAGTCAAGCTCTATAAGGAGGCCATCGCTAAAATAGACGGGAAAAAGCTGCAAGCCGATCTTCAGGATCTTTTTTCTCATATCAAGTTTTACTTTCCGGCATTCAAATCGCCTAAAGTTTATCTTTTTTCATCCGCCTTACAGATGCTTCAGGATCCTATCTTCTACGATGCAAAAGGAAATCAGCTGTTCATAGACGTAACCGGTTTTATGGGAGATGGAAATCCCAATTATAAAGGGCTGGAAATGTATTTTCAGAAATCGATGAATCCCAATAATATTGTACCGAAAGTGGCGCAGCTCTTTGCCGAAGGTTTTGTAAAAGAATCTCCCGACCATCAGAAATTTATTGATATGATGATTCTTAACGGTAAGATCATGATCCTAAAAGACGCCTTTTTGCCGACGTATCCGGAATATCTGAAAATGAACTACACGCAGAAGCAATATGAATGGGCGGTAGCCAATGAGGCGAACATCTGGAATTATTTTGTAGAGAACAACCTGATCTTTGGTGATGACCATCGTCTTGAAGACCGTTTCATCGCGCCTGGACCATTCTCCAAGTTTTATACGGAGATCGATAACGAATCTTCACCGCAGATCGGTATTTTCACAGGCTGGCAGATCTGCAAAGCATATTTGAAAGAAAAACCGGATACCAAACTTCAGGATTTCCTGAAAATGGATGCCACGGTAATTTTCAACCAGTCAGGGTACAAACCGAAATTGCAATAAGAGCCTTTTTAATTCTAAATATATGTTTGATAGTAAGAATTTAGTGTTAATTTCTTATTTTTTTTTATCGCTTAATAAGCTGAATAAATTAATGTTAAGAATAGACTTCGTTTATTTGGATGAAGCACATTAAGTACAAGTCCATAAAAATCATGAAATAAAAATTTAGAACAGGATTAGATTAAAAGCTTTAAATTCAAATACCTCAACCTTCAGCATTGCCTGAAGGTTTTTTTTGTTAGTCTTATGTTAATTTTACTACTTTGTATTGCATATTACTATTTAATTTATATATTTGTGGTATATAAATGATAACCTATGGAAAATGTAATACAGATTCAGAACCTCAGTTTTGAATTTTCCAAGAACAAACCCGTTTTAAAAGACATCAATCTTTCGGTTCCCAAGGGAAGTATTTTCGGGTTTCTGGGAGCCAACGGAGCCGGTAAATCCACCACCATGAAAATGCTGATCGGAAGCATTCCCGATGAGCAGCATGCCATCCGCATCTTTAACGAAAGGCTGGATGTGCTTTATCCCGACGGCTTTAATAAAATCGGAAGCCTTATTGATACGGCAGCTTTTTATGACCACCTTTCGGGCTGGGACAACCTGCTTGTCATTTCCAGGCTAAGAAACCTTCCGATTTCAGAATGTGAAAGGGTACTGCATCTTGTTGGCCTTTGGGACAGCCGGAATATGAAGATGAAAAGGTATTCGCTGGGGATGAAGCAGCGGTTGGCCATCGCCATTACTTTGCTCGGAAAACCCGATCTCCTGATCCTGGATGAACCGGTAAACGGGCTCGATCCCAACGGAATGCTGGAAATCCGCGAACTGCTCATTAAGCTGAATAAAGAGGAAGGCGTTACTATTTTTATCTCCAGCCATCTTCTTCAGGAAATTGAAAAAATGATTACGCATCTGGCCATCATTTCTCATGGTGAAATCCGGTTTGCCGGCAGTATTAAAGACCTTAATGAAATGTACCGCTACAATCGTATCCGGATCGGACTGAATCATGCCGAAACTTTCATTCACGAAATCCCCGGAAATTATTCCCCGAAATTGCTGGACGAAGCGGGTATTGAGGTTACAGCCGAATCCAGGGAAGATATTACCGCTCTTATTAAAAAGCTGGTGCTGAAGGATGCGGAAATTTTTGAAATTAAGAACAGCGCAGGCCTGGAAGAATGGTTCATGGAAATCACTAAAAACTAAAACAAATGAAAAAGTTATTGACAACAGCCGGTACGGAATGGCTGAAAATAAAAGGATTGGGAATTATTTATATGTCCGTTGTTTTGGGCGCTTTACTTCCGTTGCTGGTTTTCGCCCCTTCATTTTTTATACGGGAAACGGTTCCCGAAGGAACATTGAAATATTCTGTCTTTGAAGATGCGATCGGTGGGGAACAGTTGAGGTATTTCGTATTTTTTATATTGCCCCTGCTGATTATTATTGTGGCCAACAGGATTGCGCAGACCGATCATAAGAACAACGGCTGGCAGCTGATGGAAACGCAGCCGGTAAGCCGTTTCCAGCTTTATTTTTCAAAATATATCATTGTGGTCGTATTGAGCTTGATCTGTATCACTTCTTACTTCATTTTCAGCATCATTATGGCAACGGCAGATTATTACATTCATCCGAATGCCGTGAAGCTAACGGACTTCGATGTGTTCTGGGCCATGAAGACCTACATCAGGATATGCATTACCATTTTAGGAATTGCGGCCCTTCAGCTCTGTATTTCCGTGGCTTTCCAGGGGTTTATCTGGTCTTTCCTGATCGGTTCGCTGGGTATTGCGTCGAACATTGCCTCACTCATTCAGAAACAGCCTTTCTTTTTTAATCCCTATGGTTCTTTATGCACGTTCTGGAATGCGCCGGAGATCAGAAACCTGAATACTTTTATTTCCCATTCCGAGTACATGAGCGTGTTCTGGATGGTGATTTTCCTGATCGTCGGTTATGTATGGTACAGTAAAAAAGGCTTTAAAAATGCTTTTGGTAAAACTAAAAAGCAGATGGTTGTATCAGCTGCATTATTTGCAACCGGAGCAGGTTTGCTTTATTTTATCCAGCAGCCGCGGGCTTATCAAAGCGGTGCGGCAGGAGTTTCCATGAAAGGAACACTGGATACGGATCTTAAAATTGATTCCGTTAAAATCTTTACCTCAGATTTCCATAAAAAAATCGGAGCGGTACCGGTGGTAAACAATACCTTCACCTGGTCGACCAAAGAAAAACTTCCGCTGGATGAATACCTGATCGAAATCGGAAACAAAAAACTGGTCCTGGTAATGGGAAACGGCGACTGGTTTGATCTGAATTTAAAATTTAATAATACCGAAATGGTGACGTACATCAAATCGAACAGAAAAGCTGATCAGGTCTACCGCGAAAAACAGGATTCTTTCGGAAGGGATTTCACGTACGTGCTGGACGACCAGCCTTACAACAACGAACCCGAAAAGTTTTATGAAGCTGCTCAGGACGACTGGAACAAGAAGAAAAGAATTCTCAATGGGTTTGCCGATCCTGCCAACAATGCCCTTTCGGAGGAATATAAAACCTACAGAAGGCAGTTGATGGCCATTAATTATTTGAATGAAATCAGCAATTACCGGAAAATGACTTCCTGGAAAGATCCGAAGTTTGCCCCTCCGAAAGCCTTTGTGGATGAGCTGAATGCCAATATCAGCAAGCCATCGCTGCTTTTAAGCAAAAACGAAAATTACCTTCAGTTTAAACTGGATCATTTATTAACGGATAAAGATCAGTCGATCAATGCGGACAGTATCCTTTTTGTGAAGATCAACAGGCTTCCGCAAGGGCTGGAAAAAGACCGTTTGCTGTCGAAGCAATTATCCAAAACCATGGAACTTCAAACCGACAGCCTGGCAAGAAATACATTATTCGCCGGTGAAATTAATAACGTGAAAAATATTGATTACCAAAAAATGCTGTATTCTAAGCTGGAGCAGATCAATAGATCTCAAAAAGGCGCCGTATTTCCGGATTTGGCTTTCCTAAATGACAATGGTAAAACGGTAAACCTCTCCAAATTCCGCGGAAAGTATGTGGTAATCGATCTCTGGGCTACATGGTGCGGACCATGCAGGCAGACCCGCCCGGTTTTTGAAGCACGAAATAATCAATATAGATATTATCAGAATATACAGTTTATTTCGGTAAGCGTCGATGAAAACCAGTCGAAGTGGAAAAATTACCTAAAGACAAAACCGTCCAATATTCCCCAATTATGGATGAAAAATGCTGAAAAAGTGCTTAGTATATATAAAATTCAGTCGATCCCCAGATTTATTATCATCGATCCTGAAGGGAAAATATTTAACCTGAATACGCCGTTTCCGAATGAAGATAACTTTGTAGAAATTTTGGATAAGCTGAAGAAGTATTAACTTTGCATCAAATTTAGAAACAAAAGAAAGTTATGAGAAAAACTCAGATTACGATAGATGTAGAACTGGACGAAAACCACATCCCGGAAAACATTACCTGGAACGCACAGGACGGCGGCATTGAAAAGGAAGCGACCAAGGCAACGATGATTTCCGTTTGGGACGATAAAGCGATGGAAGCTTTGAGGATCGACCTCTGGACCAAAGAAATGCCGGTAGACCAGATGAAGATGTTCATCCACCAGATCCTGGTTTCTCTGGGGAATACCTATCAGAGAGCTACTGGAGAAGAAGATGTCGCCCAGTGGATGGAGGAGATTGCGGAAGAGTTTGCCGTAAAATCTGCGATAAAAATGTAAATAAGCGATAAGCTGTAGGCAGTAAGCATTAAGCCTTTGCCTCAGCTTATTTTTAATATTAATGTAACTAAGTTTAAAGCTATAACAGATGCTTATTGCCTAAAGCTTAAAGCCTAAAGCAAAAAATATGAATTTCAATACAAAAGTTATACACGGTGGGCAGCACCATGAGTCTGCCACAGGTTCGGTGAATGTTCCTGTATTTTTAACCTCAACCTTTGCACAGAAAAGCCCGGGCGTACATTCCGGATATGAATATTCCAGAGCGGCCAATCCTACGAGACAGGCACTGGAAGATTCCCTGGCAAGCATCGAAAACGGGGCGAGAGGATTGGCCTTCGGTTCCGGCCTTGCAGCGATCGACTGTGTTTTAAAACTGTTAAATCCCGGCGATGAGGTCGTAGCGGTTGATGATCTGTACGGCGGCACCTACCGGATGTTTACGAGACTTTTTGAAAAATACCAGCTGAAATTTACTTTCGTGAATTTTGATGATGTATCAAAAATCGCGGATGTTATAACGGATAAAACGAAACTGATCTGGGTGGAAACGCCTACCAATCCGTTAATGAAGCTGGTGGACATTAAAGCGGTTGTGGAAATGGCAAAAGGAAAAGATATTTTGGTGGCTGTGGACAATACGTTTGCAACGCCTTACCTTCAGCGGCCGATCGATCTGGGAGCGGACATTGTGATGCACTCTGCAACGAAATACCTGGGCGGTCATTCTGACGTGATCGCCGGGGCATTGGTGGCAAAAGATGCCGAACTGGGAGAGAAACTTCACTTTATCCAGTTTGCAAGCGGCGGAATTTTAGGGCCTCACGATTCCTATTTGGTTTTAAGAGGGATTAAAACATTGGCCTTACGCGTTCAGCGACACTCGGAAAACGGAATGGCCGTGGCGAAATATCTGGAATCCCACCCTGCCGTAGATAAAGTAATCTATCCGGGACTGGAATCCCATCCTCAGTACGAACTGGCCAAAGCCCAAATGAAAGATTTCGGCGGAATGGTTTCTTTCACCTTTAAGTCCGGTAAAAAAGAAGATGCGATTAAATTCCTGGAAAAAGTAAAAGTATTTACGCTGGCTGAATCTTTAGGCGGTGTAGAATCGCTGGCCAATCACCCGGCTTTAATGACTCACGCTTCCATTCCGGCAGAAAAACGTGCAGAATTAGGCATTACAGATGATTTAGTTCGTTTAAGCGTAGGTATCGAAGATGCGGAAGATCTGATCGCCGATCTGGAAAGAGCATTTTCATAAAATAACTTGTATCACTTTGTCAAAGTTATATTTCGCAGCGATTAGCTTTGACAAAGTTTTACCAAAGTTTCACTCATCCATGACGAGAAAAGCAACCCTTCAGGACATCGGGCAGTTGTCTGAACTGTTCGATCAATACCGGATTTTTTACCATAAAGATTCTGATATTCCAAATGCTGAAAAATTTTTAACCGAAAGAATTGAAAACCGGGATTCCGAAATTTTTGTAGCGGAACACGCAGGAAAACTGGTTGGTTTTGTCCAGCTATATCCTTTGTTTTCTTCAACGCGGATGAAACGCTATTGGCTGCTGAATGACTTATTCGTCAATGAAAGTTACCGTGGAAAAGGCTTTTCAAAAGCGTTAATCGAAAAAGCAAAAGAAATGGCAATATCAACCGATGCCTGCGGAATCCTCCTTGAAACAGGAAAATCCAACGACATCGGAAACAAACTATATCCCAGCTGCGGCTTTGAGCTTTACGATGAAGTCAATTTTTACGAATGGACTAATAATTAATGTAACGATTTAATAATGTAACAGTTTATCAATAATTGTTACATTGCCAGACTGATACATTATTAAACTTTTAATTATGACTGATTTTCAAAAATATATCCAGCGTTATTTAGATTTGATTCCATCTGAAAACTGGCTGAAAGAAATGGAAAAATCCGGCGAGAAAACGGTAGCGATTTATTCAAAGCTCTCGGAAGAACAATCGCATTTCGCTTATGCCGAAGGAAAATGGACGCTGAAAGAACTGCTGTTACACTTGTCGGACACCGAAAGGATTTTTCAGTACAGGATTCTGGCCATCGCAAGAGGCGATAAAAAAGAATTGCCGGGCTTTGATGAAGAACTTTATGCCAGTCAGTCATTGGCCAACGAAAGGCATTTGGATTCCCTGCTTGAAGAATATCAATTGATCAGGAAGTCCTCCCAAATTTTACTGGAAACCATGCATCCTTCTGCTTTAGCTAACATCGGAACCGCCAACGGAAACCGGATCTCTGCTGAAACTATCGCTAAGCTGATTGTCGGCCATAACCTGCATCACCTGAATGTTATTGAGGACAGGTATTTACCGAAGTTATTATGAAATTATTAAAAAATAAGCTCATAATAATCAGTTTATTGATTTATATACTTTCCCTTTTCTGTAATGCTTTTAAAGTTAGACAGACTAAAGAAATTAGAGATTATAGTTCTTTTGAACTTTTATTAGTTGGTGGTATAAGTTTTCTGGGCGGTGGAATCTTGGAATGCTTTATTTGGTCAGCAAATATTTGGTTTTTTCTTGCGATAAGCTGTTTATTTTTCAGGAGGTTTATTGCTTCAATTATTATAGGGATCATTGTATTGTTAATTTCTGGATCTTTTATGTTTTGGAAAACAGTATTGGTCTCAGAAAGTGGAAGAGAAGCTAATATTTACAGTTTAGAAACTGGTTATTTTTTATGGCTGACCTCAATTTTGTTGTTAATATTTTCTTCAATATATCTGAGAATTAAAAATAATATAAATATCAGTAGGAACGGGCTTTAGCCCGTTTTCCCTGTAACGCCATTCATCCGGCTTTAGCCAAAATTTAAAAATAATTTATATTTTTGGCAAAAACAACACAAATGTCTTTTATTAAAATTTATATCCATCTCGTTTTTTCAACGAAAAACAGAATTCCTTTTTTAAATACTGCTGCATTAAGGGTGAAAGTTTGGAAACACATTAAAGAAAATGCTTCGGAAAAAGGAATTTATGTAGATATGGTCAATGGTTTTTCAGATCATTGTCATTGCTTAATTTCTTTAGGTTCAAACCAGAATATAGAAAAAATTGTTCAGTTGATCAAGGGGGAATCTTCTTTCTGGATTAATAAAAATCAATTGATCCGGGAGAAATTTGCCTGGTAGGATGAATACTTTGCCGTTTCCGTTTCAGAGTCTATGTTAGAGTTGGTACGGAATTACATCAGAAATCAGGAAGTTCATCATACAAAACATACCTTTGTGGAAGAATATCTGAAATTTAATGAGAAATACAACTTCAAGTAAGTTTCGGCTGAAGCCGGTGGAATTTTTCTTTTTTTAAACGGGCTAAAGCCCGTTCCTATTGATATTATCCCATAATGCCATAAGATTTCAATATTTATTTAAGATAAAATCTGAAGAAAAATCTCCGTACCTCTACCTGTTTTTAAAACAATTCATTTGGCTGAAGCCCATAGAATTTTTATCTTTGAAAAGCGGGCTAAAGCCCGCCTTCAGTGAGTTATGAACAATATTATCAACATACTAAAATCTGGCGGAACCATTTTATACCCTACCGATACCATTTGGGGAATCGGATGCGACGCCACCAATATAGAAGCCGTCAATAAAATTTTTGAGATCAAGAAACGGGAGAAAAACAAATCCATGATTATCCTGGTGGAATCTGAAAAAAGACTGCAGGACCTGGTGGATGTTCCGGAGATGGCCTGGGAAATCATTGACCTGAGCGAAAAGCCGGTGACGATCGTTTACGAAAATCCAAGGGGTCTGCCGAAAGAGCTGCTGGCAGAGGACGGAAGCATCGGGATCCGCCTGGTGAAGAATGATTTCTGTAAAAAATTAATTGCAAAACTCAATAAGCCTTTGGTTTCCACGTCGGCTAACTTCAGCGGTGAAAAAAGCCCGCTGAAATTTTCGGATATTTCTCCTGAAATAATCGGTTTGGTGGATTATGCCGTGGAAGAGGACCGCGAAAAAGTCTCTGAATATTCCGGCTCTTCCGTGATCAAGATCTGGAACGATAACAGGATAAAAGTTCTTAGAGAGTAGTAAGCTTTCTAAAACTAAACCTTAATAATTCTGTATAGCTTTACGACGGCCCAGAATTCTAAAATCGCTATAATCCCGATCATAATGGTGTTTAGCAAGGTTCCGCCTGTTGCCAAATTTACGATAATATCGCCGGTTTCTATAACCAATCTTGAAATCAAACTTATAAAGAGCCACTGAGGTTTATTAAGGATCACAGAAAGCAGTAAGGCAACAACGCTTCCTAAAACTCTTACCCCTGCGCTGCTGAATCCAAGCCGGGAAGAATAATCCGTAATAGCAGCTCCCGGAAAAGATAAGCCCGGATTGAAAGTGAATACGTAAAAAAAGAAAATCCCTGCTATAATGAGAACCCATGAGAAGATTTTTACGGATAATGGGATGCCCTGAGACACATTGACTGTATTTTTCATCATAAATTGTTTTGACAAAAATAAATAAAAGTTCAGATTCTAATAATATCTTTAATGAAAAAATAAGTATCTTTCAGGATACCAAAAACATAATGATGAAAAATAAACAGAAGCAGATACGGCTTAGAGACGTAGATGATGTGATCTATATTATCGGAGGCAGATGGAAGAGTGCTATTCTTGCGAGCTTGTGCGATAAAGAAAAACGGTTTAGCGAATTACAGCGAGATCTTGAGCCTATTACCGCAAGAACTTTGATCAGGGAACTCAAATTTTTGGAACAGCACTTACTGATTACAAAACGGGAAAACAACAAAATTTCTTACTATACGATTTCTCAACACGGCCAATCTCTGGAGCCTCTCATAGAATCTATGGTAATATGGGCACAAAAACATAGAAAATTAATTTTAGAACAAAAGGATGATAACATTATCTTTGCAGATTCTGAATTTTGAATATTTAAAATGAATATTAATCTCAATCAAAATAAAAATCTTAAGCTTTTTAAAATAATTTCTGATGTCGCGGAAAAAAATGGACAATCCGTGTATATCGTTGGCGGCTATGTGCGCGATTTGCTGATGAAAAGAAAAGCTTCCACAGATATTGATTTTGTAACTGAACAGAGCGGTATCGAACTTGCCCAAAACGTTGGAAAAGAAATTGATCCCAAAATGAAGGTCTTGGTTTTCAAAACTTATGGCACAGCCATGATCCGATATAAAGACCTGGAACTGGAATTTGTGGGTGCGAGAAAAGAAAGTTATACGGAAGACAGCCGGAAACCGGAAGTGGAAGGCGGAACCATAGAAGACGATCAGAAAAGAAGGGATTTTACCGTTAACGCCATGGCAATTTCATTAAACAAAGATAGCTTCGGCAAGCTTGTAGATCCTTTCAACGGAATGGGTGACCTTGAAAAAGGAATTCTCAGGACCCCGCTGGAACCTGCCCAGACCTATTCTGATGATCCTCTGCGAATGATGCGGGCCATACGTTTTGCTTCTACGCTTCAATTCAGAATTGAAGATCATTCACTCAATGCCATTAAACAGGAAGCGGAGAGGATTAAAATCATTTCGATGGAAAGAATCATGGTGGAATTTAATAAGATCATGCTTTCTCCAAAACCTTCAACAGGCCTTAAATTGATGGAGGAGACAGGACTGATGCAACTGATCATCCCTGAATTGATCGCCCTGAAAGGTATAGAAGAAGTGGAAGGGCAGACGCATAAAGACAATTTTTACCATACCTTAGAAGTGGTAGACAATATTTCTGAAAATACCGATAATCTTTGGTTGCGATGGTCTGCATTGCTTCATGATATCGGAAAAGCACCGACCAAAAAGTTTGTCGAAGGAACTGGCTGGACATTTCACGGGCATGAGTTTTTGGGTTCAAAAATGGTAAAAACATTATTCCAGAGACTGAAGTTGCCACTGGGAAGCGATATGAAATACGTGCAGAAAATGGTCAAGCTTTCTTCCCGGCCAATAGCACTGATTACGGATGATGCTTCAGATTCTGCATTAAGAAGATTACTTTTTGACTCGGGCGAGGACCTGGAAGATCTTTTCACGCTGTGTAAGGCAGATATCACGACCAAAAATTCCAGGAAACAGGAGAAATTCAAGAAAAATTTTGAATATGTCGCTGTAAAAATCAAAGAAGTGGAAGAGAAAGACCAGGTAAGAAACTTCCAACCACCGATATCGGGAGAAGAAATCATGGCGATGTTTAATCTGAAACCCGGCCGTGAAATAGGTATTCTGAAAGAGAAAGTGAAAGAAGCGATTCTTGAGGGAGAGATTGAAAACGACACAGAAAAAGCACGCCAATTCGTCATCGCCGAAGCGGAAAAACTAGGGCTTAGTTTAGCCTGATAATTGTGGAAATAATTTAACTAAAATATACAGCCTGATTCTGAATCAGGCTGTTTTATTTACAAAAATCCGGGCGGTTTCGAAGAAACCGCCCGGAAAAAACACAAATGATGAAAAAATAAGTTGTATTAAGAAAAATACAAATTTGCTTTTAGTTACGGTATGCTCCGTTTGTTCCTTTACCAGCCGTAAAAGTTCTCAGGAGAAGACCGCTTTTAGAATATACGGTGATCTTACTGTCTTCGGTAAATCCGTTGGCATCCGAAACAAAAATTCTATCGTTTACCACGCTGAATCCATATAAATTGGAGTAAGGATCAACACTGTTGTTTACAGTGAATAGCGGCGCAGAAGGTGCTGTAGTAGCCGTCAGGTCCATCGTATATACCTTAAGCCCTGAAGTGAAATAAAACTTGCCGTTTTCAATCTCAAGATTGGTAGCATCGGCAATACCGGTCAATGTGTAGGTTTTTGTAACTCCTGTCGGTGAAATCTGGTAGATATAAGAGTCTGTAGTTCCGGCTGCAATAGCATATACCGTTTCTCCATTCACTATCATTTTTTTGATATCGCCGTTAGGGACCGTAATGGTGGACTGAACTTCATTATTGGAAGTTGTGATATAAGTGATCTTGTTACCAAAACCAAAAGAGGCATTTTGTACAAAAATGTTGTCCCCGGCTTCTACAATTCTTTCAACGTTATCCGTAAAATTAATTTTTTTCACGAAAGACAAATCAGAACTTTTATAAATGCTTACGAACTTGTCGCCTCCGTATTTGTCATTGGTTACATAAATATTATTGTTGGCGAAAGCCATATAACGCGGCGAATTCAGCTGGGCGGTAATTTCTCCGGTTTTTTTGAAATTAAACCTGTTGACAATCTGAATTCTGTTTGAATTATTCATCAACAGATAAGCGTTTTCTCCATTAAAACCAATCATCTGCAAAACATCACCAAGATTAGATCCTCCGTTGTTGGCAGCAAAAATATTATCCTGCTTGCTGGCGAGGTTGGAAGTTACAAAAGTCACATCAGCATTCGGCTTCCCGAAATTCCCCTCATTGCTGAGTAAAAAACCGTTGCCATAGTACATTTCTCCCGTCGTGACACCGTCTTCACTGCTACAAGAGATATTAAACAGCAGTGCAAATGCAAAAATCAGAGTAAGAAGTTTAGTTATTTTCATAATATTTAAATGTTAAAAATTAATATTTACGTAAACGCTGTAATTCCTTTTGGGTAGAGGATAATAGGAGACCGTCTGATAAACGGTATCGGTGATATTATTCACTTTAAACCCTAAGGTATAATGGTTTAAAAGACTGGCTGAAACTCCTGTATTTATCACGAAATAAGGATCGATGGCATCTGCTCTTTTTTCGTCAGTCGTCGTATAGGTCAGCCCGTTGAAAAGTCCCTGGACGTAAATCGTCAGGAAATGGTAACGGTAGTCAATATTTCCAAAAGCCTTGTGAAGCGGAACGTATGTCATCTGCATTCCCGTCAGCTTATTGGTTGATTTTGAGTAATTGTATCCTGCATTAAGGCGCAAACCGTGGTTTCCAAAATTCCTGTGATAGGTGATCTGAGAATCGAGGCCATATATTTCTACGCTGTACGTGTTGAATGCTGCCCAGTATCCGGCCGCTGTCGGAAGCCAGTTGATGTAATTTTTGACATCCATATAATAAGGGCTTACCGTCAGTCTGAAATCACCAAAGATGAATTCGTGATCCATATCGGCATTGGTTGAAGTTTCAGGAACCAGATTGACATTTCCTCCTTTTTGCCAGTAAAGATCATTAAACGAAGGAATTTTAAAATTTCTTGAAAAAGAGACCTCTACATGATACCATTTTAAAGGCTCCCACTTTCCTGAAAAAGAATATAGAAAGGGCGAGGATATATCTTGTACAAAATCTTTCTTAAAACCTGCTTCAAAACGCAGTTTGTCATTGATGAAATACCTTGCAAGGCCGGCTACAGAACCCATATTTCGGCTGATATCACCGATGCCCGATTGATAACCCAGTCCTTTGTTGATCTGAAATTCACCAATAGCATTCACGTTGAGCTTGGGTGTAATGAAATAATTAAAATCATTCCGGAAAATATAATTCTTTCCTTCCGCACCGCTTTCTTTCGGCTTGTCGATATCCCCGAAATACTGGAAATTATCTTCCATATAAGCTGCTTTTAAGCTATTCGAGACATTATTTTTTGAAATATCCCAGGCCAGGAGGCTTCTCAGCGTCTGGGCATTGTACTTTGTTTTGTTCCCGTTTTCAACAAAAACCGGATAATGCTGTGAACCGTCAAAAATCTGATTCTGCCACGAAATCGTCTGGTGAGGCGCAATTTTATAAGAGGCACCTATGTTGACAGACGAATTGTAATATCTTCCGTTTCTGTTGATGTATTCCTTTTCCGGAACTTCATAGTCATTCTGGCTGATGGAATAATTGCCCGAAATTTTTACGCTGAATTGGTGATTGCTGTAAGAAGCCTTCAGGAAATTATTAAAGGTTTCAAAAGATCCTGCTTCAGAATACAGGGAAGCATGTGCACCTTTATTAAATTCAAGATTATTGTTGAGATGAATACTTCCGCCAATGGCTGAGCTTCCATACTGTACACTTCCACCGCCGGCTTTTACCTCGAGCTCATCATATCCGAAAAGCGGGATATTATTCACATCGCCCTGTCCTAGGAACGTAGAGTTGATATTGATTCCGTTCCATACAAAAGCAGTGTGTCCTGCACCCGTTCCCCGGAAAGAAGGAGATGATACCGCGCCACGCCCATTTTCCTTAATATAAATCTGTGACTGAAACCGCAGAAGATCAGAAAGATTGGCAGAGTTTTTCTCAATGTCTTTTGGGGAGATGGTGCTGACTTTATGAAAAAGCTTGACTTTACTCATTTGGTTGTCAAAGACATACACCGTGTCAATAGCTTTCTCCTGCGCAGAAAGAAAATAGCCGTAAGCCGAAAAAATCAGTAGTAAAGATCTTTTTATATCCATTCTATTTTACTTTTCCTCCGAAAGCAATGTATTTAGTTATAATTCTGGCAGGTCTCCTGACTTTCGCTTTCTACACCTTCCCGTTTTCACAGTGGTTTGTCGTAGAAATCTTCTTGCGATCTACAGTTGCGGGGACAGTCCGGGATTTTCGCCCGATTCCCTTTTCATTCCAAATGATTGGAAACCAAAATTTTTGCAAATATAAACTTATTAAGCTGAAAACCAAAAACACACTTCAGGAATTGATTCTCGAATGATGATTGAGGTTTTCTAAATCGTCGTCATTACATTATAGAAACGTAGCATCGAAGTAAAACGGCAGAAGATCTTTAATGGCGTGAACTTTCACCATTTCCTCACTCATGCTGGAGAAATACAGATCGATGTTCTCATTCTGTTTGGTTTCGTATTCCATTAAGCTTTGCCTGCAGGCTCCGCATGGCGGGATCGGCGGATTTTTCTCATGAAATTCCCGCGGACCTCCGATCACAAAGATTTTTTTAATCTTCATTTCAGGAAAATTAGCAGCTACCCAGAATAAAGCCGTTCTTTCGGCACAAAGTCCTGAAGGAAAAGCTGCATTCTCCTGGTTGTTGCCGGAATATATTTCGCCGTTTTCCAACAGAACCGAGCATCCTACCAGGAAGTTCGAATAGGGGGCATAAGCGTCTTCACGTGCCTGCTTTGCCCGTTCCAATAATTTTCTTTCTATATCATTCAGTTCGGTGCTATTCTTAAAATATTCGTAACTGATGTGAGTTTCTTTTTTCATATATTGTGGATTAAAAAAAGGGGGATAAAATTACTTCTTTTTCACGAGGTGGGCAATAAAGGCCTGCTCTTTGCAATTCTCAGTTTTTAAAAAATAAAAATAAAATGTTATATACTCCAGTTACCTTCAGAAATGTTGAATTGAAAAACCGTTGGGTCATGTCGCCTATGTGTATGTATTCCAGTGAAAACGGCTTTCCGAATGATTTCCATTTTGTGCATTACGGAAGCCGTGCGCAGGGTGGGGCAGGATTAATTATTTTGGAAGCCACAGGAGTTGAGCCTCGCGGAAGAATCACCAATCACTGCATGGGAATCTGGAATGACGAGCAAGCTGAAAGTCTTCAGAAGATCGTAACATTTGTACATAATAATTCAGAAAGTAAAATAGGTATCCAGCTGTCACATTCCGGAAGAAAAGGCTCTACAGAAAATACCGTTCAGATTCCTCTAGAAGAAGGCTGGGAGACGATTGCGCCTAGTCCGCTTCCTTATCATCCGTCGGAAAGAATTCCTCATGTGTTAACTGTTGAAGAAATTAAAGAACAGGTTCAGAATTTTAAAAATGCAGCAAGAAGAGCTGTACAGGCCGGTTTCGATGTCATTGAAATTCATGCGGCACATGGTTATCTGATCCACCAGTTTTTATCACCGCTTTCCAACATCAGAACAGATGAGTATGGCGGGAGTTTTGAAAACAGGATCCGTTTTTTAATCGAAATCGTGGATGCTGTAAATGAGGAACTTGATCAAAATACCGCTTTATTTGTAAGAATCTCGGGAACTGAATATGCAGAAAACGGTTGGGATATCAGTGATAGTGTTGAATTGGCAAAAGTTTTAAAAAGTCACCATGTTGATCTTATTGATGTTTCCAGTGGCGGCAATATTCACGGTGTAAAAATCCCTCTCTATGACGGATACCAGGTTCCGCTTTCTTCCCAGGTGAGAAATGAAGCAGAGGTAAAAACGGGAGCTGTGGGTCTGATTAAAAAAGTTTCGCATGCTGAAGAAATTCTGCAAAAAGGAGATGCCGATCTGATTTTTATTGCAAGAGAGATTTTAAGAAACCCATACATTGCGGTCCAGGGATCATTCGAGATGGATGAAGAATGTTTTTTCCCACATCAGTATTTAAGAGCCAAAATATCTTCATAATTTTATATATTTGATCAACAAAAAACGAATAATAATATGAAAGCTGAAGATTTCATGCTTCCGTGTCCTATCAAAAAATTCTTTGGGATCGAATGCTTCGGCTGCGGTACTCAAAGAGCCATTGTAATGGTATTCGAGGGCCGCTTTGCTGAAGCTTTTCACATGTTTCCTGCCGTATATACCCTGTTGCTGTTCTTTGCAACGGTCGGCCTTAATTTCGTTGATAAAAAAAGGAACTACGGAACCCTGCTTGTTATTTTAGCAGCAATGAATGCTGTCATTATGGTCGTCTCCTATTTTTACAAACATCATTTTAGTCATTAACACAACATATAAAATATTATAAACTATGGATCAACAAAAATTACCAAACGCAACCGCAGTCCTTATTTTAGGAATTGTATCAATCATAGGTTGCTGTTGTTACGGTCTTCCTGGACTTATATCAGGAATTATTGCCCTTATTCTTGCAAAAAAGGATGGAGAACTCTACAGACAAAATCCAACGTTGTACTCTAACTACGGCCAGTTGAATGCCGGAAAAATTATGGCAATTATCGGTATTTCACTAAGTGTGCTTTATGCTATTTATGTTATTGTAATGCTATCAACTGTTGGTTGGGAAGCTATGAAAGACCCTCAATTGATGCAAGAAAGGATGAGAGACTTGCTCGGACAATAATATTTTAAAATGATATCAACAGAAAGCCTTCATCTTGCTAGATGAAGGCTTTTATTATAATCAGGTTTGTTTTATTTCACAATAAATTTCAAACTGCTTTCATCCAGTTTCAGAACATAAAAGCCCTGCGGAAGATTTTTAATCTGAATAGAATTTCTGACTTTCTCAAAAGGCTGATTGAATGTCTGCATCAGTTTTCCCTGCATATTGTAAATTTCAGCTTTTTTAATGTTTTGTGTTTCACCTTTTACAAAAATTTCATTGTTTGAAATTGGATTTGGAGAAATCTGTAATTTGGTTTGAGCTGAATTTAATTCTGCCGAAAGATTTTGAACCTGTCGTGATGTTGCCGAATAACACGTCCAGCTGAGGTTGTCGATGGCTACTCTGTTGCTCGTTGAATTATTTTCCAGCTCTACCACTACATTTCCTGAAACGTTGATGTTGCTGATGGTGGTTGTCGTAGCGTTGGTGTTATAAGGCACAGTTCCTACTGTTGTTCCGTTTACTTTTACGGTAAAAGTACCGTTTGATCCTGAGAATTTCAGTTGTGTGGTCACGGTCAGTGATCCGATTCCGTTGGCAGAGCTGCCTGAAGTTAAGGCGCCGTCTCTCACGGTAATGGCTTTCGTGGAAATGGTTTGGTCGGTTCTTGCATCAGTAGCGGTCCATGAAATTCCACCGTTGGTCCAGGTTCTTGTCAGATAAGACGAAGAGCTTGTGGTTGGGATTGTTTCAAAAGTTTCATTTGCACATCCTGTCGTAGTGGGAGGGGGTGTTGTTCCGCCACCGCCGTTTGAAGATCCGGATCCCCAGATCAGATTAGCATAATTCGGGTTGTCGATAAAAGGATTTCTGTTTCCCTGGAACGTATAGGAAGCGTTATTTCGGTTGATTTCCGCCTGTGATACCGGATCCTGATTATGCCATGCCAGCAGAACATTCAGTTCCCAGGTCTGCAATCCCGGAAACGACGAGCCGCCCAGCATATTTCCCGAAGAAAAAGTAGAAAGTTTGTTCTCATAGCGCGTTACAAAATAGAAGATCATTCTGGCAACGTCTCCTTTAAACTCATCGATCGGCTCGAAAACCGTTCCCGAATATCCTGAGGAAGCCGAATTTCCAAGCTTGGAACCGTTTTTAGAAGTGAATGTTGCTGTCCCCACTTTTCCGAAAGGATAATTGGAGCGCATTCCGTTTACTTTACCATCTGTAGCTCTGATAAAATTGATATCGGAAACCATTGGCGACGCTTCATTAAATAAACTTTGAGGAACGATATGCTCCCTGTTGTAGCAGTTTCCTTCTACCGAATAGGTTCCGCACTGATTGGTTACCGGAGTATAATTGTAAGGATCGGCTCCGGATGGTTTCTCAGAATAGATATCCAGAATAGAACCGTCATTTTCATAATTTTTGTCAATATCGGTTGTTTTATAACCGGTCCAGAGTCCGCTGTATCCTTTGTCCTGATGCCCGTTGGTAATAATCGTGCTTAATGCAGTTTTCAGAGGTGCTCCCGATAATCCGTTTGCCGAATTATAATAACCTGACGGAGCCTGAGCATTGGCCATAGCGGAGGCGAATGCAAGAATCAATAATGATTTTTTCATGTTAATATTTTAGTTTGGTAAGATTAATACAAATTTATGAATTAAGAATTACGGAATTGTTAATTCTGGTTTATTATTTCTAAAATATGGTGAAATATTATTCAAGCCATAAAAAAAGCCAATACAAATAAGGTATTGGCTTTCTATATATCTGATTAATGTTAATCTTATTTTCTCTGCGGAGGATAGTTTTTCATGATTTCCCCCATGATTTCAGGGATCTGTTTTTGTTTAGCTTTCGGACGGTCTACAGATATTCCGCTTCCGATTCCCTGCCAAACGAGTTTATTGGTTCTTGCATCCACCATGTCTACGATAATGGCCCCTTCATTATAATTGCTCGTCCATGTTCTGTTCATGCCGATTCCCCATCCGAAAGGTCCGCCCCAACCCCAGGCTCCGTACGGAGAAGTTGTTGTAACATCGGTGATTTTTTTATGGTTGGCTTTTACATTAATGATCAGATCAGGATTTTCGCCGGACTGAAGGCCCTTGCTTTGAAGCTGTTTCGAAAGCTCATTTAAAACCCTGTCTTTGTCAATGTCATTCAGTTTAAGATCATCGATTCTTAACTTGTACGTTTTGTAGCTGGTGAAATTGGCGGTATCCGCATAATCGGAACGCACATTGAAAGGACTACAAGATGTCAAACCCAAAGTAGCCGAAGCTAGCAAAATAAAAATATAGCGCTTCATTTTATTTATTTTTTTTATCGTTTTTAATAAATGTATCGGTCTTTTTATCGTATCCGTAAGGACAATGTCTACAGCCACTTTTACAGCAATGTCCCCTTTTCAGATGAAATTTTTCTGTAAAAACCTTATACCCCTGCTCGTTGTAGTAAAAATCTTCACCTTCTTTGATGTCAAAAAGTGCCATAGGTTAAATCTCTAAGCCAAAAACTTTTTATATTTGTTAGTATGATAATTGTATGCCATAAACCTTTAAAAATATTAAAAATCAGCGGCATTACGCTTTTCCCTTTTATCTTTATTAGGAATCTCGAAGATAAGAAAAATAAAGTATTGATTAATCATGAAAAAATTCATTTAAGGCAACAGATGGAAATGCTGGTGATTTTCTTTTACATTTTCTACATCGCTGAATATTATTACTGGTTAATTAAGATTAAAAATCCTTATCAGGCCTACCGTAGAATTTCTTTTGAAAGGGAAGCTTATGCCAATGAACATAATCTGAATTATCTTCAGAAAAGAAAATTCTGGAGTTTTCGGAAATATCTTTGATCATATTTTTATTTCTATAAGATTTATTTTAAGTTTTGTTTAACTAATTTATAAATTATCATATAAAATAAATTCAGGAAATTTGTACAGATGAAAATTCCGGATATCCATATTCCTGTCGTTGAAATTCCAGTAGAAAAAAAGGTAAAGCTCTTTATGAAAAGGGAAGATCTTATTCATCCCGAAATTTCAGGAAATAAGTACTGGAAATTATTTTTTAACATTAATAAATATTTGGCGGGAAATCCTGAGAAACCTTATATCATTACTTTTGGTGGTGCTTTTTCCAATCACATTGCTGCCGTTTCCGCACTGGGCAAACTTACGGGGATTCCTGCTTTAGGCATTATCAGGGGAGAAGAACTGAAAGAAAAATGGCGCGAAAATCCGACTTTGGTTTTTGCCCGGAAAAATGGGATGAATCTAAGGTTTGTCACCCGCGAAGAATACCGCCACAAAGAAAAACTGACCGAATTTTTGCAGAAAGAATTTCCCCAGGCCCTCATCATCCCCGAAGGAGGAACGAATGCAGATGCCGTAGAAGGCGTTAAAATGATGCTGAATGACCAAACAAAAGATTTTGATTATCTTTGCACCGCAGTCGGAACAGGAGGGACCATCGCCGGAATATCGAAATTCTGTGAAGAACATCAGAAGGTGGTCGGCTTTAAGGCGGTAAGCGATTCTTCACTGGAAAATAGGATTTCAGAATTAACTCCCAAAGAAAATTTTAATCTAATCGATTCAGCTTTTGGTGGTTATGGTAAAATAAATGATGAGAATATCCGTTTTATCAATGATTTTAAGAATGATTACGGAATTCCGCTGGAACCGATCTACACAGGAAAAATGATGCAGAAGATTTTTGAGATGATTGATAACAGGTATTTTCCTGAAGACAGCAGGATTTTGTGCTTTCACACCGGAGGACTGCAGGGGATTGAAGGCGCCAATATGCTCCTGGAAAAACAGAACAGAAATTTAATTATAAAGTAAAATTGAAAACATGAAACACGAAGTTGTTCCATCTTTCATTTTCAAACCATAAAAATTATAAGATGAAAAGACTTTTCTTACTCGTAAGCCTTTTAGTTTTATCAAAATTCTCAGCTCAGACCTGGGCTACTGAAGATCAATACATCCAGAAATTTGCCAAATATGCGGTAGAAGAGATGGAAAAATACAGAATTCCTGCTTCTATTACCCTTGCTCAGGGGCTTCTGGAAACCGGAGGCGGACAGAGCCGTCTGGCACTCGAAGGCAAAAACCATTTCGGAATCAAATGCAAAGAAGACTGGACGGGCAAAACCATGAAGCATACGGATGATGCACCGAATGAGTGTTTCAGGGTGTATGACGATCCGAGACAATCATACGAAGATCATTCAATATTCTTATCCACAAGAAAATATTACGCAAACCTTTTTAATCTCGATATGAAAGATTACAAAGCGTGGGCAACCGGCCTGAAAAAAGCAGGATACGCTACCAATCCGCGCTATGCTTCCATATTAATCGGGAAAATTGAAAAGTACAGGTTGTACGAATTCGACAATACCAGTTCCAAAGAAGTTCTGTATGCAGTTCTTAAAATGTATCCCAATCTGAAAGACGACAGAGCTTTTATGGCCCAGCTGGAGCCGGAAAAATCGACCAGAAGAACCAAAGATCCTGTAATAATTGAGGTTCCATATAAACAGACTTTTTACGCCCAGCAGCAGAAGAGAGTGGAAAGAATCAAAACAAAGGCGGAAATTCTTAATTCGATTTTAATTAAAAGTCACCCGAACGACGGCTTAAAATACATCGTTATTCCCGAAGATACAAATGTAGAAGCCATTGCTAAGAAGTTTAAAATCAGCGAGAGCAAACTGATCAAATGGAATGAGCTGGAAGGTGATGTATTACACAAAAATGACATTGTTTTCCTTGAATCTAAAAATTCAGCCGGAAATACTGCAACCTATAAAGCCGAAGCCGGAGAAGATATGCACGATATCGCCCAGAAATTCGGAATCAAATTGAATAAATTATATGCTAAAAACAGAATGGATGAAGGGCAGAGACCTTCGCCGGGACAGCTGATTTATTTAATCGATAAAAAACCAAGAAACTGATCTCGTTTCTAACCATGAAAAATATAAAATCATCGCTTTGGCTGTTTCTGGTGTTGATGTCCTGTACATTACCGGCACAGGAAATTCAGAAATACATCCCTTTCAGAAAAGGAAAGTTATGGGGACTCTGCGATGCCGGCAGATTTGTAGTCATTCAGCCTCAATACAACAGCATCAGCTGGTATGATACTATAGCAGGAGGCTTTCATGCAGTACAGAACGGAAAGTTTGGAATTGTCGACCGCAATGCAACGCTGGTCATGCCTTTTATATCCGATGAACCCATTTTTGTAAACGGCGATCAGTATGTTGTTTTTGACGGATTCAATTACTACAATTATTCCATGAAAACTAAAATGAGAATTGGTCCGTACGTTATTCCTGAAAGTTTTGAAGTAAGAGACAGGTGGGAAGGTTCTCACTTGGTAAATGAAAATCCCGGAGATCAAGTATTGACCTGGAAGGATCTGGATGACGAGGATCTGCAAATGATAAAGCCGTACGAAGACGAAGAGCAGTACCGTATCAATTTTAAAACTACATTTCTTGAGATCGTATCACAGGATTCCCATATAGGAATTTATATTCCACAGATTAAAAAATTGTACAGAAGTACCCCCGAAATAGCCTATATAGGATGGCAGTTTTATAATAAAAAGCCCTACATTCTTACGACCGGACCGTCACATCTCTACGGAATGGCAGATGAATTTTCAAAAGAAGTTTATCCCATAAAATATACCTCGATTTCTTTACTGGACAAAGATCGTCTGATTGTTCTCTCGGAACCGGACCCAGTAAATGACGGCCAGGAGATTTTTAAAACGGTCTTACCGAATAACAGGGTTTTGAATGGCAGTTATCAGCCGGCCGGGATCGTGTTGAAAGACGGTCACGAATTCAGGATCTATGAGACAGTGATAAATGGGGAGAAAAATTATGCAGGCGAAGACGGAACCCTCTATTTTGAGGATTAAACAAATAAAAGAAAATTTAAAAATGAAATATCAAAGAAGTTCAGCTTTATTCGATGAGGCTTACCAATATATTCCGGGAGGGGTAAACTCTCCTGTCCGGGCTTTCAAATCCGTAGGTGGAGTGCCGGTTTTTATGAAATCTGCAAAAGGAGCTTACCTTACCGACGCCGACGATAATACCTATATCGACTATATCAACTCCTGGGGACCGGCCATTTTGGGCCATACGCATCCTGAAGTTCTGGAAGAATTAAAAATCCAGGCAGAGAAAGGCTTTTCTTTCGGGGCACCTACCGAACTTGAAACAGAGATTGCTAAATTTATCGTGGAAAACGTTCCGAATATTGACCAGATCAGAATGGTGTCTTCGGGAACGGAAGCATGTATGAGCGCAGTAAGACTGGCAAGAGGATTTACGGGAAGAGATAAGATCGTAAAGTTTGAAGGCTGCTACCATGGTCATTCAGATTCATTTTTGATTAAAGCGGGAAGTGGTGCTGCCACATTTGGAAACCCCAATTCTCCAGGCGTTACGGCCGGAACGGCGAAGGATACTTTGCTGGCCAGATACAATGATTTTGAACAGGTGGAAGATTTATTCAGGCATAATCAAGAGGAAATTGCAGCAGTCATTATCGAACCGGTAGCCGGAAATATGGGCTGCGTGCTTCCTGAAAACGAATTCCTCCAGAAATTGAGAAAGATCTGCGACGAAAATGGTGCATTGCTGATTTTTGATGAGGTAATGACGGGTTTCAGACTTGCTTTTGGTGGCGCGCAGGAGCTTTTCAATGTGAAAGCAGACCTGGTAACCTACGGAAAAGTGATCGGTGGTGGTCTTCCGGTAGGAGCGTTTGCCGGAAGAAACGAAATCATGGATCATCTGGCCCCGAAAGGCGGAGTATACCAGGCGGGAACATTGAGCGGAAATCCTCTGGCGATGAGAGCAGGATTGAAAACATTACAGCTCATTAAAAATGATCCCGAATTTTTCAGCAGGTTAGCCAAAACGACGGAAACTTTGGATTTTGAAATCGGAAAAATTTTAAATGAAAAAGGAATCGCTCATAAGATCAACCGAAAAGGATCGATGATGTCTGTATTTTTCCATATCAACAGAGTGAGTAACTTTGATGAGGCTCAGGAAGCCAATCATGCATTATTTAACAATTTTTTCCACCAGATGCTCACCAACGGAATTTACCTTCCGCCAAGCGGTTATGAAACTTATTTCATCAGTGATGCCATCAAAGACCGGGAAATTGATATGACTCTGGAAGCAGTCAGAAAATTTGAGTATTCTTAGATGATTTAAAGATAATTTAAAAGAAAGTGTCCTGAAAGTCTGGATCATCCTTCTTTGTAATCGCCAAGACTTTATCTGATTTGAAAGATCATTTTATAGCACAGCATAGGATTTGCTCCGGCGGAGCAATATCTGTGTAGCTCAATATCAGCATCTGGTACCGGAACTCCGTCGGAGTTCTATCTTTTCATAGCACACAGAATCTACGGCGTACTTTTGATATGTTATTGTTTTTATACTACACAGATGTTGCCCCTACGGAGCATAAAAATTATCTATTCAAGTGCTAAAAGTCTGGATAGTCCTTTTTTGTAATCGAAATGACTTTATCTGATTTGAATAATGATTTTACAGCACAGCATAGGATTTGCTCCGGCGGAGCAATATTTGTGAAGCTTAATATCAGCATCTGGTACCGGAACTCCGTTGGAGTTCTATCTTATCATAGCACACCTACGGCGTGCTTTCGATATGCTGTTGTTTTTTCTTCTACACAGATGTTGCTCCTACGGAGCATAAAAATTATCTGTTCAAGTGCTAAAAGTCTGGATAGTCCTTTTTTGTAATCGCCAAGACTTTATCTGATTTAAATAATGATTTTACAGCACAGCATAGGATTTGCTCCGCTGGAGCATAAAAATTACTTATTCAATTTTTAGGCGTAAAAAATAAGCTGCCCAAACTTTAAGGACAGCCTCTTTTTTATTTAACCTGACATCGAAATAAGTTTATAAAAATCGCAAAGCTAAAAAGTATAATCAATTTAAGATATCCAAAGTCGTGAAACTAAAGTAAAACAAAATTCTTGTATTACTTTGATAAACGAAGTGGCATTGTTTAACTTAAAAACGTCTCAAAGATTAAAAATTTCTTTGTTTCTCTTTGCGATAAAATAATTTTTATTGAAAATCAATTATTTAAAATACCTCTTGTCAGGGGCTCAGGTTAATAGCCTGAATTTTAGGAACGTCATGCTTGCCATTAAAATCACTACTGATGAGGTGTCTGACATCTTCAGACCGGTAAAATACTGATCCGAACCTTTAATCAAATGATCCGGAGCGGTTCATTATTTATCCAGTGGGGTGATTGACCTGTCGCGACAGGTTGTTGAACGCCTATTTTGAGGTTAATAATATTACGCTTTCCATTGGGAACACCATTGATGAGGTCTTTCACATCTTCAGACCGGTAAAATACTGATCCGAACCTTTAATAAAATGATCCGGAGCGGTTCATTATTTATCTGGTGGGGTGATTGACCTGTCGCGACAGGTTGTTGAACGTCCATTTTGAGGTTCATGATATCACGCTTTCCATTGGAAACACCATTGATGAGGTCTTTCATGTCATAGGACCGATACATTACTGATCCAAACATTTGAAACAATAGTTCAGTGAGGTTTATGATCTTTCTGGTGGGGTTGAGCTACCTATCACAACCGATATTGTACCTGGATCTTCACTTTCGGAATGCCACCGTTGGAATTCTTTGTCGGGACGAATAGATACTTAACCGGTCCGGACACGTTTAATTTAAATATCTGATCATGAAGAATAAAAAAGCACCGGGAAAAAACCGGTGCTGCTGTATATTAATTTTCTTACTGTAAAGAAGACCACCCGACTGCCCAGGCCGGGCTTGCCAGCTGGTTTCCTGCGCCTGTAGCATCTGCTTTTTCATTATAGGTTGAAGCCTGTATGGTTACATCAGAGCCATCGGTTGCCTTGGCTGTCATTTTATGGGTGACATTGGTATCAAAAAAGACATCTTTGATTTTACTTTGCCCGTTGAAGTGGGTTACTGTAGAATCGCTTTCAAGACTGAAGCCGTCGGTCCAGTTAGACACAATAACATTCTCAAAGCTGGCTTTTGTTCCGGCGTACAATCTCACTGCCTGAGCCTCTCCGGTAGCACCGCCGATAAGGGTTATATTTTTTATGACAGGATTCGATCTCGGTTCCGCATCTGCGTTAGTTGTATTGTTGATCCCTTTGATTCCGGTATTTCCGGTGCCGCTGGTTCTTCTTTTTGTATAGATATTGGAAGCGGTCCCGGTCCATCCGTCTGTCCAGACCAAAGCATCATCTGCATTGCTTACAGAAACGATGTTGGTAAGGTTTACCGTTCCTCCGTAGATCTGTATGCCGTCTTCGGCTCCGTTTACCACAGCAATATTTTCAATTTTGGTATCGCTTCCGATGCCATAGAGGGAAATACCGTTAAAGTTTTTATCCGTCGCATAGCTGATGCCTGCATTTTCAATCCTTACATACGTTAATGATCCTGAATTATCAGTAGCGGCAGTTCCTCCGTAAGCTGCATTTCCGACTTCCGTGGTGCCTGTCGCTCCGGTATTGATGGGCGCTTTCCCACAGATAATCACTCCGCCCCAGCTTCCTGCCGTGGCAGCAGAGGCATTAAAGGTAACGGGTGATGCCGGTGTTCCGTTGGCATAAATCTGTCCGCCCTGTTCTACAAGAATGTATGATTCGACACCTGCAGTGGCCACGATTCTTGTCCCTGCAGGAATCACCAGCTTTCCGCCGTTCTTTACCCGTACGGCACCGTTCAGGACATATACTTTCGTAGCGTCCAGGGTTACTACCTGCCCGTTGGTAACTTCTCCTTTGAAGTTGGAAGGATCCTGAGCGATTCCGACGATGGCTATTGTTTCCACATCATCTTCCTCGGTACAAGAGTGAAAAACAAACGGAGAACTTATAATGACCGCTGCAACGAAGAGCTTGAGATATTTTTTTCTCATAATTAGATCAGATTTTCTATGCTTCAATTGATATTTTTAAACGCATTTATTTGAGAATACCAAATTACCAAATTTTCCGGTTATTTTCACAATATGGAGGCAAGCAATCTGATGGGAGACTGTATTTTTTACTTTAAAAGGAACCATTAATATTGATTTAATAAATTAAAAATAGCCAATTAATCCGTAAACGGACTGAATATCGTTGCTATACAATATTTAGATATGACCTTAATTAAACTAAACTTTTTAAACAGGTCTTAATGATTAACAATAAAACGGTTATTCCTGAAATGCCAAAACGGCATCGGAAAATACTTCCAATGCCGTTTTTTTTAATTTGATATGAAGAAACTAATTACTGATTATAAATTGTAGTTTGTCCAACCTGCGTACCATGTATCAGTTGCATCTTTCACAGCACCTCTGTAGGTTACCGGTGTAAACCATGTTGTCAACTTGGTGTTTGTGAATACGCCTCCTGTTAATAGCGGCGAACCTGAAGCAGGAGAGAAGTTCGGTGTTGTTCCTGCAGGAGCCCATGCATTTGTAAATTTCGCGTCAGCAGTGTATGTCAATGTTGAATTCCCGTTACTGTTATACCAAGCGGTAAGATCTGCCAATGTGAAAGAAGTAGGAGATGTTGTAGAAGCTCCGAATTTCAATGGGGTGATAGTACCGGCCAGGATATTATTCTGGAATACCAATTTTAAAGTTCCGATGTTGTTATCTGTAGGGGTACCTTTTGTAGCATCAATAAATAATCCTACCGGGTATCCTGTGAATACTGAGTTGAATACTGAGATCGAAGAGTTTCTTCTGATCTGTAAAGCATTTTGGAATAGGGAGTTGATCGTACCTACGTTTGTAGATGAGCTCGTAGAATTTACCGGCCCGATGATCGTCATATTCGAGAATGTTGCAGAAGTTTGCGGCGTTAATGAAGAACCGTTGGCATCATTGTCAGATTCGAAAGCATTCGATCCTGAAACGTCGGCAATCTGAGAATCTCTCACGGCGATACCAAACTGGATTTTTCCTGAATAACCGTTATCGGTATCGAAATCATCATCAAGACCTTTATAAGCGATAATGTGAGAACAGTTTACAGTACCTCCGAACCACTCGAAGCTGTCGTCGTTTGCGTAAGAAACCTGTACGTAATCTACTGTTGTTCCGCTACCTACTCCTCCGAAAGTAATTCCGTTGATTTCTTTATCCGGTAAGAATGCATATCCTGCATATTCTACTCTTACATATTTTAATACACCACTGTTGTCAGCAGCATTGGTTCCGCCGTAAAGACCTAAACCTTCAGAGTTGTTGATTCCTCCTTCGATTTCACCTACACCAGCCTGTCCGTTGAAAGAAGCGTTGGTAGGAGCAGCACCAAGAATTACTAAACCTGCCCAGTCACCTCTTTTTGGACTTGGCTTTTCAGAAGTAAAGATAATAGGATTGCTGGCAGTACCTTCGGCCATGATTTTACTTCCTCTGGTAATGATTAAAGCCCCGTTTTTATCGGCTTCACCTACAATCTTGGTTCCCGGTTCAATCGTTAAAGTAGCACCGTTCGTTACGTATACCAATCCTCTTAATTTGTAGATATTGTTAGCTTTAAGAGTAAGATTTGAAGTGATTTTTCCTGAAAGAATAAGGTTTTCAGTGGTCCCGCCACCTGAGTTACCGTTCTGAACGATAGTTTGTCCATCTTCTTCTATGTTTCTACATGCTGTAACAGTAGTTGCAATAGTACCAAGCATTAAAGCGTATAAAACAAATTTTTTCATGATATAAAGAATTATTTTTATTAAATATTGATTAATTGATTAAAAGCTGTATCCCAGAGTTAAACTAATATTGGTACCGGTTACCCTGTCGATAGCAAGTGCATCTGCACTGTCGTATTTTTTGTTGTTATTTAGATCGTGGTAGAATTTAGCATGACGGTTCAGGATATCTGAAATGTTAAGCTTGATTTCTCCCTTGTTCTGCCAAAGTTTCTTCGCTACCTGGAAATCCAGAAGCGGTCTTGGGTTTTCCCAGATCGGAGGGATCTGATCATTTCCTACATACAGGATTCTTCTTCCGATCATGTTGAAAAGAACCGTGGAAGACCATCCTGATTTTTCAGTATCGTACTGAAGGCTTACGTTTACTGTATATGGAGACTGCCCCTGCATCGGTCTGTCAACATTGGTCGCTTCGTCGGTAACTCTGTTTTTGATTAAAGCGAAGTTTCCGCCCAAGGTAAAGTTTTTAAGAGCGCTCATGAAATCCAGCTTTTTTCTGAATTCTAGCTCTGCTCCGTAAGCATCGGCCTTGTCAACATTCAAGTAGTTGAATGTATTACTGGTTCCTACCCCGGATTGATTGAAGTACAATTCGATAGGATTTTTAAAGTTTTTGTAGAAACCTGCCACGGAAAGGATTTCTCCATTTCTAGGATACCACTCCCAACGTACGTCGGCACTGGTAATTTTTGTTCTCTGGATAAATTTGTTACCGATCACGGTAGCTCCTAAATCAAAGTCATAATAGGCTAAAGGTGATACCTCTCTGAATTCCGGTCTTACAACGGTCTGCGAACCAGCCACACGAAGATTCATGTTGTTCGTCAGCTTGAAGGTCATGTTTAATGCCGGTAAAAAGTCGGTAACCCTTGTGTTTACGAAACGGTCGTCGCTCTTTTTGGTACTTCCTACCAATTGGTCAAAGTTTTCGATTCTAAGTCCCCAAACTGCTCTGAACCAAGGGGTAAAGTTATTGTCAAATTGTAAATATCCAGCATTAAGGATGGTGTTTGCAATATATCGGTACTGGTTACCGCCGATCTCATCAAAAGTAAATTTGCTGCCATCCGTTCCGAAGTTTTCAGAATTAAAAATGGTCTCGAAAGGTTGGGAAAGCAATGACTGATTGTAGCCTGCCAGCCTCACCGAGAAAGGTCTTGAGTTATAAACCCTGTCTTTTACCTGGAATAAATATCCTCCTTTTACAGTCTGCTTTTGCCCGAACATCTCAAACGTTTTAGATACGTCTCCACCTGCATTGTACAGGTAATCGCTAAGCGTAGAGTAGAATACACTTCCTGATTTTTGAGAAAGACCATTTGAAATCAAAGCTAAATAAGGACTCCCGTTGATGTCAGGATATTGGTTGTACTGTAAACGCTGCAATAACGGAATGTACTGATCAAGAATCCCGAAACTTCCGTACCAGTTCACGGTAAGGCCGCCTAAAGCATCAATTTTATGTGTTCCGTTAAGGGTTGAATTATAGAAGGTCGTTTCTTTGAATCCGATCTCTCTCGCAATGATGTTGGTCCCGTTGATAGGATCAAATTCAAAATCCTTACCTGTTCTGAAAGACATATGGTTCACCGTGTTGTTGGTGATGATGTTTTTCAGGGAAATTTTATTATTGTTGTTAAGTTTTAACGTTAAATTTAATAAGCCTCCGAGAATAACATCGTTTTGATATTTTTCAGTATAGTAATCAAAATTCGTATCGGCTAAAAGCCCGTTGATCGTGAAGAATCTGTTGTTCGTTTCGATTTTCCTTTTGTTGTTGCTGTAGTTTAAAACGGCAATAACTCCCAGGTCTTTTCCGAAAAGCTTGGTGTTGAAACCTCCGTCTAGCTGTAAGCTTACATTTTCAGGAAAGCCATTTGAATTGTATCCGAGATTTTTCGTGTACTGTCTTCCGTATTCGGTTTTCTCTGCATCACTCAAAACGCTGAAAGCATTTTTTGCAGGCATTCCGGTAGGAAGTTTTCTTGTCCCGTCATCAATTCCCAGGAAATCCCATTTTCCGCCTTTCTGCATTTTAAACTCATGGCCCATCGTGATAGAGTTTCCTCCTACACCCACCTGCGCATTGAAAAAGTTTTTATTGGGAATATCTTTAGTATTTACCTGGATCAATCCTCCTGCCCATTCTCCACTGTATTCAGGGATGAATGTTTTATTAATGACAAGGGTTTCGATCACGTTGGCCGGGAAAAGGTCGAAAGAGAAAGTTTTTCTGTCCGGTTCTGTACTCGACAGCTGAATACCGTTAAGCATGGCCTGGTTATATCGGTCGGATAATCCTCTTACCACGATATATTTTCCGTCGAACAAACTCACCCCTGAAACTCTTTTCAGAACTTCTCCTGTGTTTCTGTCCGGACTTCTTTTAATGGCTTCAACACCGATTACTTGCGAAACGACACCTGCATTTCTCTGTAAACCGATGGTGGAGGCAATCGTTTCTTTTCTCGCATTGGATTTTATCACGACCCCCTCGATCTGTTTTTCTTTGGTAGAAGGCTGTTTGTCGAGAACAATGTCAAGGTGAGTATTCGCATCATTTTTTACAACGACTTCGCTGATCTCCTTTCTGTTGTAGCCATTGGAAGTTACGGTAATGATGTAGTTGGTTCCGGGTGGAAGGCTTAAAGAATAGTTTCCGGTAATATCAGTCGTCACCTCCTGATCATTAACCTTCACTTTTACACCTTCAATAGGAGTATTGTCTTTTTCGTCCAACACCCTACCTTCTAGAACCTGGCTTTGTGCAAATGCATAGCCAGCGGAAAACAAGGCAAGTAGCATAATGCTCTTGTGAATTTGTTTCTTCATTTTACTTTATCTTTCATTTCGCTGCAAAGAAATAAAGAATCAGGCGGGTAAATGGTTTAGGGAAATTTAATTTTTTTTTAACTAAACATTAAGAAAAGGATATTATTGTTAACTTTATGTGAACGATGTCCCTTTTGTTAAACTGTGATTAAAATATTATTAACTTTGATGCGTAAAAATTAGAAATGAACCAAAAGAAAATCCTCTTAATAGACGACGAACTGGATATTTTAGAGATTCTGTCTTACAATTTAGAAAAAGAAGGCTACGATATCTTTACCGCTACAAATGGTAACGAAGGTATAGAAAAAGCCAAAGAAATTGTCCCTGATCTTATCTTATTGGATGTGAT
The DNA here is from genome assembly GCF_056333165.1 of Chryseobacterium endophyticum. Lineage (NCBI taxonomy): Bacteria > Pseudomonadati > Bacteroidota > Flavobacteriia > Flavobacteriales > Weeksellaceae > Chryseobacterium > Chryseobacterium endophyticum. The sequence goes on from NZ_JBWGXE010000003.1 coordinate 232,008, forward strand.
GATGCCCGAAAAAGACGGTATCGAAACATGTCAGGAACTTCGAAAAGTTAAAGAACTTCAAAAAACACTGATTGTTTTTCTTTCTGCAAGAAGTGAAGAATTCTCACAGCTGGCAGGTTTCCAGGCAGGCGCCAATGATTACATTGTTAAACTTATCAAACCGAAAATCCTTATTTCAAAGGTAAATGCACTGCTTCAGCTTACCTCTCAGGTGTCCGACAACTCCAAGCTTATCGAGATCGGTGACCTTGTGATCGATAAAGACAATTTCAGAGTATCAAAAAGCGGACAGCAGTTTTTGCTTCCTAAAAAAGAATTTGATCTTCTTTATTTACTGGCTTCCAATACGGAAAAAGTATTCAAAAGAGAAGAGATCCTGGAAAAAGTCTGGGGAAATGACGTCATTGTAGGCGAAAGAACCATCGATGTCCACATCCGCAGATTAAGGGAAAAGCTTGGTATCAATACCATTCAGACATTAAAAGGAATTGGGTATAAACTTATCGTTTAATACTCAGTTTCAATTTCCTATCTTTACATCAACCCATAAAAAATTGTAAAATTGAAATTTTACAGACTTACCCTCGTCGCCTCTTGTCTCCTGACATTGGTGATGTTTCTTTTAGTAATCACTTTCGATTCGCTAAAAGATCTCTATTACGATACTCCTTTCTTCAATATCGGGCTTTTTATCTGCCTTATCGTCATTTTTATTACAAATTATATTGTCCTTGAACTTCTTTTTAACTATTACGGAAAAAAACAGGTTCGTGGCTTATCTCAGCTTCTTCCCCAGGAGATTGTGACTCATGATAATGAAAACATTACGATCAAAGAATTGGGAGAACGATTTTCAGATCTCAATCAGCAGAAAGTCACCGAGCTGGATATGATGAAAGAAATGGAAAGCTACCGGAAAGAATATATCGGAAATGTTTCTCACGAACTTAAAACCCCTCTGTTTTCCATCCAGGGATATGTTGAAACGCTGCGTGACGGTGGAGTAGACAATCTCACCATCCGTGACAAATACCTGGAACGAATCGATAAATCCGTAGAAAGGCTCATTGCCATCGTTACCGATCTTGATATGATCAACAGGCTGGAAGCGGGCGAAATAAACCTTACCGTATCCAAATTTGATGTCAACTTACTGATCAAAGAAATTTTCGACCTTCTCGACCTCGAAGCCGAAAAACACAATGCTTCCCTGCAGATTCAGACCCTGCATCCGCAGATTTTTGTGGAGGCAGACAAACAGAAGATTTCCCAGGTTTTTATCAACCTTATTTCCAATGCGATCCATTACGCCAACAGGCAGGAAGCCAAAGTCGTTGTAAAAACCAGTGTTCTTAAAAATAAAGTCCTGATCGAAGTGATCGACAACGGGATGGGAATCAAATCCGAAAGCCTTCCGAGGATTTTTGAAAGATTCTACCGCGTGGAAACCAGCCGCAGCAGGAGAGAAGGAGGCTCAGGACTGGGGCTGGCCATTGTGAAGCATATCCTGGAAGCGCACAACGAAAATATTACCGTGGAAAGTGTGTATCTTGAAGGTACAAAATTCAGTTTTATGCTTGAAAAAAGTAAATAATTGCTGCAAAATGTAAGAAAAAAAAATAATTTAAAAAATCCTGAAATATTTTTTTGTCACCTCTCATTTATTTTATATTTGCAACAGAGATTTATCATAATAATAAAGGTAAAAAGTAATTTTAAAACTGATGGTTTATAAAATCCGCGTAATATTAGATGCGAAAGAAGATATTTTCCGGGATATCGAAGTTAAAGGAAAACAGACGCTATGGAACTTACACTTAGGAATTAAAAGCGCGTTCAGCTTGCAGGGAGATGAGCTGTCTGCTTTTAATCTGCTGGAAGAAGACGGAACGATCGTAAAAAGTGTTCCGTTGGAAGACATGAGTGATGATGGCGACGGAGAGATTATGTCGGATGTATACATCGATGAAGCTTTCGAAAATGCAGGTGATAAAGCCCAATTCCAGTACGGACTGCTGGATCTTTGGGAATTTTTCTGCGAATTGGTAGAAATCATTGATGAAACCAAAGGCGTAAATTATCCGATCACGGTGTACAGGTTCGGAAACGTTCCTTTAAAAGCACCAAGTAAAAGCGGAACCGGAGGATCTAAAAAGAAATCTGCAATGCCTTTAATGGACGATGATTTCGGATTCGAAGACGATTTTGCGGTAACCGGCAATTTTGCAGATGACGACGATGAAAATTTTGATGACGAGGAAGAAGAAGACTACAACGATGATGTTTTCGATGATGAAGATGACAGTGATGACGAAAGATAATCGTAAACCATAAAAATATACAGCCCTGAATGAAAATTCGGGGCTTTTTTGATCATCAGAATATCAATAGAATCAATCATCCATCATCATTCATCACTCATCACCCATCGGTCAAAATTCATGATTCCTATTTGCAGCTGTTTCCCGCTTTCTGCTGTATCTTTTTTTTGCCTTGCTTTTCCCACTTCAAAAAAAGGATGCCGCGGCAATCGGTGCTAGGGTAGCAGGCTTCAAATTGTACGGAGGGTTCATATTTCACAAATGGAACTCCACATAGTATTTAAGATAAGCATGGAAAAGACTAGCGTTTGTATTCCTCAAAATCCTTCATGGTACTTTTCATAAAATTCATCTTCCATATTTCCCTTTTTCCGATCACAATTCCTATTTTTGTTAAAAGAGAATTAATGAAAAAATTAATTTTAATAGCGATAATGGGCTTGGGAATCATTTCCTGTGCCACTCAAAATACCGAAAAGAAGATGACGGATCTACCCAAAGACTGGAAACACACCACCAATATTTATGAAGTCAATGTAAGACAATATACCAAAGAAGGAACCTTCAGGGCATTTGAAAAAGAAATGCCAAGGCTAAAGTCCATGGGCGTAAAAACCTTATGGTTCATGCCGGTGACTCCCATTGCCCAGCTGAATAAAAAAGGAAGCCTCGGGAGTCAGTATGCAGCCGCAGATTATACATCCATTAACCCGGAATTCGGGACCATGAATGATTTTAAACACATGGTGAATGAAGCCCACCGCCTTGGATTCAAAGTCATCATCGACTGGGTAGCTAATCATACCGGCTGGGATCACGTATGGACAAAAACACATCCCGAATTTTATCTGAAAGATCCGGACGGAAGCTTCCACCGCGCATCGGGAATGGATGATATCATAGAACTGGATTATAAAAACCAGGAAATGCGCCTTGCGATGATCGATGCCATGAAATTCTGGGTCAGGGAAACCGGGATCGACGGCTTTCGCTGTGACCTTGCTTCATGGGTAGAAGTCGATTTCTGGCAGCAGGCACGCCCTGAAGTGGAAAAAATAAAACCCCTCTTCTGGATCGGAGAATATGATGAGCTTGAAAATCCGGAATACGGAAAGGTATTCGACGCCAGCTACTCCTGGAAATGGATGCATAAATCCGAAGACTACTACAAGAAAAATCTTCCGATACAGGATCTCAAAGACCTGTTAATTCAATATTCCAATATCGGGGATGGTTCGATGAGAGCATGGTTTACCACCAATCACGACGAAAATTCATGGAACGGAACCGAATACGAAAAATATGGCGTGATCACCAAACCCATGGCGATCTTTTCCGCCACATGGAACGGAATTCCTCTGTTGTATTCCGGGCAGGAACTTCCCAATATGAAGCGGCTGGAGTTTTTTGAGAAAGATCCCATCGAATGGACGAATGATTACCAGATGTCAGACTTTTATAAAGTTTTGCTGAATCTTAAATCCGCAAATCCTGCCTTAAGAGGAGGAGATCCCAACGTTGGAACCTATATTCTGAATACAACGGCAAATGATAAAATTTTCGCTTACCTGCGCAAAAATGGCAATGACGAAGTTCTGGTCGTATTGAATCTGTCGAAAGAACCAGTCGATTTCAGCATTGAAGACCAGCATGTATCGGGAATTTTCAAAAATGTTTTCACCAAAATGAACAAAAATTTTGGAGAAGGAAAAAATTTCAGTTTCCAACCTGGCGATTATGCAGTTTTTGAAAAGTAGGAATTCCGGAAAGGGATCTTCTGAGAATATTTAATTAATGAAAAAGAGGCTATCCAAATCTGGGTAGCCTCTTATGAAACATTGTATGAAATTACTAATTTTTTACATCAATGATAGTTGAAAATTAGATTTTTAAATGACGGGGAATTTCCCGTACCACTTTTTCAGGCTTTAAAAAAGACTAAAAGTTTATATTTTTTGTATGGTATAAATTTAAATAATTTTCAAATAGTGGTGATAAAAATTTTATTATGTTAACTAATTTTAGATAACTCAAAAACAGAATGTTATAGTTGTTTGATGAGATGTCTCTTGACAACGTTTTTCAAATGATATTCCTCAATGAAAGATTATTAGGAATAAATTTTTAAAGTTTAATATTATGTTATATCCAAAAGACTGAATAGAGGTAAGATTTATTCAATAAATTTGGATGTATAATGAAAATGAACACCCGATATGGATAAATCTAGGATTTTGGTAATGGTAAAAGACAGGCTGATGGAAAAAATCCGGAAGTTTGAAGATTTAATAGAAAGCACGCGCGCTTCAAATAACGATACCAAAAGCTCGATGGGAGACAAATACGAAACCGGAAGAGAAATGCTGCAGCAGGAAATTAATAATTTGCAGAGACAGCTTAACGAAACATTAAATCAACAGGCATCACTTCAGAAGATCACCGCAGAACCATGCCCAAAAGTGCAGACCGGAGCCCTGGTGCAAACTGAAAAAGGTCTGTTTTATATTGCGGTTTCCGCCGGAGATCTCATCCTGGACAATCATAAGATCATTACAGTATCCCCCGAATCTCCCCTGGCTAAATCAATGAATGCGTTGGCTCTGGGACAGACCTTTACCGTAAACAATATCTCCCAGACCATTAAAGAAATATGGTAGTCATTTATGTCGAATTATGTCGCAACATAATGGTTTTGCCAACTTGGTGTCCCGAGTAAATTTTAAGAAAACTTTAATGCTTACTTATGAAGCAATTTGCCGGTTTTGGCCCGGTTTGTGGTGCCTTTTGAATACAAATAAAAGTTATCAATATGGGAATTTTAGACAACAAAGTAGCCCTGGTTACAGGGGCCGGATCAGGAATCGGATTAGCTATTGCCCATGCGTATGCTAAAGAAGGTGCCAAAGTCATCATTTCAGACATCAATGAAGAACACGGACAGCAGGCGGCTGAAGACCTCAAAGCGAAAGGTGGCGAAGCAACATTTGTAAAAGCCGATACCGCTAAACCTGAAGAAGTAGAAGCACTTGTACAAAAAACCGTTGAGATTTACGGACGTTTAGATATTGCCTGCAACAATGCGGGAATAGGTGGCGAACAGGCCGAAACCGGCGATTATAGCCTCGACGGATGGAGAAAAGTACTAAGCATCAACCTCGATGGTGTTTTTTACGGATGCAAATATGAGCTTGAACAGATGGAAAAAAACGAAGGCGGAATAATCGTCAATATGGCTTCGATTCACGGAACGGTGGCGGCCCCGCTTTCCTCGGCATATACCGCTGCAAAACACGGAGTCGTAGGTCTTACGAAAAATATCGGTGCCGAATACGGACAGAAAAATATCCGTTGCAATGCGGTAGGCCCTGCCTATATTGATACCCCGCTTTTAGAAAGCCTGAGTGATGATATGAAAAATGCTCTTATCGCGAAACACCCGATGGGCAGACTTGGAAAAGCTGAAGAAGTTGCCGAACTGGTCCTATTCCTGAGTTCAGAAAAATCATCATTCATGACCGGAGGTTATTATCTTATCGATGGCGGCTACACCGCAGTATAATAGAATCTGAGCCTTTCAGCCATACAAAGCGTCTATGAAAATGGATGCTTTTTTTGATATATTTTGAAATTCTTTCTTTAAATTTGGGCCACAAAATCTTTCCAATGCAGAATTACCTAGACCTTTTACAGCATATTTTAGACGACGGAACCGATAAAACCGACAGAACCGGAACGGGAACCAGAAGTGTTTTCGGCTACCAGCTAAGATATGACCTTTCAAAAGGTTTTCCGCTGGTCACTACAAAAAAGGTTCACATGAAATCTATTATCCATGAGCTGTTGTGGTTTCTGAAGGGTGATACCAACGTCAAATATCTTAATGATCACGGCGTTTCCATCTGGGACGAATGGGCCAATGAAAACGGCGATCTGGGACCCGTTTACGGCGCACAGTGGAGAAGCTGGAACGGTGCAGACGGAAAAATCGTAGACCAGATTACCGAAGTCATTGATCAGATCAAAAAAAATCCGGACTCCAGAAGATTGATCGTATCCGCCTGGAATGTTGCCGAAATCCCGAATATGGCGCTGGCACCCTGCCATGCCTTGTTCCAGTTTTATGTGGCCGACGGAAAACTGTCGCTGCAGTTGTATCAGAGAAGTGCCGATGTTTTTCTGGGGGTTCCTTTCAATATTGCGAGCTATGCCTTATTGCTGATGATGGTGGCCCAGGTTTGCGGTCTTGAAGTAGGGGATTACGTGCACAGCTTTGGAGATGTTCATATCTATAACAACCATTTCGAGCAGGTGAAAAAACAGCTTTCAAGGGATCCGAGACCACTGCCAACGATGAAGCTGAATCCGGAAATCAAAAACATTTTCGACTTCGACTTCGAAGATTTTACGTTGGAAAATTACGATCCGCATCCTGGCATTAAAGCACCTGTAGCGATCTGACAGAACTGATATTGCAGAAACATCTTTTCTAATTGCCGCAAATCCGTTATTTTTGATGTGAAATTTCACACAAATTTTGGAAAAAAAATAGCATGAAAAAAAAATTAGGTAATGATCTTCTGCTCCTGAATATTTCAGTCATAGCGTATGCCCTCTATATAAGCTTTTGCATTTTTAAACATAAAGCAGCACTGGCAGACGATCTTAGTAAAATCTATGAATCCGGAAATATCTCACAACCATATTTCAAATTTATATATTCATTTCTGGATTCCCATACCATGGCGGCAAGGCCGGTGTCGGGATTTATGACGGGAACATTGATGTTACTTTCCGGATATAGCGAATCTGTCTACTGGCTGGGATTATTTTTCTTTCCGCTTTCTTTATTAGTCATGTATCGGGTGGCGCAGAAAATAGCGTCTCCACAATGGGCCGGGCTGCTGGCTTTGTTGTATTCCTGTTCTGTGATCGGCACCAGTATCCAGTTTTCGCCGATCATGCTCAACTCAAACCTGGCAACCCTATTCTTCTGTCTGAGTATTTATTGTTTATACGTTCATAAAAATATATGGGGCAGCTCTTTACTATTCATCGCTTCCGTATTCAGTTACGAGATTTTTTTACCTCTTGTTCTTTTGCATCTGTACTTCATTAAAGAAAATAAAAAGAGAGCGATATTCATGATCTTAACGGTTGGCTTCATCATCATTTTCCGGAAAATTATTCAGCCTGCTGTCTTTGAAAACTCCTATCAGAGGGATGAAATCAGCAAAATATTTAATGTTGAAAGAATACTGCACATCTTTATCTATGCCGTAAAATTATTTTTCAGGGATGTTTTTGTGGGCGTATATAAAGGTATTTTGAATTTAAAAAAATTAAACCTTTATGAATGGATGGCGGTACTCATTATTCCATCATTTGTTTATAAAGTGTTTTCAGGGTATGATTTTAAAAATGAAATACGTCGTTTGAAAAACTTAGGAATCATCTCTTTTACTGGAATTCTTTTAGCGATGAGCATCTTCCTGTTTTCATCCTACAGGCCCACTCTTTTCGGGTTTGATAACCGGAATCTGGGCGCCGTAAGACTTTTTTATACCTTATTCATTATTTCAGCGGTTATTTTTTTAGGAATTAAACTAAATTTTAAAAGTAAAATTATCGCGTCACTTTTAGGCTTTGTTGCGTTTCTTTTCCTGGCGACGAACATCAGTGCCAAGAATTCGTGGATATATGCGAATCATTTTAATCATGAAATGTTCGGCAAACTGCGGACGGCCTTAAAACAAAACAACATCACACACGGGGATATTTGCCTGGATTACAATATGAGTGCTGAGGTTAAAACCAATCCTGGCTTTACGTTCAGGGAACCCGTTTTTTACAACACTTGGGAAGCTCCGATGCTTTGCAAAATGAATGGTATCGATCCTGAAAAAATCCATGTCTATAATATGGAAAGAAAAAGCGACTGTAAAATAATATTTCTTTACAAAAAGGGAAAAATGATCAGGTCAAAATAATTAATCAGGCATTCGGTTGAGGCCATTATGAATTATGTGATGGCCTTCAGAACTTAAATGAGAGTGCTGGTCGTTACGTTGAGCCTTTCAATCACTTCGAAGAATCAGTCAAGCGTTCCGAAACGGCAATAAAGCGTTCCGAAGAGGCGATCAACCACTCCGAATGAACAATCAACCGTTCCGAAGAGACGATCAACCAGTCAGAAGAAGCCATCAACCAGTTAGAAGAAGCAATCAACCACTTAGAAGAAGTGATCAACCAGTTAGAAGAGGCGATCAAGTACAATTTATTATTTTTCAATCATTTACGGCACTGTTGAAAAAGGTCATTCAATGAATCCATAAAGCGAAGTCACGTTTCCATCGGTATTTTGACCGTAAAAAATGGCTTTTTACGTAAAAATTAAGCTTAGCAACGTCTTTCAAAAAAATATTCCTTAATGCTTCCCTGACGTCCGTTCTTTATGAAATAAGTTTTAAATTTGGAGAAATGGATTCTCGCCGTTTACAATACCCTTAAATCAAAATAAATATGAAATATATAAAAGTAAATGTTGAAAAAAACGCAGACGCTGAAGTGCTAAAAAATGCCATCCTTCAGCTGAAAGGGGTGGATTCGGCAGAAATCATTGACGATGAAAATCCTGAAAGCGAACTGAAAAAGGCGTTTGCCAAAACCAAGGAACAGTTCAAAAAAGGGGATTACGAAACACTCGTCGACGATATTTTTGATATTTTAACAAAAAAATAATTTTTAATCATAATGAAAAAAGCCATTTTATCGATCGCTCTTTTGGGAATGTTCTTTTCTACAAATATAGCGGCACAAACGGATACTTCCGGAAGAGAAAAGGTCTACAGAGCCACTCACACGAAAGCAACGGAACTTAAACATACCAAACTTAAAGTAAACTTCGATTATCAGAAAGAGCAGATGAACGGTGAAGAATGGCTCACGGCATCTCCTTTTTTCTATCCTTCCGGTGAACTGACCCTCGATGCGAAAGCCATGCTGATCCATGAAGTGGCACTGGACGTCAACGGTAAGAAAACACCGCTAAAATACGACTACAAAAATGATGTATTAAAGATCACTTTAGATAAAACCTACGCCAAAAACCAGGATTATACGGTTTATATCAAATATACTGCCCGCCCTAATGAAGTAAAACAGGAAGGAAGCGCAGCGATCAGCGATGCCAAAGGCCTCTATTTCATTAATGCACAGGGAAAAGATCCCGATGTGCCTACCCAGATCTGGACGCAGGGCGAAACCGAATCTTCTTCCGCATGGTTTCCGACCATCGACAAACCTAATCAGAAGACTACACAGGAAATCTACATGACCGTTCCTGATAAATATGTTACCCTTTCCAACGGGATCATGAAAGATTCTCAGAAGGAAGCTAACGGACTGAGAACGGATCATTGGGTGATGGATAAAAGACATTCCACCTATTTATTTTTCATGGGAGTGGGAGAATATGCGATCGTAAAAGATAAATGGAGAAATATTCCGGTGGATTATTATATTGAAAAAGAATATGAGCCCTACGCAAAACAGATCTATGGAAATACGCCTGAAATGATCGAGTTTTTCTCTAAAAGACTGGGCTACGATTATCCATGGGCAAAATATGCACAGATTTCAGGAAGGGATTACGTCAGCGGAGCAATGGAAAATACCACGGCAACACTTCACGGAAGCGATATTCTTCAGAAGCCGGGACAGCTCATCGATGAAAATACCTGGGAAGATACCATTGCCCATGAATTGTTCCACCACTGGTTTGGCGATCTTGTAACGGCCGAAAGCTGGAGCAATCTTACCGTAAATGAATCGTTTGCCAATTATTCCGAATATCTGTGGAACGAGCATAAGTACGGAAAAGACCAGGCCGATTACCACCAGATGAAAGATGTGAATATGTACATCAGTACGCCGGGTAATTTTGATAAAAACCTGGTTCGGTTCAATTACGACTCACGGGAAGATGTTTTTGACCTGGTCACCTATCAGAAAGGTGGCGGAATTCTTCACATGCTCAGAAACTACCTTGGAGACGATGCTTTTTTCGCCGGAATGCAGGATTACATGAAAACCTACGAATACCAGAATGCCGAAGCACACCAGCTGAGACTTTCTTTCGAAAAAGTTTCCGGTAAAGATCTGAACTGGTTCTTCAATCAGTGGTATTTTGGCAGCGGAAACCCGAAGATCAATTATTCTTATACTTTTGAGCCGGTGAAAAAGCAGGTTGCAGTGACGATCGAGCAGACGCAGGACCAGCCTTTCCAGTTTCCTCTTGCAATAGATGTCTACGAAAACGGGAAACCGAAAAGATACAATGTGTGGGTAAATGCAGAAGCGAAAAATACGTTCAATTTTGACGTGTCGAAAAATGCAGATCTTGTAAATATCAATGCAGACGGTGTTTTGCTGGCAGATATCAAAGATTCTAAAACGCCGGAGCAATATTTAATGCAGTTCTCGGGCTCTAAAGAATTTAAAAGTAAATACAATGCCCTGAACGGAATCAAAGACCAGGTAGGAAAAAATCCTGCGGCAACTAAATTACTGGCAGCTGCCCTTAAAGATCCTTTCTTCAGGACGAGAATGAAAGCCCTTCAGTTAATGGACTTGTCAAATCCTGAGCAGTTTAAGGCAATGGGCGCAGAAGTTGAAAAGCTGGCAGCCAATGATCCTAAAACTTTGGTGAAGGCTGCGGCCATTTCGGCTTTGGCAAAAACGAAAGATAAAAAGTATATGCCGATCTTTGAAAAAGGGGTCAGTGCGGTTTCCAATGCTGTAAAAGGCAGCTCTGTAGGCGCTATCGTTGCCGTTGATCCTTCAAAAGCAGGCAGCTACGCCGATAAAATTGATCTGGATGGTGCTTCCGAAACCCTTGCTGCACAGATGTTGCCGCTTATCGTCAAAAATAAAGTGACCTCCCAGATGGCAAATATCGCGCAGTTTGCGGCATTCTATCCTTTTATCAAATTCCAGAATCCGGAGCTGGGAAAGTCTGCAGAAGAAGGGTACAACTGGATTATGAGCTCAGACAACCTAAAAGCCACAGAAAGCATCACTAAAATGCTCGGCCATGCCAAATCGGAAATCGGAGAAAATCCGCAGGCAAAAATGATGATATCCCAAATGCTGAAAGACGGTCTTAACAAAAAAATGGACCTCCTTAAACAGAATCCGCAGAATGCAGCAAGCATTAACAAACAGATTGACGCAATCAACAAAGCGATTGAAGATTTCAAATAAGAACCAAAACTTTGTACATAAGGAATCCGTCTCACAACTGAGGCGGATTTTTTTGTATAATATAAATCATACTTTATAAATTTCGCAATAATCATTACTGATTAAACGTTTACATTTTTTAAATTCGTATCAAAATTAAATCATATGACTTTTGGAATTGAGGCGGCAAGTTTTTATGTGCCCTCTTTATATTTGGAAATTAAAGAATTAGCTGAAAATAGAAATATAGAACCTGCCAAGCTTGAAAAAGGACTTGGTCTCCATAAAATGGGCTTTCCCGATGTGCATGAAGATGCGGCCACATTTGCTGCGGAAGCGTTGCTTAAACTGATCAGAGATTATAGTCTTAATCCGAAAGAAATAGCAAGAATCTATCTGGGAACCGAAAGCGCCCTGGATGCGGCCAAGCCTACCGCCTCTTACGCCATGCAGATGGTGGAGGAAGTCCTGGAACCTGAATTCGGGGCAAGGGTGTTCAGAAACTGTGATGTTGTGGACATGACGTTCGCCTGCATTGGTGCGGTGGATGCGCTTCACAATTCACTGGATTTCGTCCGGGCCAATCCTGATAAAAAAGCAGTGGTGATCGCCAGCGATTATGCGAAATACGAACTGTCTTCACCCGGAGAATATACTCAGGGCGGAGGTGCAGTGGCAGTGTTGGTTTCTTCTGATCCGAAACTGATAGAGATTGAAAATAACTGGGGCGTGGCCACCGAATCGGTCTTCGATTTCTTTAAGCCGAGACGTCATTTCAAAAAGAACGAATTGACCAGTGCTCCGGAAAATTATCCTGAAAAAATAGAAGTTTTTACCGACGAGCCGGTTTTCGACGGGCAATATTCCAATCAGTGTTACCAGGACAGGATCAGGGAGGCGTATGAACATTACAAAGAGCTCACAGGAAAAGATAAACCTTACGAACACTGGAAATACCTGATTTTCCACCTTCCGTATGCATTTCACGGAAAAAGGGTTTTCACGGAAATCTACAGTATGGAAAACGGACTGGCCTATGAAACTCCCGAAGAACAGAAAGCAGTTGCTAAATCTGAAGAGTACATCAGCTTCATCAATGAAAAAATCGAGAAGTCTCAAAGGGCTTCATCGGAAATAGGAAATATGTACACCGCATCCATCTTTATGGCAATGCTATCTGCACTGCAGACTTCTTTTAACGAAAATGAAGAACTTGAAGGGCAGGAAATAGGATTCTTAGGATACGGAAGCGGATCGAAATCAAAGGTTTTTGCCGGAAAAATTTCAGACAGCTGGAAAAAAGTCGTTGAGAAGTGGAATATTTTTGAAGGACTGAAAAGCCGTACGGCGATAGACTTTGATACCTATGAAAAACTTCACCGGAAACAACTCGAGGAATCGGTAAACAAGAATTACATAGGTTTCGGGTTAAAATATGTTGAATTGGAAAATCCGGTCTTAAAAGGAGCAAGATATTATCATTATCAAAAATAAACTCAAGCAAAGCATCTCAATTCCGGGATGCTTTTTTAATATAAAGAAAGACAATCGCCATAACAACAAGCATGGAAAGATTGATCACCAGGTTTGTTCTTTGACTTATCTTGATGCCGAAGAGAAATTCAATGATATCTTTTGGAGGAATCAAAGCGGTTATTGAGATATTGTGATGCTGTCCTGGTAGTTCTTGGGAGTCACACCCACAAGCTGCTTAAAAACCCTTGTAAAATAATTGGTATCGGAAAAACCGGTCTGATAGGCCGTTTCCTTGATGCTGTTCTTGCTTTTCAGCAGCTCTTTTGCCCTGTTGATTCTCTCGTGAAGAATGAATTCGTTTGGGGATGTTCCCAGTTCGTCTTTAAACATTCTGAAGAAATTAGACTTGCTCACGTAGGCAAGCTTTGCGATGCTTTCAATGGATAGTTTCTGATGAAGATTCTTCCGGATATAGTCTACTGCAAAACCGATCCTGGATTTGTTTTTCGCAATATTTTTCTCAACCATACCTCTGGCCTGGGTCTGCATAAGGCGTATTAAAAGCTCTTTAATGGCAAAATCTGCCATGATGTCTTTCTGTGAATTATCGTCCATCGCAATACGCATGATATTGTTGGTGGCAGAAGCTAAAGATTTATTGTTGAAAAGAAAATATTCATCCAGTTCGATGTTCCACTGTGAGGTTTCATCGGTTTTGGGTAAATGATAGTTCAGGTGGTTCAGTGAATTTTCGATAAACTCGGGGTTGAGGCTTAGCGAGATGCATTGCGTGGGAACCAGATCCGCTTCGGGAAAATCGATGACCATGGTTTCTCCGGGTGATACCAGAACACTTTCCCCGGGGTAATAGTCAAAATAACCGGTTTTGTTATCGAGTTTCATGTGCTTTTTTCCACGGAGCATAGCGGTGAACGCAATGGTTTCAAAATGCAGTTTTACGTCAAAAGCGGCCTTGTGGGTTTCATAAATACTCAGTTCGCAATTGTTTAAATTGAATTTCGTCTGGTTCTCCACTAAGCTCAGAAGCTGGTTTTCCTTCTTCAGTTCAGGGGTTTTGAGTAAGAATTTCTGGTCATTCATTGCTAAACAATTTTAGGTTTCCGCTTATCTCAAATATAGGAAAATATGGTATTTAATGAATGTTAACGAATGATAAAATTATCTTCCTGCACGATTTTGAAGTCTTTTTGTACGATTTTGCTATCCGAAGATCAGTCGGAAGTGTAACTTGGCTTTACAGAAAAAATAAAAATTGTACGAATATGAGCACTACAACACAACAACAATCAGAGACCTTATTGCAATGGCCTGAGTTCAAAAAAGTATATGACAACTATATCGACGGAAAGTTTACTGCACCTGTAAACGGTGAATACTTTGACGTCGTATCACCCATTGACGGCAAAAAATTCACTCAGGCGGCACACTCTTCCAAAGAAGATCTTGAAATGGCAGTGAATGCCGCAGAAAAAGCATTCCAGACCTGGAAGGATACGTCGTCTACAGAAAGAAGCGTTATTCTAAATAAAATCGCAGACCGTATCGAGCAAAACCTCGAATACCTGGCCACCGTAGAAACAATCGATAACGGAAAAGCCGTAAGAGAAACCCTGGCTGCCGATCTTCCTCTGGCGGTCGATCATTTCAGATATTTTGCTTCGGTGATCCGCGCGGAAGAAGGGTCACATAATGAATTAGATAAAGATACCGTGTCGCTGATCGTGCATGAACCGCTGGGAGTGATCGCTCAGATCATCCCGTGGAACTTCCCGATCCTGATGGCGGTATGGAAACTGGCTCCGGCCCTGGCGGCAGGAAACTGTGTCGTATTGAAACCTGCGGAAAGCACCCCAATTTCCATCATGGTTTTAATGGAGATCATCGGCGATCTGCTGCCTGCGGGAGTCGTGAATATCGTCAACGGTTTCGGGGCGGAATTAGGAAGAGCTTTGGTTACCAATCCTAAAGTTTCCAAAGCAGCCTTCACAGGATCTACCGCGACAGGTCGTCTTGTGATGCAGTATGCCACCGAAAATATCATTCCGGTGACGCTGGAACTGGGAGGCAAATCGCCAAACGTGTTCTTCAGTTCTGTAATGGATGCTGATGATGAGTTCCTGGACAAAGCTATCGAAGGGGCTGTTCTTTTTGCCCTGAACCAGGGTGAGATCTGTACATGTCCGTCGAGATTGCTGGTGCAGGAAGATATTGCGGATGCCTTCATAGCGAAAGTGATCGAAAGGGTAAAAGCCATCAAAGTAGGAAATCCATTGGATAAAACGGTGATGATGGGGGCTCAGGCTTCCCAGATTCAGAAAGATAAGATCCTTTCTTATATCAAATTAGGCAAAGAAGAAGGAGCGGAAGTGCTGGTAGGAGGTGATGTAAATCATGTGGGGGAAGGACTTGAAGACGGTTATTACATTCAGCCTACTATTTTCAAAGGAAACAACAGGATGAGAATCTTCCAGGAAGAAATCTTCGGCCCTGTACTGGCGTTTACCACTTTCAAAGATGAGGAAGATGCCATTAAGATTGCCAACGATACCATCTACGGACTTGGAGCAGGGGTTTGGACCAGAGATGCGCATCAGCTGTACGACATTCCGCGTAAGATCCAGGCGGGAAGAGTCTGGATCAATCAGTACCATTCTTATCCTGCGGGAGCACCTTTCGGAGGATACAAACAGTCGGGAATCGGACGTGAGAACCACAAAATGATGCTCGACCATTACCGTCAGACCAAAAACATGCTGATCTCCTACAACAAAAACAAATTAGGTTTCTTTTAATTTTAAATATCAGGGTCCTGAAATCCGTGTAATCTGCGGGAATTAAAAAAACAGACGATATAACAGTTTTGAAATATCTTCTCCCATAGATTGCACCGGTTTTCAGATCTGCATGCAAAAAAAATCTGCTCAATCTGCAAAATGTGCGAGCATAAAAGAACTCCCGCAGATTTTGCCGATAGCGCAGATCCGGATGCAAATAAGAATCCACCTGATCAGCGAACTTAAAGAAAATTCCACAGAGTACACCGGTTTTCAGATCTGATGCAAAAAAATCTGCTCAATCCGCAAAATCTGCGAGCGTAATAGAAAATGCAGATCTGTGTAGTCTATGGTCAATTAAAAACTAAAAATCAACTTTAAAAAACTCAGAATATGATTCCAAAAACGATGAAAGCGGCAGTGGTACAGGGGTATGGTCAGCCGTTAAAAATTGAAGAAGTTCCGGTGCGTGTGCCGGGAAGATATGAAGTACTGGTAAAGGTAATGGCCTGCGGGGTTTGCCACACCGACCTCCATGCGGTGGATGGTGACTGGCCCGCAAAACCTAAAATGCCTCTGATCCCCGGCCATGAAGGAGTAGGAATCGTAGTGGCCTGCGGTCCGGAAGCGTATGTAAAGGAAGGAGATGCCGTCGGCGTACCGTGGCTGTATTCCGCATGCGGATGTTGTGATTACTGCATTACCGGGTGGGAAACCCTCTGTGAAGCCCAGCAGAATGGTGGTTACAGTGTAGACGGTGGCTTTGCAGAATACGTGATTGCCGATTCAAGATATGTGGGGCACCTGAAAAGTGATGTCAACTTTTTAGAGATTGCACCGATCCTTTGTGCGGGGGTTACCGTATATAAAGGATTAAAAGAAACGGAAACAAAACCCGGAGAATGGGTCGCCATATCCGGAATCGGAGGATTGGGACATGTGGCCGTTCAGTATGCAAAAGCAATGGGAATGCATGTGGCAGCGATTGATGTTGCTGATGATAAATTGGAACTGGCCAAAAAATTAGGAGCCGATGTGGTAGTCAATGCAAGAAACACAGATCCTGGAGAATACCTACATAAAGAAGTCGGCGGAATGCACGGCGCATTGATTACAGCGGTTTCTCCCATCGCCTTCAAGCAGGGAATTGACGTTCTGAGAAGAAAAGGAACCATTGCGCTGAACGGTCTTCCTCCCGGTTCATTCGAACTTCCGATCTTTGAAACCGTGCTGAAGAGAATTACCGTAAGAGGATCTATTGTCGGAACAAGGAAAGATCTTCAGGAAGCCCTCGATTTTGCCAATGAAGGACTGGTAAAAGCCACGGTAACCGCTGCGAAACTGGAAGATATCAACGACGTCTTTGATAAAATGAAAAAAGGACAGATCGACGGAAGAATCGTTCTCGATATTGCCGGAAGTGCACATTAAGAATAACAATATCTGGTTCGGCGAAATGAAATTTCGCCGAACTTTTTTTAATAATTGCCTCTCATAACGGTAGATTTTGATTGCATATGATTTATCGCAAGGATATACACAGGTTATTTTAAATGGCATTATCCTTTCAAGATAGACAAAGCCGCTTCGCTTATTACCGTAACACAAAGATTCTGATGAGTACAAACTTTGTATTACTTCAATAAATGAAATGCCTTTGTTTAGCTTAAAAATATGCAGGAGATGATAATAAATCTTTGTCTGGCCTTGCGGTAGATTTTGATTGCATATGATTTATCGCAAGGATATACAAAGGTTATTTAAATGGTATTATCCTTTTAAGATAGACAAAGCCGCTTCGCTGATTAGCGTAACACAAGGATTCTGATGAGTACAAACTTTGTATTACTTCAATAAATGAAATGCCTTTGTTTAGCTTAAAAATATGCAGGAGATCATACATGAATCTTTGTCTGGCTTTGCGATTCATTAAAATAGATTAACCAAACATTATTGAATCTTCTAGTGTACAAAAGAACATCAATACAAACAAAAAATTATGGAACCTACAATATCAAGACTTTCAGCTACGGAAAAAGCACTAGAGGTCATTTGGGAGCTGGAGAAGAAATATGGCGATCTCATGTTTTATCAGGCAGGAGGATGCTGCGAAGGGACACAGCCGCAGTGCTTCGAAAAAGGCGGCTTTTATCCAAGAATGAACGATGCCATGATCGGTACCATCCACAATCATGAATTCTGGATTGACCGTGACCTGTTCGAGTACTGGCAGTATTCTCATTTTACACTGGATGTGACCGACGGCTTCGGACCCGGAGGATTCTCCCTCGAAACTCCTTTAGGCAAAACATTTAAAGTTAACTATCGGCTGTTTACCCCTGAAGAGCTGGAGCATCTGGAGCCCATAAAAAGAAGTGAGTAATGATCGCCTTTAACCTTAAATATCCAGCTTTACCGGATGACGCTGTTTACCTGACCCGCAAATCGATTGGGAAGACTGAGTAATTTTTGTAGACAAAAATCTACAAGTTTGTCGATATTTATCTACAATTCCTTTTCTTTTAGTGATCATTATTTCATTAAGTTTATCCCTTAATCTAAATATGTAGCACAAATGTCTATCAAGTACACAGTAATCGAACGCGGTGAGCCAGGCGTAACTGGCGGAGGAACCAAAAAATGGTATGCACAGGTAAAAACTGAAGGTGAAATGAGCATCGACGACCTGGTGAAAGAAATCGAAAAATTTTCTGCCCTCAGTGAAGCAGATATTCGCGGAGTCATCATTGCTCTCGAAAACGTCATTCAGAAAGAACTTGCCACAGCAAAATCATCAGGCTCGACAAATTGGGGAGCTTCTATCCCAGTCTCAGCAGTGGCGGTGCCGAAAGTGAAGAAAAATTTAACGTGAACCTCATCAAAGGAGCGAAAGTAAACTACCGTCCCGGTAAACGTATTACGGATGCTCTTGCTACTGCATCTTTTACCAAAGACAAGTAAGCCAAAAAAACCTGCGCAGGTTTTGCCTTAAACCTAAGCAGGAGTTGCCTCAAACCTGCGCACCTTTCACCCGAAAGCTGCGCAGGTTTTTTATAGAAGGCAGGCAGGTTTTAAATATACCTGCCGGGATTGTGTCAAACTTTCACAAACCTGCTGACAAACATCGAGGCCACCAGTTGCCCGACCGCATTTAAAACAGTAGCCAGCGGATCTACCAGTGTTCCGATAATCATCACGGCAGGGATGGCTTCCTGTGGAAGTTTATATACGGAGATCATGAGCATTTCGCCGATATATCCGCCGTTGGGGATTCCTCCCGCTACAATACTTACAAAAACGGTAATGCCTAAAGCCAGCAGCAGGTTCATGGGGTCGAAAAAGTCTCTGCCGATGATCATAAAGGCCACGTAGATCTTAATGATCGAAGACATGGAGGAGCCATTCTTATGAAGCGTCGTCCCGATCGGGATTACAATATTGGAGATCTGCCCAGGAATGCCCATTTCAGAAGCGGCCTGCAGGTTGGCCGGCATCGTGGCAAAGCTGCTGCAGGTGCTCAGTGCTGTGGCGGTTGGGTAGATAGCGTTCTTCCAGAAACTGTTTATCCCGTTTACCCCTCCCGCCATAAAGGCGTACAGTGAAAAAAATACCAGGAAATAAATGACACCTGCGATATAATAAAGCCCTAAAGGTTTAGCATAAAATCCGAAAAGCTGAGGTCCCAGGGTAGCCACCTGGAAGGCAAAATAAGCACCGAGGCCAATTGGGGCTGCCCTCATAATCAGCAACAGGAGCTCTTTCATCACTTCATATCCGGAAGCTATGAACATTCTGAACGGCTGCCCGCGCTCCCCGGCCTTTCTTGCGGAAAAACCTGTCATGAAAGCAAAGATGAGCAGCGCCAGCATATTCTGACGGGAAAAGAGCTGTGTAAATTCACCCACCGTAAAAAAGCTGACGATCCTGTTGCCCCAGCTGTCAGCATCTGCCGCCTCTTCGACCAATTCCTTACTGCCTGAAATTCCCGAAACAGGAAAAAGGTACACCGCACAGATCGTGAAAACAGCTGCCGTTAAAATGAAGAAAAGAAAGGTAAGTGCCATGATCATCATGATTTTTCCAAACTTCGACTGCTGCTCGAGAGAGGCAATAGAATTGGAGACGGCAAAGAAGACCAGGGGAACCACACTTACAAAAAGTAAATTGAGAAAAATATCTCCCAACGGCTTGAGATAGTCTACCACCTGGGGTGCAACAATGCCGATTACGCTTCCGACCGCGATGCCCAGAAGCAAAAGCAGGATGCCGGAGTAGTTTTTCAGGACTTCTTTCATAGGGCGCTTTTTGATCAAAGATAGCTTTATTTTTAACACTTCGTTATATAAATTTCCTCTCTAAAATCCTTAAATTTGAGTAAAAACGTTTCTATGGCTTATATAGACTACTATAAAATTTTAGGCGTAGATAAGAACGCAACCCAGGATGATATTAAGAAAGCCTACCGCAAGCTGGCGCGAAAACTGCATCCCGACCTGAATCCTGATGATAAGGAAGCGGAAAGGAAATTCAAAGAGATCAATGAGGCCAATGAGGTGCTCAGCAATCCGGAGAACCGTGCGAAGTATGATAAATACGGGGAACACTGGAAGCATGGCGAGGAATATGAAAAGGCACAGCAGCAGCAAAGGCAATATCAGAGCCAGGACCCTGGCTTCGGCGGAGGGTTTTCCGGCGCGGATTTTGGCGAGGGTGAAGATTTTTCAGATTTTTTCCAAAGCATGTTCGGTGGGGCAGGAGGTTTCGGCAGAAGCTCACGGGGCAGTGCTTCGGGCAAATTTAAAGGGCAGGATGTACACGCAGAACTTAATCTTACTTTAAGAGATGCGGCAACTACCCATCAGCAAACCTTTGACATCAACGGAAAGAAAGTGCGGATTACCATTCCGGCAGGAGTGTACGATGGGCAGCAGATCAAGCTGAAAGGTCACGGCAGCCCGGGCTATAACGGAGGCCCTAACGGAGATCTGTATATTACTTTTAATATTCCGGCAGATCCTGATTTTGAAAGGATAGGGGATGATCTGAAAACCAAGGTTTCCATTGATCTGTACACAGCCGTTTTGGGTGGTGACGTAAAAGTCAATACGCTGACCGGAAACGTTAACCTTAAAGTAAAACCTGAAACGCAGAACGGGATGACGGTAAGGTTAAAAGGCAAAGGTTTCCCGGTGTATAAAAAAGAGGGACAGTTCGGTGACCTGTTTGTGACCTACGAGGTGAAGCTGCCGACCAACCTAACGGATCAGCAGAAGCAACTTTTCGAACAACTAAAAAATTCCTAAGTCATGAATGAAAGAATATCGCGAGAAGAACTCGTTAAAATATACAATATTGAGATCACTTTTTTCGATGAGCTTGTAGACTCCGGTCTGCTGCATATCCATACGGAAAATGAAACCCGCTACCTTATGTATGAAGACCTGCCTTCTTTTGAAAGGTTTGCCAACTGGCATTACGACCTGGAGATCAATCTTCCGGGACTCGAGGTGATCCACGAGATGCTCAGGAAGATGGACGAGCTGAAAAAGAGAAACCGTGAGCTGATGAATAGGCTTTCGGCGATCGGTGATACTTATGAGGAATGATGAGTTTGAGGGCGGTTGAGGTTGAGGGTTTGAGAGTATGAGAGTTTGAGGGTTTGAGGGTGGTAGTGTTTGAGCGTTTGAGAGTGATAATGATTTTGGTTTTAGAGTTTGAGGGGGGTGGAGTATCAGTGTTGGAGGGGAAAGGCTTATATTTGTACCCATAATTAATCGATATGAGTGAAGAGAGAGTGATCGTTCTGAAGCCGAAGAGACAGGACTTCGAGGAAATCTATTTCAGCGGGAAGCAGGGAAGCCTGTTCTTTTCGTCAACCACCCGCGGAAAAACCATCACCACCCTTGTTGTCGGCGTGATTTTGCTGATCGTATTGGTTTTCAGGGATGATTTCACCAAAGAGAAAGCAGGGATTCTGTACTTTGTAAGCTTCCTGTTCCTGCTTTGTGCCGTCTTTCTTTCCGTGAGCATTAATAAAGTTTCCCGATGGAAGAAGCAGGTCGGGCGTTATTTAGCCAAACTGGAAAGGTGCAGCATTT
Source organism: Chryseobacterium endophyticum (assembly GCF_056333165.1). NCBI lineage: Bacteria > Pseudomonadati > Bacteroidota > Flavobacteriia > Flavobacteriales > Weeksellaceae > Chryseobacterium > Chryseobacterium endophyticum. The sequence goes on from NZ_JBWGXE010000003.1 coordinate 253,938, forward strand.
ACGAGATCAGGTTTGATGACCAGTTTTTTACCGTGAATATCGATGGCGAGAAAGAAACCAGCGAATGGAAGGATTTTGAGGTCTTCGACAGCAATAATGAATTTATCGCCCTTGAAGGAAAATACAATTATATGTTTCCAAGGAAATCAATGAGTGAGAAAGATTACAGCTTGCTAAAACAGGTTTTAAAAAAGAATATCACCGAATAGAAAAAACAAAAAACTCAGAGAAGCACTCTGAGTTTTTTTAGTATGATAAAAGCTGATTAATCCAGCCAGCCCATTTCTTTCATCCAGTCATCGTTGTAGATCTTTCCGACATATCTGGAACCGTGGTCGTGAAGCAGAACGACGATCACGTCATCTTTCGTAAACTGATCTTTCATCTGCACAAGAGAGGCAATGGCGCTTCCTGCAGAGTACCCACAGAAAATCCCTTCTTCTTTTGCCAGCTTTCTGGCATAGATGGCGCCGTCTTTATCCGTTACTTTCTCGAAATGATCGATCACAGCCATGTCATAGTTTTCAGGAATGATATCTTCTCCGATACCTTCCGTAATATAAGTGTAGGCATGGTCGTAATGAAGCTCACCGGTCTCATGGAATTCCTTCAGAATAGATCCGTAGGTATCGACCCCGATCACTTTGATGTCCGGATTTTTTTCTTTAAAGAAGGTTCCGCATCCGGTAATGGTACCTCCTGTTCCGGCGCCTACCACAAAGTGGGTCAGTTTGCCTTCGGTCTGTTCCCAGATCTCCGGGGCAGTCGATTCGTAATGCGCCGCTCTGTTGGATAAGTTATCGTATTGATTCACATACCAGCCGTTTTCCGTTTCCTTGGCCAGTCTTTTTGATACGGAATAGTAAGAACGAGGATCGGTAGGTTTAACATCGGTAGGGCAGACAATAACTTCAGCACCTACGGCACGTAGAATATCACATTTTTCTTTTGATTGTTTTGAGTTGGTCACAAAAATACATTTGTATCCTTTGATGATCGCTGCAAGCGCCAGCCCCATTCCTGTATTTCCGGAGGTTCCTTCGATAATGGTTCCGCCGGGCTTCAGTCTTCCGTCCTTTTCTGCGTCTTCAATCATTTTAACGGCCATTCTGTCTTTCACAGAATTCCCCGGATTGAAGGTTTCCACCTTTGCCAAAACCAATGCAGGGAAATCTTCACCCAAAACTTTGTTAAGCTTTACCAATGGTGTATTCCCTATAGTTTCGAGGATGTTGTTTGCGTATTTCATAAATGTTTTTTAAGCATGGCAAAGATACGGCTTTAAATTTTATTGAGCTTAAGGAGAGGAGGATTATAGAATGTCAATGGTGAATTTCTGCGAGTCAATGGTGAATTTTTTTGTGGTTTTGAATTCACTTACGAAGCAAAATTCACGATTTGCTTTGAATATCAATGGTGAATTTCTGCGAGTCAATGGTCAATTTTTTTGTGGTTCTGAATTCACCTTGTGAGGCAAAATTTACGATTTACCTTTAATGTCAATGGTCAATTTCTGCGAGTGAATGGTCAATTTTCGTGTGGTTCCAAATTCACTTGCGAAGCAAAATTGACCATTCACCATTGACCGCTATTAGTTATATTTAATCGCTTTCACCGGGGAGATCTTGCTGATCAGGTAGCTTGGGATAATAAGTGCCAGCCCCGAAATAAGCAATATACCGAGTGAGATCGAGATGATCACAAGCGGGTTAAGGTCCACCGGAACGGTGCTTACATAATAATTTTCAGGATTCAGTTTGATTACCCCGAAGAACTTCTGGATCAGGATCAGCCCAAGCCCGATCATGTTTCCGTATAAAAGTCCGGGAATCATTATGATGAGCGTGTAATTGATAAAAGTGGCCCTGATCTGTGCGTTGCTCGCTCCCAGGGTTTTAAGAAGTCCTATGGAATTGGTTCTTTCGATAATGAGGATGAGAAGGACCATGATGATGTTTATCACCACCACAATCAGCATAATGATGATGATGAGGGCAATATTTGTGTCGAAAATACTGATCCAGTCTGTGATCTGCGGGAACTTCTCGGTAGCTTTTTCCGCATAATTCTTATAGCCGATCAGCTTTTCGATTTCCGGGAAATCAGAATCTGCGTCGTTTACGTTTTTAAAGAAAATATCAATGCCACCCGCTTCATCAGGCTTCATATCCTGAATTTTCCGTACGTGATTGATATCGCCGATCACAAACTGATCGTCGATCATTTTAATATCGGTTCTATAGATTCCCAATACCTCAAACTTCCTGTAAATGGGCTGCTGGTCCGTCTTTGAAAATACCGTAACAATACTGTCTTTCACCTTCAGATGCAGGTCACCGGCAATCTTCTGGGAAATAACGACTCCGTTATTATAGCCTTTTTCTGTGACTTTCGGTAAGTTTCCGGCAACCATGAATTTTTTAAACCGTAAGCTGTCAAAATCACTTCCTATTCCTTTAAAGATGATGCCTGCAAAGTTGTGCTCATTCCTCATAATCCCTGTAAGCATGGCATATTTCTGTACGGATGCCACATCAGGAAGCTGGCGGATCTTTTGTATGTCCAGTCCCTGGTTATCAAGTACGGAGGTGTTGTAGGAAGAATTCGAGCGGGTCGACCGTACCGTAATGTGTCCGCTGAAATCTGCCAGTCTCTCTTTAATGGCTTTCTTGGAACCGAATCCTGTGGAAACGGTAATTAAAGAAACAATGATCCCCAACGCGACAGAAAGCCTGCCGATGAAGATAATCACCCGTGAAAGGTTATTTTTGTTATCTTTGGAAAACGCTATTTTTCTAGAGAAATATAAAGGAAACTTCAAGCTTATGAATTTAGATTTCAAAATTAAAAATTTACTTCTTATTTGCCTAATTTTTTTAGGAGTATTCCACCAATATTATTCTCAGACTCAAGCTACAGCCGGATTTAAAACAGGGGCCGATCAGCCGGAGATCTATCTTCCTTTGCTCAGGGGCAAAACGATAGGAGTGGTTATCAATCAGACCGGCTTGATGAGCGACAGAACGCATGTGGTTGATTTTTTAGTGAAAAACGGTGTTAAAATCAAATCCATCTTCGCGCCGGAACATGGCTTCAGAGGTGATGCCGATGCCGGTGAAAAAGTAAAGAACGGCGTAGATGTAAAGACAGGAATTCCCATAGTTTCTTTATATGGTAATAATAAAAAGCCGAAACCTGAGCAACTGAAAGGCATCGACATTGTCGTCTTCGATATTCAGGATGTAGGCGTTCGTTTTTATACTTACATTTCCACATTAACCTACCTGATGGAAGCCGGAGCGGAAAATAATGTTGAAATCATGGTATTCGACCGGCCAAACCCACACGACGGTTATACGGACGGGCCTGTTCTGGATAAAAAATGGACAAGCTTTGTGGGAATGCATGAAGTTCCGGTAGTATATGGACTTACGATCGGCGAATATGGAAAAATGGTAAACGGAGAGAAGTGGCTGAAGAATAAAATTCAGGCTAAATACACACTCATTCCGATGAAAAACTATCATAAGAAATTAAGGTATCCCATGATGGAAAAGCCGTCGCCCAATCTTCCGAACGATAAATCTGTTAATCTCTATCCGAGCCTCTGCTTTTTTGAAGGAACCCAGGTTTCTGTAGGGCGTGGAACTGATCTGCCTTTTCAGATTTACGGTTCACCATGGATGAAAGATTTACCTTATCAGTTTACCCCTAAACCTAACTTTGGGGCGAAAGATCCTTTTCTGAACGGGAAGCTTTGTTTTGGAGAAAACCTTTCAAAGTATCCTGAAGATCTAAGGTCGTTAAATTTGGAATGGGTAATCAAAGCCTATAAAAACTACAAAAATCCTGAGCTTGATTTCTTTCTTCAGCCGGCAGCCGGCAAGAATTTCTGGTTTGATACTCTGGCGGGCAATGATGAACTGAGAAAGCAAATTATTGCCGGAAAATCGATCTCTGAAATCAGAGCATCCTGGAAACCCGGTTTAGACGCATTTGAAAAGATCCGGAGGAAATATATCGTTTACGAAAAATAGAAAGGTGAATGGTCAATGGTCAATCTTTAAAATTCACAAGCGTTAGCGAATTCACCATTGACCATTCACCTTAAATTAATCAAAATTCTGTGGCGGAGTCTTATCGTCTTTCCCTTTGTTCATGATGAACAGCCCGATTGAAAGGCCGATCACTCCTGCGGCACCGATCATTAAAGCTCTCTGCAATTTATCTGCTTCATTATTTCCAAGATAATTCATGAGAAATAGGATGGCAAAAGTAATAATGCAAATGATGATATGATTTTTTCCGAATAGCTTCATTTAGGATTATTTTAGTTTGTAAGAAATCATGACACCTCCTCTGTAAGGCAGAATTTCACCACTTCTGTTGAATTTATTGTCTTTTCTGTCGTAGCGCTCTCCTGTCGTTCTGTCGTATCCTTTATAGAAATCCTGTGATGTCCCGATTGCTGCGTAAACATCAATATTCCAACGGTCGGAAACTTTAAATTGGTATCCGCCTGTTATCCCGAATATTACGGAATATCCTTTTTGATAAAGGTTTGAGCTTGTGAAAACTTCTTCATAATCATTGTAATATGGTTCGTCAGGCCAGTAATTCCATTTTTGCAGAACAAAGGAGGAGGCAGCAATATTGGCGCCTACATACCAATGTTTAAAGGCTTCATTAAAATAATACCTCCCTTCCGCCGATAGAGAATAATACTGGAATTCGTGACCATTGAATGACTTCCAGGGAGATATGAAAACATCACCCTGTACCGTAATTTTTTTTGTAAGCTGGTGTTCCAGTGCTAAATTAACTATTCCGATCGGAATCAAGAGCGCATTGCCTTTCACATATACACTTGTTTCGTGACCTTGCTCTGTTTCCTGAGCTTGAAGATTTCCCAGTAAAAATAAAGTAAGAAATCCTGAGATCAATTTTGTTTTCATCATTTGCCGTTAATTTGTTTTAATAATGTGTTTGCCAGGGAAGAGTCTTTCTGTGCCTTATCGGCTATGTTTTTTGACATCTCTGCAAATGCAGTTGCCTGTTCTTTGTTTCCTGTCAGGAAGTACAGTTTTGCAAGAATATAGGTGTTTTCTGAGGTTTCGCCGCGCATTACGGATTTTTCTGCCCATTCCGTAGCTTTTTTTAGGGAAGCAGGGGTAGTGATATGTTCAGAGAATATCCACGCAGCTTTTAGCAGTTCATTAGGTTCAAAAGCTTCTGAATTTTTATAATAAACAAGTGCTGCTTTTTCGTATTCCGGGAAATTGGCATTCTGTTCGTAGTAGCTCAGTTTGGTCTGGTTGAGTTTTACTTCTGCGTCATGCTTTCCCACAAGTGGCTCGGCTGCCTTCATGAAGTAATCATCATTGATCTTTTTGTTCTGGTTGTCAATAGATTGTTCAACGATTTTTCCCAGTTTAAGCTGATTGTCAAACTCGTGATACGTTTGTTCAGGTAGAAATTTGGTGATTTCTGTTTTTCTCTGGGTAAATACTTTATAATTTTTATCCTCTGAAGATTTCAGGAAGAATAATAAAAGCCCGACATCGTCTTTAGTGAATTCGGAAGTTTTTTCTTTATTTTCGAAATATCTCTCAGAAGCTCTTTTTGCAAAATCAAAATCTGAGGAAGAGTTGAGCCTCATAATATTGATGAGAAATTCAGGATCTTTTTCTCCTTTTTCGAAACGTTCTTTTAGCGAACCTTTTTTATTGTTTGGAGAATTGATTTCCTGAGCCATTGAAAGAAACATGCTTTCTTCCATATATCCGTAATTTTGCGAAACGAGTTCTCCGTCACCGTTAAGGAAAAGATAAGTAGGATATGAACGGACACCGTATTTCGCGGCAATTTCTCTTCCTTCACCTTTTTCCATATCAAATCTGGCGTTCACAAAGTTGGAATTGTAATAGTCGCCCACAGATTTTTTAGTGAAAATATTTCTTTCCATCATTTTGCATGGGCCGCACCATGAAGCGTAAGCATCAATAAAAACTATTTTATTTTCTTTCTTTGCCTTTGAAATAAGATCTTTAAATGGCAGTTCCTGAAACTGTATAGCCTCCTGAGCGAATGCGACGGCAACTGAAAATAAAAACAAAACGGAAATAATCTTCTTCATTTTCAACAAAAATTAAAAAAGCGAATATACTTATTTTCAACGGAAGTAAGAGGTAATTATTCTTATATTATGTAAGACTTAACATGACAGCCACAAAAAAATAAAAGTCACCTCTTACGAGATGACTTTGTGTGGTTTCTCCAGGAATCGAACCAGGGACACATGGATTTTCAATCCATTGCTCTACCAACTGAGCTAAGAAACCGTCCTTTACTTCTTTTGAAGTTCTGCAGATATTATAATCATATGTGCAGTTGTACTTTAAATCAATTTTGAAAATAAAACCACCTTTTTACAGGTGGTTTTGTGTGGTTTCTCCAGGAATCGAACCAGGGACACATGGATTTTCAATCCATTGCTCTACCAACTGAGCTAAGAAACCGTTCTTTCACTTCGTTGTTTTAAAGTGATGCAAAAGTAGTAAGTTTTAACATATAATGCAAGTATTAACCATGATTTTTTTAACAAAACTTAAAAACCTATTGATTTTCAACCGAATTATTTTCCTGTTCCTTACGGATTTGTTCGCTCATCTCCTCCAATACAGGCTTAATCGTACTTTCCGGAAGATCGCTAATCCTGATGTACATCAAGCCATCAATGGCATCATTAAAGTTTGGATCTACATTAAATGCGATAACTTTTGCATTTTGCTTAATATATTTTTTAATTAAAACAGGCAATCTGAGTTCTGGCTCAAGATCATCGATGATTTTATCAAGTTTGTTTAAATCAGATTCCATTTCTTCAAAAAACAAATGCTTGTCGCGGTCTCTGAGTTTTACCTTGTACTCATTTCGTGGCGTAATGTATTGTGCAACGGCAGAATCATAGTAATTCGACCGCATGAATTCAATCATCAGAGATTTTGAAAATTCGGAAAATTTGTTGGAAATACTTACACCGCCCATGAGGAATTTATGATCCGGATTTCTCAGGCAGACATGCACGATTCCCCGCCACAAAAGGAAAAGCGGGAGCGGCTTCTGCTGATATTCCTGGCAGATATAGGCGCGCCCCATTTCAATCACTTTTTTAAAGAAAGGATGGATATCCTGCTCGAATTCAAATAGCGAGCTGGTATAGAATCCTTTGATCCCTGATTTTTTCATAACCTCCCTTCCCAAGGCCATTCTGTAGGCTCCTACAAGACGTTCTTCGGCGTTGTCCCAGAGAAAAAGATGGTGGTAATGCTTGTCGTATTCATCAAGGTCAAAAGGTAAGTTGCTCCCTTCGCCCACAGCCCTGAATGTAAGTTCGCGCTGGCGGCCGATCTCTCTCATAATCGAAGGAATCTCCTCATATTTGGTGAAATACACTTCATAATTTCCATTGCTGAAGAACATTTTATCAGTTCCTTTCAGCTTGCTGATGTCTTTGAGGATGTCTTCTTTCGGCGTTTCGTCGATAATATTCTGAACGATATTTTCCTCTTTTAACAAAGGGAATTTTACGGAAAGATTCTGAAGGTTAATGCTTTGTGCAAGGGATTTTCTCTTTTCGTAATAAGATTTCATCATATAAACCTTACGTTTCAAAAAATCGCCAAGCTCCTCAATGTTTTCCATATCGTCCATTGCTTTTACGGCAATAGGTTTTCCGATGCGTATTCTGATAGGCTTTTCCCTGTCATTCATCATTTCTGCCGGCAGCATCATGGTCTGCAGACTGGGATGAAGCTTGGCTACCTGATAAAACATTCTGCTGTTCTTAGCATGGAAATACATAGGAACTACCGGTACTTTAGCCATTTTTATCAGCTTAAGTGCCGGTTTTTCCCAGTCTTTATCTAAAATTTCTCCGTAAGGATTATTTTTATTTGAAACTTCTCCGGCAGGGAAAATTCCTACACAGCCTCCATTCTGAAGGTGTTTCAGTGTTTCCCGCATTCCGGATGAACTGCTGTAGGCTTCCTTCCTGTTTTCAAAAGGGTTTACAGGAATGACATACGGTTCCATCGGCTTGATTTTCTCCAGAAGAAAATTGCCCATTACCTTGAAATCCGGACGAACTTCCGAAAGGATTTTGCACATTAAAATACCGTCTATGGCCCCTAGCGGATGATTGGAAACAAGAATAAACGGCCCTGTTTTAGGGATTTTTGCAAGATCTTCTTCAAAAGCTATGTAGCTTAAGTTCCGCTCTCTCACAAATGAGTCGAAAAAGTCTTTGCCTTCCTTGTCTTTTAGTTTGTCGTATAGTTTGTTTACTTCATTTATTTTAGCAATGCTCATCACAGCAGATGCCACAGGATTTTTAAGAAATCCTATTTTATGTAAGCCGGAAGCCTGTATCAAATCGTTTTTCGAAATTAAGCTCATGTGTGTTTAGTCGCAATTAGTTTTATTGTGTTACCATTTGAAGTGTATTCTTCGAAATCTGCTCCAATAATACACTTTTTTCCTGGTAAAATTGATCTATGTGGTCCATCTTCGCATTCCTTACCGTAAATAAAGATACGTTTTTTACCACTTCCGTACGGAATATTTTCTGAAGTTCTTCATTCAGCTCATCAATATTACTGAATTTATCTTCAAGACATAAAGCTAATGAAATAGCAGAATTCTGCATCAGGGAAACCTTGATTTTATATTTGGATAAATATCCGAAAATCAAACTCATGTGATCTTCTGCGATGAATGAGAAGTCGCGGGTCGAGATTTTTAGCAGGGTCTGATGTTCTTTTAAAATATAAGATTCTTCACTCTGGTTTTTGTCGGATGCTCCTACTTTTGTTCCTGCTTTGGCAGGATCTACAAATGATTTTACATAAAAAGGTATATTTTTTTGCTGAAGCGGCTGCAGCGTTTTCGGGTGAATGATGCTCGCCCCGTAATATGCCATCTCAATAGCTTCTTCGTAAGAAATATTCGAAAGCAGTGTGACATCTTTAAATTTTCTTGGATCACCTGTCATTACTCCCGGAACATCTTTCCATATGGTCATGGCGTCGGCATCCAGGCAATAGGCGAAAATTGCTGCAGAGTAATCCGAGCCTTCTCTTCCTAAAGTAACCGTAAAATTATTTTCGTCTGAACCGATAAATCCTTGGGTGACATAGCAGATTTCTTTATTCAGGTTTGAAATAAATTCTTCCGTTTTGGCCCAATCTACCACACCTTCTCTGTAAGAATTGTCCGTTTTTATATAATCTCTGGCATCCAGCCATTGGTTGGTAAATTGGATTTCATTTAAATATTCACTCACGATCTTTGTCGAAATCATTTCTCCACAGCTTACCACCTGATCATACACGAAGTCGTAATTCGGAGATTTGTTCCTTCTTAAAAACGAATCTATATCATCAAAAAATAAATTGATTTCCGCAAAAACGGCATGGTTTTCGGGAAATAATCCTTCTGCGATGTCAATGTGTTTTCGTTTTATCTTTTCGATCTCAGTTTGATAGTTGTCTTTCTTAAAATAAAGCTCCACTACTTTTTCCAACTCATTTGTTGTTTTGCCCATTGCTGAAATCACCAGCAGACACTTGGCAAATCCCTGGCTTTTTAATACCATGGACACATTTCTTACACTTTCGGCATCCTTTACCGATGCTCCACCAAACTTGAAAATTTTCATTAAATTGTTAATAATAAAATTGTTAGATAAAATTTGTGGGAATATTTTACGGGTCACAAAATTATAAATTTACAACGAGATATGAAATAGCGTTCAATCTGCACAGGCTTAAGATTTCATTAAAATTAAAAAATCCGCACAATTATGATGATGATCTTTAACAATTTGGGAGCTTGTTTTTATGATAAGCCTTAATTTAAAAGTTGAATTATCTTCCTATCGTATTGATAAACAGTGGTTAAGTTCTTTTATTAATAAAAATTTTTAAATGTGATAAATTTTACGAAATTTGAAGGAAACGTAAAAAGCAAAATATGTCAGAACGACCATTACAGACTTTAGGAGAGTTTCTTATTGATAGACAAGACGATTTTCAGTATTCTACGGGAGAGTTTTCCCGGCTTCTGAGCGCAATAAGACTTGCTTCAAAAGTAGTAAACAGAGAAGTTAATAAAGCAGGAATTGTAGACATCGCCGGAGCTGCCGGAAACCAGAATATCCAGGGTGAAGAGCAGCAGAAGCTTGATGTCATTGCCAATGAAATTTTTATTACCGCTTTGTCACAGAGAGAGGTTGTCTGCGGAATTGCTTCCGAAGAAAATGACGATTTCATCGATATAAAATGTGGTGAAAACGGTCACTTGAGCAAATATGTGGTCTTGATTGATCCCCTGGACGGCTCTTCCAATATTGATGTAAATGTTTCCGTAGGTACCATTTTCTCCATCTACAGAAGGGTTACGGAACCGGGAACTCCCGTTCAGCTGGAGGACTTTTTACAGAAAGGCGTGAATCAGATTGCTGCCGGCTACGTAATTTACGGCTCATCAACAATGATTGTCTATACTACCGGAAACGGCGTTAATGGCTTTACCCTCGATCCTTCGTTAGGAACTTACTATCTTTCCCATCCGAATATGACCTTCCCGAGAACCGGAAAAATTTACTCTATTAATGAAGGAAATTATATCAAATTCCCGCAGGGAGTGAAAAATTATCTCAAATATTGCCAGATGGAAGAGGGTGACAGACCTTATACCTCGAGGTATATCGGTTCGCTCGTTGCCGATTTCCACAGAAATATGCTGAAAGGAGGGATTTATATCTATCCATCATACTCGCAGGCTCCAAACGGAAAACTGAGGTTGCTGTACGAATGCAATCCCATGGCGTTCCTGGCAGAACAGGCCGGAGGAAAGGCCACAGACGGTTTCCGAAGGATTCTGGAAATAGAGCCTACCGAGCTGCACCAGAGGATTCCTTTCTTCTGCGGAAGTGTCGACATGGTAGAAAAGGCGGAGGAATTTATGAGAATCGACAGTGTAAAATAATGAAAGCAGAATATTTCAGATATGTATTAGAATTCAAGCGCCCGAGTGGAACATCTCGCGGCGTTTTGCATGAAAAAGAAACGTTTATCCTTGAAATTTCAGAAAACGGGAACAAAGGAGTAGGAGAATGTGGCATTTTCAGAGGCTTAAGTTTTGATGACAGGCCTGATTACGAGGAAAAACTTCAATGGCTTTGCGAAAATATCCATCAGAATGCTGAATGGTTGAAGGAGGAACTGAAAGAATTTCCGTCCATCTGGTTCGGTTATGAGCAGGCAATGTTAAATCTTAAGAACGGATCAAATATTTATTTTCCGGGTGAATTTACGGATGGCAGAAAAGCGATTATCATCAACGGTCTGATCTGGATGGGCAACATCGATTATATGGAAGAACAGATTCAGGATAAGCTGGAGCAGGGTTTCCACTGTATCAAACTGAAAATCGGGGTCGACTGGAAATCCGAATATAAGGTTCTTCAGAAATTAAGAGATAAATTTTCAAAGGAAACGCTGGAACTCCGAGTTGATGCCAACGGCGGTTTTTCAACAGAGGAAGCAAAAGCGGTTTTACAAGAGTTGGCCGGTCTCCACATTCATTCGATCGAGCAGCCTATAAAAGCAGGAAACTGGAATGATATGGCCGGATTGTGCGCCGGAACTCCGACACCAATCGCTTTAGATGAAGAACTGATAGGAATTATTGATTTTAATGAAAAAGTTAAACTTCTTGATACTGTAAAGCCCCAGTACATTATTTTAAAGCCTTCTTTATCCGGCGGTTTTTCCGGATCCGATGAGTGGATTTCCCTGGCCGAAGAAAGAAATATACAATGGTGGATCACCTCCGCTCTGGAAAGCAATATCGGGTTGAATGCCATTGCGCAATACACCTTCACCAAAAAAAATCCGATGCCCCAGGGTTTGGGTACCGGATCTTTATTCCTTAATAATTTCCCTTCTCGTCTTGATCTGAAAGGAGAATTATTATACTTTAAAAATTAATCTTAAGGATAGGGGGTCAGATTTCTCTGAGAATCTTCCTCCTTTACTTTAGAGTCTTATTTTTAATTAAATAATAACTAAAGCTGAAGGTAGGCTGAAATGTCTGTTCTAGATAACATCTTCTACGAAAATTGCCTTTCTAAGGTATTCTAAAAATGAAGAAAACTTTTCTTTAACCTTTTTCATAATAATATTATTTAGTGTTTATGCGTGTTGTTAAGTTGCAATCTCTGTGCCATAGTATGGTACTCATATGTAATTTTTATGTAATATTTTTCATGATAGATTTAAAGATTATTTAATATTTTCTATAAAACTTTATATTTAGTTGATTTTTTACATAAAGCCTTTTTCTTAAACAATTTATAAATCTGAAACTGAAATAAATAATTCTCCGGGGTAATATAAGGGAGTTTCCCTGTGCTTTAGGATAGAAATGGTCATAACGACGGCAATTTGAGTTATGGTTTTTAGCTGTCACAAAGATAGGACAAAAAACCGACCTTCCCACGGTAAAACCGGTAAAATTATAATTTCCGTAAAACTTTAAATTTTCCTAAATTTGCAAATTGTCGTAAGTGCGGCATTTAAAGCGAATTCAATGGAAGAAGAAAAAAAATCACTCAATTTTATTGAGCAAATTATCGAAGATGATTTGGCAAACGGTCTGAAGAGAGATCAGATCCGTTTCCGGTTTCCGCCTGAGCCCAATGGTTATCTGCATGTAGGTCATACAAAAGCGATCTGCATCAACTTTGGTCTGGGCGAAAAATACAATGCTCCCGTGAACCTTCGTTTCGACGATACGAATCCTGAAAAAGAAGAACAGGAATTCGTAGATTCTATTATGAAAGACGTTGAATGGTTAGGTTTTAAATGGGATAAAGTCTTGTACGCCTCCGATTACTTCCAGCAGCTTTACGATTGGGCAGTACAGATGATCAAAGAGGGGAAAGCTTATGTAGATGAGCAACCGTCTGAAGTCATTACCGAGCAAAGAAAAAATCCTGCCGAGCCGGGAATAGAATCTCCATACAGAAACCGTCCTGTCGAAGAATCTCTAGATCTCTTTGAAAGGATGAAAAACGGAGAGTTTGAGGAAGGCTCAATGTCTCTTCGTGCAAAGATCGACATGACTTCTCCGAATATGAATATGCGTGATCCTGTGATGTACAGAATTTTAAAAAGACCGCACCACAGAACCGGAACAGCATGGAAAATATATCCTATGTATGACTGGGCACACGGAGAATCAGATTATATCGAACAAATTTCACACTCTTTATGTTCTTTGGAATTTGAAAACCACAGGCCGCTTTATGACTGGTACCTGGATCAGGTTTATGACGAGACCAAAGTGAGAAACAAGCAGAGGGAATTTGCAAGAATGAATGTCTCTTACATGATTACTTCCAAAAGAAAGCTGCAGAGGTTGATTGCCGAAAATGTAGTGACCGGCTGGGACGATCCGAGAATGCCTACCATCTCAGGAATGAGAAGAAAAGGATATACCGCTACTGCGATCAGGAATTTTATTGAAAAAGTAGGAGTTGCCAAGAGAGAAAACCTTATTGAGATTCAGCTGTTGGAATTCTGTGTCCGTGAAGACTTGAATAAAGTTGCAAAACGTGTCATGACCGTTGTAGATCCTGTAAAACTGGTCATCGAAAACTATCCTGAAGGAAAAGAAGAATGGCTGGAAACCGAAAATAATCCCGAGCAGGAAAATGCAGGTACAAGGGAAATTCCTTTTTCCAGAGAACTCTATATTGAGCGTGAAGATTTTAAAGAAGAAGCCAATAATAAGTTTTTCAGACTGAAATTAGGGGGCGAAGTCCGCTTAAAATCCGCTTACATCATTAAAGGTGAGCGGGTGGAAAAAGATGAGAATGGTAATATCACCACGATCTACGCTACTTACGACGAAAAATCAAAGTCGGGAAGCGGAACGGAAGAAAGCTTAAGAAAAGTAAAAGGAACCATTCACTGGGTTTCTGCCAATCATGCTATTCCTGTAGAGATCAGGAATTACGATAAACTGTTTACCGTAGAGCAGCCTGATGCAGAAAAAGACGTAGACTTCCTAAACTATATCAACCCGGAATCTGTGACCACCGTTCAGGGGTTTGCAGAACCTGGTTTAAAGGATGTAGAAGTTGGAGAACCGTTACAGTTCCAGAGAATTGGCTATTTTACGAAAGATCAGGATTCGACTGAAGACAAATTAGTTTTCAACAGAACAGTGACCCTAAAAGACTCTTATAAGCCGGAGTAAAGATTTATTTATATCATTATAAATGAAACAGGGCTTATTTTTAAGTCCTGTTTTTTGTTTTTTAATATTGAATGAAAGCGGTGCTCATCAAAAATGCTGTAAAGGGTCCGGAAGAAAGACTTGAGACTGAATGGAATAAAATCCTTTTAGAAAAAAATAATTAAATATTTAAATTGTGAAACTCATATATCTATATACAAACTCATTCAAAGGGCTTTCCAAAGAAAGCTGGATGCTGGCGCTGGTTATGCTCATCAATCGCGCCGGCTCGATGGTGCTTCCGTTTCTGGGAGTTTATATGACCAATCATCTGCATTTCGGTATAGAAAATACAGGGATTGTACTCAGCTTTTTCGGAATTGGTTCCGTAATAGGCTCATGGCTTGGCGGATTCATCACCGATAAAATCGGCGAATACAAAGTGCAGTCTATCAGCTTACTGCTGAGCGTTCCGTTGTTTTGCCTGATTCCGCTTTTCAAAACGGAAGTCGGGGTTGCGGCCATTATTTTAATTCAAAGTATTGTAAGCGACGCTTTCCGGCCGGCAAACTCTGTAGCCATCACCAAATATGCAAAACCGGAAAATATCACCCGTGCATTTTCACTCAACCGGATGGCCGTTAATTTAGGATTTTCCATCGGCCCAGCAGTGGGCGGAATTTTGTCGGCCATTTCATACGAATTCCTGTTTTTCAGCAATGCTTTAGCGGCGTTATCAGCGGGAATTCTTTATATCATCTTCTTTAAAAAAAGAAATAAACTGGCCCGGCTGAAAGCTAAAAAAGTAAAAGAAGTGATTGAAATTAAAAAAGAAAATTCGCCTTATCGGGATGGGAAATTTTTAATCTACTGTTTCTTCTGTATGCTGTTTTCGATATGTTTTTTCCAGTTGTTCAGTACGCTGACTATTTTTTATAAAGATACCGCCCGGCTCAGTCAGCAGAATATCGGGTATATTTTGGGCTACAGCGGATTTTTGGTTGTGTTGCTGGAAATGGGGCTGGTACAGGTGGCCGAGAAATATTTCAGTCTGGCCGTTACCATGTTCCTGGGGACCTTCATTTGCGGACTTTCATACGCCATGCTGGGGTTTGATCACAGTATGCTTACGCTTGTTCTGTCGATGAGCCTGTTGTGTGTAGGAGAGATTTGGGCGCTGCCTTTTATGTCGACCATCACTGCATTACGGTCAGGGAAAAATAACAAAGGTGCCTATATGGGACTAAATGGGATTTCATTTTCCATTGCCTTCATTGTAACGCCGTACTTAGGAACTTTAATTGCCGAAAAGCTCGGTTTCACCATCCTGTGGATCGGAACGGGGATTTTAGCTACATTGATCGCCATTGCATTTTACTTTATCGTCCCATGGATGATCAATGAAAGAAAAGAAAATAAGGAATCTTATCAAAATGGGCTTTAGCCCATTTTTTTTTGCCCAAAATCACGATCCGCTTCATCAAATCAGCTCGCTGATTCATCTTATTTACCTTAAATATTCACACAGAAAATAAAACCTTTGCGTTAAAGAAAATCAATAGCTGTTGATTTTTAATACAAATAACCTTGTTTAAGCTTAATATAAAAAAATATAGGATGAAAATCTTTCATTCGGGTACCATAATTAGATGACGGGCGGGAAAAATGTATAATTTTTGCTTATTCACAGGCAATGAAAAAAATCTACATTCTTGCCGCTGCTGTTCTTGCTGCTTCCGTGTCTGCGCAAAAAAGAGATTCGGCGGAACTCATCTCAGAAGTACGGGTTGACGCTTACAAGAAACCGGCAGCCCTGATCAATTCTACCAAATCTGTTTCGGTGATTTCGGAAAACCTGCTCGGCCAGAATACCCCCGAGAGGATGCTTGAGTCCGTCAATCAGGTTCCCGGCGCCAGAATGGAAGAGCGCTCTCCCGGAAGTTACAGGATTTCGCTTCGGGGAAGCACCCTTCGTTCTCCGTTCGGAGTGAGGAATGTAAAGGTTTACCTGGATGATTTTATTCTCTCCGATGCTTCGGGCAATACGTATTTCAATGTTATCTCTCCCGAACTGATCAGCAGAATGGAAATTTATAAAGGCCCTGAAAGCGGTGACTATGGTGCCGTAACCGGCGGAACTCTGCTTCTCCAGACCTCCGATTCAGAGAGAGTCTCTGCTCATCTTGCTTCGGGAAGCTATGGGACTTTCAACGAGAGCTTTACTTTCTCCAGACAACTGGGGAAACATTTTCTGGAAGTTTTTGAGAACTATTACCAGACCGATTCTTACAGGCAACAGTCTAAAGTCAACCGGAAGCAGGTTTTTATTAAAGATCATTTCAGGTATTCGGACAAAGGCTTGCTTAAAGCGATGGCCCTTTATTCCGATCTTGATTATCAGACTCCCGGCGGTCTTACGCTTGAGCAGATGCAGATGGATCGGAAGCAGGCGAGACCGGCCACTAAGACAGTTCCCGGAGCAGCTGGCCAGGATGCGGGAATACGCAATAAAATGATACTGGCCGGACTTTCGAATGAATATTATTTCAGTCCGGAGTTTTCCCATTTTATTCTCATTCAGGGATCTTACGTAGATTTTGAAAATCCGTTCATCACCAATTTTGAAAACCGGTTTGAGAAAAATATTGCCCTTCGTACCCATTTCAATTACGAAAAGCATTGGAAGCATATTTCACTGGCATACCGCTTCGGATTCGAAGGAGGAATTAATGAGATTATCGTCAGAAACTACGACAATAAGGCGGGCATCCGGGGAAATCCGCAAAATTTTGATAAGATTAAAAATACCTCGGGTTTTTACTTTGCCTCCCAGAAACTCAATATTGATGAAAAGCTTTTTACGGATATTTCTTTAAGCCTGAACTCAAATTCTTACGAATGGGAAAGATCTTTTCCCGGGACGGCATACGGAAAGACCGCCTTTAAAAATCAATGGCTTCCGAATTTCGGGCTGAGCTATCTTTTGGGTAAAGGCTTTTCGCTGCGTGCAAAAGCAGGGAAGGGCAATTCTGCGCCTACGAGTGAGGAGATACGTGCATCTGATCAGCAATTTAACACCTATCTCAAACCGGAATACGGCTGGAATAAAGAATTCGGGATCCGGAAGCAGTTCGGAACGGCTTTATTTGTGGAAGGCAGCTACTTTGATTTCAGGATGAAAAATGCTATTGTAAGACGTCAGAATGAAGCGGGACAGGAATTTTTCGTGAATTCCGGCGAAACCATTCAGAAAGGTTTTGAAGTGTTATTTGAGTCTAAAAGTTTTAATTTAAAAAATGATATTTTCAGCTTTTTTAAATTCCGGCTGTCGGGAAATTTTTATGATTTTAAATTTAAAAATTACCGCCAGAACAATGCCGACTTTTCCGGGAATGATCTTACCGGTGTTCCGCGAACTACGGTGAACAGCCTGCTGAATTTTGTTTTATTTAAAAAACTTTCCGTGGATTATTCACACTTTTATACCTCAAAAATACCGTTGAACGATGGCAATTCAGTGTGGTCGGAACCAAGCCTTGTGGGAAACATACAGTTCAGATTTCCTTTGATGGTGGACAAAGCCAGGCTGCAACTATTTCTGCAGATACAGAATCTGTACAATGAAGACTATGTATCAGGATTTGATATCAATGCTTTTGGGAACCGCTATTATAATCCTGCAGCCGAAAGAAATTTTGTTTTTGGAGTACATGTGGATTTTTAAGTTATTACTAAAAAAATTACGCCGGAATAAGGTAAATTAAATTGACGATAACTTTAAAAGAATGTGCTGAACGATCATTTCCGCATGAATTCTGGAGTTTTCAATGAACCAGAGGTGCGTGTCTTTTCCGCCGCATACCACGCCGGCAAGATATAATCCGGGAACATTGGTTTCCATGGTTTCAGTGTGGTAAAGTGGGTTGAGGCATTCGCCCTGCAATTCAATTCCTGAATTTCTGAGGAAGTCAAAGTCGGGGAGATAGCCTGTCATAGCCAGTACGAAATCGTTATCAATTTCATGGATTTCACCTTTTTCATCTTTAAAGATGACGGTTTTTTCTTTAATTTCAATCAGTTCCGAATTGAAATGAGCCGTAATGCTGCCTTCGGAAATTCTGTTTTCAATATCAGGCTTCACCCAGTATTTCACGCTGTCTGAAATTCCGGAATTGCGGATAATCATGGTGACTTCAGCGCCTTTTCTGTACGTTTCCAGCGCAGCATCTACCGAAGAGTTGCTGGAACCCACCACTACGATCTTCTGTTTTGCATAAGGATAAGGTTCGGTATAGTAGTGTTTTACCTTGGGAAGATTTTCTCCCGGAATATTCATCAGGTTCGGAATATCATAGAACCCCGTCGATATAACAACATTCTTCGCCGAATATTTTCCCTTTGTCGTTTCGATTTCAAAGAAATCATTTTCTTTACAAACTTTTTCTACTTTTTCATACAGATTGATTTTAATGTCGCGCTGGCGGGCAATTCCCTGGTAGTATTCCAGAGCTTCCTGCCTGCCGGGTTTCGGAGCCGACGAAATAAACGGAATGCCGTCTATTTCCAGTTTTTCTGCCGTAGAAAAGAATTTCATGTACAGAGGATAACGGTATAAGGAATTGACAATCGTTCCTTTCTCGATAACAAGATAGCTGAGATTGTTTTTTTGTGCTTCTAAAGCACAGTTCAGCCCGATCGGTCCGCCTCCGATGATAAGAATATCCAACATTTCCATCTCACAAAATTACAAAAAAGCATAAATGGAAGTGCTGTTTATCGGCTAAAATATCCAGGTTACCGTAAAGTAAACCGAATGTGAATTATAATTTAAAAGTGGTATTGCTTTTGATGAATTTAGCCAAGACATTTAAAATTATGAAAAAAATATTCTTTTTGATCATGATCCTAAGCATGGTGGCGTGCAAGAAAAATCCTGAAAAGTTTGTTAATGATGCGGCAGATTCTTCTGAAAAAGCTGTGGTAAATACGGGTGACAGCACAAAATCAATAAACAAGGAAGATGCGCTGAAAAGCATTAATGAAATGATCGTTCAGTCTCTAAAAGAAAAAAACTATAAAAAATTTGCCGATTACATCCATCCTGAAAAAGGAGTGAGGTTTTCAATGTATGCCTTTGTAAATCCGGCGGAAGACAAGAAGTTTTCACAAGCGGATTTTAGGAAATATGAGCCGTCAAAAACAGTTTTCACCTGGGGTGCGATGGACGGATCAGGAGATCTTTATAAAGCGACCATCAATGACTACCTTGCAAAATGGGTGTATGCAAAAGATTTTGCCACAGGCCAGGTGTCCATCAATGAATTTCAGGGAAGTGGAAATTCATTAAATAACCTGACGAAAATTTATCCGGGCGCCGATTTTACAGAAAACTTTATCAAAGGATCGGAAGCCAATGCAGAAATGGACTGGAAATGTCTCCGTCTTGTCTTCGAAAAATACCAGGACAAGTATTATCTGGTGGCGGTTATCAATGACCAGTGGACGATTTAAAAAAGGATAAATATTTTCAATCTCAATCTTAAATTACCCTAAAATCTCAACCAGTTTTTTTGTCAGATTTTTTCTTGAGAACTGCTCTATGTTCTGAGTGTTTTCAGCGATTTCTCCGTTTTTCCAGAGTTCAAATTTTTCAAGTATGAATTCTTTTACTGTGTTGGAATCGGTATAACTGAAATGCTTTCCTGCCTGCGTTTCCTGTAGTATTCTGGAAACATCGGCGTCCTTAGGGCCAAAAGAGATGATCTGTTTTCCGGTGGCGAGATATTCAAAGATTTTTCCTGGGATAATCCCTTTCGAAGAATCGTTGGGGAAGTTGGTGATAAGCAGAATATCCGAGGTCTGCATCTCTTCAATCGCTTTGTCATGAGAAAGATATCCAAGATTAAGAATGTGATTCTTCAGGTCGGAGTTTTCTAAGATAGACAATATTTTATCATCGATTCTGCCTGCAAATTTTAACACGAAATTTTCGGCGAAATCATCATTTTCTTTTACCAGATCATCAAGTGCTTTCCAAAGGTTTTCAGGGTTTCTGAGCTGTTCTAAAACACCGATATAGCTTAACGTGAATTGGTCTTTAGGAGGTTGAGGGTTTGAGAGTTTGAGGGTTTGAGGGTTTGAATCAGATTCGTCAAAACCGTTGGTTATGCAGAACGAATTTGCTCCTTTTTTTCTGAAATTTTCAGCATCAGTGTAGCTTGTGGCCAGGGTGATATCTGCATTCTTGAACACATCACTTTCCAGTTGACGGTGCTTCCTGTCGGAGCTTTCCGTTAATTTTAAATGTTTATAATATGAAATTTCTGTCCACGGATCACGGAAATCTGCAATCCACTTTAAATGGGAAATTCTTTTCTTCAGCTGCAGGCCGATGATGTGAAGGGAATGTGGCGGCCCGGAAGTGACCACGACATCAATTTTATTTTCTTTCAGATAATGTTCGAGAAATTTAACGGAAGGTTTAACCCAGAAAACCCTGGCGTCAGGAATAAAAAAATTACCTCTCACCCAGATTGACAGTTTCGACTTCCAGCTTTGATTTTTGCCCACATCAAACTGACCCGCCTTGAATTTTTTATTGCTTTTGTTAAGTTTTTCCGCCAGCTGATAAGGCTCCCAGATTTTTGTCTTCACGATTTCAATGTCTTCCGGAACGTCTTTCAGCAGACTTTCATCTACCAACGGATAGCTGGGGTTTTCCGGGGTGTAGATTACAGGCTTCCATCCGAATTCAGGGAGATATTTTGCAAATTTCAACCACCTCTGAACACCAGGACCTCCCGCAGGAGGCCAGTAATAGGTGATGATGAGTATTTTTTTTGGTTCCATTGATTATGAATTCTATGGTCTTTTTAAATGAATAATCTTCTGATTTTATCATTTAAATTTCAAGGTCGGATAAAAAATCTATCATCCGGCTTTTATGTGAACTTTTGCTAAACGGTTTCAGCCTGTCTTTTGCCCCTTTTGCGGTAAATGGTATATATTCCAAAACCGCTCAGCAGAATAAACACCGCAAAACAAAGAAGTGAGATCCATTTTCCTTTTTCGATCACTTCCGGTTCAAAAACCATTCTTATATCGTGGTTTCCGGCAGGAACGTGAACGGCACGAAGTAAATAATCTGCTTTGATGTACGGAACTTCCTTTTCATCAATGAACATTTTCCAGCCGTGGGGATAATAGATTTCAGAGAATACCGCCAGCTGAGGTGTTTTCGACTGAGATTTGAATTCCAGCTCGTTCGGCTGATATTTTGTTAAATTGATATGTGCGGTTGAATCCGGCTGAACGGTTTTCCCTTCGAAGTACTTCTTATCTGAAGATGCAATCACGGCCGTTTTCTTATTGTCAATGATTCCTATTGATTTGATTTCCTGGTTCGGGGAATTTACGAATTGAAGGTCGCTTACAAACCATGCATTTCCGTTGGCTTTCGGATTCGGAATGGCCTGCGGTTGTTCAGGACCGCCTACTACAAGATATTTTGCGTTGAGGAGGTTGAGCATATTCGGAACTTTTACCGAGTCCATGATCTGGAAGTATTCATTGATCACGTCGTCATATCGTCTCAGTTTTACCGCGTGATATCCTCCGATGGAAGATTTAAAATAAGAAGTATTGGTCTCGCTGAACGTTCCTAAAATATTATTAAAAATTCTATAATGCGTTTTATCTTTTTCGGCAATGGTTTCCAATGTTTTATTAACGTTTACATTAGCCAGGATGGGTTCAAGATTCGGGTTCCCCTGAACTTTTTCCGCCATCAGATCAGAACTTTCTGTCTGGAAAGGATTTTCTGCAAAAATTTTATCGACATAATTATCATCATTAAGATAGCGCTTGTTTACTGTCCACAAATCAAATAAGCTTACGATTCCGATCATGATCAGGGCGATATTCTGATTTAATTTCTGTTTTAAAACCATAAATAAAGCGGCAGCAGCAATGGCAACATATATAAATGCTTTAAAGGTATCAATTCTGAACAGCTTGAATCGCTCTTCCACCAGATAGTCCAGTAGGAAAGGAGGCAGATAGGTTTTTTCGTTTTCCGTATGGAATCCCAATAAAGATTTTCCGAAAATCAATAAAATCAATACAAAGCCTAGCGTTCCGCCGCCAACGTATAATAGGATTTTCTGTTTGTATTCTGTTGTTAATTCTTTATCCGTGAAAAATCTATACAATCCGATGATGGCAATAAGCGGGAACAGCAATTCCACTACGACCAAAATGGAAGACGGTGCCCTGAATTTGTTATAAAAAGGAACAAAATCTATGAAGAAATCGGAAAGTGGCATAAAATTGCTTCCCCAGGCCAGAAGAATAGTCAGAACAGAAGCGCCGAGAATCCAGTAGCGGTATTTTTTCCAGGCAAAGAAGAATCCTAAGACTGCCAGAAAGCAGACAATAGCACCCTGGTAAGCAGGCCCGGAAGTTCCCGGCTGATCTCCCCAGTACGTTAAATTTCCGAAGCCTTTGGAAATTCTGTCCATTTCAGCCTGAGAACCTACATTTTCTTGAACAAGCTCCTGAACTTTACCCATCATTTCCTTTCCTTCCGGTTCCTGGCTTCCTCCGCCCATGAGTCGCGGGATGAAAAGGTTTAATGTTTCCAGTTTTCCGTAGCTCCACAACAGCATGCTTTCTTTATCCATCCCCGATTTTCCTTCGGTATGGCTTTCATTGGTTAAGATCTGTTTTCCCCGAACGGTTTCTTTAATGTATTCGGAGTTTGCCAGGATCCTCTGAGAGTTCATTCCGACACCGATAAGGCATGAAGCGGCCACAATTCCCGAAGAAATCAGGAAATGCTTAACCGGCGTTTTCTTCTGGATCGTGCGGATTAATTCCGATAAAAATAGAAAGCCCAGCGCAATGAACAGATAATAGGTCATCTGCGGGTGGTTGGCCGCAATCTGGAGTCCCATAAAGAGCGTGGTCACAATAAAGCCCCAGATATATTGTTTGCGTATATAGACGAGTAAAATTCCCGCTAAAAGCGGTGCGAAATATTCTATGGTGTTGATCTTCCCGTTGTGGCCGGCAGCAATAGCAATGTAAAAATACGTCGAAAGGCCGAAAAAAGTAGCTCCCAACAGGGCATACTTCCAGTTTCTCACGACGACCATTCCCAAAAGGAAAAAGCCTCCGAAAAGCAGGAAGATATAATTGACCGGCCTCGGGAAAAAGTTCAGTTTGGAATCGATTTGCTTAATGATGTCTCCTTTAAACTGGCTTCCCATCTGATAAGTTGGCATTCCCCCGAACATGGAATCGCTCCAGTAGGTTTCTTTTCCGGTATCGGCTCTGTAATCGAGAAGCTCCTTGGCTCCTCCGCGATACTGTACGATATCATGCTGAAAAAGCTGTTTCCCTGTAAAAACAGGCGTAGAATATAAGAATGCTAAAACGATAAATACAACTAATGAAATTGCAATATAAATCAGGTTTTTATTTTTGGCCATGTCGATGGTTATTATCTTTTATTTTCAGAATTACCTTTATCATTACTGTCTTTTACCTCTTCATAGTCTACGGTTTCAGCGTCCCAGTTGATATTTTGATTATTTTTATTTGAGTTTTGTATATCCTGCGGTTTATTATTCTGGTTGTTATTGTTAAATCGATAGCTATAAAAAGTTTTAAAGAAAACTCTTTTAAGGATATTCCATACAAAGAAAATAATGATGGAGGCTAATACCAGCTCAAAAATATATTTCATAATAATTAATGTTTATGGTTCAGGGCGAGTTCTTATTGTGAAAACTTTAAACCCAGCCCTGAATTCTCAGCTTTTATTTCGCAGACGGATTCACCATCACCGAAGAATTCGAAACGCTTTTCATAGACTGCGATTCTTTACCGTTTGAAATGGTTTCGATCTGTGTTGTTTTCACGGAAATATTTTGATTGCTGATCCATCCGGTATTCTGGTCAAATTTGATCGTTCCGTTTTGTGTAAGTTCACTGCTTAAACTGTGGGTTACCTCTCCCTGATTCTGTTTTTCGACCTTTTTAGGAATTCCGCCTGTCACCCCAATTTCAGCGATGCCGTTTCCAACACTTTTTAACACGTAGTTTGATGTCACTTTTATTTTCCCTTGCGCATCGGCATTTTCACTGTTCGTCCATTTTTCCCCTACTTTCACTCCTTTTTTCGGCATGATGGTAAGGTTTTTATTAAACTGATCCTTCAGGACTTTTTCGTTAAATGATTCTTTCAGGCTCGCAATAACGCTTTCTTTCTCGTTTTTATCTTTTATGATACTCCCTAATGAATTAGTCATTTTATTATAAACAGCATCAAAACCGGTTATGGAAATGACATTTCCCTTGGTATCCATTTTCATGCTGAGCTTATTGCCGGTAAGCGCCCTGTTGATGTTCCAGATCATTTTCAGTTCGTCTTCTTTCGGGATCGGCAATTTTGTATCCACAACAACTGTTTTTCCCTGGGCTGTCTGAGAGCTTCTTTTTGCGATCAGGTTCAGGGTAATATCATAAATATTTCCTTTAATATCATTTACCGTAAAAGACATCTCATCCGTTGATTCACTGATTGCGTTGAGTGTTTTTCCGGTAGGGTCCGTCATTGTTTTTGTGTCTCTCTGGTAAGTTGTTAAAGGATAAGTTTTTCCTTTTTCAAGCTTAAAAGTCTGTGTGTAAACGCCTGCAGAGTCCTTAATCGCAGGGTTTTCTTCTACCTTTGCAACGGAATCAGCCGGCACTTCTACCGTAATGGTTTTACCTGTTTTAGGATCAACCTTCGTGATTTTTGCCGTTTCTTTTTTATTACATGAAACTAAAGCTATTGTTGAGATAAGCGCTAATGCTGCTATGTTTTTCATTGAATTCTTTTTAAATTTTACTTTTAATCGGTTACTGCGCCGCGGAATTTGCCGCCATTTTCTGTCTTACCGCTTCATACAAAATCGCTCCGCAGGCTACAGATACATTAAGAGATTGTGTTTTTCCTTCGATAGGAAGCTTTATTTTTTCATCGGCGTGGTGCAGTACTTCTTTTGAGATTCCGGTTTCTTCATTTCCCATCACAATCGCGCAAGGTTCTTTAAAATCTACTTCATAGATTAATTTTTGAGCCTTTTCGCTGGCGGCAAAAATCGTAATTCCGCTTTGCTGAAGATAGTCTACAACATGCGCGAGATTAGGGGCTTTACAAATTTTCACATTGTACAGCGCTCCTGCAGAAGTTTTTATGGCGTCTGAATTGATAGGTGCGGCCCCTTTTTCCGGGATGATCACTGCGTCTACTCCTACACATTCTGCTGTCCGGCAGATCGCTCCGAAATTTCTTACGTCCGTCAATCGGTCGAGGATGAGTAAAAAAGGGGTCTTTCCTTCCTCAAAAAGCTGAGGCACAATATCTTCCACTTTATGAAACGGAACGTCCGAAATAAAGGCAACAACGCCCTGATGGTTTTTTCTTGTGAAACGGTTCAGTTTTTCAACCGGAACATAGTTGGGACGGATTTTATTTTTAGCCAGAACAGCCTTAAGCTCAGCATAAATAGGTCCTTGCAATGCATTCTGTACAAAGATCTTGTCAATCGTTTTTCCCGCTTCAATAGCTTCAATTACGGGACGAAGCCCGAAAATAAAATCGTCTTTCATTAAGTAAGTTTTATGTTTAAGGTTCAAAGTTTAAAGTTTAAGGTTTAATGTTGCTTAAGACTTATACTTTGTTCCTCTTAAATCGGTCATGTTGATATTTTAAATAGTGAATTGTCAATGGTCAATTTCACCAGGTAAGTCAATATGGCTGGGAATAAAATTCACATTTAACCATTGACTTGCGAAGCGAAATTCACTTAAACTATCTTCCTTTTTCTCCTAAAATTGCTCTTTTCTGTGCCAGAATATAGCCATAATGAAGGCTTTCGTGCATGTTGTTGAATATAATCGCATCCTGGATACTTTTCAGGTCCATCCCAAAACTGGTGGTGTAAGGGGTGTAATCTGAAAAGAAATCGCTGTCATAATCCCTCATTAAAATCTTTGAAGTTTCCGTGAGTAAAAATTCAAGGTCTTCCACTTCAGATTTTTGTACGTTGAGGTTGGGCAATGTTCCTTTTTTATAAGTCTCAATCCAGTATTTATCGATTCTGAAAGGGTTACCGCTTAAATAATAATGCAGCAGCTGCTGGGTAGCTACGGTGTGTGCGATATTCCAATATACATTATTGTTGAAGCCGTCCGGAATCAGTAAAAGATCTTCATGGGAAGTGTTCTGCAATATATCCAGAAGGTTTCTGCGTACCTGTCGGTGGGCTTGAAAATGATAATTCACTTTACAAAAATTTTAATCACCAAAAATAGTTTAATAAACTGGAAATGACAATTTTTGAACGGATGATTAAGCCAAATTTTATATTTTTTTATGAAAACACAAGGATGTCAGGTTATAAATTTAAAGTTTATTTCATTTTGAATCTCGCATTGATGCCGTAATATTTAACAAACTTTAACTCAAAAATGGCATCTATTGTGTTGATTAATGCAAGTATTTATTAGAAATTTACCAATTATTTTTAAATTAGACTATGTCAGATACATATCAAGCGGAAGATATTCGCCAGCTAACGGAACAGGTAAAGGAAGCGAACTTCTATTTTTCGCGTCTCCGCGAAGAAATCAATAAAGTGATCATTGGCCAGGAATATATGATAGACCGCCTTTTGGTAGGGCTTTTAGGAAACGGGCACGTTCTTTTGGAAGGGGTTCCCGGCCTCGCAAAAACATTGGCGATTAAAACCCTGGCGGATGCTGTACATGGAGAGTTTTCCAGGATTCAGTTTACGCCGGATCTTTTACCTGCGGATGTCGTGGGAACGATGATCTATAATGTGAAGGACAACGACTTTTCGATCAAAAGAGGACCTGTTTTTGCCAACTTTGTTTTGGCGGACGAGATCAACCGTGCGCCCGCAAAAGTGCAGTCGGCCTTGCTGGAGGTGATGCAGGAAAAGCAGGTGACCATCGGTGATGAAACCATGAAATTACCAAAACCGTTTCTGGTGCTGGCTACACAGAACCCTATTGATCAGGAAGGAACTTATTTGTTGCCGGAAGCACAGAGCGACCGTTTCATGTTGAAATGTACTATTGATTATCCTAAATTCGAAGATGAGAGGACGGTGATGAGAATGGTTTCCACATCTCATCAGCCTGAAGTAAAACCCGTGATTTCCCTGGAACATATCGTTGCTGCCAAGGAACTTATCAACCAGATTTATCTTGATGAGAAAATAGAAAAGTATATTCTGGATATGGTTTTTGCCACCCGTTTCCCGGAAGATTACGGGCTTTCCGAACTCAAAAATTACATCAGTTTCGGGGCTTCTCCGAGAGCATCCATCAATCTGGCCATTGCTTCAAGAGCACATGCTTTTCTGAAAGGACGGGCATTTGTCATTCCTGAGGATGTAAAATCTTTGGCAAAAGATGTCCTGAGACACAGAATTGGTTTAACTTTCGAGGCAGAAGCGGAAGAAATTTCATCAGAGGAAATTATTAACAGGATTTTAGCGAAAATTCAGGCTCCGTAATGGATGAAGTAAGAATAAGGAAAGCGGTTCGTGAAGATTGTGCGCCGATGCTGGAGCTTATTAAAGAGCTGGCAGTGTACGAAAAAGCGCTGCATGAAGTGACGCTGCCCCTCAATCAATTTATCGAAGACGGATTCGGGGAATTTCCGGTTTGGGGTGCTTTTGTTGCCGAAACGGATGGCGAAATTGTTGGTATTTCCCTGTATTATGACCGTTATTCCACATGGAAAGGGAGAAGGCTGTATCTGGAAGATCTTGTGGTAACGGAAAAGATGAGGGGAAAACAGATCGGCAGGAAATTGTTTGACGCCACAATGGATTACGGGAAATCAAAGGACTACAGCGGAATGGTTTTTCAGGTGCTGAACTGGAATGAGCCAGCCATCAGTTTCTATAAAAAGTACAGTCCGAAATTTGATGACGAATGGGTTAATGTTTCGATTGAGTTTAAATAAGATCGAAGTGTGAATTAAGATGATAGAAGTTTTAAAACTCAAAAAACACTAAACACTAATACTCTCAAACGCAAGAAATGCAGATAAAAGATATTGTAAAAAAAGTAAAGCAGATCGAGATCCGAACCCGAAAGAAGACGGAAGCTACTTTAATGGGGCAATATCACAGTGCTTTTAAGGGCCAGGGAATGACGTTCTCTGAAGTTCGTCCATACCAGTTTGGTGACGAAATCCGAAGAATCGACTGGAATAAAACCGCCCGGTTCCGCGAGCCATTCGTCAAAGTAATGGAGGAAGAGAGGGAACTTACCATGATGTTGCTGGTAGATATTTCAGCATCCATGGATTATGGTACCCAAAATCAGCTTAAGCGCGAATATGTTGCCGAAATTGCAGCAAGCCTGGGATTTTCAGCGGCAGGGAATAATGATAAAGTAGGGCTGATATTGTTTGCAGATAAGGTGTATAAAGTTATTCCTCCACAAAAAGGAAGAAAACATATTCTTTCAATCATAAGCACGATACTCACTGCAGATTATGTTCCGGCTATTGCAAAAATCGATAAGGCCATGGAATATATGATGGGGATTTTTAAAAGAAAGTCATTGGTATTCATGTTTTCGGATTTTGAGGATGAATATGATTCTAAAATGCTGAAAGCAGTATCGAAGAAGCATCAGCTGCTGGGAATGAGGATTTTCGATGCAAAAGATAACGAAATTCCGGATGTAGGCTACACCTTGTTGTACGATGCAGAAACGGGAAAGGAAATCTGGGCAAATACCTCTAATGCAAGGTGGAGATACAATTTTGCAGAAGCGCAAAAACAGAAACTGAAAGCTTTGGAAAATGATTTTGCCAACAGTTCGGCAAGCTTTCTGAACATGGATACAGGTTCCGATTATTCGAAGCTTCTGTACAACTATTTTCAGAAAAAATAACAATATTAGGAATAGGCTTGAGCTTATTTAAACTTTAGCCAAAACGTATTATTTACATTGAAAAAATTATTATTTATATTTTGTTTTGTTGTCTGTGCAAACGCTTTTTCACAGATTCTTTCTTCCAGTGTAGAAAAGAAAACGATCGCGCTCGGCGAGGTAGACCATATCGTCATTACGATCAATAACCTGGGTAATGAAAAAGTTTCTGCCGCTCCGGAAAACGAGTTGTTGCCTTTTCATTTTGAAGAGGTAAAAGACAGTATTTCGCAGACACAGGATGTTTATTACCGACGGATCGATTTTGCCGTTTTTGAAGAAGGAAAATTTACCATTCCCGAACTGGAATTCAAAGTAGGAGGGAAAATCCTGAAAACCATTCCTTACGAGATCGACGTGATCAATACTGCTCAGAAGACCGATCAGATCAACGATATCATGAATAATAAAGACGTAAAGCTTGAAGTTACCGACTACTGGCAGCTGTACAAGTTTTACATTCTCGCCGCTATTGCCGTAATCGCCCTGATTATTGCCATCGTAATGATCATTAAATATGGAAGGAAATCCAAAGATTCTCCTGTAGTGGCCACCAACCATACCTTAAAAGAGCTTGATTCTCTTAAAAAGAAAAAATATGTGGAAACCGGAAATTACCGTTCTTTCTATGTGGAGCTCATTGACATATCTAGAAATTTTATCACAAAACAGTACCGTTTGCCGGCAGATGTATTGCTTACGGATGATCTAATCGACCTGATGAAGAAAAATAACACGATTTCCCAGGAGAACGAAAGGGTGGTGGAAGATGTGTTTTTAAGAGGTGATCTTGTGAAATTTGCAAAAACCTTTCCGGATAAAGAAACTATGGAAAAAGATCTTAGAGAAATAACAGATTTTGTAAAGCGTTCATCAAAAGATTTGGAATTTGAAAATTTGAGGAAAGATGTTTGATTTTGAATTTTACAGTCCGTGGTTTTTATTGCTTTTTCTGCTCTTTATTCCCTTGCTTATTAGGGATATCAGCAGTCGGAAAAGAAAAGGGATTAAAGTTCCTACTATTAAAAATATGGGGGAGAGCGGTGGGATTCAGGCCGTGATGTTTTTAATGAAGATCTCAAAATACATCATTCTTTCGGCGTTAATTATTGCCATGGCAAGACCCAGGACCTTTACGATTTCCCAGGATCGGGACGACACCAAAGGTATTGATATAATGCTTTCTGTCGATGTTTCGTTAAGTATGCTGGCCAAAGATCTCAGCCCGGACCGTTTGACGGCTCTCAAAGATATTGCCATCAAATTCGTTCAGAAAAGACCGAATGACAGAATCGGGTTAGTTACGTATTCGGGAGAAGCATTCACGAAAGTACCTGTCACATCAGATCATCAGGTGGTTATCGACGAATTGCAGAACCTCAATCCTTTGGAACTGCAGCCCGGAACGGCTATTGGAGAAGGTCTTTCGGTAGCGGTGAATCACCTTAAGAACAGTAAGGCAAAAAGTAAGATTGTTATTTTAATGACCGATGGGGTAAATACCATAGAAAATGCAATGCCTCCAGCGCTGGCCGCGGAATTGGCAAAGAATAACAATATAAAAGTATATGCCATAGGAATCGGGACAAACGGTTATGCACTCATGCCTACGCAGACCGATATTTTCGGTGATCTCGTTTTTACGGAAACTGAAGTGAAAATTGATGAGCCTGTTTTGAAAGAAGTGGCCCAGATGACGGGTGGCAAGTATTTCAGGGCGACGTCAAACAGCAGTCTTGAAGAAGTATATGACGAAATCAACCAGCTTGAAAAGTCTGATGTAAAAGTTGCCAAGCTTTTCAATTATCAGGAATACTTTAAAGTCTTTCTCTGGATTGCCTTGGGAATGCTCTTTTTAGATGCTTTATTAAGATGGGTTTTTTATAAAATTTTAAGTTAATGGATTGGTATTTAGGGAATTATTGGTATTTGTTGTTACTGTTGCTTTTGCCGCTGTTAGCTGCTTTTCTCGTTGGGTTTTTAAAATGGAGAAAGAAAAAGAAAGAAATCTTTGCTGACCGTCAGTTTCATGAGCATTTGTTTGAAGAACAATCCCGTTTTACAAAATTTTTCCCTGCGCTATATCTGTTGGGAACTTTATTCCTTATTTTTTCGATCATTGATCTTCTAAGGGGTTCCGAAGAAATTAAAACTAATCAGAAGCTCAATAATGTTATTTTTATGCTGGATGTCTCCAATTCGATGAATGCCGAAGATATTAATCCCAGCCGTTTAACGGAAGCGAAGAATCTGATTATTCAGTCCATGCAGAAAATGAAGAGTGATAAAGTGGGAATTGTAATATTCGCAGGGCAGGCGACTTCCATCATGCCTCTCACTACGGACTATACTTCTGCGGAAACCTACATCAGCGGTATAGAAACCAATTCGATGCAGATCCAGGGTACGGATTTCCTGAACGGAATGAAAATGGCAGTTCAGAAGTTTAAAAATGTAAATAAAGATGCAAGGAAGGTAGTGCTGTTAAGTGATGGTGAAGACAATGAAGGTAATGATGACGCTGCTATCAGGCTCGCAAAAAAAGAAGGAATTATGATCACTTCGGTTGGTATCGGTTCTGATGAAGGAGCGCCGGTTCCGGAATATGCTTTTGGCCAGCTTATGGGATACAAAGCCGATATGTCTGGACAGACGGTCATCTCCAAAAGACAGACAGAAGCGCTGAAGAAGATGGCAGAGGCTACAGGCGGATCGTATATCGACGGTAATAACATCAACGAAGCTCCGGAGAGAATCGTTGATGCCCTAAAAAAGAAAACGGGATCTTCCGAGACCATGGTAAAATCGCAGAATGCCAATCATTATTACCAATATTTTCTTGCCGTTTCTATCTTTTTCTTCCTGCTCATCTATCTGTTTAATCCCAAAAGAGATTTCAATCTTTAAAGAATGAGGCAATTGCAGGTTGCAGACTCTTACTTTAACCCAACTTTAACAAATAAGGCACTGTTTATTAACATATAAAGAAATAATTTTGCAACTGATGAATACTAAAATCATTTTTTTGTCGTTTATTACTGCTTTCCTATGCTCAGGACTTGTTTTTGGGCAGAAAAATTACCGAACATTGGTCTATGAAGGGAATGAAAAATTTAACGGTAAAAATTATGATGGAGCATCCGTGAAATATTTGGAGGCGATAAAAATCAATGATAAAGATTTTGCGGCTCATTACAATCTCGGTAATGCACTCTACAAGAGCAAAAAATACGAAGAAGCAAAAGCAGAGTTTGAAAAAGCACAGAGACTTTCTCAGACTATTCCTGATAAAGCGGCGGCACTTCATAATCTGGGAAACGCATATATGCAGATGAAGCAGCCGGAAAAAGCAGCCGAGTTTTATAAACAATCTCTGAAACAAAATCCTTACAGTGAAACAACACGGAAAAATTACGAAATTGCTAAACTGAAAGAAAAAGAAAACCAGCAGAAAAAACAGCAGCAGAATAACTCTGGTAAAGGTGGCGGTGGCAAAGACCAGCAGAAAAATGATAATCAGAATGGTCCGAAAGATCAAAATAAAGATCAGGGCCAGGGGCAGCAGAATCAGGGCAAAGGCCAGGGGAATAATCCCGACCAGAAGCCGGATAATGAAGGCAAAATCCCAAAAGAACTTGAAAATCAGATACTCAATAAAGTAAGCGATAAGGAGAAAGAAACCGCCAGAAGAATTTTAAATAAAAATTCTTATTCGATGCCTGAAAGCAACGAGAAAGATTGGTGATGCAGAGCAGACTTACCTACATATTGTTCCTATTATTATCCGTAATTTCTTACGGACAGGTCAATCTCAGAGTGACTTCTGATAAAACGGTATACAGCACTACGGATATTATCAACCTTACCATCCTTCTTGAAATTGAAGGCAATGATTACAATAACCAGCAGACCAAGCTGAGGTCTCCTGACTTTTCAAAATTTAATCTTATCGGAACAGGTTCCGTGACCAATGGTCTTATGGATCCGGAAACCAATATGGTGATTTACCAGTCGGTGACCAGGCTGGCACTTGAGCCCAAGCAGAAAGGGAAAGTGAAGATCGGCTCTTTTCTGATAACCATCAACAATAAGATCTATAAAACCGAACCTTTCGAAATTCTTGTCAAAGAAGCAGATAAAAAAGCTTCTGTGGCCGTTAATCCTTCAAAAGATGTTTACCTGAATATGGAAGTGGATGACCGCGAGGTTTACCAGGATGAGCCTACCATTGCTGTTCTTAAAGTATATTCCAGGAACATGGATAATTTAAGGAAAGTGAAAAACATACACCTTCCTAAAGATAACAATCTGGATGTTTACCCGATAAGCATGACGAAATCTGAAATCGATCCTTCAGATTACGGAAATATGTCTTCGCAGGTTTTGGCCATATTCATGATTTTCCCAAATGAAGCGGGATACGTAGAAGTGCCCGGAGCTTCGGCTTCGGTGAGTTCTTATGCCGGGAAAAACAAAATTGTTTCCAATAAAGTTAAAATCAACGTTAAAAAACTGCCGGAAGGTTCTCCCGAATATTTCAAAAATGCAGTCGGGAATTTTAAAGTAAGTATTTCCAATGTATCAAAAGAAAAAGCTGAAGTTAAAAAACCAATCAATGTCCTGGTAAAAGTAAGCGGCGAAGGAAATCTTAAAAGCCTGGAACTTCCCAAAATCGTTGAATCTCCTGATTATGACGTTTTTGCTCCCAAAATTACCTCGAAAGTCACTACGGAAACAACCGGGATGAAAGGTGAAATTCTGGCTGATTATCTGGTTAT
Source organism: Chryseobacterium endophyticum (assembly GCF_056333165.1). Taxonomy (NCBI): domain Bacteria; kingdom Pseudomonadati; phylum Bacteroidota; class Flavobacteriia; order Flavobacteriales; family Weeksellaceae; genus Chryseobacterium; species Chryseobacterium endophyticum. The sequence goes on from NZ_JBWGXE010000003.1 coordinate 288,050, forward strand.
TCCTAAAAAAACCGGTGATATTTCTATCCAGACGGAAAACTTTGCCTTTTTCGATCCTTCTAAAAAAGAATATGTAGATCTTGGCCACGAAATAATTCATGTAAATGCCTTTTCACATGACCAGATTATGGCGTCCCGCACGGCAGTTGAGAAGGTAAATGAATACACCAATACTTTTTTGGAAACGGTCAATACTCCTGTTTTAAAAACGACTTCTTTCAAAGTAAAAGAGAAAAACAGGTTCCATTGGAATGTTCTTTTTGTTAATACAGCGATTTTAATAGGATTATTCATAGCTTATATTTTGTTCAAAAGCTGGCAGAAAAAGCGCAAATCAAATAAAAAGATTGTGCCTGCACAGCCTGTAGGATCCGTCGCTGAAACCGAAAGAGAAATCCGTGAACAACTGAAAACGGATGTAAACGATTATTTCAGCTATTTGGAAAACCTTAAGGATAATGGAGATTATCAGAAATTCTTTCAAACTTACGATGAACTGGATTCTGAAGTAAGAAGCCAGTATTTCCAAAGTTCTGCAAATGATTTTGCAGATTTCCTTGAAAAATATAAAGGCTCTGCAACAGCCGAGGAATACAGAAATCTTACCCAAAAGATACAAATTGAAAAATACGCTCCAGTAAAATCCTCCGATGGCATGGACATCCTTTTACAGTCCATTGTGAATTTATATTCTCAAATTAGCAAATAATCAATTTATTTTCATATTTTTGCGAAATTAATAATTCTAAAGGCATGGAAATTTTCAATGATTTTTCTATTAAAGAAATCGTAACCTGTTCTATGGTTCTTTTTGCGGTGATAGACATTATAGGATCTATTCCTATTATTGTAAGCCTTCAGCAGAGATTCGGTAAAATCGAAGCAGAAAGAGCGACCATTACAGCAGGATTGATTATGCTGGTTTTCCTGTTTGTAGGAAATAAGATCCTGAAATTCATCGGGGTAGATGTCAATTCATTTGCCATCGCCGGAGCTTTCGTAATCTTTATTATTGCGCTGGAAATGATCTTGGGAATTGAGATCAACAAAACGTCTGAAGCAAAATCAGCCTCCATTGTTCCGATCGCTTTTCCTTTGGTAGCAGGAGCAGGAACTTTAACAACGACTTTGTCACTAAAAGCTGAATTTCACGATATTAATATTATTTTTGGGATTATACTCAACACAATTTTCGTATATTTGGTGCTGAAATCTGCAAACTGGTTAGAGAGGAGAATAGGTGACGCTACATTGGCAATCCTGCAGAAGGTTTTCGGAATTATCCTGTTGGCAATTTCAATTAAATTATTCACCGCAAATTTTGCCCAATTGGTGCAGGCTTATATTAATTTTTAAGAATCATGCAGAAGTTTTATAAAGTATTTTTAGTCGTTTTTATTGTGTTTATCGCAATCAATATTTATGCGCTTGACTGGCAATCCGATATGTTGTCAGAAGATAATTCGAAGTTTGTGTTTTCAGCAGCATCAGCTGTAATTGGTCTCATTTTGCTTTTCGTAATGAATACCTGGAGCAAGATCGGCGTAAAGAAATAAAGAATTAATTTTTAGTAAGATATAAAACCTCTTTTAGCACGGAAGAGGTTTTTTTTGTGTTTACCAGTAATGCATTGATATGAATTTATCTTTTACAAATCATTAAGGCGTAACCGAAAGGTTTTTAAGGATTGCCTCTGATTTCAGCTCAGTTTCCCGCCATTCTTTTTCCGGATTACTTTGAGCGGTAATGCCGCCCCCGACGAAAATGTGAACCGAATCCTGGTAAAGTTTACAGCAGCGAAGATTTACAAAATAATAAACGGTTTCTTCAGTTTCTATTTTTATATAGCCGGCATACAGTTCTCTCGGAAATTTTTCCAGTTCACGAATTTTGCCTTTACAGAAATCTTTCGGAATCCCGCAAACTGCCGGTGTCGGATGTAAATTTTTAATGATTTCGTCCAGATCTCCAGGATTGATATCAGCTTTAAAATCTGTTCTCAGGTGTTTAATATTTCCCGAAATATGGTCGTACGTAGAAGATTCTTCGATTTTTGAGGAATAGGTTTTAAGGATATTCCTGATGTATTCGGTGACGGGTTTCTGTTCTTCGATCTCCTTCTCAGACCACGTTTCTGAGACCGGAAGCGTTCCTGCAAGGCTCATGGTTTCAAACCGGCGTGTCTTTTTGTCGAATTTACCTAAAACCTCAGAGAAAGCACCCATCCACGCAACTTCTTCATTAATAAAAATATACCGGAATGCATTAGGATATGAAGCACAAAGGTTTTCGTAACTTTTCTGAAGATCAATTTCACGGAAATCAGTGAATATTTTTCGTCTTGAATACACCAATTTAGGAAGCTGATTTTCATTGATGGTGCCGATGACCTTTTCGAGATTGGTTAAATATTCACTTTGGGTTTCAGCTGTTAATTGGGTATTATCTTTTGGTAATGATGATGTTATGAGCGTTATTTCATCTGCATTCTCATGATTTACTTTAATGATTTTTCCGTAATGTTTATTCAGTTCTGAGCCTTCAAACGGATAAAAAGTAATGTTGTTTTCGTCATTGTTTTTATCGGTAGAATAAAGGTTTTCGTCAAATGGAAGTTTAAAATAAATCATTTAATAACGTTTTTAAAAATCAGTTTCGGGAAATACGGTATGAAATCCCAAAGTTGATTTTTCTTTCTGCAAAGGTATTGTTCGTCTGAAAAATCTCAAAATCAAACGAGCTGTTTTTTAAGGAAATGTTTTTCATTTTGTATTGCTGGTATTCTAATGATAAAAGGAATTTTCTAAAAAATCTGTACTGAAGACCGAATGAAAATCCTACGTAGGTTTGTCTGCTCTTAAAATCATCCATCTTCGACAGGACATTATTTTCGGGAATTAAAAACTGCATTTTATAGGTATTCTGATTCACAAGAATTCCGGCAAAGGGACGCCAGCCTTTCCATTCATACAAAGCTTTAAGCTGTAAGGTGTAATCGAAATGTTTATTGTTGAAACGCTGGAAAAGCAGCGGCTGATGATCTTCTGTAAAATAAAAGCCATTAAGACTGCTCTCGTCTTTACTGGCATCAATGTCAAAAGTCGAATTCCAGTGATAGATATTGGCAGACAGCATCATGTTCAGATTGTCGAATAAACTTTTCGAAAACCAGATGCCCATATTTTCTCCGAACTGTTCTTTATCTGCTGAAAAGGCTTTGGACCATTCACTTTTTTTGAAGCCGATTCCTGCTTCAATGCCATATTCAAAGCTGTTATTTTTCGTTCCGCTGATTCTCCTTTTAGCCCGTTGTTTTTCAAGTTCTTCCTGATAGATATTCCGGACGAAAGATTTTTCTTGCACTTTTGGGGATCCAAATATCAGATCATTAGATTTAAAATGTAAAGGTTTTATCAGATAAACCGTATCGTAAACCACAACTTTTTCATAGACATAGATTGTGTCTACTTTTTTTCGTCGCTGAGCCTGTGAAAAGTTTACGAAAAATATTAAAAAAAGAAAAAATAGCTTCCTTGACGTCATGATTCCGTGTTTATCTTTCTATAAATATGGTGTCTCTTTTGATAATTTTTTTCACAACGATCACTTTTTGAGGCATTTCATGGAGTGAGTCTTTCATCAACATCTTTTTGCTGTTCTTTTCTGAAACTATATTTTTCACTTCCTCAGTTTCCGATTTATCCGAAGGTTTTTCTTTAAGTTTATTTAATGTCGTTTTGGTTTTAATTGCTTCATCATTTAACTGTAAACCTGCCTTCTGTACAGCCTTTCCATTATGACTGTTTGATTCGGCATCCATGGTTTTTTCTGTATTCGTTTTTGTTAATAAAGAGGTATCAGGGAAATTTTTTAGGGATGATTTTTTTTGATGATTAAATAAAAATAATGATGTTATGATAATGATAAGAAAAGTCGTCCCGATGATTATTTTGCGGGTAAACGATCTACCCATGAATGAAACCGGACTTGTTACGATTTTTGTATTTGATGGAATTTCCAGTTTTTTAGATGGCTGAATTTTAAATTCAGCAAACTTGCCTTTGAAGGTCTGTGCCCAAAGTAGTCCTCCCATTCCGAACAGAACCAGAAGTTGTGCGATTTTATTTTTCGGGGTATTTTGATTGACAAAGTTATTCACCAAATAATTCTGAACCGATTTTTTCGCTCTCAGGAGATGGGATTTTGAGGTATTGACGGTAATTCCCAATAAACCTGAAATTTCCGCATGTGAATGATTTTCAATAAAATACAAATTGAAAACAGATTTGTGATGTGGCGGAAGATTGTCGATGGATGACAGCAGTTCTTCACGGGTAAAATCATAAATGAAGATGTTCTTTTCTTCCCAGGTAGGATGATCCATTTCTATATTGGTATCTGGAATTTCTGATGATTCGGTGGACACAAAAGTATCTTTGCTGTACTTGCGGATATGTTGTAAAGCATTGTTCACGACAATTTTCTTAAGCCATGCGAACATTGCTTTCTCGTCGTTCAGCTGGTGGGTTTTCTGGATTGCCGTGATGAAACTGTCATGCACAATATCTTCGGCTGTGTAAATATCTTGTATATACCTGCGACAAATCCCCAGGAGTTTTGGGGAATAATTGCTGTATATTTTTTGCCAGTCTGAGTTTGACATATTTAATTTTTTACAACTGCAATATTGTTAAAACTGGAAGCAGAGTTTACGTTCTGGAGAGATTGAGTCTCTACATCATTAATGAACACCTTATATTCAGTATTGTTAAAATTGTTTCTTATCATATACACATTTTGATCGGTAACTTTCATATCCTGAATAATCGGGAATGGCGAAGTGAATGCGATGGCAACTGAGTTTTTATAATACATGGCGAATCTTCCGTTAATATAAACGTCATTTTGATCCAATGCAGGTTTATAGCTGCCACTGGTAGGAGTAGGAGTAAAATTTGTCTGTAAGCCGGAAATTAAATTTTTATAATAAAAAAGCGAAGAAAAGTAGACATTTGTTTCATTGGAAACTACCTCAGTGATATATTGGTATCCGGTGGCGACCGGGTAAAAGACATTGTTTTTAAAGTATCCGTGATTCATAATTCCGGAGGTATTTTTTTGTGCACCGACATACACGTCATTGTTGAATTCTGTAATACTACAGTTATCATTATATGTTGACGAATCTTTAAACAACAGTATTTTTGCACCGTTTTTCCAGTAGCAGAATTCAAATTTATCTGTTGCAGGATTGTTGGTCTGCCACGTGTAGCCTGCGAAATATACATTTCCATTTTTTACAAATAAATCGAAAATATCAATGACATCCTGACTTGTAGTTCCTGCAGCCTGTGCGTAGGTAATATAATTTCCGTTTTTCCAATACCCGTATCTTCCTTTAACGTAAACATCATTTGCATCAACAAAAATTTCTGATGGTGCCGATTCTGCAGGAATATCGGTGATGTTGTGCTTAGTCCCATTTTTCCAATAGCAAAAGTGACTGTTTTCCTTACCGGAAACATAAACATCATAAGAATTTGTTTTCTGAACTGATACTTCTTCATCTTGTCCACAAGAAACAAGAAAAGCTAATAAAAATAAAAAAGGTAAAATTAGAGTTTTCATAGTCATTCTTTTCTTATTAGATGCACCATTCCGAAAAAGTTGCAGCAAAAAATAAAAAAAGCTCAAATTTTTTTTGAGCTTCTGTAGTTTATCTGTTGATGATCGTATTGGTCATGGTGGTATGACTGATCAGCTGGTTCTTTTCGTCCCTGATCTCAATTTCCGAAACATGCATTGTTTTTCCTTTTCTGATAAATCTGGCCACCGCTGTTACCAGTCCGTCTTTCTTGCTCCTTAAATGGTTGGTGTTGATGTTCGTTCCGACCCCGAAATATTTTTCTCCGTCAATGAAAATATTTGACAGGCTTGAGCCCATGGTTTCCGCCAGTACGCAGCTTGCCCCACCGTGCATGATCCCGAAAGGCTGATGAATTCTCGGTAAAATAGGCATCGTGGCTGTCAGGGTTTCATGATCAATATCAATGTCGATAAATTTTATCTCCAAAGTCTTCGCAAAAGTTTCCTCACCCCAGCTGTTGATGAATTCTAATATTTCCTCTTTTGTTTTATCTTTAATGTACATATATGATAAGCGATGATTGATGAATGATGAATGATGATTGATAAATGATGATTGATAATTAATAATTAATTTTGTTAACTTCTAACTTCTAACTTCTAACTTACGAATCATTCCCCATAATATTGGGATTCCAGTTTTCAGGAACTTTAGGAACAATATCATTTTTGATGTAATATTCCTGAATTTCGGCCATGATTTCAGCAAACGTAGCCGTTTCAATTCTCTCGTAAGGAATGGTATAGCCCAGATAAATGATTTTTCTTTTGAAATCTCCCGCCGCAAGGACGATCGGAACTTTTGCTGCCAGTGCCATGTGGTAAAATCCTTTTCTCCATTTCGGGACCCAGCTCCTTGTGCCTTCCGGAGTGATCACCAGGCTGAAGTCATCTTTGGCAAATTGTTTCGCTACGAAATTGACCAGATCATTTTTCTGGCTTCTGTCGATACCGATGCCTCCCAGTCCTTTTACCAATCCGCCGTACCATGCTTTGGTATGGGCATCCTTGATGATTATTTTTAAAGGCTTTTTAAGAGACCAGTAGGCAAGGTTTCCCAGAAGATATTCCATATTGTGGGTATGGGGTGCAACCACCAGAATGCATCGGTTGAGGCTGTTGACGTCGCCTTGCAAAACGACCTGCCAACCCATTAATTTTAATATTATTTTGCCTAAAAGCTTTCTCATAAAATCTGAATTAAAAACAAAAAAGTATAACCAAACTTTGGTTATACTTTACAAATATATTGAAATATTATCGCTCTTAAAATAAACCGCTGATTAAATCTACGATTTTCATTACAATTTCTAATGCCAGTTGTATCATGATTAGTTAATATTTTTGAGTGTTTTTTGGTTATTCTTTTACTATACAAATGTAAACTAATTTATTTACATAACGAACTAAATTTTAATTTATTTTAATTCCGGTGAGGGAAGAAGGGTGTGAATTTCAAACGATTGGGCTATCCATTCACACCTTCAGCCACTCTCTATAATTTAGTTATTTAGTTTGTATGGAAATTTCGTTTTTATCCTTATCAACTTTGAAGTCGATATTGGCGCCTTTCATCTTTTTGATGCTGTGTTTCATAGAATCGATCACTTTATCGGCCTGGTTGCTGGGAACTCTTTTACCGTTTACAATGATGCTGTCTTCGTCATCGGAATCATATTCTATGGTCGACCCGTTTACCGTGATTTTATTTTTTTCGATTTTGATGTTTCCGTCCTCGTCTTTTTCCTGGTCGTTATCGTTGATTCCGTCTGCATTAAGATCGCCGTCGAAGCTTATTCCGTCATTTTTTCCAGGAATAACGACTGTCTTTAAAGGAACAACAAGTTCGTAATCAATGCTGTAATCTCTGAATCTATGCTCATAAGGATATTTGATATAATTGGGAAGAATCACTTTATTGTTGATGATTTCTACCGGGACATTGACGTTCAGTGGAAGGTTGTATCCTTTAGCTTCTTTCTTGATGATCAGATAAGGTGTCTTAATATCAGCTTTTCTTGTAACATCCATGTGGATCCAGTCTTTTTCGTAGACAGAGATTTTATCAGAATAAATATCATCATCGTATCCCTTGAAATTTTGAGGAATGGTAACCTGCTTGTAATCAACATAAATGGTGTCGGAATTGGTATTGATGGAAACTTCTTCCGTATCTTCTTTATGGCCCTTCAGGAACATTTCTTTTTTAGCCATGCTGAATCCGAAGTAAGTCCCTAAAGAGATCAGTGCAAGGAACAGTGCTCCGATTACCCAGCCTGTATTTCTCAGTTTTGTTTTAGGTGAAATTAATTTAATACTTAGCAGCCCGAATAACATGGCAGGCAATAAACTTCCCAAAGTGATCAGCGCCATGATGACGTATTTCATATTGTCGTTGTCGAAGTAGAAATTCATTTCGCTCACAGGCGGAAAATCGCTGTCTGCGCCCATGAAACCGAATACCACGAATACGCCGATCAGGCAGGACAAAGACATGAAGGCAAAAATTCCACCTAAAATATATCGTACGACATTCCATAATCCGCTTCCTGCGTTATTGATGTAAGGCTTGTTTTCGATATAGATTTCTCCGACCCTCTGAGTAGATTCGTTGGCAAACTGTACCAGCTTATTAGACTCATTCTTAAGATTGTCGAAGTTCATAGGCTTTCCCTTCATTTTCAGGAAATCTGCTGCTGTTTCAGCTTTTGGTAATACTGCCCAAAGGATTACATAAAGAAGGAAAACCAGTGTTGATGATACGGCGGCCGTAAAAATTCCCAGGATGAAAATTCCCAGCCAGATGGCTCTCATTGCGGTGATATCCATTCCTACATAATGGGCAAGACCTGCGCAAACTCCGGCAATTTTCTGTCTTTCAGGATCACGGAACAGCTGCTTTTTATCAGAATATTCAGTTCCTGCGCTACCTGTTCTTTTGGTGTTTTTTTCAGAATAATAGGCTTCTTCCTGTTCTTCGATTTTTTCAGGGCTTCCGATCTGTGCAATAACTCTTTCTACATCAGAATCATTGATCACTTCACGTTTTGCCATAGAATCTTTGAAGATTTCCACCATTCTGATTTCTATGTCGTGCATTACCTCGTCTGCTTCAGAAGCATCCAGTGAGCTTCTCAGTGCGTTCAGGTAATCGCTTAGCTTTATATATGCGTGTTCTTCTATCGTGAAAGAAAAACCTGCGAGTCCTATTGAGAGTGTTTTGTTCATAGCTTTGTTTTTTAATTTTTTTGAGTAATTTGATTGACTGAATTTGTTAATTCGTTCCAGGTATTCTGAAGTTCATCTAAAAACAGCTTACCCTTTTCAGTGATCTGGTAGTATTTTCTGGGAGGCCCTCCTGTAGATTCTTCCCATCTGTACGAAAGAAACTCACCATTTTTTAATCTCGTTAAAAGAGGGTAGAGTGTTCCTTCCACGACATCCAGTTTTCCTTTTTTCAGTTCATCGATTAAGTCGGAAACATACATTTCGCGATGATTGATGAGACTTAAAATACAGAATTCCAGAATCCCTTTTCGCATTTGCGCTTTGGTATTTTCAGTATTCATCTTTAATAAGTTTTGTTAATTAGTTATATAATTTTCGAATTCCGGAACCTAGCTAGATGATCCTTCTTCGATTTTACATTACAAAGATATGTAATTAAAATGGTATTATGCAATACAAAGTAGTGAAATTATTTTATTAATTTATTTAAGTTATTGATAATCAGGTAAATTATTTTTAAGCCGGAATTTTTGTTTTATGAAAATTAAGATCTTTTTAAAATAAAATTTAAAAAAAATGTGCGATTTTTAATTTAAATTACCATGGAGATTTAGGGCAGACTCTGAATTAAAACCCCTAATTTTGTATCCGATTAAACTTATTTTACATTCTGCACATATGATACGCCTGAAATTTTTACTGCCTTTTCTGTTCATTAATATCTATATTTCGGCTCAGCATCAGTTTGAGATCAATGACGGATCATCCCATTATAATGTAAAAATAAATGTGGAGACCTGCAGTAAAGACGAATGTGAAGGAAAAGCAACCATAAACCTTTATGACAAAAAGACTGCTGCCCTGATTCAGACCCTGAAATCGGATAATCTTAATTTTTATCTGAATGAAAACCAGAAGCCGACCGTTAATATTATCCAGCTTTACAATGATCAAAGTCCATTGATTTTTGATGATTTCAATTTCGACGGAACCGAAGATCTTGCAGTGAGAAACGGGAATGAAAGTGGCTACGGAGGCCCGTCTTATGATGTGTACGTCTATAACAGTACCCGCAAAAGATTTGTCTTAAGCGAAGAATTAACCGCCCTGGCTCATGAAAACCTTGGAATGTTTAATACGGATGCTGAAAGGAAAAGATTGATTACCTATTCAAAATCAGGCTGCTGCTGGCACTTAACCACCGAATACTCCGTTTTGCCGCAAAGAGGGTTGTTTAAAGTGTATGAATTGGAAGAAGATGCGACAGGCGGTGAAAAAGTGAAGGTTACAAAACGTGAATTTGTTGATGATAAATGGGTTACCAGCATCAAAACGTATCCAATCAGTGAATATTATAAAGAAAATTAAAAAATGAAGATTCAAAAAGAAATCGATTTTATCCTGGCCGTTGATGCCCTGAAAAATGTACAGCGAAGAAACTTTAATGCCGATGATTCCAGGAGGGAAAATACCGCAGAGCATTCCTGGCAGATTATCATCCTTGCACAGATTCTGTTTCCTTACGCCAAAAACAGGGCAGATATCGATTTGCTGAGGGTGATCAGGATGCTTTCTATTCATGATCTTGTGGAAATTGAAGCCGGAGATACTTTCTTGTTTGACGAAGCGGCCATGGTCGGCAAGTTTGAAAGGGAAAAGGTTTCCGCGCAAAAGATTTTCGGAATCCTTGACGAACCCTTAAGATCCGAATTCTTCAATCTCTGGCTGGAATTTGAAGAAGAACAGACACCGGACGCCATTTTCGCCTGCGCAATCGACCGGATTATGCCTTTTATCCTGAATTCCCATACTTCAGGAAAAAGCTGGACCGAAGCGGGAGTGACCGAAAAACAAATCAGAAATATGCTGGAAAATGCGATCAGCAGAGCATCCGATGAATTGGGAGAGGCATTTCAACTGCTGCTGATTAAAAATCTGGAGACGGAGAAAGTTTTAAAATAAATTTAAATGTTATGCAAACGTCTTTTTGCTATTGAATTGATTTTTAAAGCTAAATAAAAGTAATTCACTATAAAAATCTCACAGATTGTATGCTTAAAAAAAGGTTTCGGCGGGCTTGCCCGCCGAAACCGATTAAAAGACATTTTGAAAATTGGCTCCGGCGGCCAAAGGCCGCCGGAGCACCTTATAATATTTGAATTGGTTTCTTGAATTCATCAATAGCTACAAAGGTAAAATCGCCTACAATGGCCCGCTCCCTTTCATACGAATACATCTGTTCGGTATAAATTTCTACATTTACCCTCATACTTGTGTTTCCCACGTGAACGACTTTCCCGATCAGTTCTATGATCGTTCCGGCGGGGATGGATCTTTTGAAGTCGATCTTATCGCTGCTCACGGTTACCACGCGCTTTCTTGCAAATCGTGTTGCGGCGATAAAAGCAACCTCATCCATGAGCTGCATCGCGGTTCCTCCGAAAAGGGTGTCGTAATGATTCGTTGTATTGGGGAAAACGGCTTTGAAAATTCTGGTTTCCGAGGCTTCAATTCTTTCTTCTGTAGTCATATTTCATTATAATTAAAGCGAAATGACGAGTTTAAGGACAGCAGAAAGAGCAGAGAGAAATCCCTGAGTATTCTTAGATCAATAAACTTCAAATCGCGAAAGTTTTTTATGATAAAGAAAAAGGCAGGTCTCCTGACTTGTAACATCTTTATTCCTTCCCATGGCCAGCACAGTGGATTTTTTATAAAGACTTCAGTTACTTACAGTTGCGCGACAGTTCGTGATTCTCACACGATTCCCTTTTAATCTGCAGTTAAGCAAAACCGTTTTCCTGAAAAGAATAAGGAAACGGAAAACCGTTAACCCCAATCTTTCCGGGTGCAAACATAATGATAATTGATGGATTATTCAGGATTTTTATAAATGATCTGGCTTTGAACTTTTCCCTGTTTGATGGTCCAGATGGTTGTATATTTATTTTCGCCGGAGCCATTGATCATGTATAGGAAAATATGATCGTTGTCAATGGCTGTTACGCCCACATTGCTGAAATCCATGGTGGGCTGGAACATGTTTTTAATGGCATCCCTTACAAAAACGGAGCCTCTTCCCGGCTGCTGGACCCTGATTGATTTTATTTCCGTAAGGCCTTCAGGAAGTTCCTTTCCTACGCCCCATGATTTTACTTTGTCGATTTTTACAATATTCCCGTCGGCATCTTTTTCCTGCTTTTTGAGTTTTGCATAAGAAGGGTAAACATCAATGATTACTTTTGTTCTCTGATTTCCCGGAACCTTAGGATTGGTGTCATCCGTAAAGATAAGCGATTTACCGTTTTTTGATTTGGAAGGCGTAAACTGGGGCAGCTTATCGATGAAAACCACGCGGTTTTTATTTACCATTCCTTCTTTGGTAATGCTGTCGTAGCGTACGAAAGGCTTGTCGGTGTCATCTTTTTCAGGATATTTGATCCAGATCCATTCGGTTTCACCGGGAGCCGGTTTCACATAAATAAAAACATCACCGGTTTTCATCCGGATTTTATCAATGATTTTCCGGTAGTCATCCTTATGAACCCGTACCATGGCATATCCTTCTTCAGCTTTTACCACACCGAAAGGAACTTTCTCCTGCCCTTTGGCAAAAGACATTAGTAGAAAACTGAAAACGGATAAATACAGAGTCTTGTTTACGGAAATCATCATGAATTTTTTTTGACAGTTCAAATATATTAATTTAATGCTTTTCTGAAGATACTAATGAAGCAGCAATTCTCCTAAATGTTTAATTTGTTTTCAATAAACATTAAAAACAACTAAATTTTATTGAAAACCTACTGATCATCTGTCTTTCAAAATAGTGGTTATTTTTTTTTAATGGTCTAAAAAAAGAAAGCGTTCAAAAACAGATATTCTCCTTTCTGAACACTTTCTTCCGTTATAGTTTAAAAAACATTAATCTTTTCTAAGTTTTGACTTGACATGATTATGTTTAATGATATGTCTGAGTTCCAGGATCTGAGCTCTTGTAAAGAACTTTTTCGGAACCATATTCATGACCTGCGCATTTTGGTAAATCAGGAACCAGTCTTTTTTCTCCTTGACTTTATAAACCGAATTCCACGCAAAATCCCCTTCGAAAGTCTCCCCTTGAATGAAAATTTTTTCTTTCGTGAAAGTGTAGGTAATGCTTTCCTGGATATTCTTGTTCGAGCTGTAAATAAACCTTACGCTAAAAAAAGACCGGATGATAATGAACAAAACCAAAACAGCAAACCAAATCGAAGCCGATTGCCATATATCCGTTTCCGTGCTGCCGTCCGTCGATTCTTTCATGATGAAAAATACCAGCAGAATCAAGGCGAAGAGTATGAGCTTCAGTGAAGAATTTTTTATATGAAAAACTAAAAAATCCCTGAATGTAATTTGCGTTTTTACAGTCATCCTTACAGTTAAATCCTTTCCAGCTCCTCGGCGTCGATTGTCGTCTTAAACGTCCCGTAGTTCACAATCACCTTATTTCTCGAAATTTTTTCGATGGTTCCTACACTCGTGCTTCCGGTGATACGGACGCGTTGTCCTACTTTCATCCACAAAGCCCGGTCGGTTTTTCTTTTTTCTTCAAGCTTTTCGTTGGTTTCTGCAATTTTTTCGATGACTTCTTCTTTTTTCAGCTGCTGCGTGATTTTCCTTTTCACCACCTGTAGCCTTTTGCTTTCATCCTTGTCGGCTCCCAGCTTACGGAATTTTTCCTGCTCGAGAAGTTTCACAAAATCTTTCACCACATCTTTTCTGGATTTTCCTTTGGTATAGCTGTCTATGAATGTTTCAATTTTGTTTCCGAACTGCAACTTACGGTGTTCCTCCTCATAAAGCTTCTGGAAATTATAAAGCTTTTGCTGAAGCTGATCGTTTAGTTTCTGCAGGTTGTCACGCTTATCTTCCACAGATTCCTTCCTTTCTGCAAGGTCGGTTTTCAGCTTTTCGACTTCATACTTTTCCTGCTGAAGTTTTACGATCGTTTTGTCAAGATTTACGATATCGTGTTCCACTTTTTTCTTTGCGGAGTGAATGATAAATCTTGGGATTTTATTCTTTTCCGCCACCTCGAAAGTAAAGGAACTCCCGGCCTGTCCGACTTCCAGCTTGTACATCGGCTCCAGGGTTTCCTCATTAAACAGCATGGCTGCATTTTGGGCATTCGGAAGCTGTTCAATAACCAGTTTGATGTTGGTATAGTGTGTGGTAATGATCGCGAAACTTTTCTTATCGTAGAAAAACTCCAGGAAACTTTCTGCTAAAGCTCCGCCCAGTTCAGGATCGGAACCTGTACCGAATTCATCGATCAACAATAGGGTATTGGCGTCGGCTTCACGGATGATTCCGCCCATTTTCTTCAGTCTTGAAGAATAGGTGGAGAGATGATTTTCAATCGACTGGTTATCACCAATGTCCGTCATGATTTTATCAAAGAAAAACATTTCGGATTTCGGATGTGTCGGAACCAGAATTCCGCTTTGGATCATCAGCTGCAATAAGCCTACGGTTTTCAGGGTAATTGATTTTCCTCCCGCATTCGGCCCGGAAATACAGATAATCCTGTTGTGATCCGTTAAAGCCAGCGTCTGTGGAAAAATGGTTTTGTTTTCCGCTTTATTTCTCAAAAATAATAGAGGATGAAAAGCTTCTCTTAATCTTAATGTTTTATGGCGGTTGATCTTCGGTAAAACCCCATTGATAAGCTCTGCAAATTTGGCTTTCGCTCTCGTTAAATCAAGATCGAAAATATACTTCTGGTACCTCCAAAGCTGAGGCTGGAATTCTGCAAGTTCGGCCGTCAGTTTTCTGAGGATTTTATCAATTTCCTTTTTTTCCTCATCTTCATTTTCCTTAAGCTTGAAATAATGTTTTACTACGGAATCCGGCTGGATATAGGTAATGGAGCCTGTTTTCGATAATCCCAGCACTCTTCCCGGAACTCTTTTCTTGAATCCCGATTTTACTGCCAGAACCCTTTGGTCGTCAATAATGGTTTCACGGATATCGTCAAGAAATTCACTCTGTCCATAATTAAACAACGCTCTGTTGAAATTCTCCTGGATGGCTTTTTTGGCCACCTGGATTTCAGCCCTCAAACTTTTTAAAACAAGGGAGGCTTCACTTTTCACCTCACCAAAACGGTTGAAAACCTTATCTACCTTATCAATGATTTCTTTTCTGAATTCCAGCACCGAAACGTCTTCTATTAAAGTAGGGAAGGTTTCCGGCATGGTCGGGAAAAATTTCTGAAGTTTTCCGATCTGCTCCGTGATGGTTTTTATTTTAATGAAAGAACTGTTTTCAAGCCGAAAATTTTCGATCAGCATTAATTTAAGTTCGCTTTCAATATCATCGTATTCATCAAACGGGATGGCATTCGAACTCTCGAAGCTGGACAGGTATTCGGAGGTTTTTTTCAGGGAAATTTCGGCCTCATCGATCTCCATCGGATGAAGCTGTAAAATTTTTTCCCTTGTTTTCGGGGAATATGCTAAAGGAGCAATCTCCGCGAGCAATTGCGGAAATTCCAATTCATTTAAATCTTCTTTATTTATAAACACATGCAAATTTAGTGAGAAAATGTGAATTTAGTTTGAAAATGAGTTAATTTGAAGATTTGAAAATATCAATGAACCCAAAATATGACATTATATATATGAAACTGGAAACCGAAAGATTGGAATTGAAAGAAATCGGTGAACATCACGCGGAAGATATTTTAAAGATCAGGAGCAATGACGTAATCAATGCGTTTATCCGTAGAAATTCACCCAAAAATAATTACGATGCGCTGCAGTTTATTTTAACGATTAAAGAAAAAACGAAGAATAATGAGGCTTTCTATTGGGGCATTTCACTGAAAGGACAACCCGGTCTGATCGGCACCATCTGCCTGTGGAATTTTTCGGGAGACCGTAAAACCGCTGAAGTAGGGTATGAGCTGCTGCCCGCATACCATGGTCAGAGAATAGTGTCTGAAGCATTGCAGCGAATCATTAATTTGGCTTCTGATACGCTTCATTTGAACGAAATGGTGGCAATGACCGATCGCCGCAATATTCATTCAAAAAAAATACTTCTACGCCATCAGTTTGTACAGGAAGAAAACAGGAAAGATGAAGGTTTTCCGGATAATCTTGTTTTCAGTTTAAAACTAAACAGTATTGTATAGGCCACCAAAAGCCCGCAGCATAAATTATACTGCAGGCTTCATCAATCTCTAAGCATTTTCTTGTTGATCTAAATATGAATGTTTTGCTATTGCGTGTTTGCTGAAAGTGCAAAGACAAGATTGAGGTCATCTTTCACGACGATCATTCCGCCCATTTTCTTCGGAGGTGAAATATCGAAATCACTGAACTTTACACTTCTTCTGCCGGTAAGTTTCCCGTTTTCGAGGCAAAAAGTAATGTTGTATATTTTGCTTCTGTTGATCATCTTCACTTCGATCTGTGCATTGTATACTGCTTTGCTCTTGTCTAAAGAAAGGAATTTTATATGAAGATAAGGATGGTCTGCTGCAGAAAGCGTTTTCTGGAAATCAGAAGTCATCATTTTGTTGCGGCAGTCGAAATCGTCTACTTTTAACGCAATGTTTGGAAGGTTTTTATCGCTGACTGCAAAGCTTCCGCCCGGTGTCCTGAATGTATTGTTGGTACATTTAAAAGTATTGATATTGGTGCTTCCGTTGATCTGAATGTAATTTTCCTGAGCATTCATGAAGATTCCTAATAAGAACGGAATGGCCGTTAAAAAAGCTTTCATAATCCAGAGTTTTGATAAGTTCAGTGGGAACTCTTGCGTTGTATATTCAGTTAGAAAGAAATGGCTGCTTCCAGAACAAATCCATTGAATTTGCCGTCATAAAGGATGCTTGAAGAAGGGTAGTCGTCATATTTCTGGTTTACATATTCTGCTTTGGCCAGGATATTTTTTGTCATAAACCAACCTCCGCCGATGTTGAAACGGTTGATGTCTACTTTATCTCCGGTTGCCAGTTCGCCTTTTACCAGGTTGTATCGTCCTCCCACATACAGATTGTCATCATTGCCGAATCGGTAGATCAGCTCTGCTGCATACTGGTTCCATGTTCTTCGGTCGGTTTCGCCTAGATTTCTTCCGGAAGCGTTTTCATAGGTTCCGAAGAACTCAACACCTTTATATCTTACAAAAGGGTTGATCATGAAAGAAGTTACTTTATTTTTAAAGTCCGGTACAATTTGTCCTGATCTGAAGTTCGCAGAAGCAGTTGCAGCTGCATTTTCCATCACATAATAGTATCTTGATCCGGCTCTGTCGCCATCGTAAAAGTCGAGTCTCTGTGTGTTGGCGGTATTGTAGACAGATCCTGTGATACGCACTCTGAGATCGCTGTTCAGTTTTTTGTCGTAGCCTACTTTAGCATATAAAGAAGGGCTTGTTCCGCCATTGGCATTCTGGTTGAGCCTTCCGTTGCTGATCCCTCCCATTCCGATGAAGCCGTCTCTTCGGTAGTAATATTCCGCAAAGATCATGGTGGCATAAGCGTCCATCAGGTAGTTTCCTACAAATGGGTTCTGGGTGGTATAGGCATTGTCGCTTCTTCTGAAGTGTACGTCACCATAGTTGATCTCGTCGTGACCGAATTTAATGGTTGAGTATTTCATAAAGTCACTCAGGAAGTCTTTTTTAATGAAATCGAGTTTGTCAATCTGGATATATCCGCCTTTTACATAGGTCTCATTATGGTGACGGGATGATAAAAATGTTCTTAAATGCAGGTTGATACCGTCGTATAAGGCAACATCAAGATCAAGGTTGGCGGTAGGCAGGTTGAAGTTGTTTCCGATATCGTAAAGCTGCGTGGCAGGTACGGATTGGTCTGCGCCGCTTTCGTGTTTAAGTCCTTGAAACTGTAGCGCAAATGCACCGCCGATTCGTACTTTAAGTTTTTCAAAAGTGGTTACAGAGTCTTTAGGGTTTTCAAAAATATTAATGCCTCTCTGGTCGCGTGGTTTAAGATTGTCTAGGGGAAACTGTTGGGCCTGTACGGCGCCGGCTAGTAAAACTGTTCCTAATAGTGCTGTTTTTATGGAGTTGGTTTTCATAATGCTTGGATTTTAATGTTGTTCTTTTAAAAGATTACTGTGCGACAATATTTACTTTGATGGTCACGTCGTCTCCGGTCTTGATGCCCATGAATCCGGGTCTGCTCATTCCGAACTCTGACAATTTCACTTTCTCGGTTCCGAAGATGGTATAGGTATTTTCGCTTTTTGCCACATTTACAGGGAATGAAACATTTTTTGAAACGCCTGCGATGGTCAATTTTCCGCTCACATTGCCTTTTCCGATGTTTATAGAAGATGCTGTAAATGATATGGTAGGGTATTGGGCGGCTTTTAAAGCTTCGTATGCCTTGTTATCCATGGTGCTTCCTTTTTTGCTTTTCAGATTTTTCACGGGCATGGTGAAGGTAGCGTTGGATATACTGTTGCCGTTTACGGTACCGGTAAAAGATGCAGCTGAAGAATTCATTTCCCAGTCATGTAAAGGAGAAGTTCCGTTTACGGCAACGGTAATGCTCTTCTGATTGATTTTTTGTGCCTCAGCATTTTGATAAAAAAATAATGTTCCGCATAGGATTGTAGCATTCAAGAAAATTCTTAAAGTTTTCATATCGACAAATATTTATTAATTATTTTATTTAATATTCTTTTGTTTTGTGATATAAAGGTATATATTATGTTAATTTTACTATAATTTTTGAATATGATATAAATCTTTATAATTTAATGTTTTGTTGATTATTTAATGAATTTAATTTATTGGTAATGATTTTAAGTGTTAAATGATGAAAGTTTGATTTTTAACTTATGATCCGCCGGAATGTCAGCCAAAAAAATAAATCATATCATTGGCGCACCGGAATTTGCTGATGAAAGTCACTCCCGTTTTCTTGCTCATACGGGTGTTAATGGTTACTTTATCGATTAAGCACTATAGTTTATTTCAGCATATATTTTTTATATTTGAAGAATTATTTGATGAAAAATCCCATAAATAAATAGTACCGAATATTTTAAAGCTGGCCGTTGTTTTGATCTGTGTATTAAGCTTTAAATCAGAAAAAATTTAAATATGACCTGGACAGAAATTTTAGCCCCTATAAAGAATACCGAGTATTTTGTCAATCTTTGGGAAAAAGTAAAGCAAGAATACGCTACCACAAAAGTTTTTCCTCCGAAAAGTCAGATTTTCAGAGCGCTTGAGATCACGCCTTTTGAGGATATCGAGGTGGTTATCATCGGTCAGGATCCTTATCATAATGATTATCAGGCTAACGGCTTATGTTTTTCGGTTTCCGAGCAGGTAACAGCACCGCCTTCGCTGAAAAATATTTTCATAGAGCTTAAAAATGATCTCGGGATTGAAAGGACATCCAAAGAGCTGGATGACTGGGGAAAACAAGGGGTTTTGTTGCTGAATGCGACTTTAACCGTACGGGCACATTCCCCGAATTCTCATAAAGATCTGGGGTGGGAAAAATTTACCGATTTTATTATCAAAGAAATTTCAGACAAAAAAGAAAACGTAGTCTTCGTGTTGTGGGGTGCCTTTGCACAAAAAAAAGCCGAACTTATAGATCCGGCCCGGCATTTTATATTAAAGTCTGCACATCCGTCGCCGTTTTCTGTACACCGGGGATTTTTCGGAAGCAAACCTTTTTCTAAAATCAATGAATATCTGGTTTCTAAAGGTAAAAAGCCTATCTCGTGGTAGGGACTTCGTAAGATTTCTGAATGGTAATTCCGATTCTGTATTTGCCCTTAAGTGCTTTTTGGCCTTGTATTGCTTCAGGATATGGGGTTATTTCTGCCAGTGTAATTTTATACCCGTTGAAATCTGCGGATTTTTGATAGTTTCTGCCTTTGTTGTCGAGACTGGCGAGCGATAACGTTACAGGTCTGGTGGTTGTTCCCATGACCTCAAGTTGTGCAACAGCTACGCCGACCCAGATGCAGTTTACGCCTTTTGGGCAACGGCTGTCCTCCGAGATATTTTTGAAGGTCACGTTCATCTGGTAATCATCCAGAAACCTGTTCTCTCCTTCATTAAAATAAATGATGGAGCCGTCTTTGGTACTTTTAGATGAATTCCCTGATTGTTCCACCTGATTTTTTGTTGAAAGCTTTGCTTCGTTTTGCGTTTTACAGTTGATTAACGATAATAGTCCTAAGCTTAATATAATGGTTTTGTATAACATTTCTTATTTTTTTAAATAATAGCAAGCATATTGAGTACAACCACCAAAAACATTGCCACACCTACGACAAAGCTGAATCCTGTTCCGTAAATGAATCCTATAAATGCACCCTTGGTTGATCTGAGAGCCTTGTTGAAGTCTTTACTGTCATGAAGCAATTCTCCTATGAAAACCCCGGCGAACATCCCTACTAAAAAGCCCAGAGGAATGGGCAGAAACAATCCGACAATAGTGCCTATCACCGAGCCGATGCTTCCCCATCGCGTCCCTCCGTATTTCTGGTTGGTCTTGGCGGGGATTACATAATTTAATACGACTGAAGCAATAGTAAGAATGATAAAAGCCCATACATAGATCATTGATAAATCGGCATCGGTCCCGAATTTATAAATCAAAAGCCCGCAGATGCTCAGCAGTAATCCCGGGAGAACAGGAAGAAAAGTTCCTAAAATCCCTAAAAACAGCAGGATGAGGCATAGGATGTCAATTAACGTTGTGTCCATAATTTTAATTTAATGAAAAGATATAAAAAAAAGTGGCTTCATAAAAGCCACTTCCATGTTTAAGATGAAGTTTTTATTAAAGTTTTGAAATTGCATAGTTGTAAATAAGATTTCTTTCTAACTATGTTCTGAATAGTGTAAAGAATCTAAAACATTGTTATGATGTTCCAAATAATGCACAATAATCAAATTTAAAAAATAATTAAATATAAACTCGTAAATAGGCTATTTTTTTTATAATAATTTATAGATATTGCTAATTGGTAATCAAAGCTTTATTTTGATGGTTGTGTGTTTAGGGGGGTAAATAAAGGATCCGTTTTTACAGAAAGTTTCGTTAAATATCACCGGATCATAAGTTTTGGGATAAAAATTGATGCAGGGAATCTTACAAGAAATCATACATATTTTCCTAAATTTGTTGTAATGAACGATCAATTAGAAGAAACAAAAGACCTCATCCAGAGACTCAGTGAGCCTCTTTACCGGTACATCAGCCGTATAGCGCCTGACGGTCTTGAGTTCGTATTCCATATCATTGTTAAGATCCTTTTGCTGTTCGCTGTTTTTTTTGTTTTTGATTTAATTTTTAAAATAATTATCAATAGCATTTTCAGAATTTTTCATAATAAAGAAAGGTATCCTGTAATCAATTCTATTTACGAATCGAAAATCACCAACTCGATAGCTCATCTGTTTGCGCTTCTGATTATCGGTGGAATTCATGAATCTATCTTTTATGGAGCTTTAAAAAACACGACGATCTTTATCATCAGATGTGTGAATTTGGGGCTGGTGATGATCTTTGCCGGAATGCTGTACAGAGGATTGACCGCTTTTCGGAATTATTTTGTCATTAAACAGGATTTCTACAGGATTATGGCGTTGAATGCTATTTCCGAAACAGTAAAGATTCTGGGAATCTTTATTTTCTCAGTGGTCGGAATCTGCGTGATTTTCGGGATTAAAGGAACAACGATTGTAGGTAGTTTAGGAGCGATAACGGCTGTTCTGGTGCTGGTTTTCCGGGATACAATCTTAGGATTTGTCACCGGGCTTCATGTGGCTACTTCAAAGAATCTTAAGGTTGGCGACTGGGTAAGTATTCCGAAGTATAATCTCGAGGGTAATATTGCCGAGATCAACCTTCTCACGACGAAAATCAATAATTTTGACAGGACCTTTTCAACCATTCCAACCTATGATCTTCTGACCACGGAAATTAAAAACCTGCAGGTGATTTCGGAAACCAACGGGCGAAGGATCAAGAAGTCGATCTACTTTAATATCAATTCATTTAAATTCCTCACAGACGAAGATATCGAGCGGCTGAAAAATATCAATCTGATCTCAGACTATCTGAACAAACGTTCTGCAGAGCTGAAAAAAGAGAAAGAAAATATGGTGCATAAGGAGGAAATCATCAACGGCAGGCAGCTTACCAATATCGGGGTCTTCCGGTATTATGCCCAAAAATATATCGAAAAGATCCCGGAACTTGACAAAGAAGGTCCGGTGATGGTACGCCAGCTCAATATCACGCCGCAGGGTCTTCCGCTTGAGATCTATTCTTTTACCACCGATACCGAATGGGTGCGGTTCGAGGAGATACAGTCCGATATTTTCGATCATCTGCTGGTGGCTTCAAAAGAGTTTGATCTCGAAGTCATGCAGGTGAAAGTTTAATTTTTCACATACTCCTAAAGCTCGTCAAAAGGTAAAAAATCACCGTTTCATTTCTGATTTTTGGATTTTATCAATAGCTTTGCAGCTGTATAAAGACCGAATGATTCCGGAGGTATTTTATGATGTTCAACCGCGTAAAATTATGGTCCGGATTATTTCAAAAAATATATCAGCAAAATGACAAAACTTAGTGTAAACATCAATAAAATTGCAACGTTAAGAAACGCAAGAGGCGGCGATATGCCCAGCGTTACGGAAGCTGCGGTTAAAATTCAGGAATTTGGCGGCCAGGGAATTACCATTCACCCGAGACCCGACGAAAGACATATTACCAGAAAAGATGTTTATGATCTTAAACCGATCGTAACCACAGAATTCAATATTGAAGGAAATCCCCACCGCGAGTTTATCGATATGGTATTGGAGGTAAAACCCGAACAGGTGACCCTCGTTCCCGATGCCGACGACGCGATTACTTCCAATGCGGGATGGGATACCAGAAAACATCTCGGATTCCTTACGGAAATTATTACCGGATTTAAAAATGCAGGAATCCGCACATCCGTTTTTCTCGATCCTCAGCCGGAGCTTGTGGAGTACGCCGCAAAAGCCGGAGCCGACAGAATAGAACTCTATACGGAAGCCTACGCCAAAAACTATATTTTAGATAAAGAATCAGCGATAAAACCTTATTATGATACTGCCGTTGTGGCCGCTGAATTTGGGCTTGGACTGAATGCCGGGCACGATTTAAGCCTCGATAACCTGAAATATTTTGCCGATCATATCCCGAACCTTCTGGAAGTTTCCATCGGGCATGCCTTAATTTCAGAGGCACTGTATATGGGATTGGAAAATACCGTACAGGCATATCTGAAGCGATTGGCCAAATGGTAAATCACGTTCAGAATCCGCAATGAGAAGATGACAGCTTAGGCTGTTTCTTAAACTTTCGTCTTCCATTATCAACCTCCCATCCTAAAACAAAAAATATGGAAATTTTAAATTCAAAAATATTTGGCGAAAATCTTTCGTCGACCCCGCTTTTAGTATTTCACGGATTATTCGGTATGCTTGATAACTGGGGAACTTTCGGTAAGGATCTGGGAGAATATCTTTCGGTGCATCTTATCGACCTCAGGAATCACGGACGAAGTTTCCATTCAGAAGGCATGTCTCATGATGATCTGGCAGACGATATTCTGCGGTATATGGATCATTACGGGATTTCCAAAGCACATGTCCTTGGCCATTCGCTCGGTGGCAAAGCGGTGATGCAGTTTGCCATAAAATATCAGCAAAAAGTGGAAAGCCTTATCGTTGTCGATATTTCACCAAAAGCTTATCCTCCGCATCATCAGGGGATTATCAAGGCTCTGGAGTCTGTTGATTTCAATACGGTGACTTCCAGGAATGAGGTGGAAGCGGTGCTTAACCAGTATATTCCTGAAAAATCAACCATTCAGTTCCTGACCAAAAACCTGTATTGGGACGATAACAAGAGGCTGAACTGGAGATTTAATCTTAAAACATTATCCGAAAAATACAATGAATTCGTGTCCAATGCCATAAAATTCGGCGTGTTTGAAGGAAAGACTTTATTTATTGCCGGGGAAAAATCAAATTATATTCTCCCGCAGGATCACTTTGCGATAAGACAGCAGTTCCCAAAAGCAGAGTTTGTGACCATAAAAAATGCCGGACACTGGGTACAGGCGGAAAACCCTGTTGATTTTGCTAAGGTTATTAAGCAATTTTTAAATATTAATGAATAAAGTCCTCAATTTATTATAATTTGTTAAAATTTTCTTAAAAACAAATTTTATCTTCTTCTGGTGATTTTTTTTTAATACTTTAGAACTTTCTAAATTATAAATATTAATATTATGAAAGGTAAAAAAACAAAAAAGCCGTTTTTCGCTTCATTTTTAGAGAAGCAGATACAAGATCCCGAAACCGTAAAAGGAGGAGCCATTACATCTGTATTGGTAGATAATGTAACAAGTGCTCTTCACGACAATGTTACAAAGCCTGGAGGCGACAATGTAACCATGAAGTATCCTTCAGACGGTGATGAAGATGCCAATGCAGTTTAAAAACTAATCACAAAAACTCATAAACTCTAAATTAAATTATTATGAAAAACAAAGATTCAAAGAAGAAGCCTTTCTTCGCGTCTTTCCTTGAAAAACAACTTCAGGATCCTGAAAAAATCAAAGGGGGAACTGATGTTACGATTGCTACGCAGGACGGGCCTATCACAACGTCTAAAACAGCAGACACTGTAACGAAGCCTCAGTATGATATGGCTCAGACAATGAAATATCCATCAGACGGAGACGACGATGCTCCAAGTGTATAATGAATTGTTGATACAGAAACATTAATAAATTATATCGAAAGGAAACTTACACTCTAAGTTTCCTTTTTTAATAAAAATCGGCAAATGATTCTCTGCATTACACATTCCCGGGATTTTTACAACATCGATATCTTTTTTAAATATCTTCAAAGCAGGAATATCCCATATTTCAGGCTAAATTCCGATCGGCTGAACAACAGTCAGCAGATCAGCATCAGTGAAGATGGATTTGAGCTTACGGATGAGTTTGGAAATGCCATGAAATCGAAAGAAATTACAGCGGTCTGGCACCGGAAATCATGGCAGATCGATATTCCTGAAGAACTCGACGATGCCTACAGCAAAATCTTTCTTAAAGAATATTCCACCCTGCGCTATAACCTCTTTACCGCCCTGGAGCATGTTCCCTGGATCAATCCTTTTGAACAGGAAAATAAAATCGACGGCAATAAAATGCTTCAGCTGAAAATGGCCAAACAAAATGGACTTACCGTACCGAAAACGCTCTTTTCAAACGATGCTGATAAAATTACGGCTTTCTTCCATGCATGCTGTAACGGGAAAATGGTGGCTAAGCTTCATGGCGTCCTCTCAAAATCAATGGGTGGGGAAGATCTTCTTTCCACGAATATTATTGAGGAAGATTCCCTCGGAGACATCGCCGATATTGCCTATTGCCCAATGATTTTTCAGCCTTATATTGAAAAGGAATATGAATTGAGAATCGTTTATCTGGCCGGAGAATTTTTTACCGGAAAAATCAATAACAGTGAAAATGCCGACTGGCGTATCGCTCAGGGAAATTATTTCTGGTCTGCCTATCAGCTCCCCGAAAATATTACAACGAATCTTTCTGCCATGATGAACGAGATGGGCCTTTATATGGGAGCCATCGATATGATCAGAGGAAAAGACGGAGATTACTATTTTCTCGAGGTAAATCCACAGGGCGAATGGGGAATGCTGCAGAAAGACCTTGATTTTCCGATTGCACAGCGAATTGCCGATAATCTTATAAAAAGAATGAAGAACCCATGAATAAAATTTTAATAATTACCCATACAGGAGATAATTTTTCGATCGAAAAAGTTACAGAATATATTGATAAAAACGGATGCGAAGTGATTCGCTTCGATGTCGACGAATATCCTTTAAAAAACAAACTGTCCACCACCTTTCAGGACGGAGAATGGCAGACTGTCCTCGAAACTCCCGATAAAAAATATCGCTTAGATGATATTTCAGCGGTCTGGTACAGAAGAGCCTACAACATCGGCCGCGGACTGAGGGAAGAACTGGATGAAAAATTCATTGGGGCGGCAATGGGAGAGATCCGCAATACCCTTTTCGGATTCCTCGAATCCATAGATGCGTATTCGCTCGGGAAACCAAGTGTCTACAGAAGACTCGACAGCAAGGAAGAGCAGCTTAAAATTGCAGACAAAATAGGACTGAAGATTCCTGAGACCTGCCTTACCAATAATCCCGAAGAAGCAAAACAGTTTATCCTTAAACATCAGAACGTAGTGGCTAAAATGCAGACCGGCTTTGCAATCTACGAAGACGGAGTGGAAAGTGTCGTGTTCACCAATGTTGTGAATGAAGATAAACTGGAAGAACTCGAAACGCTCCTCTATTGCCCGATGCAGTTTCAGAAAAAAATTGAAAAGAAAAAAGAACTGAGAGTTACGGTAGTAGGGCGGGAAGTTTTTGCCTTTGAAATAGATTCCCAGCAATCGGATGCCGCAAAAATCGACTGGAGAAAAGATGGGGTTAATCTTATCGATAAGTGGGTTCCTGCAGAGCTGCCTTCCGATATCGAAGCAAAACTCCTGGAACTTCTCGACGTATATCACGTAGACTATGGTGCGATCGATATTATCGTTTCCCCTGAAGACGAATATTATTTTATTGAAATCAATGCAGCAGGAGAATTCTTCTGGCTCGATAACCTTACCGAAGGAAACATGATCTCGAAAAGTATCGCCGATGTTCTCTGCGACAAAGCACCAAGACGCAATAATGTTGTTTTGGTTTGATAAATAGCTTTTTTTTAATGTTAAATTATCGATAGAACGGGCTCAGTCCCGTTTTTTTGGATTGAAGGAGTTTAGTAATAAGGGTAAAATATATCATTTGTCTTTATTCATTAGAATTTTAACAATTTTGTCTGATATTTAATCTAAAAAAACCAGGCTGTGAAAAATATCAATAGGAATCGGCTTTAGCCCATTTTACCCTTGTGAAGAGGAGAAAATGTCTGAATACTTTCGTAATTTGTGATGAATTAAAACTGAATTCTCCTTTAAAAATCGCAAATTTGCAGATACGGATTTAATGATTATAAATGATTCAATCAAGTAAAAATAACGGATGGTTTTTGTAACAGGTGCTACCGGAATTCTCGGCCGGGTAATGGTTTTGGAACTCCTTAAAAAAGGGAAAAAAGTACGTGCTGCAAAGAGGCCGGCAAGTAATTTGGACGACGTAAAACATTCCTATACGTTTTATACGGAAAATCCTGAAGGTTTTTTTGATAAGATCGAATGGGTCGACGTAGATTTTGATAATATTCAGTCGATCCAGGATGCGCTGGCGGGGGTAACTGAAGTCTATCACTGTGCCGCAAAAGTAGGGTTCAATCCGGGCGATGATAAGGAAGTGTATCATACCAACGTAAAAGGTACCGAAAATCTTCTTTATGCCTGTGAAGGTTCAGGAGTCACAAAATTTCTACATGTAAGCTCGATCGCCGTTCTTGATCTGTTTAATGAAAACGGTGAGCTTGATGAAAGTTCCGATTTTAATCCTAAAGAAGAACATTCTGCGTATGCCATATCAAAGCATCTAGCCGAAATGGAGGTTTGGAGAGCTTCTGCAGAAGGCCTGAATACCATCATCATCAATCCGGGAATGATCGTAGGAAGCGGAAACTGGGGAAACAGCAGCGGAGATATCTTTCCCACCTTGGAAAATAACAGCTTTACTTTTTCCGGGGGAACCAGCTATGCCGATGTGAGAGACGTTGCCAGAATATCGGTAGAGCTGATGGAGCAGAATATTTTCGGTGAACGTTTCGTCATTATCTCTGAAAATAAAAGATATGCCGACCTGGCAAAACAGGTCAGAAAAGAGCTTGGTTTAAAGGAAGCCAAAGTGCTTTCCCGCTTTCAGCTCAATATGGGAATTCTGGCCAATACGCTTTTCGGATGGCTCATCCCAAAACTGAGAATGGTAACCCGGTCCAACGTAGAAGCGATTTCCGGAATGAATATCGTATCCAACAAAAAAGTCAAGGAAAGACTGAATTACACCTTTATTCCTTTGGAAGAAACCATAGACTTCCATCTTAAAAATTACATTAACGATAAAAAGCTGAAGAAATGAATCTTGCGGAGGCAATCATTCAAAAAAATATAGAAAAACATCCTTTAAAACCGGCTATCGGTTTTAAAAAGAAAAACGAAGGATGGAAAGAACTGAGCTGGAAGAGATTCGGTGAAATCGTGCTGAAAACAGCCAATGCTTTAAGAGAAACCGGGATCGGCGAAAATGATAAAGTAGCCATCTATTCGGATAACTCATCGGAATGGATGATCTTTGATCTGGCGGCCATGTCGCTGGGTGCGGTTACGGTTCCCATTTATTCCACCAATAATGCAGAGCAGGCCGAGTATATTATCCGTAATTCCAGTGCCAGGATCATCCTCGTCGGAGATCAGCCGCAGTATGATGCATGTCTTGAAATTCTGCATCAGCAGGAAAACAATCTGGAAACAATTATCGTATCCAAAAAAGCGGTTTGGATCAAAAAAGAGATGAACAGCTTTTATCTCGAAGATTTTATCGCCAAATCTTCCCCGGAAGCAGAGTTCTGCAAAAAAGAATCTGACGAAGTAGCCACGCTTATCTATACCTCCGGAACGACAGGAACCCCGAAAGGCGTGATGCTCACCCACGGGAATTTTATCAAAGCTTTCGATGCGCATTTTGAATTTTTTAAGTTTAAAAATTTTGAAGAAGAGCTTTCACTGGCATTTTTGCCGCTAAGCCACGTCTTTGAACGCAGCTGGAGCTTACTTTGTCTATACGGAGGTGCCAGAGTGTATTTTCTCGAAGATCCTAAAACTATTGCCAAAGCCCTTGAAGAGGTGAAGCCCACCATGATGTGTGCGGTTCCAAGGTTTTTCCAGAAAATCTATGCCGGTGTTCTGGAAAAGGCGGAAGAAGGCTCTTCTTTAAAGAAAAAAATATTCGACTGGGCCGTAAAGACAGGCTGGGAAACCGCAGAATTGAAAAGAAATGAAAAACCGGTTTCATTCGGGCTGAAAATAAAAGAAACGATTGCAGAGACCCTCGTCTTCAGTAAGATTAAAGAAAGAATGGGCGGGAGGCTCTGGTTTCTCCCTTGTGGCGGTGCTTCTTTATCTCCGGAAGTTACACGTTTTTTCGATTCGGTGGGAATTCATGTTACCGTTGGATACGGATTGACGGAAACTACGGCAACGCTTACCCTTTTTCCGTTTACCCATTTTGAACACGGAACCAGCGGAAAACCTCTTCCGGGAGTGGAAATCAGAATTGGAGCCGATAATGAAATTCAGGCCAAAGGAAACGGAATAATGAAAGGCTACTACAATAATCCTGAAGAAACCCGGAAAGTTTTTACGGAAGACGGCTGGTTTAAAACCGGTGATGCCGGAAAGATCGACGAATACGGAAATCTTACCATCACAGACCGACTGAAAGATCTTATGAAAACATCGAACGGAAAATATATTGCGCCGCAACAGATCGAAAACCTGCTGACCAATAACAATTTTATCCAGCAGATTGTTTTGATAGCGGAAGGCAGGCAGTTTGCCTCAGCACTGATCGTTCCGAATTTTGAATTCCTGGAGGATTATCTGAAGAAGAACAATATTCCGTTTACCAATTGGGAAGAAGTGGTAAAGAACGGGAAGGTGCATGATTTTTATAGTCAGAAAATTAAAGAATTGCAGGAGCATCTGTCAGAGTTTGAAAAAGTGAAAAAGTTTACCCTGATGCCTGCAGAATTTGAGATCAATACAGGAGAAATAACCCCTACATTGAAAGTGAAAAGGAATGTTGTTCTTAAAAAATACGCCGATCTTATTGATGCAATGTATTAGTGGAGGTTGAGGTTTTGAGATCAACATATTGCGGTAACAGATAGAAAAAAAAAATATGACAGCACAGGAATTTTTAGGAAAAGAAGAATTTACAGTATATAATCGGGAGGTTTCGGAAAGCTGCCCGTCGAATATAGCCCTGATCAAATATTGGGGAAAATACGACAATCAGATTCCGGCCAATCCGAGTATCAGCTTTACATTAAATCATTGTAAAACGAATACCACCATGGAATTCCTGGCTAATGAACCTTTCACGGTGCAGACTTTCTTAGCCGGAAACGAAGAAGTGAAGTTTGCCGAAAAGATTGAAAAATATTTCAGAAATATCGAACAATATCTTCCTTGGATTTTAAAAGGGAAATATGTGATCAAAACAGAAAATACCTTTCCTCACAGCTCCGGAATTGCAAGTTCGGCTTCAGGTTTCGGTGCGATTGCCAAATGCCTGATGAACCTGGATGCCTCTTTTTCAGGAAAAACTTCTGAGGAAGAATCATTGAGAAAAGCTTCCTTTTTAGCCAGGCTCGGCAGCGGAAGTGCCTGCAGAAGCTTATACGACGGCATGGTAGTCTGGGGAGAATCGCAGGTAAGAGGAAGTTCAGATCTTTTTGCCGTTCAGTATCCGAATGATGAGATTCATGATATTTTTAAAGATTTTAACGATTGGGTACTGCTGATCCACGAAGGTCAGAAATCGGTGTCCTCTACGGTAGGCCATGGTCTGATGAATACCAATCCTTATGCAGATCGCAGATTTCAGGAAGCAAGAGAAAATTTTGGTCCGATGAAAGAGATCCTTGCGGCAGGAGATATGCCAAGTTTCATTAAAATGGTAGAGCACGAAGCATTAACCCTACACGCCATGATGATGATGAGCGATCCCGCCTTTATCCTGATGAAAACAGGAACACTGGAGGTGATCAACAAGATCTGGGATTTCAGGAGAGAGACCGGCTTATCAATATTCTTTACCCTGGATGCCGGCGCCAATGTTCATGTTTTATTTCCTAATGACGGTGCCGAAGAAAAAATCAAGTCTTTTATAGAAACAGAACTCTTGCAGCATACGCAGAATAATGGTGTGGTGAAGGATGTGATGAGGTTCTGATGCCATTTTAATTAATGTATTTAAAATACCTAACTATGTTTCATAAAAAACCTGCGCAGCTTTCGGGTGAAAGGTGCGCAGGTTTGGAGTAACTCCTGCTTAGGTTTGAGATAAAAGCTGCGCAGGTTTATAGATTTCAATGACTGGGTTTTACTTTTTACTGGTGCATGAAGGTCATAAATTGAATATTTGATGTAGTCAATGAAGTATGATGCGATAGATAAAAATACACAGAACACATTCATCCCTCCGTCACCACGGCATCCCGTTCCCCATCTTCTTTCTTTCCCTCTTCGATCATTTCCCGGGCTTCATGTTTTTCTTCCTGCGTAGCGTAATCAATCCGTTCTTCCTGCTTTTCCTCCTGTTCGTGGTCGATGAAGAATTCGCAGTATACCGGAAGGTGATCCGAACCGAAGTTTTCCAGGGTCTTAAGATCTTCAATGAAAATTTCTTCACTGTGAAACATCAGATCGATCGGGAATCTCAATAAACGGTACCTCGCATGAAAGGTAGACACAAAAGAACGCCCGATCCTCGGATCAATAAGATGGCTTGTCTTCCTGAACAGGATGGAAGACTTCGACCAGGCTACATTGTTGAAATCCCCAACAACAATGACGGGTTTTTTTATTTCAATTACCCTTTTTGCAGTACTCAGAAGGTCGCCGTCTCTTTCCTTTGAAGTCTCCTCCTCGGTAGGACTTGGCGGCGGCGGATGAACTCCGAAAAAGACAAATGAAAATCCGTCTTCTGTCTTTAAATGAGCTTCAATGCTTGGAATATCATCTGCCACAAAATAATGGGTCTGGGAACTTTCTATTTTTATTTTCGAGTAAAAATGCATTCCGTAGGTATTTTCCAGCGTGACTTTGTGCTGATAGGGATAATCTTTTTCAAGAGGTCTTAGTGCCTTTTCCCAGTCACCGTTGCTTTCCATCGTGAGGAACATCTCGGGACGGTATCTTTCGATCAGCTGAATAAACCGGTCATATTCTTTGTTGAACTGGTAAACATTGGCTGAAATAAAATGCAGCTTTTCGGAAGACCGGTGTTTTTGCGTATATTTTTTAACAGGATATAAAGGGGTGTATTTTATTAAAATCACGCTGTGATGAATGAACATTAGCAGCAGTAAACCCTGATAGTACCAGAAATATTGTGATTTACTGGCAGCGATAAAACCAAGGATCATGGTGAAAAGAATAAAAAAGGTGATCTGTATTTTACCGAACTCCGGAACACGGAATATCCAGTGAGAATGTTGAATTTTTGGCAGTATGGTTAGAATCAACAACAATACAGTCAGAATCAGGTAGGCTGTCCACATATGTTAAAATAATTCTATAAATTTAAATTATTTTTTATTATTGCTCAAATCAAATTATCTTTAAAGCTTAATATTAATAACAATTAAAACCGTTCCAGATACACCTGTTTTTTATGAATAAATTTTTTCCGTTCGTTTTTCTTTTCGGAAGTTTTCGGTTCGGACAGAGGCAGGAAGACAGTGAGCTCCCTTTGAAGGATTTATTTGTCCCCATGAAGCTGGCAAACAAAACGGAGCGTGGAAAATTTGAGACCAAAAGAGTGAACGACGAGGCAAAAATACTCAACGTTGAATCTAAAAGACTCGATTTCCAGGCAAAAAGGCTCGTCGATGAACCTCAAAGGCTGAAAAACCAGTTAAAAACAGTCGACGGCGAGGCAAAAGGCTCAACGTTGAATCTAAAAGGCTCAATTTCGAGGCAAAAAGACTGGTTGATGAACCTCAAAGACTGAAAAACCACGCAAAAAGGGTGGACGACGAGGGAAAAGACTCAACGTTGAACCTAAAAGTCTCAATTTCGAGGCAAAAAGGCTCGTTGATGAACCTCAAAGGCTGAAAAACCAGGCAAAAAGAGTGGACGACGAGGGAAAAGACTCAACGTTGAGCCTAAAAGACTCAATTTCCAGGTAAAAAGGTTCCTTTAAAAAACATTAAGATAAACGCAAAAAGTAAAGTTAATGAGAAATAAAAATCTGATACTGAATTATGTATTCCTAAGCTGTCTGCTGGTTTTGTTCATGAATGATCATTTTTTTAAATTTCACTATACCAGCTGGTTTACAGGGAAATTGTCTGATGTTGTCGGGATTATTCTTTTGCCGATGCTTATCACCTACATTTTTCCGAAACTGAAGGAAAATTCTGTTTTTGCTTCCGGACTGTTCTTTATTTTCTGGAAATCTCCTTTTTCGGAAAGTTTTATCAATATATATAATATAATTTCACCTATTTACATTCATCGGGTGATCGATTATTCAGACTTAATGGTTTTATTACTGTTGCCAATTCCTTATTTTTTAATTAAAAACGATCATATTTTTGAAAACTTCGTGATCAGGAAAATACATGCAGCGGTAGTTTTATTTCCGACAGTTTTTGTTCTGATGTCAACCTCGCAGGCGAACGGATATACTTATTCTCCCGGAAGCGGTAAACTGGCTTTTCGACATTTCAGTTTTGACATCAAAAAGACGGAAGGTGATCTGTTGAAAAAACTTAAAGAACAAAATCTTACCGTAGTAAAAGATACCGCTGAGGTTCTGCACTCTTTACGATATCAGATTTCAGATGTAGGTAAATTTGATCAGGATGCTATTGTAAAAGGAGGTGAAATTTTTAAAGTAGATAACGACGAATTAAGAAAACTTATCACGGAACAGATGTATTTAAGTTCAGATTATAAAATTAAAGATCTTAAAATAGGAGAAAGGACCGTAAAAAATGTCAGGTTTTCCATACGGCCGGCCTATAATAAAATGAATGATAAAAAGTTTATCTCTATTGAACTTCGTGAGGTGCAGATTGATAAAGATCTAGACGACGATAAAGTTGCCGACCGGCTTAGGGAAATTTATCAAAGTGCCGTAATGAGCCGATTTAAAAATTTTTAAAAATGAAGATTCATCATATTGCCATCATATGTTCCGATTATGAAATTTCAAAGAAATTTTATACGGAAGTTTTAGGCTTAAATATTATCCGCGAGCTGTACCGCGAAGAAAGGCGTTCTTTCAAACTGGATCTTGCCATAGGAGATCATTATGTGATTGAGCTGTTTTCATTTCCTGATCCCCCGGAAAGACCGTCCGGACCTGAAGCGTGCGGATTGCGCCATCTTGCTTTTGCAGTAGAAAACACCGATGAAAAACGGGAAGAATTACTTCAAAAAGGATTGTCATGTGAGGAAATTCGGATTGATGAATTCACCGGGAAAAAGTTTTTCTTTACACAGGATCCGGATCATCTGCCCCTGGAATTTTACGAAATATAAATTATTTAAAATAAATCTGATGTTAATATGAAAAAATTAATCGTACTGCTTGCGTTTGCCCTTGCCGGCGAGATGAATGCACAAACTGTTCATGAGCCGAAAGATCATCCGAAAGAGTGGTCCCAGTCTTACGAACCCTTCAGGATTGCCGGAAATTTGTATTATGTGGGAACGTATGATCTCGCCTGCTACCTCATTGTGACCGATAAAGGGAATATCCTCATCAACACCGGACTTGCCGATTCGCTGCCGATCATCAAGAATAATATTAAAAAATTAGGATTTAAATATCAGGATACTAAAATTTTACTTCTTACCCAGGCACATTTTGATCATTTGGGAGCGATGGCAGACATCAAGAAAGAAACAGGCGCCACACTTTTTGTCGACGGGGCCGATGCTGATGCTTTAAAAACCGGTGGAAAATCGGATTATGAGATGGGTAAATACGGAGTGACCTTCAAACCTGCACGTCCCGATGTGATCTTAAAAGACAGGGATATAGTAACGCTTGGAAGTACTAAACTCATGATGCTTCACCATCCGGGACATACCAAAGGATCGTGCAGCTTTGTATTTGAAACCGGTGACAACCAAAGAAAGTATAAAATTCTGATCGCTAACTTACCGACCATTATTATCGATAAAAAGTTTTCCGAGGTCAGCGCTTATCCTGACATCGCAAAAGATTACGAATACACCCTGAATGCCATGAAGAAACTCGATTTTGATATCTGGGTCGCCTCGCACGCAAGCCAGTTTGGCCTTCATGAAAAACATAAGCCCAAAGATCCGTACAATCCCGGTGCTTTTATGAACAAAAAGGATTATTTTGAGGAATTGGATGCCCTGGAAAAAGATTATCTCGAGAAAAAATCGGCCGAATAAATGTTAATGGGCGTAACCCGTAAAGAAACTAATGGCCATAATGGCTAAAACGATAGAGGAAATGACTACGTACACGTAGTCTTTTTCTTTTAAATATCCGATCAGTGCAAAGATGATTCTCATTAAAGGTGTAAAGATCAGCAGCAGGATTCCCAGCTGGATGATGGCCATTCCTTCGCCTTTACAAAGGGAATTCCAGAAATGTCCCCATACTTTCTCCGAAGAGCTTCCCATATCGAGAGCGGTATATCGTTTAGGCATTTTAAAACCTTCCATAAAGAGCTTTACAAAACCGATGAGTGAAGTGATAACGGAAAGAATAACTCCGAGTCTCAGCAAATTACCGACAGAACGGTTCAGATCTACATCCGTGAAATTCTTTTTCATTATCTGAAGCTTTTGTTGATACCGTTATACATCATGTAAACAGAGAGAATCGTGATGACGATCGCAAAGAATACCTTTAATTTCTTAGTCTTTGAAACCATCAGGGTTTTTGATCCGATGAAACTTCCTACCACCACTCCGATCAGTACAGGCGCTACGATCACAGGAACAATTTCACCCCTCTGGAAGTAAATCAGCGCACTGGCAACAGCGGTAACCCCAATCATGAAGTTGCTGGTTGTCGTTGAAACTTTAAAAGGCAGTTTCATCATATTGTCCATGGCGAGAACTTTCAATGCACCGGATCCAATTCCCAAAAGTCCGGACATGGCGCCCGCAAACATCATCATCAGAAACCCGGGAACGGTATTTCTTGCCGAATAGCTTTTTAAAACTCCTTTGTCAGGAAAAGTTCCGAAGAGTTTCAGTTTTTCCTCAAGGCTTCCCTTGATGACCGGTTCCTGATGGTCAGGTTTTCCTTTTAAGTTTAAAATAACCGTTAACAGAAGAATGCTGGCGAAAATAATTCCGATCGTATTCGGATTCAGCATTCCGGAAACCAGGGCTCCGACAATGGCGCCCGCCGTAGTGGCAATTTCCAGAAACATACCGATTCTCATATTGGTAAAGCCTTCTTTTACAAAAGCAACCGCTGCACCGGAAGAAGTTCCGATCACTGAAATAAGAGAAGCACCAATGGCATAATGCATAGGAACGCCGAAACCCAGCGTTAATAAAGGGATAATGATGACTCCTCCTCCCAATCCGGTCAGTGAACCCAGAAGACCTGCCGCAATTGCTCCAAGGAAGAGAATAATGATTTCTGACATGCTACAAATATAAAACTATTGCGCTAGTCTGCCAAACGTTTAAAAAAGATAAATTTGACGTATTTTTGCACAAACAAATTGAGTATGAAATTATTCTATGTCATTCTCGGAGCGACACCGCCCGGCAGAAATATTGAGCAGCACGATGTTTTTTTCGGAATTGCAGAAAATCTCAAAGACCTTGTGGAAGATATGAAAGCTTTCTGGAAAGAAGCAAAAGGAAAAATCCATATCGACTGCTATCAGGAAGTGAAATATGTGGACGGATATGAAGTAAGGATCGTTGAAAGAGGTACCGAAACTCCTGAGCAACAGCTGTATTTCATTAATCTTGGAGGATATAAAAGAGGTTTTTTTGAAGAATTTCATGAGCAGCATCTTGTTGTTGCCAACTCGATGGGAGAGGCCGTAAAAAGAGCGAAAGCAACGGAATTTTATAAAACAATGGGTTTCAAAGGCGCCACCAGCCATATCGATGAAAAATTAGGCGTTGATATCGACGATATTTTTCCCGTAAAGGAAATTTTACCTTCAGACATGAAAAAAAGATATGCGATATCCCTCGTGAAATCGGATGCCGAAAATCAGGAGAACTTTACGAGCCTGGGGTATCTGAAAATCGATAAAATTCAATAAAAATTAAATCTAATAGAAAATAAAAAGGAAAATGAAAATAGGAATTTTAGGAGGCGGGCAGCTTGGAAGAATGCTGATTCAGGAAGCGTTGAAGTATGACGATGAATTTTATACACTGGATCCCGCTTCTGATGCACCCTGCCATAACATTTCATATTTTACCCAGGGAAGTTTTAATGATTATGAAACGGTGATGAACTTCGGTAAAGATAAAGATGTAGTCACCATCGAAATCGAGCAT
Organism: Chryseobacterium endophyticum; assembly: GCF_056333165.1. Taxonomy (NCBI): domain Bacteria; kingdom Pseudomonadati; phylum Bacteroidota; class Flavobacteriia; order Flavobacteriales; family Weeksellaceae; genus Chryseobacterium; species Chryseobacterium endophyticum. The sequence continues at coordinate 325,295 of NZ_JBWGXE010000003.1, forward strand.
GTAAATGCAGATGCACTCGCAGCGCTTGAAAAGGAGGGGATAAAAGTGGTGCCGAATTCCAATATCATTAAAACCATTCAGCAGAAAATTCTTCAGAAACAGTTTTATAAAGCTCATGATATTCCAAGCCCGGAATTTGAAATAATGGACGGAAGTTCTGACGAAATCAAAATGCCTTTACCCTTCGTTCAGAAAATGAATACCGGAGGATATGACGGTAAAGGAGTTCAGGTGATCCGCACGCCGGAAGACATGAAAAATCTGTGGATCGCAGATTCAGTGATCGAAAAACTGGTCGATATCGACAAAGAGCTTTCTGTGATTGTCGCCAGAAATGAAAACGGAGAAACCCAAACTTTTCCTGTGACGGAAATGGTGGCCGATCCCAAATTAAACTTACTGGATTTCAATATCTGCCCGGTTGTATTATCTGATGATATTGAAGAACAGATCGATTCCATCACAGAGAAATTTTTGAATGCCATTCAGTCGCCGGGACTTTTTGCGATTGAATTATTTTTAGATAAAGAAGGAAAAGTCTGGGTAAACGAAACCGCACCTAGATTACACAATTCAGGACACCAAAGCCAGGAAGGCAACGCCAATTCGCAGTTTGAGCAAATGTATCGTGTTATTAAAAACCTGCCTTTGGCCGATACGGATGCCATCATCTACAGCGGAATGCTGAATCTTGTAGGCGCAGAAGGCTATTCAGGAAAAGTAATATACGAAGGCATGGAAGACGTTTTAAAATTACCGGAAACCTATATTCACCTGTACGGAAAAACCGAAACGAAACCCGGAAGAAAGATGGGCCATATTAATGTTTTGGCCGAATCCAGGGAAGAGCTGATGGAAAAGCTGGTGATGGTGAAAAGCATGGTAAGGGTGATCGCGGAACGTTAATAGGGCTATAAGCCCTATTAACGTTTAGCCGCTACTTAAAAATCTTCTTGATCACATTTCCGATTTCCATAAAATCGTCGTGGTTGCCGACCGATCTTTTCTCAGAGCTGTTTTCATTATATTCGGAGTACGGGAAAATGAGGAGGTAATTTTTATCTGCCAGGCTTCTGTTCAGCAATTCGGGGATCAGTCTCATTCTCGGAATGTAAGAATGCATTCCGCGTTTGGCCATAAAGAGGATCAGGGCTTCATCATCCTTCAGTTGGGAGGCGGTCTCTTCACCGTCCTTCCATGTTTTCATAATGATAAATTCGGCTTCAATATTAGCCTTTTTAATGATTCTCTGCAAAATATCAAGAATATTCTCCGCAGCATAAAATACCATAGTGGCACCGGAATTTCTCGCCATATTCCATACTCTCAGTAAGGCATGGAAAAATCCTGCCTCCTTGTGCGCATTTTCAGGAATCATCACCGCATATTTTTTTATCGTGGATAAAGGCTGTGCAGCATGATAGACAAGTACATTGACATCATCATTCTGAAGGTAGCCGTTGTAAAGATTGTAGACAAAAGCAGGGGAGAAGCCTTTTTCGTCTTCCAGCCCTATGATGAGATCGGTGATATTCTGTTCCTTGATCACGTTATTGATTCCGTTGACCACATCGTTATCATACCGCTTCAGTGACTGCATTTTCACATCTGCGGCGGCGGCTGTATCGGTGGCTTGATGAAGGAGTTTCTCGGCATTTTTTACGGAAGATTCGTTTTTATCTTCATTGATGACATTTAAGGCAAATAAATCTTCTGTATTGGAGTGGGCTTTAATCAGGATTCCAAGGTTTACCATGCGTTCCACAGTTGCTTCATAATTTAAGGCCAAAAGAATATTTTCTTCTTCATGGCTGTTTCCGGAAACCGTATCTTCATTATCCTGCTCGGCGATATTCTGTGCGCTCGACATGGAAATAAAAGAGGAAATGGTACAGGAAATAAGGATGAGAAGAATACTTCCGTTGAGCACATGCTCATTGAGTAAACGGATAGGTTCTCCTGTTTCAGTTTCAGAAAGGATAATGTTGTAACCCACCATGACTGAGGCCAGCGTTGCGGCTGCCGAAGCTGAACTCAGTCCGAAAATCAGTTTTCCTTCTTCCTTCGATAACCTGAACGTTTTTTGGGTAGCCACTGCCGAAAGATATTTTCCGCCAATGGATGCGACAAGCATTATACCGGCAACTTCCAGTGTTTCCCAACTTTTAAAGAAGACTTTAAAATCAATCAGCATTCCCACACTGATCAGGAAAAAAGGGATGAAAATAGCATTTCCCACGAACTCCACACGGTTCATCAGGGAAGAAGTATGCGGAATCAGCCTGTTCAGGGCCAGCCCTGCAAAGAAAGCACCGATGATTGCCTCGACTCCGGCAAGCTCTGCCAGCAGCGCGGCAAGGTAGATCATAACGAGCACAAAAATATACTGCGAAATTTTATCGTCTACTTTTTTGAAAAACCAGCGGCCGATCATCGGAAAAATTACTAAAACAATTAACCCGAAAACGACAAATGAAACCGAAAGCTTTATCCAGAATTCTGTTCCGACATCTCCCTGCGACATCCCGACGATAACGGCAAGAACTAATAACGCCAGGACATCGGTTATCATGGTTCCGCCCACCGTAATATTTACCGCAGGATTTTTGGCAATTCCGAGCTTGCTTACCAACGGATAGGCAATAAGGGTATGTGAGGAAAATAAGCTGGCAAAAAGAACAGACGTAAGAACAGAGAATCCCAGGATATAAAATGCCCCGAGATAACCTAAAACAAAAGGTACCGTAAAAGTATAAATCCCGAAAGTAAGGCTTTTCCATTTGTTCTTTTTAAAATCTCCCATATCGATTTCCAGGCCTGCCAGAAACATGATGTAGAGGAGCCCTGTGGTTCCCGTAACCACAATGCTGCTGTCTCTGGCAAGGACGTTGAAGCCATTCGGGCCGATGACGGCTCCCGCAATAATAAGCCCCAGCAAATGCGGAACTTTAATCTTGTTCAACAAAAGAGGTGCTGCCAGGATAATGATTAAGACAAGCAGAAATTTCAGAACCGGGTCTTCGATAGGAAAACTCAGATTATGGATACTCAATAAGCTCATAAGTGTTTTATTTGGTTGAACGCACAAGTTCTACAGAGAATTTTGCCAGGCATTGGTCTACGGCAATGGTTCTTGTTCCCCTGATTTTATTGGGAGAAAACTCATTCAGCAGAACATTCATTTCTACTTGTTTTTTTGAGGTGGAGTCGGTTTTATAATTCAGTTTTACCTCGTTATTTTCATATTTCCCGGAATAGACCCTTACGAGATTGTTATTGTTGATGATTTTTGTTGAAAGCTGCGTAGAATCACTGTCGAACTCCCATGTGTCGATACGCTGGTCGCCCACCACATAATCGTTACAATTAGACTCCGTACAGATTACTTTGCCGGTCCATGAACCTGCAATATCTGCGGGCCAGGCGATAATTTTTACAGAATCCTTTTTAGAAAAGAGGCTGTCTCTCATCTTCAGGAGGGCCTGGTATTCGGATTCTTTTTGTGCAAATAATTTTTCTTTTTCCAGCAGCTGCCTTTCTCTTACCAGAAGATCTTTCTCCTTTTTGTTGTCATCGCAGGCAACGAAAAAAAATGAAATGCAGATGATGATAAATAGTGAATTTTTAAGCATATTGTAATTTTGGATTAAACAATATAATGAAAAATTAGTGAATTATCAAATTTAAATCTGCCGAAACAGGCGATGTTTCTGTCCAATTAAATCAATTCATCCGCTTTTTATTTCAGGTCAGGACCTGCCGGATCAGATCACGTAGTACCTGTTTTTTTTTCAAAATACTACTGTTTTTGGTGTTTAAAATATCATTGAAATCCAACGTATATGGATTAGTGACTCAATTCATTTCCTTAAAGAAGACTGTAAAGTGTTGTAAACTAATAAATTGTACTTGATCGGCTCTTCTAACTGGTTGATCGGCTCTTCTAACTGGTTGATCGCTTCTTCTAACTGGTTGATCGTTTCTTCGGAAAAGTTGATTGCCTTTACAAAGCACTTGGACGCCCTCACAAAGTGGTTGATGATCTCTACTGAAAGCCTGAATGCCGTTTCTAAACGGTTGGAACAGTCTTCAAACTCCCTGAACGGTCTAACGTACTCTTTTACCGGTTTTTGAGTTGAGAACATTTGAGATATTTTAAATAATTGATTTTTAAAATAAAATTATTTTATCGCAAAGAGAAACAAAGAAATGTTTCATTTTGAAATGCTTTTAAGTTAAACAATGCCACTTCATTTATAAAGATGTTGTCCTAAAAGTTTGGATAGTCTTTTTATAATAGCCACTGCTTTATCTCACAGTTAGTATTTTTAAACAATGATTTTATAGCATAGCGTAGGATTTGCTCCGCTGGAGCATAAAAAGATTCTGTCCATTTTCGGTAGCAAAAAAGAGGCTGCCTAAAGTTTTAGGACAGCCTCCCGATAAGCTTCACGCCTTTGTATAGTTTAAATTTTTAAAAAACATCTGATTAATACCTTTGTTTAACTTTACGTTTTATATAAACTTATCCCGAACTCAGGTTAAAATAAGGTTATTCAATTCTTTGCTTTTTGAACATTTCACGGTTATAATTGATGACAAAAACGCCAAGGATAATTAAGATCGCAGCTGTAATGAATTTTGCGGAAATTTCTTCATTAAGGATAAGCCAGCTCAGGAATATGGAAATAATAGTATTGACGTACGCTAAGATAGAAACCTGAACGGGTGAAACTTTTGTTAAAGCATAATGATATGCAAAAAACGCAGCGACGGAGCCGAATAATGCCAGATAAAGCATGGCTGAAATGCTTTTTACAGACCAGTTTTCAAAATGATAATCGTCGGTAAACAGAAAAGCAAAGATGATCTGGATAATGCCGGCAAAAGCAAACTGGTAAAAAAGATTCAGAGAGATATTGCGGCTTTGTATATTCATCTTTTTGGTAAAAATTGTTCCGGAAGCCCAACCTAAAATTCCACAGAACAATAAAAGTATCCCAAACCGGTAATCCGGATTGGCCAGGTCGTGGATGCCATCCCAGAAAATAAAAGTAATTCCCCCAAAGCACATCAGGACTCCTACAAGCGCTCTGATGGTAAATTTCTGCAGCCCGAGGCCGACGCTTCCCAAGAATACGATGATGGGCGAGGTAGCACTGATCAGGGAGGTAAGGCTGCTGGTAAGCGTTTCTTCAGCTACTGTTGTGAGGCCGTTGGCAACAATCAGCATTAAAGATGAGAATATCAGCTGGTAGCCCAGGTTTTTCCAGCCGATCCATTGGAATTGGCCTCTATATAAAAGGATCATAAGCATAATGACCGCTGCCAGGAACTGACGGATCCCCGCCACAAACCAGGCAGGAATTGTTTCTACCGCAACACGGATGGATAAAAATGTAGTTCCCCAGACAATCGCAACGGTGAGGATGGCAAGTGTAAGTTTATAATCTTTCAAAATGGTGGTGTATATTCAGCAAAAATACAGATTAAAAAATGGCTGGTATGTGCAGCCGGTCAGTTTGCCTTTGACGGCAACAAGTTTTGCACCCTTTTGCATGAAGATTATTAATTTTTTATCTTTGAAAATCTAATATACAGACGATATGGTAGGAATTATTATGGGAAGTCAGAGTGACTTGCCTGTTATGGAACAGGCGGCCAATTTTTTAAAGTCTTTGGACATTCCCTATGAACTGACGGTTGTTTCTGCACACAGAACGCCGGAAAGAATGTTTGATTACGCAAAAACAGCTAAGGAAAGAGGTTTAAAGGTCATCGTTGCCGGAGCAGGCGGGGCGGCACACCTTCCGGGAATGGTAGCCAGCTGTACGACATTGCCCGTAATCGGCGTTCCTATTTTATCAAGCAATTCTATTGACGGATGGGATTCCGTTCTTTCTATCCTTCAGATGCCCGGAGGTATTCCCGTAGCTACGGTTGCTTTGAACGGTGCTTTGAATGCCGGAATTTTAGCGGCAAAAATCATTGGCAGTTCCGATAAGCTGGTGGCGGAAAACCTGCAGAAATACCAGGATTCTTTGAAAGATAAAGTATTGGGAACAGTAGATGATATCAAAGCGAAGCATCCCAATCATTTTGACCGGTAAACTTTGCCTTAACAATAAATATCTGCGGCTCACGATTTTCGTGAGCCGCAGTTATTTTAGTGTTTTATGAATTTGAGATTCTACGTTTGACAGAAATAATAAAAAAGCAGCTCACAAAATTATGAGCTGCAGATATTTTATCCGTTAGTAAAGGCATTGGTACTTGGATTATCTGGGTTCCAGATTGTAATACATTTATTCCCGGCCATTGTAATCTGAATGGAGAACTTAAGTACAATTAAGGCTGGTCTTTTTTTTTAATACCTGAAATAAAAAACTCTCCTTTTAAAGAGAGTTGATCGTTTATTCCTGGGTCATATTGTCCCTTGTGTTTTTCTGAACTGCAATGGCCCCAAACAGCGCCAGTAAAAATGCAAATCCGTAAAACCCTTTTTCACTTGGGAGAATAGTCGCATTCCAGAGGCCAATGGCGAGTAGTACAATGGAGGAGAGGGTGGCAAACCAGCAGATTCCGTAATAAATATCGGTTACCTTGATATTTTCCAATCGGTCACGTACCGCCTTTTGCAGGGAAACTACTGCGAACAAACCATATAAAAGAATGGTGAAGTAGTAGCCTTTTTCATTGAGCTGCATTTCCGCTCTTGCCAGACCTACGATAAAACCGATCATTCCAGCTCCTAAGGCGATCCATGATGCAGCAACGAAGGCATTCGAAACATTTTGCTTTTTCATTAAATGTAATTTTAAAATTAATTTTAAAGATATTATTTTTTAATTAATATCAATAAAAATTCTAAAAATTGCTGTCAAATTCATTCGAGGTATTACCTCTACAACGATATATATTCGTAGTTGTATTTAACAGTATTATTGCCATTTGCATCTTTTCCGGTGACCTGAGTAGGAAGCTGAGCACTGTTGTACTGAATTTCATAAGTGTTGACCTGGCTTTCTGTCCAGCTACCGGAATTTGTCTTATAGCTGATCTTTTCTGTTGTATAGTTGTTGGGACTTAATGTATAAGCTCCGCCCATCATCGTTTTTAGGTGTTTATTGGAATTGGTAAAGGGATTTGATTTGTTATCATAAGAATATTCTCTTTTTATTGCTGGGATTATTCCTCCCGACGATTCATGTATTTCAGAAGATATGTTTTCACCGATATAGGTGTAGGAATCAGTAATTGGGTTGCTGGCAGGCTGTAATAGGGTAGAAGAAATTACTTTACCGTTATTGTACATATACGTTATGGTCCGGTTATAGTCAGGATTGCTGTAGGTGGCCATTGTTTTTTCAAGCTGATCGCCGTTGTACGTATAGGTATTGGAATATTCCAAGCTGCCGTCTGGTTTATAGTAATTTGTTTTTACGGGTCTTCCTGAAGCATCGTATTCGTAGGTTGAAGATCTGCCTTCGGATAAAATTTTCGTCACTTGGCGCTGGCTATTATATTCAAGCGTGGAAACCGTTGTTTCAGGATTTGAAGGACTGTCATAGTAGACCGTAGTGATTTTACTCAACAGCATTTGTGGTTCTGTTCCCGCGTTTGGGTTTTCCGGATTTTCATCGGTAGGGCTGCAACTGCTTAGAATCAGAGAGAAACCCAATACTGTAGCAGGCAGAAGAAACTTTTTCATAATCAAAATTAATTTCACAAAAATAAGAATTCTTCTGTTCGTCGTCACAGCATTAAACAAAAAAAATCCCATTACTTTGAATAATGGGATTCGTATTTATATCTAAATGCAATTAGTATCTGTAATATTCAGGTTTGAATGGTCCTTCTACTTTTACTCCGATATAGTCTGCCTGTTCCTGAGAAAGTGTTTCCAGTTCCACGCTTAATTTCTTAAGGTGAAGGGCTGCAACTTTTTCATCAAGATGCTTTGGCAATGTGTACACTTCGTTTTTGTAAGCCGCAGCATTATTCCAAAGTTCGATCTGAGCTAAAGTCTGGTTAGAGAAAGAGTTAGACATTACAAAACTTGGGTGTCCTGTTGCGCAGCCTAAGTTTACCAGTCTGCCTTCAGCAAGAATGATAACCTCTTTACCTTCAATGGTGTAGATGTCCACCTGAGGTTTTACTTCAGATTTTGTATGACCGTAGTTTTTGTTTAACCATGCCATATCAATTTCGTTGTCGAAGTGACCGATATTACAAACGATCGCTTTATCTTTCATTTTAAGGAAATGTTCAGCTCTTACGATGTTGAAGTTACCGGTTGTCGTGATGATGATGTCTGCATTATCTACTACCGTATCCAATCTTTTTACTTCATATCCGTCCATGGCAGCCTGAAGTGCACAGATCGGGTCAATTTCAGTTACCGTAACGATTGATCCGGCTCCTCTGAAAGATGCTGCTGTTCCTTTACCTACGTCTCCGTATCCGCAAACCACGACTCTTTTCCCGGCAAGCATTACATCGGTAGCTCTTCTTACTGCATCTACAGCAGATTCCTTACATCCGTATTTGTTATCAAACTTAGATTTGGTTACCGAATCATTAACGTTGATGGCAGGCATTACCAATGTGCCATTTTTCATTCTTTCGTACAATCTGTGAACTCCGGTGGTCGTTTCTTCAGAAAGTCCTTTGATGTCTTTTGTTAATTCAGGGTACTTATCAAAAACCATATTGGTAAGATCTCCTCCGTCATCAAGAATCATATTCAATGGCTTTCTGTCTTCACCAAAGAATAAAGTCTGCTCGATACACCAGTCAAACTCTTCTTCATTAAGTCCTTTCCAGGCGTAAACAGGAATTCCGGCAGCAGCAATAGCAGCGGCAGCGTGATCCTGAGTAGAGAAAATATTACAAGAAGACCAGGTAACTTCAGCTCCCAAAGCTACCAACGTCTCGATAAGCACAGCGGTTTGGATGGTCATGTGAAGACATCCTGCGATTCTTGCTCCTTTTAATGGCTGAGACGGTCCGTATTCTTCACGGATTGACATCAGGCCAGGCATTTCTGCTTCTGCAAGAGTAATTTCTTTTCGCCCCCATTCTGCAAGGGAAATATCCTTCACTTTGTAAGGAATGTATTGTGTTGTAGTACTCATATGTAAATGAATAGGTTTAAATTCAACGATAATAAGAATGCAAAATTACAACTAATAATTAAGATAAAAAAACTTAGGGGCCAGATCCGTTATATGAATTTATACAGGTATAAAAATTATTTTTATTTATTCTAAATAGACTATTTTTGTATAAAATAAATCAATCATGAATCATACAACTACTGAAGAAGCTAAGAAAGCGGCCAAACCCTTAACCCCAAAAGTACAGGAGCTCATCGAAAAAAGCAAAAGTGTAATATTAGCCACTATGAATGAAGAAGGAACACCGAATGCAAGCTATGCACCGTTTATCAAAATCGATAAGACCTTCTATATTCTCGTGTCATTTATGGCAAAACACACCCAAAATCTGGCTGAGGGAAGAAAAACATCGGTCATGCTTATCCAGGACGAATCTGCCACAAAGCAAATCTATGCACGCGAAAGACTGACTTTTGAAGCTTCAGTTTCACAAATAGAAAGAGATTCCGCGACCTGGAACCTTGCTGTTGCTCAATTAAAGGAAGCACATGGTAAAGTGGTGGATGTTATCGCAGATATGCAGGATTTCATTCTGATTGGTCTGCATCCTGTGAAAGGCTCTTATGTAAATGGTTTTGGAAGTGCCTATTTTGTCAATGAAAATTTAGAGATTCTTGAACATAGAAATGACCAGAACCATCAGTCGAAATAATTTTTTCACAAAAGGATAAACGAAACATTTTCATTATTATAGTTTTTAAATTAATTAGGGTAAATTCACTTAATCATTTTAGGTGAATTTTTTTATGCATAAAACGTTAGTGTTAAACATCGGTCACCATACTTAATCGTTCACAGTCAAATTTTTCACTAATTTTACCAGATAAAATAAACAGATGCCACTTTACAGAGATTTTTCTGATGATAATGCCACGATTCTCGTATGGAAATATGATGAAACGGAAGATCTTGATATTCAAAAGCTTCTCGAGCCTGAGAACGCAGAAAAAGTGAAAGACTATCATCCCAAAAAGCTGCTGGAGGTTTTAATGGTGCGTAAGCTGCTCAAAGGTTTAAAACCGCATTCAAAAATTTTGTATAAAGAAAGAGAGCCTTTTTTATCTCCGAAAGATGCAGAAATTTCAATCACACACTCGTTTCCTTTTGCCGCTATTGCCATTTCTAAAAATAAAATAGGGATTGATATTGAAAAATTTAATCCTAAAATTTTAAGGGTAATCGATAAATTCACGTATGAAAATGAAAGGGGTTTTATTCCATTTGATAACGAGGTGACCTACTACACCATTATCTGGAGCGTGAAGGAAAGCATGTACAAAATTCACCATTCGAAACACTGGTCACTGAAAAAGCACTATGAAGTAAAGCCTTTTGAACTGAAATATCTTCATAATATCAAATGCACGGTGCACGATGAAACGATGTCGGACGAATTTAAGGCACGGGTAGAATTTTTTGACGAGTACTGCTTTACGATTGTTGAGGAATAGCTTTTAAACTTTCCTTATTTTCAGTTTCGCTGCGGTATTTTTCGATCACTTTTCGCTGCTCTTTAGCCACATCATAGATCAGCTCCAGGATGTCATGAATATTTTTGAGCTCTGTAAGACGTGAAATTTTATCAGGGTCTCTAAGATCATAGCTTTCATTTTCTGCAATCTCGGTTTTTCTTTTTAAAATAAGATCGTCGAGAGGAGAATCTTCCGGTTCTATCCGGCTTTCCATATTCAGGGTTTCCGTTATTTTATCGCCGTTCAGTAGATGGGAGACTTTCTGCATTTCTGCTTCTATCTTACGGCTCCAGCCTTCGGCATCGATCTCAGGATATTTTTCGTCATCCTTCACATATTGGGAAAGGGAAGCGGTATAGGCGGTGATCAGATGGGAGGTCGCCACAAACTGATGAACGACTTCCAGTTTTTTCTGCTGGTTCTTCGGTTCCGAGATCATTCGCTGAAAGTTATCAGAAAGGTTGGCCAAGGAGATAATGGCATTTTTACGCTTTACTTTATAATCTTCAATGTCGAATTTTTCCTCCAGAAACTTGGAAATCACACTTTGGAAATAAATGAGATTGCTTTCTGCAGATTTTTTCATTAAATCAAGGTTCTGTGTGTGTTCCCAGACCGGAAGGACAACATACGCCACCAGTGAGGTAATTACCGCCGCAATCATCGTATCCACAATCCGGTCCCTGAAAATAATATTTACGTTGCCCGGGCTTAAAAAATTAAAGCTTAAAAAAACATAGATGGTCATGAACAAAACGGCCCAGAAATATTTTCCCTTCAGAAAGCTGAAACACATAATCATGCTTAATAAGAGAATGGTAAAAAGAAGTTCATTGACATGAATGTAATGCAGGATGATGTAGGCAATCGTGGCTCCGGCAATGGTTCCGTACAATCTCAGTAAATTTCTTTTTTTGGTGATCGAGTAGGCGGGCTTGAGGATCGCTACTATGGTGATCAGAATCCAGTAGGTATGTCCGATTCCTAGGAATTGAAACAGGGAAAACAAATATCCTACCAGTAAAGCGATGGTAATTCTTAGCGCATGCCTGAAATGGGAAGATGAAAACGAAATATTATTTCTTAATACTTTGATATTGAGCTTTTCTTCATTCGGCATAAATTTTTTAAGATCGAGACCTGTGGAAAGACTTTTAGCCAGCTTTACATTCTGGGAAAAGACTTTATAAATCTCATTAATCTCTTTGGTGATCTCATTGATGCGCATCAATATCTGTCTGAGAACCATGAAGTCTTCAAAATTCTCAGGGGAGATACGTTTGTTTCGCAGTTCGAAGTAGTCATGGTTAAGATGCCTCAGCTCTTCTTCCAGGTTGAAAATCGCTTTGGCTCTTGTGCCGATCTGAAGCGATATTCCGATATTGGTGATTTCCTCAGACAGAAGGTTGAGATAATCGTGAATTTTCACAAGAATAGTGGTGTCATCAAAACTCTTCTGCAGTTTCTGGTAATCGCTTTCGGAAGTCATCAGCTTTTCATGCAGATCCATGGAATTCAAAAACATCAGCATTAAAAGACGGCTGGTGGTTGTCGATTCGTTTACGATGGTTCTGGTTTTAAAAACAGTTTCGCGGGTTTCTTCCTGTAAGTTTTTTATTTCGATCTGCTTGGCAATTACCTGGGTGGTCAGTTTATCGAAATCGGGATTTTTCTGGTAATAATTGGCTTTGATTTTTAAAAATTCTGCAAGCTGAAGGTAATTTTCCCCAATCATCTGGCTGGCCAGCTTATACGGCTGAATGGTTGTCACGATCAGGAATATCAGTAAAAACCAGGTGCATCCGGACGCGAAAATCAGTAGGCTTTTAAAAATATTAGCCCCGGTTAAATGCCCGTCGATAAAGATAGCCAGAACGACTAATGATAATGAACCTACTGCGGCGAGCCTTTGTCCGTAGACGCCGATAAGGGAAAAGAACATTCCGAAAACAATAATCTCGGCAAATACCAGAATTTTAATACTTTTTACAAGACTTGCGATCAATGCCACAAATACAAAGCAGATGATGGCAAAAGTCAGGGCATTTCTTCTTCTTATAAAAGGCCCCGGCTGATCGGTAAGCGCAACAAAGCTGGTACCCAAAGGGAATAGAAAATATTCTTTCAGCATTCCGAAGTGGGCAAGAACGAGACACGGAAGAACGGTAGCCAGTGTAATTCTAATCGCAGAATATACGTATTGGCTGGTAACGAATTTTTTAAGTTCCGCAGAATAGTTCATGCTACAAAAATAAGGGTAAAATATGAATTGTCAGTTTTAGTTGGCAGGTCAAACATGAATTTTTTTGAATATTAAAATGAATAGTGAAATATAAATCTGAAACTGATCAAATTTTAAACCATGAATCATTGTAAACTTAAATTCGTATAAAATGTCTGCCATCCTAGCCCCGATGGAAACGGCATCTTTTTTCTGCGTGTGGAAGAGGTGAGGGGAAAAAAGATACAGTGGACAGCGGGAAACAGCTTCTAAAAAAGAAAAGTCCCATAAAATATGAGACTTTTCAATACTATGTGGTATTTTTTAATAATCAACATTGGAGGTTTCTTCACCGATGTTCCAGGTAAGACCGAAACGTAGGGTGTTATCCAGTGCCGTATTGATTTTGGACACATTGATAAGGTAAGAAACGTCGAGACCGAAAGAACGGTATTTCAAACCGATACCCGCAGTGGCAAACTGTCTTGCTCCCTGCTCTTCACTTTCGTGGAAATAACCTGTTCTTACAGAGAATGCATTGTCATAAGAATATTCCAAAGCACCACTCATCATGATCGAGTTCGGGTTTTTAAAGGATTTTCCGATACCGGACATTACGCCAACATTAGGAACCTGATAAATAGGCTGTCTCGTGTTCGGGTCTGTTCCTACATATTCTGATCCGGGAACCAGAATTTTTGAACCTTCGAAGCTGATGCCTACTCTGTTCATATCGTCAAGATACATGTCGTAGCCAATCCCTAATCTTGCCATGGTCGGAAGATAAGATCTTGATTCTTCATTTCCGGTGTAGTCTAACTTAGGACCGAGGTTCTGTACTGCAAAACCGGCATTCAGTTTTCCGTCCATACCTCCGAAGCTGGAAAATCTTGGAGAGGTATAGTAACCGGACACGTCTACCGCAAAAGAATTTGCCGGTTTAAGGGTAGTGTCTGTATTGAACCCTCCGGCTAAGTCGGAACGGATGAATCTACCGGTAACGGCCATGGAATAAGAATCCGAAAGCTTAAGACCGTAGGCAACGTCGATAGAGAATTCGTTCGGTTTGGAAGTACCCATCGAAGTTACTTCGTTTCCTACTAACTGAGTCAGATCCACTTCACCCATATTGAAGTAATAAATACTCGCTGAGATGGTAGATCGCTCTTCCTGCCCTAAAAATTTATGGAACGCTCCATATAATAAAAACACATCATTGGTGAGTTTCCCCATGTACGGAGTGTAGTTTAATCCTACAGAAGAACTGGTTCTGCTGAAAGGATATTTTGCCGCATTCCAGAATTGTGAAAAAGCATCCGGAGAGGTCACGACACCCTGGTCCCCCATACCTCCAGCTCTTGCATCCGGTGCGATTCTTAAGAAAGGAGCTCCGGTTAATACAGGTCTTACTAGACTTAAATCTTGAGAATAGCCTAAAAAGCCAGCACTTAACCCAATTCCTAAAAGCAGTTTAGTAGTTAAATTCATATGTTGTCTTTTATATATTATCAGTTTTTTATTGATATTATTATGTTATTGTTTTAAAATTATTTCAAAAGTACCATTTTTTCTACAGCTGTAGCACTTCCTTTGCATTTTTCTTGATTTTGACTTTTTGCAAATATCTTAAAAATATACGTACCTTTTGCTACTGTGGCACCAAAATCATCTCTTCCGTCCCATTCAATGGCCTGACGGGGCGTTCTAAAGCCCTGTAGGAACGGTTCTGCGACAACCGGCTGAGATAAAGTTCTTACCAATTTTCCCGTAATGGTATAAATCTGAACGTTCACATCAAGGATGTCATCACAATTATGCTCAAACTGGATGTACGTCTTATTGGTAAACGGGTTCGGCCAGTTTAGCGGTCTGTTGATCACTAGGTGCTGGTCTGCTTCGTCCTTAACTTCAAAATTTAACGTTGCAGTTGTTGAATTATTGTTTATATCCCAAACTTTAAACGTCAGCTGATGCTGGCCTATCGCAAGATTCCTGAAAGGGTAGGTTACATTGCCTTTTTGGTAGTCTGCCAGACTCGGGCTTAAACATCCGTTTCCTTCTCCTGAAGCATAAAAATCATTCAGCACTACGGTATTGATGATTTGGCCGTCCAAATATACAGTAATATCGTGACCAATACCAGATCCTGTAGAATTAATTCCTGTATCATCCGTAATACATGCCAGCAAGGTCGGATTCTGATCTGTAATGCCGCCTTCCGCAAAGTTGGTATTGTTCATATAAAGCTTTACTTTAGGAGGTTCGTTGTCATTGATTCCGTTTGGATTAATGTCACCGACCTGCACTGCCTGATTATTGAAAACATCACTGGCCTTATTATCTGCGTATCCTAAAATTCTTCCCTGGCCGATGGCGTAATTAATATCCTTCGGTACATAGAATTCTACGGTAAATACACCGTTTACAGCAGTTCCCGAAGCTTTTACGATAGCACTTCCTTCTTCAGTATAATTAAGTACCGGGGTTAAGGTGCCATCATTGTTCAGAGTGGTTTTATTTAATTTTTTATCAAAAATATTGATGACCACACGACCGTTGAAAGAAGTATTCACCGTTCCGTTCGGATTATTGATATGGCCTTTCACCTTTACGAAATCCAAACCTCTGATCAGACCCGGAACCGGAGTTTCGATATCGTCGATCGTAAGGAGTCGTTTAGGTCTGCTCAGTGTCATAGCGGGATCGCCCAGGAAGTTAACTTTTAAATGGTCGCTGGCCGGTCCGTACTGAATTTTGGCATTTAAATGCGCACGTCCCAGGGTTGCAAAATCATCGCTGGTAAGCTTAAATATATTCTGGGTATACAGGTTGGTGAAATCGACACCATATCCTACACCGATAGCCCGGCTTGACGTAATCATAGCGGCAGGCCCGCCTTGTTTTAATTTTATGAACTGCTCTCCTGCGGAAGAGGTTTCCGGATCGTCCCAAAGGGTAAACTCGCAGGTAATTGTCGAGACAAAAGGGAATCTGCTGTACACATTCGAGAAGTTGTTGGCATTTTGAATCTCAGATAAAGTTAAAACCCTTTCCTGAGCCCATCCGTTGATTCCTCCGTGTCCGAAGTAAAAGATATAGAGGCTGTTCCCGATATCATTTGAAATAGCCTGATTCACCTGAGGATATCTTTGTCCGCCGGCAGTACTTTGTGCCTGAAAGGCATCCAGATATAATTTTCTTACGTTATATTCCTTAAGCTGGGTCGATGTAGACTGTTCAAACACAGTTACAAGAGAATTATTCATCACGGTATGGAATGGTGTTCCACCGTCATTATCATCATCTACGACAAAATCAAGCTTCATTCTCCACTCTCCAAAAGGAGACGATTGTCCCGACAGGCTGTTGTAGTAAGCCAGGGTTTTGTCCATCATATTGGTCGCTTCCGATACATTGGCTGCGGGAAGCCTGCCTACCGGAAGATCCGGTAAGTTGTTTGTGATGAGTTCGTTGGTCTGTGGTTTCGTCATCACAATGTAGTCATCTGTAACGAAAGATCTTACAACATCGGACGATTCTTCACTCTGATAGCTCGTTACCACATTGGAGTTATTGGGAACTCTGTTTTTAAAATCATACGAAGTATCCCCCAGAATGAATACGTATTTTAATGTGCCCGAAGGAGTATTCAGTTTGGTAACGAAATCACGGATAGCGGTAAGGTCTCTGCTTCCGCTTCCGAATTCGTTATATATTTTATCCGTATCTACAATTTGTACATTGTAATTATTCTTCGTCTGATGATAACTGGCGAGTCTCTGAGCCTGTCCCATCATTTCCGGAACTGTGATAATCAGATAATCTACATTTTGAAGTGCGGAGAGATTTTGATTGTTGATGCGGCCTACAAACTGAGGAGCGTAAGCTGCATCAGCCCTGAAAGCGACAAATTCATTGTTAAAGTTTTGATCCGATGTTGTATAGGCGAAATTGAAGACGGTATTTCCGGCAGCCTTATTTACGCGCCTGTTGGCATTGGTGATATCCGTAACATCCCAGATCTGTTCTGCCGAAGAAGCATTTGCCAGACTGAATCCGTATGTGGTATTCGTTCCGCTTGCTAATGAGAAATCCCTGAAGCTCATCTGGGACCCGTTGAAATTCAGGTTATCTTTATATTGAACCTCAATATAATCTAAAAAGAAATTCCCGTTGGGATTCACTGTTATATTTGGCTTGAGGTTAAATGTAAGCTGTGTTCCGCTTAATCCTGTCATGGTACCCGTGTAGTTCACAGGATAAAATTCATGAGTAGCTCCGTTATCGATAGGAGGCACCGTCTTGGTTTGCGGATTTAAAGTATTGAGATCAAATGAAATGCTGTTTTGCTGCGATTTGTAACCCACTACATTTGCTTTATAACGGATCACATCACCGGCCTGAATAGGTGATGCGGTTGTAAAACTCACTGCTTTATCTGTCGTAAAAGGCGTTTCTTCTACCCATATTCTGCCTACTTTCATCAGGTTCTTCTGATCATTATTGACAACCTGATAATTATCAAATCTTGTAATAAGCGGAGTAGACGGAAGATTTACGTCGACCACAGAGACTCTTTTTCCCGGACCTTTATCAAAATTTATATAATAATAAGAATAGTCTTCATAAATGTTTTTCACATTCTGGCTTCTGTCGCCTCTTGTATCAACTCTTTTAAAGCCGTTTCCGTTTGAGTTATCATAAAGGTTATAGCCATTCGGTCCCTGCGCATAAAATAAAGCATAATCGTTGTCGTTCCATACTCCGTCATCTTCTCCGACAAACTGAATTGCATTTTCCTGGAGCGCGCTGTACCTCGCATCCTGATTGTATTCAGGCAGCATAATTCCTCCGTTCCCGTAAATTCTGAAATTTTTGGGATTTACCGATGAAGGGTTAATGCCGTTATCCTGTAAAAACTGCTTGGTAATTTTGAAAATACCGGATTTGTCGACTTTAATCTTATAAAAATTTCCTGTCGACAGAGGATTTGTGGTTGTTCCTACTTTTAGGGTACTTCCTAAACTGTTTGATGCATTTGTCTCTGAAATTTCAAATGACGACATTCTCTGCACCTGTCCTTTTACCCTTTTAAATAAAGCAACATTAATGCTCGCATAACGTTGTCCTTCCACGTTATAATAAGCAACGTCTTTGATCTCGTATTCGGGCAGAAGATCTTTGCTGATTTCAAATAAATCTTTTCCGGAAACATTTTCCCAGACAGGATTAGAAACTTTTAACTGCTTTTCACCAACTTGTTGCTTGGTTGTTATAAAAATGTTATTTTGGCTGAATGAAAATCTTTGATTTTTAAAATTGGGGAGATTGAGTTTTGTATCGCCATAATCCCGGATTTTAGAGCCGTCCCATTCAATGGAGATTCTTTGAGCCCAAAGGGTTGATACAAAGCTTAGTAAAAATAAAAGCGAGATTTTTTGTTTCATGTTTATTTTTGAAATTTCTGAATTACAAAATAAATGAAAATTTTATAATTAAATTGTGATACAATAAAATTAATTTGTTAACGTTTTTCAAAAAAATCAACTCTTTACTTGATTTATTGAATAATTTATTTTTTCTTTGTACTTTGAAAATATTTATATCGACTATGAAAAAACTAAAGTTGTTTTCATTAATAGCATTAAGTTCTACACTTGCATTAACCAGTTGCGGAGGATCGAATAATGGCGGCGGTACTAAAAAGTTTGTCAGCAAAACAGGTTGGAAACCAAACGAAAAACAAGGTTGGTTTTTTGCAGGAAAGCAACAAAAACAGAAAGGTTGGCCGGGGATGGTATATGTAGAAGGTGGAACTTTTACAATGGGATTAGTGAAAGATGATGTTATGCACGATTGGAATAACTCACCACGCAGAATGCAGGTAAGTTCATTCTTTATCGGGGAAACTGAAATTACTAACTACGAATACCGCGAATACCTTACATGGTTGAAGTATGTATTCCCTCCAAGCGATCCCAGCTTCAAGGAAATCTACAACGGAGCGTTGCCGGATACCTTATTGTGGGACAACAAACTATCTAGAAATGATTACAACGAGACGTATTTCCGTTCTCCTGAGTTTGATTACTATCCTGTAGTAGGGGTTTCATGGACTCAGGCCAACAGATACTGCGAGTGGTTGTCAGACAGAGCAAACGAGAAAGCCTTAATGCAGGCCGGTATCATTGCCAAAGATTTGTACATCAACGAATCCAACAACCAGGGCGGAACCGCATTCAATATGGATAAATTCAAATCGAATGATCCTGAAATGCAAGGGTACATCAACGAAAAAAGAATGCAGCAAAAAACTGGTCTGAAAACAACGAATCAGAGACTTCTTGCTGCCAACAGAGCTCCAAATGCAGCTATGGTTACCAAATTCAGACTTCCTACAGAAGTAGAATGGGAATATGCAGCTTTAGGAATGGCTAAAAACAGAGAGTACAACCAATATATGGGTAAAAAACCTCAGATTGAAAAACTGAGAGGTACCAAAGGAAAAGAAAGAGGAATGTTCCTTGAAAACTTCAAAATGGGTGCCGGAGATTATTCTGGTATCGCAGGCTGGAAAAACGACGGATCAGCACAAACTTCCGACGTAAGACAATTCCCTTCAAATGATTTGGGTATCTACGGAATGTACGGAAACGTTTCAGAATGGACGGCTGACGTATACAGACCAATCATCGATGAAGATTTCAGTGATTTCAACTATTACAGAGGAAATATGCCACAGGCTATCGTAAGAAACGGAGACGGAACTTACAAAATGGTAGACGAAACCAGCATCAAATATGATACTTTAGCAGACGGAAGACTAGTTTACAAAAACCTGCCCGGACAGTTTGAAAGAGAAACGATTGCTGACTACAGAAACTATAGAGATGGTGACAGAATGTCTTCTTTAGATTACAGAAATGCATCAGACTCAGCAGCAACATATGATATGTACAATTCTCCAAAATCCAGATTTATCGTAGATGCAAGCGGTAGAGTGGTAATGCAGAAAGACAGAAAAGAAAGAACTTCTGAAATCTCAAATGATATCAGAGTAGTAAAAGGAGGTTCTTGGCAAGATACTGCTTACTGGCTGGATCCGGGACAAAGAAGATATAAAAATCAAAATAAGGCATACGGATGGATCGGATTCCGTGTAGCTCAGGATGCCAGAGCAAGTGACAAAGGTAGAACACGAAGATAATATTTATCAAAATAATTTTCAAAAAACCTTCCGGAATTCTGGAAGGTTTTTTTATTTTTGATCCATGAATGCAGAACAATTTTACCCTTTGTTTTTACAGTCCCGTAATGTTGTCATCGACAGCAGGAAAATTGAGCAAAATGACATATTCTTTGCTTTTTCGGGAGAAACTTTCAACGCCGCAACCCTGGCGGAAGAAGCGGTGACAAAGGGTGCCCTGGCCGTGATCGTAGAGCAGCCGGAGTATGAAAACCGGGAAAAGCATATTTTTTATATACCTTCCACTTTGCAGTTTTTACAGGAACTGGCCATCTATCACCGGCAGAAGCTTACAATCCCTGTGATAGGGCTTACCGGCAGTAACGGGAAAACCACGACCAAAGAAATTATCCATGCCGTACTTTCAGAAAAATTCAGTGTTCAGTACACAAAAGGTAATTTAAACAATCACATCGGAGTTCCTTTAACAATCCTTTCGATCAGGCCGGAACACGAAATGGCCGTTATTGAGATGGGAGCGAATCATCAAAAGGAAATAGAGCTTCTCTGTTCTCTTTCAGTGCCGGATTTCGGATACATTACCAATTTCGGAAAAGCACATTTAGAAGGTTTCGGAGGGGTAGAAGGCGTCATAAAAGGCAAGTCGGAATTATATGATTATCTGAAGAATAATGGCAGAACAATTCTGGTCAACGAAAATGATCCGATTCAGGTCGAGAAAACGGTCGGTTATTCGCAAAAAATTACTTTTGGAAAACCCGATTCCGACTACCAGTTTGATCTATTTTCTGAAGAACATTTTGTAGGCCTGATGTATAAAGGAGAAAAAGCCGTTTCAAAACTTACCGGTGAATATAACTTCACAAACCTTTGTGCCGCTGCAAGCTTAGGATTGTATTTCGGAATTGGTTTTGATAAAATCGTCCATGCCATTGAAAACTATACCCCAACCAACATGCGCTCTCAGATTGTGCAAAAAGGAGATCAAACGCTTGTGCTGGATACTTATAATGCCAATCCAAGCTCTATGTCGGCATCTCTTCAAAATTTTGTTACTTTTGAAGGTTCAAAAACGATCATTATCGGAGATATGCTCGAACTCGGTGACGAAAGTGAAAACGAGCACCGTCATATTTTAGATTTAGCTTTAAAGTCAGGTTTCGGCCAGGTCATCACCGTTGGCAAAAACTTCAGGAATGTTTATGATTCTCCATTAAGCTTCATCAGTACACAAGATTTAATAGAATATCTTAAAGACCACAAAATCACCTCAAAAAATATACTTCTGAAAGGATCAAGAGGCATCGCCCTGGAAAAATCGATTGATTTTATTTAAGCCTGGTATTCCAGAATTCTTTGATAATAAGCTTTATATTCTTAAAGGTGCTTGGAAAAACTTCCTCTTCTATCTGAGCGGTGTTTTTCCAGGCAACTTCAGTAATTCCTTCTTCGATTTGCGGCTTTGAAGTATCATTGCCTGTAAAATTCATTTCAAACCAATGCGTACACTTAAGAATTTTATCCCCGTTTCTTTCAATATAAATATGGTAAGTGGTGTTGATGAAATCTGCTAACTCCACATCCGCCAGTCCCGTCTCTTCTTCAATTTCCCGTACTGCAGACTCCTCCCGGGATTCTCCTTTTTCCATTTTTCCCTTCGGAAGATCCCATTTTCCAAGTCTCCGGATAAAAAGAATATCTCCCTGCGAATTGTTTACAATACCTCCGGCTGCTTCGATAATTCTGAACAATCCCTTAAACTCCGACCAGATTTGTTCGAGGTTTTCTCCATACACATTTAATTCTTTTACCGATGTATTTTCCAGAAGATCAAGAGCGATCTCCAGGCTTGTGACGTTTTCGTATCCAAGCGTTTTTTCTAAGTTTTCCGATTGCTTAGACAACAATAATTTTTTTTCGTTCACAAAAACTTTATACATATATTTGTAAGAATTAAGAATTTAATACAAAAATAAAAAATGAATTTAGAAGGACGAAAGATTATTGTGAATAAATCATCTAAAGACCTGGTAGAAATACTGAAATCACCGGAAAATTACAAAGATTTTATGCCGGACGGTCTTCAGAAATTTGAAACGAGAGAAGACGGATTTAAATTCGGTTTGCAGGGAATGCCTGAAATTGCATTGAAAATTGATGAAGTGACGGATCAGAAGGCCGTTTTAAAGTCTGCGAGTTCAAGCCTGGATTTTTCATTGACTGCCGCACTGCAGCCTCTTAATGAAAACCAAACGGAAGTTCAGATGCTTTTTGAAGGAAAATTCAACCCTTTCATAAAAATGATGGTCGAAAAGCCTCTGCAAAACTTTATCAATACGCTGACCGACAAAATTGAAGCTTATAAATAAACACATCAACCTCCGCTCAGGAGGTTTTTTTATGCGATAATTCCGGAACTGTGATTATGTGGACTGCCGGTAGCGGAAGCCAATACATTCACTTCATTATTGACCCTCAAAATTCCCATAAAGGCAAAGATAAGTGCTTCCTTATAATCAATAATTTCCTTTTCCGGGATGATTATTTGTGCCTGTGTTTTGGTACTGATTTTTTCGATTAAATATTGATTATATGCCCCACCACCTGTAAAAAGAACATTTTTCAGTTGGTTTTCATTCAACACATTGGAAATCTGAATAGCGGCGTGCTCAGTAAAAGTAGATAATGCATCAGTTTTTTCAATACCTTCCAGTAATGGAAAAATGTTTTCATTGCACCATTCGATACCTAATGATTTCGGATGAGGCTGATGATAGAAGCTTAATGAATTCAATCGTGACAAAATCTCTTCATTAATTTTTCCTTTTCTGGCAAGATTTCCGCCATCATCGAAACTCAGGTTGAAATTATGAGCAAGTCGGTTGAGAACAATATTTACCGGAGCAATGTCGAAAGCGACTCTTCTGTGGTCGACCTTTAAAGAAATATTGGAAAATCCGCCTAAATTAAGACAGGCGTCATACTGTGGAAAAAGCAGTTCATCACCGATGGGGACAAGAGGGGCTCCATTTCCGCCCATTAGTACATCCTGACTTCTGAAATCATATACTACAGGCAGACCCGTTTCCAGCTTTATTGCTCGCCCGTCACCGATCTGAAGGGTAAACTTTTTTTCGGGCTGGTGAAAAACAGTGTGCCCGTGCGAGGCGATAAGATCAATACTTTCAAGCTTGTGTTTTGCTATAAAGTGCTGAACAGACTTTCCTAAGAAAAAGCCATACGCCGAATTCAGCTCCGATAGTTCTTCCGCAGACAAATGAATAGCATTTTGAAGCTGATCCCCCATTGCTTTGTCGTAAGGAATAGTTTCTGCTTTTAATATATCAAAACTCCAGGAATCTTCTTTCCGCAATCTCACGAAACAGATATCAAGACCGTCAAGGCTGGTTCCGGACATTAATCCTATCGCATGGAAAATCATAAATTTACCGTTTGTTTTCGGACAATTTGTCGGTGGCAAAGTCTCCTGAATTCTGATAAAATACGTACTCGGAAAAATCATCTTTGGCGGTCATCCCATGAGCTCCGATCAGTGTTGATCCGTCTTTCATCGTTACGTAAACGGTATCTTTGGTATAAATCCTTTTTTTTCTCTGATCCCAGAATACGGATTGCATGGCAAATCTATCATTCTCGTTGGTCGTAATTCTTACATCCCCCCTCGCTTCGTAGAATTGCTTATAATCGTAGAATTTGGCATATTTAGCTTTTATCTTTCCGGGAACTTTGGGTTTCTTTTTATCAAAAAAAAGAATGTCAATTCCTTTTGATGCAACGGTATAAGGGCTGTCGATCAATTCGTACTTTTCGATAACCGGAGCTTTGGCCCTCATCGTTACAAAGCCCGAATCTCTTTGGATAATATCAGCATTGTTGATGATCTGTGAAGCAAAATTCTTATTATTCTTTCCTGAATTTTTGGTAAGGTCTTCTTCACAGGATGTGATCATAAAAAATATAGCACAACTAAAAAGGTATGCTATATGATTTTTGTATGATATATTTCCGAAGAATTTCATTTTAGTTGTAAAGGACTTTTCTGAACCACTTATCCGCAAAATTGAAACCAAGCTTGAAGTTAATATAATTCTGGTTGATCAGGTTATTTTTAAGAGTACCTCTTTTTCCTACCTCGAGACCAAGTTCCAGACCGCTCATTCTCGTTATGCTGCTGTTCTTGAATGGAAGAAGTACTCCGGCAGAAACTCCGAATTTATTGATACTCTGTCCCGCAATCTGTAAACTTCCTTTTTCATAGAAAGCCCCATAGCGGTAAACGATCCTTGAAAAATAACTTCTGAAGTTATTATAATTCGGCAGGTACCAACCTCCGGCGGAAATCTGGTAAGAGTTTTGAAGATCAAGGGATTGTCCGAAATAAGCGATACTTTCCCCTTTTTTATAATCTCCCTGAACAGACAAAAACCATTTGTTCTCTTCACCGTACCCTACACCAACAGAAGCTTGCAGAGGTAAAAGGTTATTGGAATTGGTACTTTTTTTATCGATGATACTTTCATTGGCCTTTACCGTTCTGGCATCATCAGAATAATAGTAGGTGCTGTTTATGTAATCGGTCGTTATATTACTCGTATTACCGAAAGTTGTCGTTGCCCCGATCGTCAGTTTTCGGTCTGTACTGGTATTCAGTTTCTGATAACTCGCTCCTACAGTAAAGTTGAAATTTTTAATGCTGTTTTTGGTTTCATAACCGTTGATAAGCTCTGCATTTGAGACAGCAAGCTCATTCAGGTCATATAGATTTCCAAAATAATAGTTGGCTCTGGCCCCTACCGCAAACTGATCATTGATTTTATATCCCAATGCGATCTGTGCCGTATTTAAAGTTCCGCTCCCCTTGAATCTGTTTCCTGTCATCACGCCGGTATCTTTATCAGTTTCCGTATGAATGATCTCGTAACTTTTTGAGCTGTATGGCTGATAAGAAAGTCCCATTTTCAATTTTGGAGATAAAGGAAAAGCCAGTGCAATATTAGATAAATACGTAGAATGTTTGGTAGACTTCGTATTGTTGTAATCTGATGTAAAGTAATTGTTTTCGTTGGTAGCCTCCAGTTTGATGCTTGTAAGCTCGAAATTAGCATTATTTGCAGGGTTTGCAAAATTGAAATTACTTGTGAAGTCGCTTATAAAAGCGGTAGATATCCCTCCCATAGAGGAAGTTTCGATCGTATTATCATATTTTACATCCCCGATTCCGTACGTCGCATAAGGTGAATTGCTTAGATTCTGCGCGTTTAGGAAATATCCAACTGATATAAATGATAGTACAAAGATTTTTTTCATTCTTTATTTTTAAAACAATGCGCAAATATCTTAAATATTAATGAATTGTAAAAATTATATGAGGTTAAAGTTTGTTAAGGCATATACAGAGGGAACCGCAGCCTTATTACGGTGAATGGTGAATGGTCAATTCGCTTCGCTTGTCAATTTTTTGTTTGTTGAATTTTGGATTTATTTGTCATAGATAATGGTGAATCGTCAATTCTTTTAAATTGTCAATTTTTACGAAGAGCATAAAATTCACCGTTAACTTATTGCACAAAAATTCACATTTCACAATCTACTGCTCACTTGCTGAGTGAAACGCCTTTGCGACCGAAAGATCCGCGTTATGCATTAAACAAAACCTTGCGATCCCAGCGTTAAAGAATCCGCACAGGTACTTCACAAGTCACTATTGCTTTGAACTGCAAAATTCACTCATGAAATAAAATTCACATCACAATAACCTACAATTTTTTTATCTTTGGACCATGAATTGGGAGAACATTGCCGGACAGGAAAATCTTAAAAATCTTTTAAGAGAAAGTATCGCCGAAAACAGAGTAAGCCATGCCCAGCTTTTCGTAGGAAGAGAAGGCTACGGCACCTTGCCGATGGCTCTGGCATACGCCAAAGAAATCTTAAGCAGCGAAAATGAACACGCCGCCTCAAAAGTAGAACATCTCAATCACCTTGACCTTCATTTCAGTTTTCCCGTTTTTACCGACAACAGGAATTCTTTAAGTAAAAATAAATTTGAAGAGTTCAGGGAAATGATCATCAATTCTCCCTATTCAAGTTATGACGACTGGACCGCCTTTCTGGAGTCGGAAAATAAGCAGCTCTTTATTTCAGCAGATGAAATTGATGATCAGAATCAAAAATTCTCATTAAAGAGTTTCGAAGGGGGAACCAAAATCCTTATCGTGTGGCGCGCCGATAAAATGAACGTTGCCGCAGCCAATAAATTCCTGAAATTCCTGGAAGAGCCACCGTCCAAAACAATCATTATTCTTACGGCAGAGACCACAAACGACATTCTGCCAACCATTCTTTCAAGAACGCAGATTGTAGAAGTTCCGAGAATTATCGACGAAGATCTCGAAAAATATCTGAAAAATAATTTTAATGTTTCCGATGACAAAATAGGGGAGGTCATTCATCAGGCTCAGGGAGATCTGAATGATGCCGTAAAACTTCTTCAGTCAGGAAGTAAGGACGATGAGTTTGAAAAACTTTTCATACAGTGGGTTCGAGATGCATTCATGGTAAAGAAAAAACCGGAATTTTTGAAAAGTATTATTTTCTGGGCCAGGGAAATTGCCGGCTGGAACAGGGAAAAACAGAAGAACTTTTTAAATTACTGTTCCGAAATTTTCAGACTTGCCCTCCTTCAGAATTACCGGTCGGAAAATCTGGTCTACAAAAAAATTGATGCCAATGGATTCAACTGGCTCGGGTTTTCAAAGTTTATAAGCGGTGCCAATATCGAAAGTATTCTTGAAGAAATCAGTACCGCCGATCTACATTTGACACGAAACGGAAATCCCAAAATTGTATGGACCGATCTGGGCATTAAATTATCACGCTACATCCACAAAAACTCATAAGCAATACCTCCGGAAACTTTCGGAGGTATTATTTTAAAGATTAAATTTTTATCAGATTTTCCGTTTTCCCGCCAAAAACGGGTGAAATTTTTCTTTCATTTTTCTTTAAAATGCGCTGTCTATAATGTTTATTAATTTTTTGAATAAATATTAAATGTCATATTATCAATATTTTATGGTGTTGAATATTAAAAATTCATTAATAATTCAATCAATCGTTTGATTTATTCAAAATTGGATGTAAATTTGCATGCTCAAAAAATGAGAATACATAATGATATCAAAAGAAGAAAACATATTGTTTGCTGCCGAGAAGCTTTTTGCTGAAAAAGGTTTTGAAGGAACTTCCACCCGGGAGATTGCCAAAGCAGCCAATGTCAACATTTCGATGATCTCGTATTATTTCGGTTCAAAAGAAAAGCTGTACGAAAAGCTGGTAGAATACAGAATGGAAGAAGGACAGTTTTTTTCAAAGGACATCCTGGAAAGAACAGATATCAATGAATGGCAGAAGATCGAAAAAATCGTAGATCAGTTTGCAGGAAGAGTAAGACATCACAAATGTTTCTACAGGATCATGCAGAGAGAGCAGCTTCACACACAGAATCCTCATATTGTTGATTTTCTGAAGAAAACCAAATTAGGATTTATTTCCATGTACTCAAAAATATTGGAAAGCGGACTGGAGAAGGGCATTTTTACTAAAAATCCACCGATCTACCTTTTGCATTCCACGGTGAGCGGAACTTTGTTCTATGCTTCCAATGCCAAAGAAATGTACAAGGAATTCCTGAACAATACCGATGAAGAGGGAATTTTTGACGAAACCTATTACACAGAGCTTAATACACACATAAAATACTTATTAAAAGACCTTCTAGGTTATGAAGAAAATAAATAACTCAGTCCTTGCGCTGGCACTATTCGCAGGAATGACTACTGCAAATGCACAGGAGAAAAGAACACTCACTCTTGACGAAGCGGTGCAGCTGGGCATTCAGAACAGCAAAAATCTGAAGATTGATGCCGCAAAAATCGAGGAAGCTACAGCAGATCTTCTCGAAGCAAAGAACAGACAATTGCCGGAGCTGAAAGTTTCAGGAAGCTATATGTATCTTCCCCTGAAGCCGAATATTAACATCAAGCTTCCCGGAGTTTCCGGAGACGGAGGCCCTGAAGTACACCAGGTAGCCTACGGATCTGCCAACCTTAGCGTTCCCATTTACAGTGGCGGAAGAATAAAATACGGTATCGAATCTGCAAAATACCTGGTAGAAGCATCAAAACTGAGTACCGAAAACGATAAAGTAGCCATCGCTTACAACGTGGCACAGGCTTACAACAATTTATTTAAGGCCAACCAGTCCATTAAAGTGCTGGAAGAAAACCTTTCCGCATCTCAGAAAAGAGATGAAACATTCCTTAAAATGGAAAACAATGGCCTCATCGCAAGAAACGACAGGCTGAAAGCGAATCTTCAGACATCAAACATCGAGCTGCAACTCCTTGAAGCCAAAAACAACTATAATATTGCGAATATCAATATGGATCTGTTGTTGGGACTGCCCGAAACTACCGAGATTGATGTAGACCAGAACTATATCGAAGAAGGAAGTGAAGTAAAAACCGTTGATTACTATATCAACACGGCAAGAGAAAACCGCAAAGACCTCCAGGCTTTGGGCATGCAGAGACAGGCCGCCGCGTTGGGAACAAAAGCCGCAAAAGCTGAAAACCTCCCTTCGATTGCTTTCACAGGAGGATATGTTGCTGCCGATATCCCTAAATTTTTAACCATTTACAATGCCGTAAACGTAGGGGTCGGGATTTCATACAATTTATCAAACCTCTGGAAAGAAAACTCTTCTTTGAAACAGTCAAAAGCCAGGGAAATGCAGTTGTCTGCCACCAACGAATTATTAAACGACAATATCAAATTAGATGTCAACAGGGAATACCAGAATACGGATTACTCTAAAAAGAGAATCGCCGTATTTGAAAAATCTGCTGAACAGGCTAACGAAAACTACAGGATTACAAAAAACAAATACGATAACGGGCTGGCGACCATGACAGAACTTCTGGATGCAGATGCCGCACAGATCGCAGCCAATGTCGGCGTGATCAATGCCAAGGCAGATGCCGCACTCGCTTACCGAAAACTATTACAAACCACAGGAACTTTAACAACAAAATAAAATTAAGAACGATACCGACAATGGAAAATAATACGACAATAGAAACTCAGCCTAAAAAGAAAAAAAGTTTAGTTTTTCCTATCATTTTAGCGGTTGTTGTCATCGGGGGAGGAATCTACGGATACAATACCTACACCTACGGACAGTCCCATGAAGAAACAGACGACGCACAGATTACCTCTAATATGGCTCCGGTAATTTCAAAAATTTCAGGATACGTAACGCAGGTAAAAGTAAAAGATAATCAGTTTGTAAAAAAAGGAGATACCCTGGTCATTCTCGACAGCAGGGATCAGAAAATGGCTCTTGAACAGGCTGAAGCTGCTTTGGCAACAGCAAAAAGCAATATTTCCAATGCTCAGGCCAGCACCACGGCGACTTCCAAAAATATCGGTTCATCACAAGCAGCGGTTACAACAGCCAACGCCCAGATAGAAGCCGCCAAAGTAAATGTGTGGAAGACTACGCAGGATCTGAAAAGATATGCCAACCTGGTAAAAGACCATTCCATCACCGAGCAGCAGTATGAGCAGGCTCTTGCCGCAAAACAGACGGCAGACAAGCAACTGCAGGTTCTGATCGATCAGAGAAACCAGATTGCCCAACAGACCAATATCGCATCTTCTCAGACAGCGGCAAGCTCACAGCAGATCAGTGTGGCAGGTTCCGTAGCGAAGCAGAGAGAAGTAGATGTTGAAAATGCCAAGCTAAACCTTTCATACACTGTAATTGTTGCTCCTGAGGACGGATACGTAGGAAAAGTGCCGATCCAGGCCGGACAGTACCTGCAGGCCGGATCTCAATTATTTGCTTTGGTTAAAAACGACCAGAAATGGGTAGTGGCCAACTTCAAAGAAACCCAGGTCGATAAAATGGTGGAAGGACAAAAAGTGAAAATCGAAATAGATGCCTTCCCGGACAGAGAATTTGACGGGGTCGTGAGCTCTTTTTCTCCCGCTACCGGAGCTACATTCTCAATCCTGCCTCCTGATAATGCCAGCGGTAACTTCGTAAAAGTAGTACAGAGACTTCCTGTAAAGATCGATTTTGTAAATCTTGATAAGAATGTCGCCCAACGCTTAAGAACAGGAATGAACGTGAAAGCGGAAGTTTCATTAAAATAAAATATAAGTGAATTGTCAGTCTCGAAGGAGCAGTCATTGATGCTGAAAGACATGCAGAAGCTTTGGTCACCATGAAGGTAAATGAAGAGGAGACCAAAATGACGGAGAAATGCCGATGAAGACGACAATGGAGTTGATAGACTGACCATTCACTTTTAAAAAACAATATAAGAGAATTGTCAATGATGCCGTAGCGTCGGATATGCAGAATATCCATGCAGCAGTATTGATCATGAAGAAGTAGCGGGATGAAGAAGAAACCGGTCGCGATGTGGAAATTTGAACAGGCCGGAAATGAAGAGAAACCTATCCGCAGAGGAAATCAATGGGGAAGATTGAAATGAAGCCGGAACCGACGACAGATGAAGACAGACCATTGACAATTCGCTTTTTTTTAATTAAGATTTTAGAGATTCAGAATAGAAGCCTTTCGGGAAGTGGTTTACAACCCCACAGGCAGAAAATGATCAGTAAGGGTAAAGTTAGTTCGTAAAAATGCTTGTTCTCCATCTCATTTTTTTCTGAATCTCATAATCTCTTAATTTTTTAATACCTATTAAACAAACATGCAAGATTCATTAGTAGAATATGGAGCGCGGAGAGTGATCATTACGATTACAGCTATTCTTTGTGCTTTGCTTGAGATTGTGGATTCCACGATTGTAAACGTTGCCCTCAATGAAATGAAGGGAAACCTGGGAGCCACACTTTCTGAAGTGGGATGGGTCATTACCGCATACGCGATCGGGAACGTGATTATTGTACCGATGACCAGCTGGCTGTCCCAACAGTTCGGACGTAGAAATTACTTTGCAGCCTCCATCATTATATTCACCGTATTCTCATTCCTCTGTGGAAATGCCACCAACATCTGGGAACTGGTATTTTTCAGGCTGATGCAGGGGATCGGCGGAGGGGCATTGCTGGTAACTTCGCAGACCATTATTACCGAATCTTACCCGATCGAAAAAAGAAGTATGGCACAGGCCATCTACGGTCTGGGGGTGATCATCGGGCCTACATTAGGTCCGCCACTCGGAGGGTATATCGTCGATAACTTCAGCTGGCCGTATATTTTCTACATCAATATCCCGATCGGGATTGCAGCAACATTGATGACCCTACAGTTCGTGAAAAGTCCCAAATATGCAGAAAAGCGTAAAGCTTCGGATGTCGACTGGGTCGGGATCGCCCTATTGGCCGTTACCGTTGGGTCATTACAATATATTCTGGAAAGAGGTCATGAAGAAGACTGGTTTGCCAGCGGATGGATCGTACTCTTTACCGTATCGGCAGTTTTAGGATTTATCCTATTCCTCTGGCGGGAACTCACCTTCAAATATCCTATTGTGGAACTAAGGGTTTTGAAAAACAGCAACCTCAGGATCGGTACCGTCATGTCCTTTGTATTGGGATTCGGCTTATACGGATCTACCTTCATCGTTCCGCTGTATACCCAAAGTATTCTGGGGTGGACGGCCTTACAGTCGGGAGCACTGATGATTCCTGCGGCACTTACCACAGCCTTCATGATGCCGATTATCGGCCGGTTGCTGTCTGCCGGGGCCAAACAGCAGATTCTTGTCTCCCTGGGATTATTCATTTTCTTCATCTACAGTTTCTGGGGATATAAAATACTCACGCCGGATACCAGCAAAGATGCCTTTTTCTGGATGCTGATCGTAAGGGGAGCCGGGCTCGGACTCTTATTTATCCCGATCACCTCATTGTCTCTGAGTACACTGAAGGGGCAGGAGATAGGTCAGGGTGCCGCCTTTACCGGGATGATGAGACAGCTGGGAGGATCTTTCGGGATCGCTGCTATCACGACCTTCATTGCCAATGCCGGACAGAAATACAGGCTGAATTTAATTTCGCATCTTGATGAAACCGATTTCGCCGTCCAGCAGCGGCTGCAGGCATTGAAAGGAAGCTTTATGGCTAAAGGGATGACTCCTGATGCCGCCATGAATGCTGCCTATAAAATGCTCGATCTGTCGGTCACCAAGCAGGCCACGGTGCTTTCCTATATGGATGTGTTCCTCTACCTGGGCGTCATATTCCTGATCTGTATTCCGTTTATTCTTTTTGTGAAAGAGCGGAAAAGCAAAGAAAAAATAGATCTCAGTGAAGCCATGCACTAATACAATAACCTCCGTTTTGCGGAGGTTTTTTATGGAGCGGGGTATTAATCCTGAAGATCCGGTTAAAATAATAAGACATCCCTCTTTTTAACGTCAACATACCCATCAAAAATCATTTTGGTGAATCAAAGTAATAGTCCGGCGATATTCCGGATGAGTTTTTATACGTCTTAAATATATCAATCTACGCTTTAAGAGTAGATTTATATATATAATGTATATTTTTATTCATATTAAGCGTATAAATATATACTTAAAGCGTATTTTAATATTGTTTAAACGTATAGGAATGAGTCTAAGACGTATATCGATATATCTTATACGTATGCGGAGCTATATCAGACCTGTTTTTACCATTAAATAAAGTCTCCTGACATACATTTGTCATCATCGGGTTGTACATTTACGGAATAAATGTGAACTTAGCACGCCACAGCGGAGCTTTTATCATCACCGCTCCGGAAAAAATTAACCTCAACTGAAAATACTGATCTATGAGTTACTGTTCAGCAATAGAAAGAATGATCCCCGAAGAGCGTAAAGCGCTTCATCAAAAATACCACGACCATCACTACGGTTTCCCGATCCATGACGATAACGAGCTGTTTGGAAGACTCGTCATGGAGATCAACCAGGCCGGCCTCAGCTGGGAAACGATCCTGAAGAAGGAAGACGGTTTCAGAAAAGCGTATAATAATTTTAATGTTAAAAAAGTAGCGGCATATAAGGAAACCGACCGCGAACGGCTATTGGCTGATCCGGGAATTATCAGAAATAAATTAAAGGTAAACGCTGCGATAGAGAATGCAAAAACCATCATGGAGCTTCAGAAAGAATTCGGCTCTTTTGAAAAATGGCTTGAGCATCATCATCCGAAAACATTACCGGAATGGATGAAATTATTCAAGAAAACCTTCAAATTTACCGGCGGCGAGATCGTCAATGAATTCCTGATGAGTATCGGCTACCTGAAAGGTTCCCACTCCGAAAGCTGCCCCATCTATGAAAAAGTAGTGCAGCAAAACCCCAAGTGGATGGAAGCTGAGCATTGAACCATTAAGATGGATTGATTCAAAAAGTTAAGTGGGTTTAAGCAATACGGGAGAATAATGATCAATAGCGTCGGGCTTCAGCCCGATGTCTAAATAAAGAGCAAAAGGGCTTTAGCCAAAACATACGGTAAGTTTTGGCTGAAGCCCATCTGTATTCTTAATTATAAAAATGGGCTAAAGCCCAATCCTATTGATATCTTATGTTAATCAAATTATTTCCACCTGACTTTTAATCCTTTCCGAAAGCATGGCCATAATTCTTTTATTATAGGCCTTCGTGTCGGAAAGATATATTTTCATTTCTTCAGAAACCAGCATACCGATGGTCATTCCGATGAAGAGGTTTCTGAGTGCATTGTCCTTCTGCAGGCTCTGATCGATAAAACTGATTTTCTTTTCCGTACTCAAAGCCGTAAAACCGGAAGTTTTCCGCAATGCATAATCTTTGAACAGCATTACATAGATCTCGTTCTGTAATTTCAGAACGGGACGCAGAACCTGGTTTTGAAAAGTTTCAGTGTCGCTGCTGTTTTCATATAACGGAAGGGAAATGGTTTCCCGGAGGTGTTTTTTGTCTGGCATATTTATTTTTATGATAGTTGTATCAATTTAGTGCCAGTCGTGTCGACAGAACCTGCATTGTTTTGCAGAAGGTGTTCTTGCCAGCTTTCCGCACTTCGGGCAGTTGTTGAAAAATACTTTTTCAGGGATTTCCCTCATGATTCGATGTACTACGTAAAGCTCAAATTCATCATATCCCTCTTCTAAAAGTTTCTCCACTTCCGGATTATCATCAATCCATTTTCTTTCGGTCATTATCCTTCTCAGAGTCGGATTATCTGTCGTTTTAGAGGTATACATGTGATTTTTTAGGGCAGATACTTCATGATCAGTCATCAGATCCATAAAGTATCTTAAAATATATTGTATTTTTTCCTGATCCATATTTAATTTTTAAATGGGTTAAGTTTATCCCACCGTCTTCGTATCCTCTTCCTTTAAGATTTTATTTTCTTTCATGGAAAGCATCATCCGTTCGCATTTGTACTTGTCCCATTCGAATTGACTGAGAAAATCGAGGGCAGCCTGGAAGCCACGGTTGAAGAGGTCTTCTTTTTCTTCTTTTTTCATAAAGAAATTCAGCCAGCTGCTGCTGCCGCAATTCACGGTCTGTATGCTGAAGAGATGGTAGAAGGTATGTTTGGTAAGGAACGTTTTGTCATTAAATCCCTTCAGCGTACTGATGATATTCCCGGCATAGGAGAGAGGCGAGGCCAGGATCTGGGCGCTGGTTTTTCCCCGGCTGGACATCAGGTCGGAGTCGCTGGTAAGCTGTACGCCGAAAAGAGGCATCCTCGGATAAAAAATATCCGCCGCATGGAAAAGATCAATCGGGAAATTGGAAATGCTTCCGCCATCGATGAAAACACCGGCAGGATAGATGTCTTCGGGTGAGGTATTCATCCAGAATTTCCAGGCATACTTTACGGAATCATCATCTTTATTGATGGCTTTCTGCATGGGTTCGAAAAAGAAAGGAACCGACATGGAAGCCCTCACAAACTCGGACGGACTGATGTGTTTCAGTTCTTCTTCAGACCAATACAGATTGGCCATGGTGGGCAGCTCGACCTTTATTTTGGCGTTGATGTCTGTGGTTACCACGATGTATTCGGACTTCAGGAGATAGAAGGGATCTTTCTTATAGTATTCGTTATTGACGGTGCTGTCGTAGAAAATTTTATACCGGATCTCATCAATATGTTCCCTGTTGTTGGCTTTTATTTCCTCGATGCTTTCCAGGGCCATCTGGTAATATTGGGTTTCGTTCCCGTAGCGGTAGTTGAGGTTGAGGTCTTTGCCTTTTTTCACAAACTTTTCATTGAGATCGGCCACTGTTTTTATCCCGAAGCTGTCTAAGGCATTTTTCATGGCTGTTAGGAAAGTATTCCCCGGATTCAGTCCTGAATTTCTTTTCTTCAGATCCGTATAGAGCTTCGTCAGGCAGAGGACCCCAATGATCACCAACAGCAAAGGGATGGAAAACAGAATTTTCGTCTGCCATGTTTTTTCTGTGGGATATACGAAAGCTAAAATTCCAAAAAACACCAGAGTCCCGATGGCTATATATGAATTGATCTTCAGGAAATTCTTATTGTTCAGCATGGCGTGGATGGTGGTTCTTACGTAGGGCTTACCATCCATAAAATCGGCGAAATTCCAGTTAAACAGGATCTCTTTGATGATTTCGCTTTTGGCTTCTTCTTTGGTTTTACAGGCGGCAATCAGCATGGTGTTGATGGCGCCGGCACTGGTTCCTGCGACTTTCAGGAAACGGATCCCGAAAATTTCCAGTCCGTACAGATAGCCTACCAGAGCACTTCCCCAGACACCGCCCCCTTCCTGTACAAATTCTACATATTGATTTCCTTCGGCATCCAGGAGGTCTGAGAATTCTTTTGCCGAAATTCGGTCGTGCAGTGCGGCCAGCTTTTCTTTGGATTCTTTGGAAAGCGTATCTTCTTCCAGAATTTTCTTCAGGGTTTCCGGTTTCATGGTGATTGGGTGGTTATGTTATTTTGGTGTAACGAAGATATTTAATTCTTGTCTGACTAAAACACCCGGGCGGAAATTTTTTCAGTCTCTGCAGTTGTTTTCATCATGGGGTAACCGATCATTTAAATTTACCACTGCTTTCTTCTGGCGTAGATGAAGGTGCAGATTACCACGAGGGCCATTAAGCCGAGGGTAAAGAAGTAGCCGTATTTTGTATGTAATTCCGGCATATTGTCGAAGTTCATTCCATAAACTCCTGCTATAAACGTTATCGGTAAAAAGTACACGGAATAGATGGCGAGTACTTTCATCACCTGATTGGCTTTCTGGTCAGATAACGCCAGGAACATCGAAATCAGGTTGGTGATCTGAATATTGAGATGTTCAAAATCTGCTACAACGTCTTTATGCTTATCCTTTAAGTCATACGTTTCCGAGTCCTGCAGATTGAGAAGCTTAAATTTATCAATCGCATCGGTAGAAATGGTAAGTACTCTTGAATTTAATCCCGATTTTCTTTTAAGTTTATATAATCTTTTGATCTGGTTGGTGTGGTTGGTGTTTTTAAGGAAGATTTCGTTTTCGATATTATCCATGGTTTCAAACAGACTGATGGATTCATCATCAAAACTTTTCATGATGAGCAGGGCAATTTTAAGGGCAATCTGATCGGAAGTGGTTTCGGTGGTGAGCTGAGAAATCTGTTTCTTCGTTTCAGAAAGGCTTTTGGTCTTCATCCTGTGAACGGTGATGATCGTTTTTCCCAGAAGAAAAATTCCGATTTTGGTGCTGATGTCACTGATTGTATTCAGGTTTTTGCGTTCCAGCTCGGTGCTTTCGCGCAACAGGAAAAACTTTACGTCCCCATCTTCCTCGTATTTGGGAAGGTGATTGGGATCAAGGGTGTCTTCCAGCAGAAGATTATTGATCTCATATCTTTCGTGTAAAAATTTCAGGTCCTCCGCGGACGGAGCTTCCACATCTACCCATTCGCACTGGGAGTCTCTGTAAATGGTCTCAATTGGCATATAGTAAAAATAGTGTATTTTAAAAAACTATGTATCAAATAAGTTCTATATTTGTCAAAATTAGAAAACTATATGATTAAAAGTACAATAAAAGGCATCGGATTCCATGTTCCGGATAACATTGTTACGAATGATGATTTAGCAAAATTAATGACCACCAATGACGAATGGATTACGGAGAGAACGGGCATTAAAGAAAGAAGACACCGGGAAAACAGAAACGACTCCCAGGAAACGACGGCGTATCTCGGTTTCAAAGCTTCTGAAAAGGCTATTGCCAATGCAGGACTTACCTCAAAAGATATTGACTATATAGTTTTTGCAACGCTTTCCCCCGATTACTATTTTCCGGGATGCGGAGTTTTGCTTCAGGAGATGTTGGGGTGTGATACGATCGGAGCCTTGGACGTAAGAAACCAGTGCTCAGGATTTGTGTATGCGATGAGCGTGGCCAATGCTTTTATCAAAGCCGGAAATTATAAAAATATCCTGGTTGTGGGTGCTGAAATCCATTCTTTCGGATTAGATTTTACGGACGAAGGGAGAGGCGTGTCGGTGATTTTCGGGGATGGAGCGGGAGCCATTGTTCTTTCGGCTACAGAAGATGAAAATGCAGGTGATATTCTGGCGGTAAATATGCATTCTGAAGGGAAATATGCGGACGAACTATGTACCCAGTTTCCGGGATCCAAATACGGATGGAGCGACAGGATGAGAAAAGAGCCTGAAAATGTGACCAATAAAGAAGTGTATCCGATCATGAACGGAAATTTCGTTTTCAAACATGCGGTAACAAGATTCCCTGAAACGATGCAGGAAGCTTTAGATAAAGCAGGTAAGACCATCGAAGATCTGGATATGTTTATTCCGCACCAGGCGAATCTGAGAATTGCCCAGTTTGTACAGCAGAAGTTTGGTTTGCCAGATGAAAAGATCCATAACAATATCCAAAAATACGGAAATACGACGGCGGCATCTATTCCGATTGCTCTGAGTGAAGCGATTGAAGAAGGAAAGGTCAAAAGAGGGGACCTGGTATTGCTTTCAGCGTTTGGAAGCGGCTTTACGTGGGGAAGTGTACTGTTTGAATATTAGATTAAAAGCATTAAATAAAAAAATCCGCAGACTATATATTAGTTGCGGATTTCTTTCTTATATTAGTTTTGTTATAAGCTTTGCAGCAGTTTCTCTGTGTCAGAATAATCTTCTCCTGTTTTCTTTGCAAGCTCAATTGCTTTTTCGGCCCAAAGCTTGGCGTTTTTCTTATCTCCTAATTTATTGTAAAGATTGGCCAGTGTATCCGTATTGGCAGAGTTTTCATCTTTTTTTACCGATTCCTGTGCCCAGCTCAATGCTTTTTCCAATGCCGGTTTGCTGTTTACATTTTCAAAGAAGTTCCACGCAATAGAATTGAGTTCTTCTGAACCTAAAGCAGAGGTGTCTTTGTAAATTTCCATTGTCAGCTTTTCATAAGTGGCAATGTCTTTATCTTTTAAGGCTCTGTTTGCTTTAGCTCTTTTTAAGATTTTTTCTGCTTCTTCTTTGGTTAAAAACTTCTGAGCTTCCCCCATAAAATAAGCGTCATTCCATTTTTTAGTATCAGGATTATAAGATTTTTTAACGATCGTATTCATCTTGATGTTTTTGTCAAAAGCATTGTATCTTTCTTCAGGAAGGATTTTGGTAATTTCTGCTTTTTTTGCAAGGAATGTTTTGTATAACGGGCTGTCCGTACTTTGTGTCGCGGAAAGCAACATTTGGACATCGTCTCTGTCTAGTGTGGTTTTCCCACTGAAATAGCGGTCTAATACTCTTGCGGCAAATTCAGAATCATTGTACATGGTAAGGCCGGCAAGGTTTTTCAGGAATTCGGGATCTTTTTCTCCGTCTTCAAATTTCTGCTTTAGAGTTCCTAATCTTTTGCTTGGATCAACGGCATCTTTGGCAAACTGGATAAAGTCGTTTTCCTCAACGTATCCCAATGTTCTGTGTACCACTTCACCGTTTCCATCTACGAAAAGGTACGTCGGAAAAGCTTTTACATTGTATTTTTTGGCAAGATCAACCCCTTCTCCTTTTTCCATATCGATTTTGGCATTTACAAAATGGGAATTGTAATAATCACCTACTGCCTTTTGGGGGAAGACATTTTTTACCATCAGTTTGCAAGGCCCGCACCATGAAGCATAGGCGTCTATAAAAACAAGCTTGTTTTCCTTTTTGGCTTTCGCAAGAATAGTGCTGAAGTTGGTATCTTCAAATTTGATTCCCTGTGCCAATGCAAATGCTCCGATAAAAAGAGCCGAGAATATTGATAATTTTTTCATGATATTTATTATTGATTGCAAATGTAATAATTATGTTCACATATCAGTCTTTATGACATAAAAATTGTTACAGCATTTTTTTGATTAATTTTCAGTTTCAAGGTTAAAGCTAAAAATGCCTGATTTTTAAACAAAAAAACCGCAGAATTACCTGCGGCCGTATTATTTTTTCGTGGACGAATCGGACTTCATTTTTAAGCTGTCTGCGGTGGCAGACTCGGAGTGAGACGCTGCGGTATCTCCCATGCTGTTTCTCATATAATCTTTATTTCTTTCTTCTTTGAATTCTTCCCGGTTTTCCTTTTTCTGTGCGCAGCTTCCTAAAAATAATAAGGCTAAAACTGCGCCTGCGAATAATTTTGTCATATAGATATTTTTTAATGTTTATGTGTAATCAAATATAGTTATTATTAAAGTAAAAAGTAAAAAGTAAAAAGTAAAAAGTAAAAAGTAAAAAGTGAGATTGATAAAATACTTTAAAGATTTACATTTTAGGTACAAAAAATCCCCAGAATGATCTGAGGACATTTTCATTTAAGTTAAACTACTATTATTTAACAGTGGTTGCAGAATCAGCTTTTACACTCATAGTGTCAGCAGGAGTTGTTGTCGTAGTCATTGTATCTGTAGTAGCAGGTGCAGCACTTGTCGTTGCATTATCTACTGCTGTAGAATCTGTACTGCTGTTTGACATTGACGATTCTTTTGTTCCGCAACTTACCGCTATTACTCCTAGTGCTGCGATTAACATTAACTTTTTCATAATATTTATTTGTTTGTGTGAGAAATTACACGAATCAATAATTATTCCGAATTTCAAAAAAGACGATTAATTTTTTGATAAAATAATTTAAATATTGTTAATAATACTGAAAAAGCTCCGAAATCAATCCGGAGCCTTTTGTAAAATGCCATGAAATATTCACCGCACATATTGTTGAAATTATCCTAAATAAGGATATTTATAGTCTTTAGGAGAAACAAAAGTCTCTTTTACCGATCTTACGGACGTCCATCTCAAAAGATTCATTTTAGATCCGGCTTTATCATTGGTTCCGGAAGCTCTTCCTCCTCCGAAAGGCTGCTGGCCCACAACGGCTCCGGTAGGTTTATCATTAATGTAGAAGTTTCCTGAAGCATTTTCCAAAGCTTTGAAAGCCTCATTAATCGCATAACGATCCTGTGCAAATACGGAACCTGTCAATGAGTAAGGAGAAGATGAGTCTACAAGTTCCAAAGTTTCTGCCCATTTTGCATCTTCATATACATAGACGGATAGAATAGGACCGAAGATTTCTTCCACCATACTTTCGTACTGAGGATTTGTCGTTTCAATAACGGTAGGGTGTACAAACCATCCTTTAGAATCATCAGTTTTTCCTCCGATTACTACATTCGCTTCGTTTGAAGAATTGGCTCTGTCGATATATCCTTTACATTTCTCAAAAGAATTTTTATCGATTACCGCATTTACAAAATTGGAAGGATCTTCAGGAGAACCGATTTTAATAGAATCGATCTGGGTTTCCATTACTTTCTTTACATCAGCCCAAAGAGACTGAGGGATATAAGCTCTGGAAGCGGCGGAACATTTTTGTCCCTGATATTCGAAAGCCCCTCTCACCAAGGCTGTTGCTACGGCATCTACATTTGCTGAAGGGTGAGCGATCACGAAGTCTTTTCCTCCGGTTTCCCCTACGATTCTGGGATATGTTCTATAGTTATGAATGTTGTCTCCGATCATCTTCCACATTCCCTGGAAAACTTTGGTAGAACCGGTAAAGTGAAGTCCGGCAAAATCTCTGTGTGCCAATACTTTTTCTGCCGTTTCTTTTCCGTCTGTGAAGATCATGTTGATGACCCCTGCAGGAAGACCGGCTTCCGTTAAAACATCCATGATTACTTTTGCAGAATAAATCTGCTTGTCGGATGGTTTCCAAACGACTACGTTTCCAAGCATGGCCATACAAGTCGGTAAATTTCCTGAAATAGCGGTAAAGTTAAACGGCGTTACCGCAAAACAAAAACCTTCTAATGGTCTGTATTCTACTCTGTTCCAGATTCCTGCATCGGATACGGGTTGTTCAGAATACATCTCCGTCATAAATTCTACATTGAATCTTAAGAAATCGATGAATTCACAGGCCGCATCAATTTCAGCCTGGTGAACATTTTTAGAC
This sequence comes from Chryseobacterium endophyticum, assembly GCF_056333165.1. Lineage (NCBI taxonomy): Bacteria > Pseudomonadati > Bacteroidota > Flavobacteriia > Flavobacteriales > Weeksellaceae > Chryseobacterium > Chryseobacterium endophyticum. The sequence continues at coordinate 366,903 of NZ_JBWGXE010000003.1, forward strand.
TGACCGATCATGGTAGCTGCGTTGATTACATCTCTGTAAGGTCCTGCCAGAAGATCTGCTGCTTTTAAGAAAATTGCGGCGCGATGTTCCCAGCCAAGTTCGTTCCATTGTTTTTTTGCAGCTAATGCAGCATTGATGGCGTCATCAACATGTTGCATTGTTCCTCTGTGATAAAACCCGAAATCGTGTGCATGGTCCTGTGGAGACTGAAGCTGAACTTTATCGTCCGTTTTTACTTCTTTACCATTGATGACCATCGGGATTTCTATTTTTTCTGCCCACATTTTTTTGTACTGAGCGATAAGACTTTTTACCTCCGGAGTTCCCGGCGCATAAGAATTTACCGGCTCGTTTACCGCAAATGGTACTTGCGAAATTGCTTTAGACATATTGGTTGTATATTTTTATTTGCTAATGATACAAATTTACAACAATTATTCGGGTCGATATCAAATGTGAATGGTCAATTTTGCTTTGCAAGTGAATGGTGAATTTTTGAAAGATTATTAAAAATTACAAGCAGCAGGTTGATTGACAATTCAAGATTCATCCTTCTGTCAATTGTCAATTTTGCTTTGTAAGTGAATGGTGAATTTTTAAAAGATTATTAAAATTGCAAGCAGCAGGTTGATTGACAATTCAAAACTAATCATTCCGTCAATGGTCAATTTTGCTTTGCAAGTGAATTGTGAATTTTTAAAAGATTATTAAAATTGCAAGCAGCGGGTTGATTGACAATTCAAGATTCCTCTTCTGTCAATTGTCAATTTTGCTTTGTAAGTGAATGGTGAATTTTTAAAAGATTATTAAAATTGCAAGCAGCGGGTTGATTGACAATTCAAGATTCATCCTTCTGTCAATTGTCAATTTTGCTTTGCAAGTGAATGGTGAATTTTTGAAAGATTATTAAATTGATAAGCAGTAGGCCTATTAACAATTCACAATTGATAACTCTTCCAATAATCAATTTTGCTTCGCAAATGGATGGTGAATTTTTTGAGCGTAATTAAAATTGACAAGCGCAGCGGATTGACAATTGACAATTGACCATTCACCATCACATCTTTTCGTTTTCCAGGATTTTCAGTACCAGTTTTTCTTCATGGGTGAGGCCTGCTTTTCCATCATTTTCCTCGATCTGTTCCAGTTCATCAAGATATTTTTTGATGGTGTTATTTTCGTATAAATTAATAACCAAAGGATGAACATAGTATTTTCTGCACACGGTACTTGTATTTCCGAGGTGAGATGCAACGATTTCGAGAGCTTCTTTTACCTTCTTTTTATATTCTGTGTGGGTTTCCGCATAACCGATTTCTTTAAAAGCGATTAACGCGCTTACCGTTCCCGACCATGTTCTGAAATCTTTTGCGGTAAAATCTTCCCCGCTTATTTCTTTGATATAGTCATTCACCATGCCGGAATCTACCGTATGACGGTTTCCTTGATCATCGATATATTGGAAAAGCTCTTTTCCCGGGATGTCCTTGCATTTCTGGATGAGTTTTGACAATCTTTTGCTTTTCAGGTCAATATCATGCATTACACCTTTTTTACCTTTGAAATGGAAGGAAATTTTCTGTCCCTGAACTTGTACATGCTTACCTTTTAGCGTCGTTAAACCGAAAGAGCCGTACAATTTTTCGTACGCATTATTTCCGATTCTGATATTGGTACGTTGCATAAGGCTTACAATCAGGGCAAGGATTTTTCTCTTCTCGAAATTTCTTAGGGCAAGATCTTTTTCCACCTGAAGACGGATATCGGGAAGTGCATACCCGAATTGCAGCATGCGGTAAAATTTAGTGTGATTTCTCAAAGCGCTCCAAAGAGGGTGGTAGCGGTACTGTTTCCTCTTCTTTACATCGAAACCTGTCGCCTGAAGATGACCGTTATCGAGCGCGCAGATCCACACGTTTTCCCAAGCCGGCGGAATGACCAGTTTGTTGATTCTTGTGATTTCCTCTTTGTCCTTTATTTTTTCACCGTCTCTGTAATAAGAATATTTCTTTCCTGTCTTTTTTCGGGTGATACCGGCTGTCTCTGCATCGGAGGTATAAATGAGATGTACCGCCTTTGCAGATGCTACCGGATCTTTCATAATTTTGACAATCTTTGAGGGCTTCAGATGGGAAATGATTTCTAAGTCTGAATTTTCCATAAGATCTGGTTAAGAGTTCCTACCCCTTGAGAATAGCCATAAAATAATAGCTATAACGCCTACTACCAATATGATTCCCCACCACATTCCTGCCTTAAAGATTGTTTCTACTGCTTCGCAGCTTGTAAGTGACAGTAATGTTAATATTGCAATACTGTAAAAGCTCCATTTTTTCATGATAATATTATTTTAGTGTTTATTATTTTCAAACTCTGTGAAGATCGGCTCTCCATCTGGTGATGGATTTTTTAATCTCGTCTCCTTTCATCTTTTCTTTCAGTGCTTTCTCGAGCAGGATTTTGAATTCATCGTCATAAGCGAATCTTAAAGCGGCGATCTGGCTGAAGGAAAGTTTTTCCTCCACATCATCGGACCTTAATCCGAAAAGTTCGAAATACCGCTGCCGGAATTCGAGCCTTACGATTCGATTCTGGAGTACCAGTGCATAATGTTGCCTCAGCATGATGGCCAGATAAAAAATCAGGAAAATCACTATTGAAAACAAAATCCATAAAAGCTGATTTTTTTCGTCACTGAAAATCTTATATATTCCGATCCCTTCTAAAATGATGAGAAGCGGAAGAAAAACGAAATGATGAGGAGCATAAAATCGTACATGAGTTTTATAATTCTGACTTTCCATTTCTCGTATATTGCAATAATCTTTCCAAAACTTTTAATTTCTGATCTGAACTTGATTTTAAGACTAAAGGAATGGTGAATTAAGAATTAATATTATGTCTAATCATATACAAACTATACGTTATGATATGATTAATTACGGTTTATTTAAAAAAATCCTTATTTTAAAGAATATATTATTGCAATTATGGACAAACAATTAAAAAAATTTCTAATCAAATCTATTATTGTTTTAAGCGTAATACATTTGGGCTATTTTATCGATGGGTGTTTTAAGTTTGAAGGGATCCGTAAAATTGATAGGTATACGGAGTTTTACAGATTCAAATTTTACGATGACGTTTCTATTTCACACTTTTTTATTACGAGCCTGTTTCTGTTTTGTTTTCTTGTTTTGTTATTGAGAAATCATTCCAAAAAGAAATATAGCGTTACTAATACTGTGAAAATTGGCGCTTCTTTATTGCTTATTTCCTTTCTCTCGCTGACTTTTTTTATAAGCTACAGTTTTGGGTTAAATGCCGCAATGAGACACGAACTGCCTGAAAAGGATTTTAATAAAGACAAAACATTGCTGAATGTCTTAAACCCGTTTCTGTACAATTATACTTCCTATAGCTCTGAGAAATTATTTAATCCTGAAAATATTTTATATCCTAAACCTTATCCGGTGATTGCAGAAAAGGACACCACTTATTATGATCCTAATGATAAGGAAAATTATTCCGTTGAAACAAGCTATTACAGCATAGATACCCTGAAAGTACTAAGTTCTGATTATAAAAATATAAGTTCTAAAATCCTGTCAGGAATGGATTATTTTGGGTTTGAGCCTAAAGACTTTACCAAAAGAATTATTTCCAAAAAGGCGATCGGAGACAGTACGGAAGTCATATTCAAAGGTACTGAGGTCGACCCCGAGTATGACGAAGATATCTGTATCTTTTTGGAGAATAAGATTTTATATAGTCCAATCCATAACGTTTCTCAGCCAATACAACAGTATCAAAATGCCGTAACGAGATATAAATTGCTTTACAAATATGATCAGGATTCGCTGCTTCATTCATTTCAAAATTTCGCTGCTTTGCTGAAGAAGTATAATATAGAATCGCAGATCGTTCCCAAAGATCTGAATCGTGATGTATTTTATTTCCGTGATCATAACCGCGAACCTCTCAATGAGATCCGTAATACTTTTGATCGGGCTAGATTGAGGGAAACAGTTAATACGCTTGAACGTCTGTTTTACAAACCCAATTATCTTCATCCGTTAATACAGGTTATTTTCATGGTGGTTGTCCTGGGTGTTTGGATCGGTTTATTCGTGATGTATCTGATCTGGAATTATATTAGGACAAAAAATAACCGATTATCCACAGAAAATAAAAAAAAAGCGTTGTTAATGCTTTAAATATGAACATTAACAACGCTTACTGCAAAAGCCGAATAAATTTTAAGATATTATTTGCGGATCGTTACACCGCCATCCACCGACAGGTACGAACCTGAAATATAAGAAGCTTCGTCTGAAGCCAGGAAAACAATAGCATTTGCGATTTCTTCCGCTTCTCCGATGCGTTTCAGGGGAACCGCTGCAGCAATAGCATTTTTAATATCTTCCGGTGTTTCATGATTCATTGGGGTGTCGGTTAATCCCGGAGCAACGGTATTTACCCGGATTTTTCGGTCTGCCAATTCTGTTGCTGCGGTGCGTGCAATGGCATCAACGGCACTTTTTGTTGCGGCGTAAGCGCCCATTTGTGCATATCCGCTCACTGAAACTCCCGACGAAATCAGAATCACAGAGGCGCCTTCTGCTAAATGTGGAATGAGTTTCTGCAGTGTAAAGAACAATCCTTTCACGTTGATGTTAAACAAATCATCAAACACTTCTTCTGTTGTCTCTTCTATTGAAAATTGTTTTGCAATCCCTGCATTCAGAACAAGCACGTCAACTTTATTTCCGCTTTGTGCAATTTCTTTCTCCAATGCTGCAATGTCTGTCAATTTGGAAATATCAGAAGCCTGAGTTTTCAATTGGGGGCTGTTAATTTTTACGGATGCTGCCTGCAAACTATCAGTGTTTCTTCCTGTTATCAAAACGTTCGCTCCTTTTGCAATAAACGTTTTTGCTGTTGCTAATCCGATTCCTGCGCTTCCGCCGGTAATCACTACATTTTTATCTGTGAAATTCATTTTTTTAAATTTTAAATGATGAAAGTTAATTTTAGTCTAAGACTTTTGAATGTATTTGTTTTGAAATCGATTTCTTTAACGATGCAAATGTAAAATGAATAAATTTATTTTAGTAACTTTGTAACTAAAAGTAACAGTAACTTTTGAGTAACAAGGTAACTTATGGAGGAAATAAAATGTTCGGATAACGACACCAATAAAAAACAAATTATGGCTGTTCATGATGCCATGGACGTATTGAATGGCAAATGGAAAATCTCTATAATTTCATCGGTCTGTTATTACAACAAACGGCGTTTTTCCGATATTTTGAACGATGTGAAAGGAATTTCCAATAAAATGCTCAGCAAAGAACTGAAAGAACTGGAAATGAACCAACTCGTAAAGCGGATCGTCCTCGATACCCAACCCGTTACGGTACAATATCAGCTAACGGAATATGGTTTGACTTTAAAAAAAATCATCGACACTCTGGCCGATTGGGGAACTGAACATCGAAAAGTAATTATCGGAAAGTGATAAAAGGCGATCACCTGCTTGGAACAGCCAGCTAAATTAATTAAATCGTATTTGTCTGATGATTTATTATACCGGATAAAATGCGGTAATAAATCCGCTAAAACATAATTTAACTCTGTTGGATAACCTTTAAATTCGTAACTTCACATCTTTAAAAATTATTCAAAAAATGACTTCAAAGGAAAAAATAGCTGCGCTTAGGGAAGAAATGCAGAACCATAATGTTGATGCATTTATCGTATATTCTGCAGATCCGCACATGAGTGAATATCTCACTGAAGAATGGCAGGAGAGAGCATGGTTGTCAGGGTTTTTAGGCTCTGCGGGTTTTGTGGTGGTGACTAAGGATAAAGCCGGACTCTGGACAGACGGAAGATATTTTACCCAGGCTGCCATTGAACTGGAAGGATCCGGCATCGATCTTTTCAAAGAAGGAATGGAAGGAACACCTAATTATATCGATTGGATCATTTCTGAAATTCCTGCCGAAGGAAGGGTAGCCGTGAATGCTTTGGCTACATCTCATGCCAACTGGGAACTTCTGACGGAAAAATTAAATGCCAAAAATAGATCTTTATTGGATATTCCGCTTTTGGATAATGTATGGAAAGACAGAGGGACGCCTTCTAAAAACCCGATTTTCATTCAACCGGTAGAGAGAGCCGGTGTATCTGTTGCTGAAAAAGTTGCAGCCATCCGTCAGAAGATGGAATCTCTGGAGGCAACCGTTCATGTGATTTCAAGTCTTGACGATGTCGCCTGGACACTCAACCTCAGAGGAAGTGATGTGCAGAGCAATCCTGTATTCTTAGGATATATCGTTATTACTAAAAACGATGCCAAGCTTTTTACAGACCTTGAAAAACTTGAAGTGGAAGCCCGAAAACAAATGGACGAAGCATGGGTGAAAATGATGCCTTACGAAGAGTTCTACAACTGCCTGAAAGAATTCAAAAATGAAAAAGTTTTAGTTTCTCCAAACAGCAATCAGTCTATTTTTGAAGCATTAAAATCTGAAAATCAGCTGATCAAAGCCCCTGTTCCCGGAAATCTGATGAAAGCCCAGAAGAATAAAACCGAACTGGAAGGTTTCAGAACAGTGATGGTAAGAGACGGTGTTGCTATGGTTAAATTTTTATATTGGCTGACCCACAATGCCGGAAAAGAACCGATGACCGAATATTCCATCGGGGAGAAACTGAGGGGTTTCCGTGCCGAAGGAGAAAACTTTATTGGAGAAAGTTTCGGAAGTATTGTCGGATACAAAGATAACGGAGCGATTATGCATTATTCCGCGAAGAGTGAAGGAAGCAAGGAGGTTACCAATGACGCCAGCATTCTGGTGGATTCCGGAGGCCAGTACCTTGAAGGAACAACCGATATTACAAGAACTTTGGCTTTAGGAGCCGTATCTGAGGAGTTTAAAAGAAACTCTACTTTAGTTTTACAGGGGTTAATCCGTCTTTCGATGGTAAAATTCCCGAAAGGAACGAGAGGCGTACAGCTTGACGCAATTGCCCGACTTCCTTTGTGGATGGAAGGCAAAGACTACAACCACGGTACCGGTCATGGAGTAGGAAGCTTCATGAATGTACACGAAGGCCCTCAGAACATCCGGAAAGATATGAATCCTCAGGAGCTGATGGTCGGAATGGTCTGCTCAAACGAACCGGGCTATTACCTGGAAGGAGAATACGGCATCCGTCATGAAAACCTCATCGCGGTAAAAGAATCCGAAACCACCATCCACGGGACTTTCTATGAATTTGAAACATTAACCTTCTGTCCCTTCTTTAAAGATACGATCGTTAAAGAAATTCTTTCTGAGGAAGAGATCAACTGGCTGAACAGATATCATAAAACCTGTGAAGAAAAAATAGGACCTCATCTGGAGGGTGATGTCAAAGAATGGTTTAATGATCTGGTAAGTCCGCTATAAACAATAAAAAATATACTATTGGTGAAGATTTCAGCATCAGTGGTAATGAGTAATAACCCCGCCCGGCAGCTCTTGCCAGGCGGGGTTATTGTATAACCGTATTTTTACGGTACAAATTGCAGGGATTATCCTGAATTCCAGGAAGACGAGCTGGTGTATCTTTGTATCAGTAAACAAGACATCAATCATCTTCATATAACTTAGTAAATTCAAAGCACTAATCACTTCATTTCCTGAAGTGGTTTTTTTTGTGTATTAAATTATTCTGAGAATGCATAAATGTGGGAAGTTTTCAACATCCTCCTGATTTCATGTGAGGTCGTGCTATCATAGCCCGGATTGCAGCAATTGTCTGAGCTCATTTTATAGATTAGGGGCGGCGGCATGGCCGCTGCCCCTAATCTATAAAATAGCGAGTGCGGAAAGCCGGAAAAAGCTCCTGATAATCGTTTGATTGCTTTTAGGATAAAGGTATCGGGTTGTCTGTTTGAGCTTTTTGAATGATGACAATAGATAAAGGAAATTTTTGATTGCGGTGAAAAAACGTAAATTTGCACCATGAATAATGATACCATTTGTGCGCTGGCCACGGCCAATGGCGTTGGAGCTTTAGGAATTATCCGTGTTTCCGGAGACGATGCTTTATCTGTGGTTCAGAAGTCCTTTCCTGGAAAAAACCTGTCTAAACAGAAATCCCATACGATCCATTACGGCTATTTTATGGATGGGAAAGAGGCAATCGATGAGGTGATGCTTTCGATTTTCCTGGCACCGAAAAGCTTTACAACCGAGAACTCTGTGGAGATTGCTTTTCACGGGTCACCGCATATCGGGAAACGTATTCTGGAAACGCTGATCAAGAACGGTGCGCGGATGGCCAAAGCCGGTGAATTTACGCTGCGGGCTTTCATCAATGGCAGAATCGACCTGTCACAGGCCGAAGCGATTGCGGATGTGATTGCTTCCGAAAACGAAGCTTCAAGGAAAGTCGCCATCAGCCAATTGAAAGGAGGGATCACCAATGAAATTTCTTTTCTGAGAACGGATCTTCTGAATTTTGTTTCGCTGATCGAGCTGGAACTGGATTTTGCAGAGGAAGATGTTGAATTCGCAGACCGCAGCGCCCTGAACCAACTGCTGGATAAAATTACCCTGAAATTAAATTCCCTGATCGAAAGCTTCCAATACGGAAATGCCATCAAAAACGGGACAGCCGTGGCGATCATCGGAAAACCGAATGCCGGAAAATCAACGTTGCTAAATGCGCTTTTAAAAGAAGAGCGTGCAATTGTCAGTAACATTGCCGGAACGACCCGGGATACGATTGAAGAGGTGCTGCATATCAAAGGTCACGCGTTCCGCCTCATCGATACGGCCGGACTACGCGAAACGATGGATGAAATCGAAGCGATCGGCGTAAAAAAGGCCAGGGAAAAAGTAGCCAGTGCCAATATTCTCGTTTATCTGGCCGACGCCGGAACCTCCGATTTTTCGGAAGATATCGAAATGATTCAATCTTTATTGCGCGAAGATCTGAAACTGATTATCTGCGCCACAAAGATCGATGAAGTAATCCCGACCCAATATGAAAAAGTAGAAGATATTTTTAGGCAGAGCATTACCCACGAATTCGATTTCATTAAAATTTCTGCCGTCGAAAACCAGAATATCCTGGATCTTAAAAACGAGTTGTCTTCCTATGTAGAACAGCTGAAGGCTTCAGAAAACAACGTCGTGATCACCAATCAGCGTCATTTTGAAGCATTACAAAAATCCCTCGATGCCGTAGAGAAAGTCAAAGAAGCCATCACTTTCCGGATTTCCACCGAGCTGCTGGCGTATGAATTACGGAATGCATTGGAACATCTCGGTGAGATTTCAGGTGAAGTGACGAATGATGAGGTGCTGGGGAATATTTTTTCGAAGTTTTGTATCGGAAAGTAAAGTCGAAAAAAAAAGGAAAATAAAAACATATTAAAAACAACATTAACAACAACTTATATATCTAATTTTAAAACTTATTTTCTCTTAGTTTCCTATTTTATTTACATTTTTGTTGTTAATTTACATTTTATTTCTATTTTTACGTAAATAATGTAAAATGGAAATATCATTACGTCAAAGAATATCAAAAAAAACTGGTAGAATTACCCTATATTTAGAAATATATAAAGGCTATTCAAAAGATGAAAATGGAAAAATTAAGCATTATAGGGAATATGAATATTTAGATTATTTTCTCTATGAAAAGCCAAAAAATCCTATTGAGAAGCAGCATAATAAAGAAAGCCTTAAATCAGCAGAAGCAGTCAAAGCTCAGAAAATATTAGAAATTCAAAATGGAAAGTATGGATTTAGTAACACACATAAATTAAATACTAACTTTATTGATTATTTTAAAAAGTTAACAAAAGAACGTTTTGAGAGTTTAGGAAATTATGGAAACTGGGATAGTACCCTGAAGCATTTGCTTAGCTACACTAGTAAAACAACTACTTTTAAAGATATCAGTCCAGAATTTTGTGAAGGCTTTAAAGATTATCTATTGAATAAAGTAAAAACAAAAACGGGGAATGCTTTGTCTCAAAACTCTTGTTCTTCTTATTTCAACAAATTTAGAGCTTCCTTAAATCAGGCTTTAGATGATGGAATTATAAATGATAATCCTTGTAAAAAAGTTAAAGGTATAAAAGCAGAAGAAACGGAAAGGGAGTACTTAACTCAAGAAGAGTTAAATGCTATCATGAAAGCAGAATGTAGATATGATATTTTGAAAAATGCTTTCTTGTTTAGTTGCTTTACAGGTTTACGTTGGTCCGATATTCATAAGCTTACTTGGAGTAAAATACAAGATTTTGAAGATGGTTATAAAGTTCAGTTTAAACAGCAAAAAACTAAAGGAGTTGAGTACCTAGATATACCAAAAAATGCCTTAAAGTATATAGGAAAAAGAGGAAATCCGGAAGATAGAGTTTTTATAGGATTGAAGTATAGTGCATATATGAATACAGCATTAACACAGTGGATGCTGAGAGCAGGAATTACAAAACCTATTACTTTTCATTGTGCAAGACACACCTATGCAACTTTTCTTTTAACAAAAGGTGTTGATATTTATACGGTTTCAAAAATGCTAGGTCATAGAGAGTTGAAAACTACTCAAATTTATACTAAAGTTATAGATCAGAAAAAAAGAGATGCTGTAAATGTTTTTGACGAAGCTTTTAAAAATTAATAAAATATGAGTGAATTTAATATAATTTTCCATAGGGTTCATATAGATACTTTTTTTAAAAACTTTGACGTGGATTTCGAGAATAGAACAACCAATGAAGAAAAAATAAGTTGTTTTGATTTTTATTTAGAAATTGAGGAGCAAAGATTGAATAAATATTTAAAAGAATTAAATCCCGATTTTTATATTGATCATAGAATGTATGTTGATGAAATAAAAAATCTTATAACTAAACTAAAAGCTTTAAAAAATGATTTTAAAAATTCACTAAATCCTTTAGAACTTTCTACTTATTGTTGGCGGATCGAAGAAGAAAAATTAATGTTATTATATGAAAAGTTAGTAGATAATTTTATTAGTTCAAAAACTACATTTGAAACTTTCAAATTCCTTTTTTCTGGAAGGCATTTAAATGAAGCTAAGGAGAAAATTGTTTGGCTGAAAATTTCTAAGAATAAACATCCTAATAAAAAATCAATTACAGATTTTATAGATGTTCTAGTCGAAAAATATATTATTTCGACACCTTATCCGATTCAAAAATTTGAGAAAATACAAATTCTTAATACCTTATTTTCTTCAAAAGATAAAGAATTAAAATTTACGAATTCCAACTTTACCACATCTGCGAAAACCTCCGAATTTAGAGTGGATTTGGAGAAAATTGCCAATGCTTTATTATAACTTACTTCCTCTTTTTGTAAGGTATTGTAAGATATAAGTTATTTCCTATCTTTTTTCCTTTCTTGACCTTTGTTGCATACAATAAGCAAATAATTTCTTATGGAAAATATAGAACAAAGGTTAGAAAGGATTGAGAAACTGTTGATTTCTCAAAAAACAGTTTTAAATTTTGAAGAACTTGTAGAATATACAGGTCTTTCTCATAGTTACCTTTACAAACTTACGAGCAAGGGAAATATTCCCTTTTATCGACCAAACGGAAAGCATCTTTACTTCAATAAAGAAGAAATAGACGCTTGGTTACTCCGTAATCGCTCCAAAACTAATGAGGAGATTGAAAACGAAATTACAACCAAAAGAACTCTCAGAAATTAACGATAAAGTGCTTTACAATGATAGATTTTATTGTAATAATTGCTTCTATTGAGCCTTTGTGGGACTTTACATCATTAAATCCCTTTGTATGGAAAGGATTAGAATTTTATCCAAAATATAAAAAAGGGAAATTAATAGGTTTTGAAAGTGATTACAAAGGATTAAGGGTAATGTTATATTATGAAAGAATTGAAGTTTCCAATTCGTTACACAAATTTTACAAAGGCAATAATTATTCTAGATTTTCTTACTCTGAATTGGAGAAAACTATAGAAATAATTTGTAAAAAATTCGATATAGATGCTAGATTTTGGGAAATTAAAAAAATGGAATTTGGGTTCGTTATTGTAACTCCAAAGCCTGCTGTTGAATATTTAAACTTTTTTTTTCAATATAAAGGTAATGACTTTGAAAAAATGAAAGATAAGAAAACAGAATACGGTAGAAAATGTTACATGTATGCTTATGCTTTAAAAGTCTATGCTAAAAGTTTACAAACTAAAATTATGGACAATGTGATAATTCCAGATGATAATTTACGAATCGAATTTTACTATAATGAAAAAAGAAAGTTACCTAAATCAATAAAAACATTGAATGATTTATTGGATAGAGAAAAGTTCAAAGAACTATTTAATGAACTCTATCAAGCATTTACCATAGTTGTTTATAAGGATGAGGCTGATCTTTCTAATTCAACCAATGAAGAAAGACTGCTTTTTTATGCATCACTCAATCCAGATTTTTTAAAGTTTGAAGAGAAAGTCAATAAAAGTACAGTAAAAACAATAAAGTCAAAGATAAAACAACTAAGAGAAAGATTTTTGAAAAAAAAATTTAAATTATGGTTTTTAAAATCATTGAAAACCAAATATATAGATCTTTATTGTAGTTGATTTATCAGACTTGTAATATAGCAGGAAAATAATAAAAATTTTAAATTATGAAAATATCAATTTCAGTAAGAGATGTATTTAACTTCTTAGATAACATTGAAAATTATGATCGTATTTTATATCGAGCAGAAGAAATGTTTAATCTAAAATATCTAGAAATAGAAGATGTTCTAGATAGATTTGACATCTTACCCAAATCTATTATAAAGGAAAAATTTGATAATGATGATTTTGACTACTTTGATTTAATAATTTGGGAAAATCAGATGCCAGACGAATATTTCTTTCATTTTTTTTATGAAGATATTTGGGATGATGGTTTGCCGGACATGTATATACTAGATTTCAAAAAATTTTTTATTCAATCTTTGAAATTGGAACTAAATAATTATTTGAAAAAGCTACTTTAAAGTTGAGAGCTATTATTATTTAGTTTGGGAGGATATGTTGAATCCCAAACTAAGTTTGTTATAAAGTTAAATAATGAAACAAAATAAACCTAGAAGCCAATCATATACCCCAGCTGAAATTATAAAAATTACAAAGCAGGTTTGTAAGAATTATTCTGCAGGAGAATATACCATAGAAAGTTGTTGTGAGAACGCTGGAGTGCCTTCTAGAACGTTTCGTAACTGGTTCAAAACTTATAAAGATTTTGGAGAAGACGTCCCTGAAAAATGGGAGTACTTTGCCGAACTTGCCGCTCTATACGCACGCACGAGAGAAAGCGTCAGAAAAATCGAAAACGAAATGCTTGTAGAGAAAGCCATTAGTTCTTTGATGAAGTTGGTATCTGGATTTGAGAAAGAAGATACGATTATAATCTATAGGGAGAAACAAGACAAAAAAGGAGAAAAATATCTTGAAATTGTCAATGTTAAGAAGATAAAAAAACAGATAGGACCTAATGTAAAAGCTGTAATGTTTGTTCTTTCGAAACTCTACCCAGAGGTCTACGGAGATAAGAATACAGTGATTTATGTAAATAATTTTAATAATGAATATAATGATATGTCTAACGAAGAAATAGAAGCTGAGCTTGTTAAATTGCAATCAGATTTGAATGAATCTAAAAGAAATGAAAAGTAACTTTACTTAACAAAGAAATCTTAACCGTTTCAAAAAAATTCATAACACGATCAGTAAACATGATATATTTATAAGTTTACTTGAAAATAGTGGAATTTTTCATTATGGAAAACCACAAAATATCTTATGGTTTTTTTATTATATTTGAGGAAAAAATTAATGACCGAAGAAAACAAGACCGAAATTAGATTTCAGTTATTTTCATTAAAATTCACACCAATAAACGGTGTTAATAAAGACAGTAAGGATATAATATTCAACGTTATAACTTACATTATGAATAAACTGCAAAAAGAAAATAAAGGACATCTTATTGATAGGCATGAAAATAGGGCAAATAGCCGAAGAGAACTATTCATGAATCGTGCTGTAATTGTTGGAAAAGATAAACGATTCAGATGTTCGATGGCTCTGTTGAGAAGTGGGAAAGTTCCATTGATTAAGCCGAAAGAGGAATATAAATTAATTCCAATTTCTGATTCAATTAAGGGAAGTATAGCTGAAGAAACGCATTTTTTTATTGATTATAGTAAAAATACAGTAATTATCTGTTGCGAGTATAATCATCATGGACCTAGAATTACAGATATTGAATATTACTTCAGAAATATCGCTCATAAAGTTTTAAGAGAGAGTAAAGCAACAGAAGTTAATGCTTATTTGGAAGCTCCTATTGAAGAAACTTTGGAAAAGTTGCGTAATGTTTTGAACATTAATATTAAAATTGATCCGAGGGAAATAGATAAAATGGCGCCAGATATTTATAATAAATATTTTTCAGGAATGAAAAATTTGAGTAAAGTTTTTGATCCTAAATTTTTAAGAATTGAAGCTTATTTTCAATCACCTGGTGGAAGTATCAAAAGTGATGCTCTTAATAATAACGCTAATAATATGATGAAAGATCTGCTTAAAAAGCTAAAAGGAAATCAAATCAACTTTGATGCATTTCAATCTTTTATTTTCAAGTATGAAGATAAAGATGGAAATGAAGAACTTTTTAATTTGCTGAGTGGAAAAAAAGAAATAATTTTAGAAGTAGATTTAAAAGAAGTTACTAGTGCGAGAAAATGGTATGAAATGGTAAAAGAAGAATTTGATAATTTTATAGCAAGTTTATGATACTTGATTATTATTTCAGAAGACCTGTATTATGGGATTATTTAATATCAATAATGATCTCATCAGGATTGTATTACTTATTTTGTAATGCAAGAATTTCCATCCCTAAGGATTCTGATTCTTACAGCTTAACGGGTGATATTTCTAATGTGGCTTTTACTTTAGCAGGATTCATCTTGACTATTCTTACAGTATTGATTACTTTTAAAGATTCGACAGGAGAAAGAACGGATAATATTTTTGCAAGATTTTTTAATTCGGATTATTATCATCAGTCTGTGGAACACCTTAAAAATTGTATTAAGTCTATTATTATTGTAGCAATTCTTGGTTTTTTCTTAAAAATCTTTGTAGCTGAAAATTATAGGATTTATCTTTTTTTCTATAATGTTTTTGCATTGATTATCACTTTTTTGAGTGTTTGGAGATGTATAATGATACTAAGTAAAATACTAGTATTACAAAAACCAGATAATTAAAACATTCCTGCTTAAAAGCGGGATTTTTTATAATATGTAATAATGAAATGTTTTTTTCAAGGTGAGACTTATTTTTTGTGAAAAATTATTTAAAAACATACAATTAAAAGTTTAAATGTTTGATTATCAATTTGTTAATTATTATCTTTATACAAGTAATCAAAAAATAACAAATCAGTATGCAGACTAAAATTTTCAGCATAGGTCAGGGTAATCGCCAAATCAGTGAATTTATAAAGTTACTTGAAAACAATAGAATACAGATAGTGGTAGATGTTCGTACCAATCCTTACTCTAGATGGAAGCCAGAATTTAACACAAAGGCATTCCAGATCACTTTAGCAGAATTTGGCTTACAATACATTCACAAACCAGAACTTGGAGGAAAACCAAAAGATGAAGAATTTTACACCAACGGAAACTTAGACTATGATAAACTCCGCAAGTCGGTGTGCTACCAACAAGGTTTAGAATATCTGGAAAAAGGCTTGGAGTTCGATTATAAAATTGCAATCATGTGCAGTGAGCAGAATCCGCAGGATTGTCACCGTTACAATCTGATCGGAGAAGACTTACACCGCAGAGGATGGGAAGTCATTCATATTGGTAAACAAGGAGAACTTTTACCTCATACTACAGGACTTTTTTAGGTCCTTTTTTATTTATTCAAAATGTATCTTTAATTCAACCAACATTTAACAAAAGTTACGAATGAAGTATATCAGTTATCTGAGAGTTTCCACCAAGAGACAAGGTGAAAGCGGACTCGGAATAGATGCCCAGAAATCTGCGGTAACTAAATTTCTTAAACATGATGATGAATTAATTGCAGAATACAGGGAAACTGAATCAGGAAAGAAAAATAACCGTCCCATGCTCATGAAAGCGATTGAAGAATGCAGGAAGCAGGGAGCAACCTTACTCATCGCCAAACTTGACCGTCTTTCCCGAAATGCTTCCTTTATTTTTACCCTTCGGGATGCTAAAGTTGATTTTGTTTGCTGTGATATGGCAAAT
Organism: Chryseobacterium endophyticum; assembly: GCF_056333165.1. Classification (NCBI taxonomy): domain Bacteria; kingdom Pseudomonadati; phylum Bacteroidota; class Flavobacteriia; order Flavobacteriales; family Weeksellaceae; genus Chryseobacterium; species Chryseobacterium endophyticum. The sequence goes on from NZ_JBWGXE010000003.1 coordinate 383,260, forward strand.
GCCAATCCGGTAACCGTTGGAATCATGGCCGTTTTAAGCCAAGACGAGAGGGAACGTATTTCCCAGAGGACCCGAAGTGCATTGGCAGAACTGAAAGCAAAAGGAATTGAATTAGGCAAACCCGAAAACTTGACAGACTATTCCAGACAACGAAGTATAGAAGTCCGCCAGAAAGATGCGAGGGAAAATGAAAACAATCGCAGGGCAACGGCACTCATTACTTCCATGCGCTCCGAAAACATCAGCTATCATAAAATTGCAGAAAGACTTAATGAATCTGGATTTAAGACCAGACAGAGTAAATTATTTACTGCAATGGCCGTTAAGAGATTATTTGACAGACATCAGGAGAGCTTCAAAGCTCAGGGGTAGTTCAAATTTAAGATTTAAGAGCATTTTTCTTGCAAAATGAAAAAGGGCAATGAAAATAAAAACAATAGAAATTTGAGCCTTAAAATGAGTTGTTTCTGATTTTTAGATTTGAACATCTCGTAGAAAATCCTTAAGTTTACAGGCAAATTTTTAAAGAATCAAAATATAAGATTAAAAACAAAGGATGTAAATAACATATAGATAATTGCGTTAGCAATTCATTTTTTCAACTCAAAATACTGGTAATATTTTTAACTAAAGAAAAATGAAATGCAAAAGACGCCCCAGATCGGGGTGTGTTTGCTTCATTTCTTTAGTGGGTTATACCAGTAGCCTCGAGTTGAGAATGATGTCATTCACACCCTTTCTCATTCAAATAACCAAAATATTATCTATATGGCACAGGTGAACAATACACAACCAAGTACTCAACGAATTTTACTTAACATCTTCAAATGGATCGTCGGAATATGGATGATCTTCTCCGGAATCGGAGTAATTTTCACAAAAACCTTTTTCGGAGGTTTATTATTACTCATTGGAGGAATACTCCTGATCCCTCTCATTTCTAAATTCCTCATGCAAAAATTATCTTTCTGGCGGGAACGAATTATTAGAGTTGTTGCAACTCTCGGAATTTTATTTTTTGGATCAATAATACTTGGAATGAATGTTTCTCCCAATTTTTCTGATCCTAAGACCACTCAGTCAGAAGAAAGTACAGGAAGTGAAGAAAAATTACCCTATCAAGATTATCTCGAACAGGCAGAAGAATCTGTGAAACTGCTTTCCACAGACAAGTTGGAAAACCGAAACAATGCGCTAGCTGAACTTCAAAAAAATGACATTTATCAAAAGTTAGTAATAAACGAAGAAGTGTCTCCAGAATATCTTATTCTATTAAATGCAATTTCAAGTGGAATCACTCATAGTAAAGATGATGAATTTGCTGTAGATGAATCTCTTTATTCTAAAATTCAAAAGTCGGAAAACGGTGAAGATAAAATCATATTTGTTACAAGGGTGATCGGTTTGTCTTTACCAACAAATGGTGGAATTACGAAAGAAATTATTGATGTATTTGAAAGATATAAGAAAAGATTTAAATGGTATGGAAGCAAAGGAGATATTTTCATGGACGGCAATGGTATGGAGACAAAGATTCCGGAAAATTATGATCTGACACCTTTCTTTTCCTTAATCCAGCCAAAAGACAAAGAAATATTAAACAAGCTCTATGAAGCACATCAAAAAGGGATATCCAACTGGAATCCAAAAGGAAACTACTTATATCCTTATATGGCAACAAAAGAAGGTTATGTAGATTATATAAAACAGGTTAATCCAGAAAGTCAATATATTCCTAAAGTGGATATCGAAATCACCGCACCGGAACTTTACAGAGCTTATGAAGCTAATGAAGTTTCTGCGGACGAGCAGTATAAAGGCAAAAAGATGGCGATTACGGGTGTTGTTGGTAATATCGGAAAAGATATTTTGGATAATCCTTATCTCTCCTTGAAAGTAGATTATTTTCAGTCTGTCAACTGTTATTTCTCAGATAAAAATAATAAAATTATTTCCCGGATCAATAAAGGTCAAAAGGTTACTATTATCGGGGAATGTGCTGGGCTTACATTAACTGATGTTGTTGTTCAGGATTGTGAATTGTGGGAATGATAACTTTATTAATCAAGGACAAAATAAATGGAAAAGATATCTAAAATTACATTGACCGCGGATAACGGAGTTTTTAAAGATCTAATTCAGGACATTGTACATGCTGTTGTATATAATAAGGAACTGGAAAAATTCAAAATTATTTTTTCAGTAAATATTTTAGAAACAAGCATTATTATTACAGAAAACAAGCGTTTCAAACTCTTTTCGGAAGACTGGATTAAATTACAACAATTTTTAGAAAATAAAACAGTTGATTTGGTTTTTATAACGGTTTTGGAATGAATCTTTTAAGTATAATTAAAATAAAGTTTAATACAGTACGGTTTTCCGTAATAAAAATAAAAAAGATAATATTTATTTTGTATTTATGAAATTATGTAAAAGTCAATTTATTTATTTAAAAAAAGTATTAGGAATAATTAAAAATTACTAAATTGGATAAATGATAGCGTAAATTAATTTTACGCTATTTTTATAAATAATAAACTAATAACCCAAAATGAGTCCTAAAAGATCTCCTGAAAAAGTTCAGGAAAAAAAAGATGAAAATCCAACTATTCCGAAGTTGGAAAATCCTTTAGAAGAAAGACTGGAGAATTTTAAAAATTTGATTCAGGATTGTAGTATTAATTTTTTAATAGGCTCCGGATTATCTGTTCCGTTTATGAAAACTCTTGGAGGTATTGAGACATGGCTTACTGGTCTTGAGGAAAATAAAAAAATCAGTGACGATTTGAGAAATTATATAAAAGCTTGTTTATATAAAAGTTACTTTGAGGTTGCAATGAAAGGAAATATAGAAGTTGAAGAGTTGTCTCAAAAAAATAAAAATTATTGTTCTTCGAGTGCTCAAGCTGTCGAGTTAATTGAAACTTATGAAAACTATAAGATTTTTTTTCAAGTTATCAATCAAATTTTATACGAAAGGAAAAGTAATACAGTCAATAAACAAGTAAATATTTTTACTACAAATATTGATATATTTTGTGAAAAAGTAATTGAAGATTTAGGATTATATTTTAATGATGGATTTAATGGTATTTTTAAAAAACAATTTCAGCTAAGCAATTTTAAAAAATCATTCTTTCAAAAAAGTCTTCAATATGACAATATTGCGGAAATTCCAGTCTTTAATTTACTTAAAATTCATGGTTCAGTAACTTGGAAATTAGCAGATGGAATTATAGAATTTGCTGGATTAAATGTTTTAAACAAAGTTATTTCTAAGATTAAGGATGTCAATTTACTTAATATCTTAGAAATGAGTAATGAAAAATGGAATAAAGAGGAATTGGATTTGACTATAGAAGAAATAATTTCTGAAGCAGAAAAGCAAATTCCGATACCATCGACGGTAGAATTTATAGAAGCATATGAAGACTTACAAGTAGTAAATCCAACTAAGGATAAATTCAGAGATACTACTTTTAATAAAACCTATTACGAGATGCTACGTCTTTATTCTAATGAGTTAGAAAAAGAAAATTCAATATTATTTATAATGGGTTTTTCGATGGCTGATGAACATATTCGTGACATTACCTTTAGAGCTATAAAATCAAATCCTACATTGAAAGTCTTTATTTTTTGTTATTCAACAAAGGCAAAAGATATATTAAAGAATTTAAGTAACGACAAAATAGACCTTAGTAATTATCATAATGTAGAGCTACTAAATCCTGTTGAGAAATTTGGATTAAATAAAGCTAATGAACTTTTATTTATACCATTATTAGAGAATATCCAACTAAAAAAAAGTAAATCATGAAAGTAGATTTACAAAAGGATTCTATTTTTAAAGTAGGTAAAGTAATCTCAGTCGAAGGTAGAACAGTAAAAATTGAAGTCGACAAGACGAAAAATAGTTCTCACCTCTTATATAACGGAGAACTTCTAAGGAATATTTCAGTTAATGGCTATATTAAAATCACTAAGGGTTTCACAAAAATTATAGGTAAAGTTGAAGGAGAGTTCATTCTAGAAGATAAGCAAATATCTGGAAAAGACTATAAAAGTGAAAAATTCAAAATTAAAAGAATTTTAATTATTAGTTTACTTGGTTTTTTTAGTAAGAAGGGATTCGAGAGAGGTATTAAAGAGCTCCCTTTGATAAATAATGAGTGTTATTTGTTAGAGAAAGAAGAGTTTGAGGATGTTCATGACTTTGTAAAAAAAGGAGATACCCCTCTTATTTTAGGAACTCTTACACATGAGAATGAACAAAAAATAAGTGTTGGGATAAATGATTTATTTGCAAGTCATATAGGTGTTTTTGGTAATACAGGAAGTGGGAAGTCTTATACATTGGCAAAAATGTATAGAGAATTATTCTTAAAGTTTATTCAAAATCAGAATTTTAAAATAAACACACACTTTATATTTATTGATTTTAATGGAGAGTATATAGGAAACGAAGAGATTGGTTATGACATAATAATTGAAAAAGATAAAAAGCAAATATATAATTTGAGCACCCGAGATTTAACCGTTTATGAAAAGTACCCTGTAAATAGAGATACTATAAACAATGTTGAATTTTGGTCTATTATTCTTGAAGCAACAGAAAAAACTCAAATACCATTTCTTAAAAGAGCTTTCAAAAAGGAAATTGATCCACTAAACATTCATAAAGAGATAGATGAAATTATAAAAGAAATTATCGTTAAGGGAGATAAAGATTTAGGAATAAAATCTATTTTAAACTATTTGTGGGAATTAATGCCTCTAGTCTCCAATGAGTCAAATCTAAAAGAATTAATTAATTGGATTGATAGTAATTTAGGCACTTATAATAATGGGGGATTTTTTGTTAAAAGTAATGTTGCAGATAAACACGATTTAAATGCAAATGCTTTCCCTTACATAACCCCATTGGTAAATGGATTAAATTTCTTAACAGCAAATGAATTTAATAAAATTAGATATAAAATAACATATACTTACTATAAGGAAATTGTGAGAGGACATTCTAACAAAGAACATTTATCTCCTTTAATCAAAAGATTAGATAGCAGATTGAAAGATGTAAATAAAGTTATAATGTTACAAGATGAAAGTGAAATTTCTACTAAAAATATTTCTATAATCTCATTGAAAGATGTAAATATACAAATGAGGAAAATTTTACCTCTTCTCATTTGTAAACAACTTTACGAAGACAAGAAAAAGGAGGATGACAAAACAAAATATTTGAATATAATAATAGATGAAGCACATAACATTTTATCTTCAGTGTCTGAAAGAGAAAGTGAAACGTGGAAAGATTATAGATTAGAAACTTTCGAGGAAATTATTAAAGAAGGTAGAAAATTTGGAGTTTTCTTGACTATAGCGAGTCAAAGACCTTCCGATATCTCTCCAACAATCATTTCGCAATTGCATAACTTTTTTCTACATAGATTAATTAATAATAATGATATCAAAGCTGTAGAAAAAACGGTGTCATATTTAGATAAGCTTTCTTTTGAATCGCTTCCTATTCTCCCTACAGGCACTTGTATTCTAGCAGGTCTTTCAGCCCAAGTCCCTGTAATGATCGATATTGGCAAAATTGATAAAAAACAATATGAGCCCAATAATAAAACAATGATATTAATTAATAATTGGATTGATAATAATGACTAAATCAGAAGAATGGGCATATAATTTATGCAAGAAATCCTTTTTTTCTTTATTCAGTTTTGTTAATCCTGTTGGCAAAAAGGATAAGGAGCTTTGTGATGTGATAGTGATATGTGGAAGTGATATAGTATTAATTTCAGTAAAAGAAATTAATATTAGTCAATCAGATAATTATGATGTAGATTACAACAGGTGGAATAAACGGGCTATTGAAGATTCTTTAAAACAACTGAATGGAGCAGAAAGATTTCTGAAGAGTGTTTCTTCTTTTAAACTCAAGGATGCAAAAGAAGAAATTGAACTTCCAAAAGAAAAAAAATTTTATAAAATTGCTCTGGCTATTGGAGGTATAGGAAAATTTCCACTTCCTGAATCTATTAGGAATAATGGGTATGTGAATATTATGGATGAAATATCTTTTCATTCAATTATTTCAGAATTGGATACTATGAAAGATTTTATTCTCTATCTAAGAGAGAAGCAAGCTAAACTTTTAGATGTTCATTTTACAGGTAATGGAGAGGAGGACTTATTAGCATTTTATTTATGTAACGAGTTAAACTTTCCAGAGGAGGCATTTATCTACTTTGATGAAGGTATCTACGAAACTCTTAAAAAGAGTAAGGGTTATCTACAAGAAAAAAAGGAAAGAAAAGAAAGTTATAAATGGGATTTTATTATTAATCATTTTACTCAAAATTATTTTGATAAAAATGGCTACAATACTGATACATTGAATGATATAAGAAGAGCTTGTGAAACTATGGCTCAAGAAACAAGATATGAAAGAATAAAATTGATTGATAATCTAAATACCGTCATTAACTCAAATATAAGAGCAAGAATTTATTTTTCTCCGACTTTTAATCACATAATATATGTTTTTGTTTCAGGGAAATTTGATAATGAAGAACAAAGACTTAGAGAAACTGAACATAGGTGTTTAGTTGCTGCATTTTTATTTAATAAGTCAGCTGTCGTAATTGGAATTGCGTGGGAAGTAAATCCTAATTTTGATGTGTACGATATTGTATATCATAATTATAAAGATATATGGAATGATAATTTAGATAAAACAGCATTATTAGCGATAAATGAACTAGGATATTTTAAAAACCAATATGACCAATTAAATCATTGATTAGTAAGCCGGATAATATCAGAACTATTGAAACTGTATTAAATCTTGATACAGGAGATAAAATATATTCAAATATTTTATTTGATAATAAAGAAAATGAACATATAGTTTTTTCTTACAGAGAGAAATGTCAAGAAGCAATAAGTGAAAGACGAGAACCTTTTCTTGTATGTGAAGTTTGTGGACAAATGGTACAAATAAGTGGGGGAAAGGGAATAAATGGTAAAATAAAATATTTTAAGCACCTCAAAGATAGTAAGGATTGTCCTATTAAAACTGATACCAAATTATCAAAAGATTTAATTCTTAGAGGGAAGTTTAATGGTCAAAAAGAGGGAAAATTACATATTGAAACTAAACAATATGTGTTTGATTTTTTGTGCTATAATCAACAAAATAAAGGAGAGGTAACATTTGTGAAACAGGAGATGGTAAACAAAAGTATAAGGGATCATCTTGAATGGAAAAAACCTGATGTTACATCAGTCTTTAATCACAAGAATTTAGTTTTTGAAATTCAACTTGCTACTACTTTTTTAAATGTCATCTGTGATAGACAATATTTCTATAAAGACAATCAGACGTTTATAATTTGGGTATTCAAAAGTTTTGATATTGAATCAGATAAACAAAGATTTACTCAAAAGGATGTATTTTATTCTAATAATCGAAATGCCTTTATTCTAGATGAAGAAGCCATTAGGTTATCTCAAAGTAATAAGGATTTATATTTACTTTGTCAATATCAAATACCAAAAGAACAGGAAGAAGGAATAGGATATGTTTGGGAAAGTAAATATGTATCATTAAAAGATTTGACATTCGACAAGAATTCTTATAAAGTATATTACTATGATGTAAATGCAGAAGAGGAAAAAGTCAGGTCGGATATTGAGAAGAAAAAACTTGCGCGAAAAGAAAAGGAAAAAGAAAGGCTTAGGTTATTTTACGAATGGGAGGAAGAAGAAAGAAGAATCGAAAAGGATGAGGAAAAATTAAAATTTGAGCAAGAAGAAACAGAAAGACGAATCCAAAAACATAAAGCAGAAAGACAACAAGGATTAAAAAAAGAACATCAGGATTTTGTAGCAAAGAATTTTTCTTTTTTTGAAAGACTTGAAAACTATGGTAATTTAAGCCCATTACAGAACGTTTTTCTCGCTAATTTCTATCAAATAAATGAACAAATTGATATACTTTTCAAAAAAGGTTACCAGCCTTGTGAAGAAGATTTAAAATTTATAAAAAACGAATATCAATTAGAACGGAGAAATTACAAAATTCCTGACAGGTACTCAATATTATATTTTCTTTCATTGATTACATTTTATTGTAAACTCAATAAAAATCCAGAATATTTAAAAGTTTTCCCCAGAGTAGAAAGAGTTTTAATTGCAATTTTATCTATTAAAGAGAAAATTGTTATTGGCTACAGTTTTAAAACACTTATTCAAATACCTCATCAATTCATAGGAAACCCATCTAGACAAGAGTTTTCTAAACCGATTTTAGAAGCAATAAAAAGCTATTATGGATATGATAGTTTTATTCAAGAGCAAGACAAGAAAAAAACATTAGAAAAAAAGATTCAATCTTTAAATGGTAATATTCCAAACCTTCCTGATAAATATAAAAAAATAGTAAGTATAGTTTTTAAAGATTTAATATTATAATATTTATGATAATTAGTATTTATTTAGAAGAACACGGATATTTAATAGAAAAACCACAAACTTTAAATTTTGGAGGGAAATATATTTATTCTTTTGAACCTAATGGAAACCATCTTTTAATTAAAAGAAAACTTAATAAAAAATATATTGAAGATTTTTTTAACATCTCAGATAGCGCTTGTAAAATAACTTTATTAAGTGCTATTGTAGGTCAAAACGGTGTCGGAAAATCTTCTATTTTAGATATTATAAGAAGAATTTTTTTAGATAATCCTGACTTATTATCTTACAATAAATCTACAGTTTTAGTGGAAGTAGACGGAAAAACAAAAGTGTTGCAATCACAATATAGTAGTATTATGATTGTTGATGAAGAAAGGAAAAATGCTCGTCCAAAAAGGTTATATAAAATTGATAGAGAAGCATATCAAAGTATTTATTATTCTCCTCATTTTGATTTAAAGTATAATAATAATTTTAGTGCGACTGATAAGTATGATATCTCTTTGGATCAATACATTAAAGAGGATTTACAAGACACTGATAAAAAGGGGACTAATGAAAGCGGATGGAAATTTGATCCGCATGAAGAATTAGTATTTAAAAATACTTTAAGGCAGGTTGAATTTATGATCTCCAACATATTTAAAAAAGATGAGACCTTACGTTTTTTTCAATTACCAACATACGAGTATATTACAGTACTTTTCAGAAATATCGATGTTGATGAAGATTTTTGGAATACCCCTAATCAGTTTAGAAGTTTAATCAAAATAATAAAAGAAAAAACGAAATTAGAGCTTGATAACTGGCATTCAATTAGAAAGTTTGATAAAAACCACAAAGTTATTAATCAAGAACAAGTAAATCAATATATACTAAAAAGATTCATAATAAATACTATTTTATCTGTAATCATTAGAATGATGGAAGAAAGGAATTCTTTCCTTAATGAGGGATTTATAGATGAAAAAATTGAAATAAATAAAGACTTAAGTGCAGAAAAATTATTTTTAAAGTTTATAAATAATTCTTATATTAAAATATCCGATAAAAAAAAGAAAATATTTGACTCTAAACACTATAATCTTTTCTTTGTAGAAGTTGATAAAGTTATTGAAAAAAATCTTGGGCAGAGAAATATAAACAACCAAAGTATTGAAGTCAAATTAGAAGATGTTGAAGATCTGTTATTACTACATAGAAAGATTGTAATCGGCTTCTTTAAATATTACTCACACTATGAGAACTATTCAAGAAGCAATACGAATTTATATGAATTTATTGGAGTAGCACCAGATACAAGTATGAGTTCAGGAGAACTAGCTATGCTTAATTTCTTTTCAAGATTAGATTACTTTTTAGAAAATAATCTTAAGAATCCAGCACTGACTTCAACTATCAAAAACAACTATATCTTATTGTTAGATGAAGCAGATTTGGGTTTTCACCCAGTTTGGAAAAAAAAGTATGTTGAAGCTATTTTGAAAATTGTACCTTATTTTTTTGAGTCATTCAAAACAAAACCTAAATTACAGATAATAATTACAACACACGATCCTCTTACATTATCTGATTTACCAAATAATAATGTAGTTTTTCTACGAAAAAATGACATGTATTGTTCTGTGATTTCAGATACTGACCAAAGTAAAATTCAAAAAACATTTGGAGCAAATATTACAGATTTGTTGGCACACTCCTTTTTTATAGAAGATGGACTGATTGGAGATTTTTCAAAATCGAAAATTAAACAAGTAATAGATTGGATAAATAAGAACAAGAATTTATCAAATACTGATAAGTCTACTCCTGAATTCAAAGATAAACTACAGTATTATAAAAAGGTTGTTAATCTTATTGATGAAAAAATTGTTAAAATAAAACTTGCAGAAATGATTACTGATTTAGTTCCAGACAATACTTACTATAATCAAGTTATTGATGAAGAGGTTGAATTTTTAAAGAGTAAAAAGAAATAGTTATGCAATATATTGACATTAATCTTCCAAACATTATTGAAGCAAGAGATATTCATTATCTTTTTATGCGATATATTATAAAGAAAAAATTAAATGGAAGTGAATTTTCTGAATCTCCTCCTTTATCAGATATGAATCAGATAAACAAAGTCGGAAAAATAAACTTATTAAGCCAAGATGTAATAACTTACTTAAACGATGATGATAATCTAAAAAAAATCTTAATTGGAAGTCCAGCAGAATTGGATAGTATAAAATCAATTTTCACGAATCAAGTACAAATAGAAACAATAAAAAAAATAATAAATTATGATAGTTGGATAGGTATAAGTGAAGATTCAACCTATCAGAAATATAATGCTTATAATTTAGCCGAAAAACTAGATATTCCTACTTGTATCTATTGTAACCGCATTTATACTAAAACTGTAATAAATAGTTTAGAAAAAAAGATTATACGCCCTACTTTTGATCATTGGTACCAGAAAAGCAAATATCCATTACTTGCTTTATCATTTTACAACTTAATTCCAAGTTGTAACGTTTGCAATAGTGGTGTCAAGGGTTCTACGCCTTTTTCTCTTTCTACTCATTTTCATCCTTATTATAAATATCCAAACAAGGAACTCAAATATACGTTTAGTTATGACCACGAGGATTATAGTAAATTTACCTTTAAAATTTTAACAGATAAAGGAGATCTTTTTTCAAGAAATTCTGTCGATGCATTTGAATTAGAATCAATATTTAAAGCTCATGAAGATGAAATTGAAGACTTGAGAAGAATAAAAGATTCATATTCTGAGGATTATATTAAAATGTTAGAAGATAGTACACTAGAAGGAATCACGCTTGATAGAGATGAGGTTTATCGATTAGCTTTTGGAGTTCATTTTCAAGAAGCAAAATTTGATAGAAGACCAATGAGTAAAATGAAAAAAGATATTCTAATAGAATTAGGAATTATAAAACCCTGAGACAATGAGTTTTGAAATTATCGCATTAGAAGTATTAAACGAATGCAGTTCTAAACATTCAAAAAATCTTATAAAAAATAGTCCTTACACTTTTTATAAGAACTATAAAATTAAAAGAGAAAACAAAAGTGAAACTATTGAAGTCATTTCGGAGGATTTTGATTTATATTCGAAGGAAAATAATAATCCTAAAATTAATATTTCTGCAATTGTAGGTAAAAATGGTAGTGGAAAAAGTACAATTGTCGAACTAATGATAAAGGCAATAAACAATTTATTCTATAAATATAAAAAACAACACTCTAGTAGAAATTTTCATGATGTTGAAGAAGTTGCAGGTATCGAAATTAACGTTTTCTATAAGATTAGAAAAAATATTTTCAAGCTTTATATTAAAAATTCGGATTATAAGGTTTTTCAGTATGAATACATTGAAACTCAAAAGCATTACAATAAACCTAAAGCAATAACGAAAATTAACTTAAAAGATTTTTTTTATACTGAAGTAATAAACTATTCTCTTTACGCTTACAATTCACGACAAGAAGGAGATTGGATAAAACACATTTTTCATAAGAATGATGCTTATCAGACTCCTGTTGTGCTTAATCCTTTTAGAAGAGTTGGTAATATTGATATTAATACAGAAAATGCTTTAGTTTTTCAAAGATTATTGGCAAATCTTTTAAGGTATGATGCTGATAATAAACTAAACTTACAATTAGGAGAAGATTTAGAGGCTCAAAATATATTGTTAGATTTAAAAGAAAAAAAGAAAACTGTTTATTATTTTGATAAATTAAGTAAGAAAGATGTTAAAATGGGTTTGTCAGGATTTGATGCTATCATGAGGAGTGACATATTGAGTGATTGCCTTGAAATACTTTACTCTAAATCCATCGAAGATATTAAGATTCCTGTAAAAATATTAAATAATGCTAAAGCATATGTATTATACAAACTAATAAGTATTTGTTCTAAATATGAAGAATATGGTAAAGGAAAATATTTTGATTTTGATAGTGAAAAATTTAAAGACTTAAAAGGTCTTTTGCTTCGTCTAAAGGATGACTATAGTCATATTACATTCAAATTAAGACAAACTTTAAACTATTTAATCCATAAACATATCCCTTATATATCAACACAGAAAAATAATAAAATTGAAGTAAAAGATTTAGCAGATAGGATTTCTGAGTTTAGTGTAAATAATATTATTGAGGTTTTACCTCCTCCAATATTTAAGGTTGATATAGAACTTGAATCTACAAAATCAATAGAAAAAAATATTAAATTTAGTACATTGAGTTCTGGAGAGAAACAACAAATTTATTCTGCTAATTCGATATATTATCATCTAATAAATCTAGATTCAGTCAGGAATAATACAGACAAAGAAAAAGTTTCATATCGAAATATTAATGTAGTTTTAGAAGAAATAGAATTATATTTTCACCCTGAATATCAAAGAACATATATAGATATTTTGCTAAATGGGATAAAAAACCTACATCTAACAAATATCGATGCAATAAATTTTATTTTTGTAACGCATTCGCCCTTTATTTTATCAGATATCCCATCATCTAATATAATGTATCTAAGCATTAATAAAGATGGTTTTTCAGAGGATTCTAATAATAAGAAGAAATCTTTTGGAGCGAATATTTATCATTTATTAGGTGATAATTTTTTCTTTGGAAAGGAAAATGTTTTTATTGGAAAATTTGCCCATCGCAAGGTAAGTGAAATAATTAATTTTATTAAAGGTGATAAAAATAATAACAGAGTAGAATATTATTACAGCATAATAGAATTGATTGATGAACCTATTATGAGAAATAAACTTACAGAAATGTTATTTGATAAATATCCTGAATTTCAAGAACAGAACAATGTAGAAATGAAAAGGAAAAAAATAATGGCTTATGCAGAAAGTTTGGGAATTAATAATGTGAAATTTTAATGACATGCCTAAATTCGAAGAAGCATATTACGATAAAGATAATTGTTCAATAAAGATTGAAGATTTTAATGATATTATTCATTTTGGTAATATATACTGTCCGGAATGCCATATTGCGCCACTACATATAGTAAGAAAACAAAAAGTGTATCCTTACTTTGCTTCTAACAGTAATCAAGAACATTTAGAAGATTGTCAATTCTTTGAAGAAGTTATTTCTCATAATAATTTAAATAAACTTATTTCTAGTAAGGAAATACAAGATATAGAAAGGTTAAATTTTTTAATCAAAAATAACCTACAAAAAGCAATTAATTTAATCCTCAAAAATAGTTGTAAAAGTGATAATATTTTTATTACGACACCCTATTTTAGTGAAACCGGAATGTTAAATAAAATTGTAAAAAAATATAAATATGAAAGTATTCCTAGAGTACATTTAAGTAACATTTTAAAAAAGAAAAAAGGATATGTTAATCACCATTTAATTGTTTGGGGTAAAGCATTTATTGAGTGTAAAATTGTAGAAAGAATTAATCAATTAACGAAACAACCTTTTCATTTAAAAATTTTAGTCTTTAGAGATTCTGATAAAAAATTTAGATTTAATGTTTTTCTTAATAACAAACAATCATTAAAACATGACTTATCAGATGGATATATAAATTTCGCTATTTTTGGAAAATTAAGCGAAAATAACGGTTTTTTGAATTTTAAAATTGAAGATAATAATCATCTGAAAATAATTTAATTTTCACTTTATTATTCTTTATTTTCTATTTATTTGCTGCATTTTTACATTTTTTTATTTATATACTTCATTTAATTAATTGATAACAAGATGTTTATATTAGGTTCTTTACTTTTTGTATCGGGAAATAATTTAGCTTTTCTTTGGTTTCTTTTTTCTTTCTTTTATTTGATTATCAACTATTTATAAAAATTTTATTTTCTCTTTTTGGAGTTTATTTATATATTTGTACCACTTCTATACTACTTTAGACTACAGAAAAAGTGAAAAGTACTACAAATCCAAATTTATGAAAATATCACTTAGCCAAAGAAAATTGAAAGACGGAAGAATAAGTCTTTCGATTGAATTTTATCGTGGTTCCGAAATTACAGAAGACTGAAAAAGAAAACATCTGAGGAATTTTGAGAATTTGGATACCTATCTAATTGTAGATCCAAAAACTGCCAAAGAAAAAAAAGAAAATAAAGAAGCTTTGGAATTTGCAGAAAATGTTATTGCAATTCGAAAAGCTGAATATGCTCAAGGAAGATTTGAGTTGAAAAATACTGCGAAAGCTAAACGGGTATTTTTAAATTTCTTCGCTGATCTTGCTGAGGAAAAACGAACACTCGATTACTCAAATAATTATGGTAATTGGTTTTTCTACCTACCAACATTTAAAAAAAGTAGTTCCAAAGAATTTAACTTTTGAGGAAATTGATGAATATTTCATTAAAAAAGTTCGGAAATACTTTGAAAAGGATGCAATCAGTAAGAGTGATTTACCTCTTTCTCAAAACTCAAAGCATTCTTACTTCAATAAGTTTAAAGCGGCACTTCGAAATGCTTTCGATAATGGGTATTTGACAATTAATTATGCTTCAAAAGTAAAATCCTTTGAACAAGCTGAAAGCCAACGAGAATATTTGATTTTTGATGAACTACAACGTTTAGCAAAAGCAGAATGTAAATATCCGGTATTGAGGAGAGCATTTCTTTTTTCATGCCTATCCGGCTTACGTTGGTCAGATATTAATTCTTTAACATGGAAAGAAGTCCGTGACGAAGGCGATATCTCAAGAAATCAATCTGTCAGAAGTGTCTTCTAAGGATTTTGTTACCTTCACAAATTTTATATCCAAAATTAATGTAACCCTATTTTTAACTTTTTGAAAACAGTAAGAATACCCTTTCATTTTGAAAGGGTATTTTGTCTTAGATAATTTGTGGTCTGAGTATATTGTTTTGATATTAATGTGTTTAATTTAATATTCTTTTTTTAGGAATATTATTTGGCATCAATTATCAAAAAAGAATTATGAACTACAAAGAAGCAGTTTCAGAGATTATCCAGGTCATTCCACAGTCTAATGAGGATTTTAGCGAAACTTGCCGAGTTAAAAATCCATATATGGTGATCAACACTTTTCTTCGTTATATCAGAAAATCTATACAGGAAAATAATAATGAAGTACTCAAGCAGTACTTTCAAAAAATGAATGATCTTTATGAAAAGGGCGATGCTGCTTTAAAAAATGCCGTAGAAAATGTTTTTATTTATTCTTTAGATAGTCTTACTTTCAGCTGCAAGGCCGCTAGAAGACAAGAGATTTTTTCTCTGCTTTCTTTATCACTTAATAAAAAATATTTATATCAAGTTTATAAATCAGGATTATGATAATACGAAGAAAAGGAAGCTGGAAAGAGTGGAGTAAAGTCAATAAAAGACATAATCTTCAAATTGCGGGAATGCATATCGCTACGATTATCGGTGTATTTCTAGCTGCTGCCATATTTAAATATATGTAATAATAGTGAGCAGCAGTAGTGAATTTTCAATTATAACATCAGCAGGTTTTCGAAAGTCTGCTGATTTTTACATTTAAAATGTAAGTGCAGACTTAAAGATAATAGTAAATTTGTAATTAAAATAAAAACAGTGAATAATATACTGGTCATTGACGATGAAGAAAAAATAAGAGTTTTACTCTCAAAAATTCTGAGCTTAGAAGGTTTTGAAATATTTCAGGCATCAGATCTGGCTAATGCCAGCAAAAGACTTGAATACAGTGATATCGATGTTGTCATCTGTGATGTAAAATTACCTGACGGGAGCGGTGTCGATTTTTCAAAGCTGATCAAAGAAAAATATCCTGCCATAGAAGTAATTCTTCTGACGGCATACGGGAATATTCCTGACGGAGTACAGGCCATGAAAAACGGCGCTTTCGATTATATCACCAAAGGAGATGATAACAATAAGATCATTCCTTTGGTTTATAAGGCCATTGAAAAGTCTACTCTTAACAAACGAATCTTACAGCTTGAAAAGCAAATTGGTAGCAAGCATTCTTTTGATTCCATTATCGGTCATTCAAAAAAGATCAATTCAGCGATAGAATCGGGAAAAAAAGTTGCAGTGACAGATGCTACCGTTTTATTGACCGGTGAAACAGGTACAGGAAAGGAAGTTTTTGCCAATGCTATTCATAATGCAAGCACAAGAACAAAAAATAATTTTATAGCGGTCAACTGCTCAGCATTCAGTAAAGAGCTTTTGGAGAATGAATTATTCGGGCATAAAGCAGGAGCCTTTACAGGAGCAGTTAAAGATTCCAAAGGGATTTTTGAAGAAGCTAACAAAGGAACCGTTTTTCTGGACGAAATTGGTGAAATGCCTTTAGACCTGCAGGCCAAGCTCCTGCGTGTACTGGAATCCGGAGAATTTTTAAAAGTGGGAGACAGTAAGCCCACTAAAATTGATGTCAGAATTATTGCAGCGACCAACCGTAATTTAGAAGATGAAATCAAAGCCGGCAATTTCAGGGAGGATCTTTACTACAGAATTAACATCTTCACCATCCATCTTCCCCCATTGAGAGAACGTGCCAGTGATATTAAAGATCTGGCCAATAGTTTTCTCCAAACCTTTTCTGCCAAAGTAGGAAAAAAGATTATCGGATTTTCCGATGATTATTTGGAAGCATTGAAAAGACATTCCTGGAAAGGCAATATTCGCGAACTACGAAACGTGATCGAGCGAAGCGTTATTCTTTGTGACAGCAGCCGGCTTGAACTAGGGGTGCTACCGCAAGAGCTTCAAAATATTAGCAAAGAAGGTATTAAAAACAAAACCTTATCAGCGTTTGAACTGGCAAGTGCAGAGAAAGTTCACATTCAGAAAGTATTGAATTACACCAGTGGTAATAAAACGGAAACAGCACGTCTGCTGAACATAGCTCTGACAACACTTTACAGGAAATTATCAGAGTACGGAATCAACATATAGGTAAATTTAATTTAAATTATCGATCAATATCAAAACACTATTAATACCCTTTCAAAATGAAAGGGTATTTCTTTTTCTATTTCATAGGTTTTATTTTTATTATTCTGATTTACAGTTAATTGTTGTTTTTTTTGGATTGTGGACTTCTTATTGTGATTATTCTGGCATAACAAAAATTTGACATTATGAAAAACTGGAAACTAAAATTCGTAAAGCACTGTAAACCCTGGCAAATTCTACTAGTGCTATATGGTTCTATGGTCGTAGTAAGTCTTGCAATCAAAATCTTATAATAAAAAAAATGACACTCATCCTAACACTCACAGGCGCAGTACTTTTTGTACTTTTTTTTCTAACCGTAAAATATTTTGAAAAAATATGACAGCATTATTTATCATAGCCATCGCAGTATTTGTTTACATCTGCTATGTCTTAGTGAAACCGGAAAAATTCTGAAATGATAATAGGACCTCAAGCGAAAAGAAAATTGATGGAATGGCTGACCTTACTCTTTTGGATAGCCTTTGTAGCAGCCTTCATTTATCTGATCATTTTCGTTAAAGGTATTGCCTTAACATCATCAACACTGCACCAAAGCACCTCACAAATAAATAGACATTATACTAAAATTATTAAATAAAAAATGAATACAGAAATTACAGGAATTTTGCTGATGTATGCCTTAGTGGTTTTGCTGGCAATTCCTCTGGGGAGATATATTGGAAAGATCTTTACCAAAGAAAAAACCTTTTTGGACGGACTTTTTGATCCAATCGACAAACTATTTTACAGAATTTCCGGAATAGATCCAAATTCAGAAATGAACTGGAAACAGCACCTTTCAGCATTGCTGACCATCAATGTGGTATGGTTTCTCATTTCGATGTTTGTTTTGACCAATATGAGCTGGCTTCCTCTAAATCCGGATAATAACCCGTCAATGAGCGGCGATCTGGCTTTCAATACGGCAGTAAGTTTTGTGACCAATACTAATCTTCAGCATTATTCCGGAGAATCAGGGTTGTCTTATTTGGGGCAATTGACATTGATGCTGTGGCAGTTTATCTCCGCAGGCTGCGGTATTGCTATTGCAGCTATGGTTTTCCTGGCTATGAAGGAAAGAACAGCGGATAAGTTAGGAAATTTTTACTTTTTATTTATCAGAACTTGCACAAGAGTTTTATTCCCAATCGCTGTAGTTGTAGCTTCATTATTGGCTTTTAACGGAACACCAATGACTTTCGAAGGAAAAGACCCGATTACAACATTACAGGGTGATAAAGTTGAGGTAAGCCGTGGTCCGGTAGCAGGATTCGTTGCCATCAAGCAACTAGGAACCAATGGCGGTGGATTTTTTGGTCCTAACTCTGCGCATCCTTTAGAAAATCCAAATTACTTTACCAATATTGTCGAAACAGTTTCTATTATGTTGATTCCGATTGCAATGGTATTTGCGATGGGTTATGTTTTAAGAAGAAAAAAATTGGCGTGGACTATTTTCGGGGTAATGACCGTAGGATTTCTGTTATTGTTAACGCCAACAGTTATTAATGAAATTAATGGAAACCCAGCTATCAAAAAAATGGGAATTGCTCAGAATTTGGGTAGTATGGAAGGCAAAGAAGTTCGTTTCGGACCCGCCGCTTCTGCTTATTGGGCAATTAATACAACGGTTACCAGCAACGGTTCTGTCAACGCAATGCACGATTCTCTGACACCGCTTTCCGGAATGAACACAATGCTCGGAATGATGGTCAATGCGTTCTACGGAGGTGTAGGTGTAGGTTTTTTAAACTTTTATATATTCATCATCCTCGCCGTTTTCATCAGTGGATTAATGGTAGGAAGAACACCTGAATTCTTAGGGAAGAAAATCGAGGCCAGAGAAATGAAAATCGCAATGATCATCGCATTGCTTCACCCTTTCCTAATTCTTGTAGGAACTGCAATCTCAAGTTATATGGTTGCACACAATCCAGATGAATACGGAAGTTGGTTGAACAATCCGGGCTTCCACGGTTTCAGTGAAATGTTATATGAATTTACGTCATCAAGTGCCAACAATGGAAGTGGTTTCGAAGGTTTGGCTGATAACAACCCATTCTGGAATATCGCGTGCGGAATCGTAATGCTGATGGCCAGATATTTACCAATTATTGGCCCGGTTGCCATCGCAGGAAGTCTTGCTGCTAAAAAATATATCCCTGAAAGTGCAGGAACGCTCAAAACAGATACAGCAACATTCGGTTTAATGGTGTTTGCGGTGATTGCAATTGTAGCAGCGTTGTCATTCTTTCCGGCGTTAGCATTAGGTCCAATCGCTGAATATTTTTCACTTTAATTCTTATCTATATTATAATGAAAGGAAATAACAACTTGTTTCAGGCAGAATTAGTCAATGAAGCGCTGAAACAATCATTTATAAAACTGCACCCGGCAAAGATGTTCCGAAATCCGGTGATGTTTATGGTGTACATAGGGACTTTGGTAATGGCAGGTGTTTGTCTGTGGATCGCAATGGGTGAGCAAAGTCAGGGAAGTTTGATCTATAATATTATTGTAACATTTATATTATTCATCACTTTACTTTTCGCCAACTTCGCCGAAGCTATTGCCGAAGCAAGAGGTAAAGCTCAGGCAGATTCTTTGAGAAAAACAAGAGAAGAAACACCTGCAAAAATGCTGACTTCAAGTAATGAAGTTAAAATAGTGCCATCCAACCAACTAAGAAAAGGAGATGTCTTTGTTTGTGAAACAGGAGATATCATTCCGTCCGATGGCGAAATTATCGAAGGTTTGGCAACGATTGACGAAAGCGCCATCACCGGAGAATCTGCTCCCGTCATCCGTGAAGCCGGTGGTGATAAAAGCAGTGTAACAGGAGGTACAAAAGTTCTTTCTGATAAAATAAAAGTGAAAGTAACGACGGAACCGGGCGAAAGCTTTCTTGATAAAATGATTGCTTTGGTAGAAGGTGCATCAAGACAGAAAACACCGAATGAAATTGCTTTAACCATTTTATTGGCAGGATTTACCTTAGTATTTATCATTGTTACTGTGACATTAAAACCATTCGGTGATTACGCCAATACACCAATTACCATTGCAGCATTCATCTCACTATTTGTTTGTCTTATTCCAACTACGATTGGTGGTCTGTTATCAGCCATCGGTATTGCGGGAATGGACAGAGCTTTAAGAGCCAACGTGATTACTAAAAGTGGTAAAGCAGTGGAAACTGCGGGTGATATTGATGTTTTATTATTGGATAAAACCGGAACAATTACCATCGGAAACAGAAAAG
Organism: Chryseobacterium endophyticum; assembly: GCF_056333165.1. Classification (NCBI taxonomy): domain Bacteria; kingdom Pseudomonadati; phylum Bacteroidota; class Flavobacteriia; order Flavobacteriales; family Weeksellaceae; genus Chryseobacterium; species Chryseobacterium endophyticum. The sequence continues at coordinate 404,001 of NZ_JBWGXE010000003.1, forward strand.
CGACAAATTTTTATCCGGCAAATGGGGTGGATGAAAAAGCTCTAATAAAAGCAGCTGTCCTAAGCTCTATGGCTGATGAAACACCTGAGGGGAAATCAATTATTGAATTGGCAGGAATTAATCCTCTGAGTTATGAAGTGAAAAATCCTGAATTCATCACGTTTACGGCAGAAACCAGAAGCTCAGGTATTGATTATGAAAACACGCGAATTAGAAAAGGTGCAACTGACGCAATTAAAAATATTGTTACAAATGCGGGCAATACTTTCCCTCCGGAAGTTGCAGAGAGAGTCAGAGAAATTTCGCAAAACGGTGGTACGCCGCTTGTGGTTTCAGAAAATGAAAAAGCACTTGGGGTTATAGAATTACAGGATATTATCAAACCTGGAATCAAAGAACGTTTTGACCGCTTGAGAAAAATGGGTATTAAAACCGTAATGGTAACCGGAGATAATCCTCTGACAGCTAAATTTATTGCTGAAAAAGCTGGAGTAGATGATTTTATCGCAGAAGCAAAACCTGAAGATAAGATGAACTACATCAAGAAAGAACAGTCTGAAGGAAGATTGGTAGCGATGATGGGAGACGGAACCAACGATGCTCCGGCTCTTGCTCAGGCAGATGTCGGTGTTGCGATGAACAGTGGAACGCAGGCTGCGAAAGAGGCCGGAAATATGGTGGATTTGGATAATGACCCGACTAAACTGATTGAAGTGGTGGAAATCGGTAAACAATTACTGATGACGAGAGGAACTCTTACAACATTCAGTATTGCGAATGACGTGGCGAAGTATTTTGCGATTGTTCCGGCATTATTTATTGCTTCCATTCCGGCATTGCAAGGATTGAATATTATGGGACTTCATTCACCTGAATCAGCAATTCTTTCAGCCGTAATTTTCAACGCGATTGTCATCCCAATGTTGATTCCGTTAGCATTAAAAGGTGTGGCTTACAAACCGATCGGGGCAAGTGCGCTGTTGAGAAGAAACCTTTTGATCTATGGTTTGGGAGGTGTTTTGATACCATTTATCGGGATTAAACTCATCGACATCATTGTCTCGCTATTTATTTAAAGTAAAAAGTAAAAAGTAAAAAGTAAAAAGTAAAAAGTAAAAAGTAAAAAGTAAAAAGTAAAAAGTAAAAAGTAAAAAGCTTCTTGTTAGACTTCTAACTTTTTACATAAAACATTTAACATACAAAAAAAATGAAACAGAATATATTACCCGCAATTAGACTGACACTTTTCTGCGCCGTGTTTTTTTCAGGAATTTACACCTTTTTAATTTACGGAATAGCTCAGGCATCTCCGAATAACGGAAAAGGGGAAATTATTGAGCACAATGGTAAAAAGTTTTATGCCAATGTAGGGCAGAAATTTGATAAAGACGAATATTTCTGGTCCCGTCCATCGGCTGTAGACTATAATGCTGCGGGAGCAGGCGGAAGTAACAAAGGGCCTTCTAATCCGGATTATCTGAAAGAAGTTCAAGGAAGAATCGAGAACTTTATGAAACACAATCCGACAGTTAAAAAATCGGAGATTCCTTCAGATATTGTAACTGCAAGTGGAGCAGGTCTTGACCCGAATATCTCTGTTCAGGCGGCTAAAGTTCAGGCTCAAAGAATTGCTGACATCAGAAAGATCGATATCAGCAAAGTCAATTCACTTATCGAAAAAAATATCGAATCTCCATTCCTTGGAATGTTCGGAACCGAGAAAATCAATGTTTTAAAACTCAATATCGCATTAGACGGTTTGAAGTAAATTATCTATTTAGAAATGAAATCGAAGATTCACGAATTCGAATCTATCAATAAAAAAATTATGAGTAAAAGAAAACTATCATTACTGGCATTTGCAATGCTTGGAGCAGCTTCTACACTGCACGCTCAGGAAGAAACTGAAACTAAAAACCCTTTAAAAATCTCTGGTTATGCAGAAGTGTATTATCAGTATGACTTCAACAATCCTGAGAACAATACAAGACCGGGATTTGTTTACAGCCACAACAGAAACAACGAGGTCAATCTTAATTTAGGATTTGTAAAAGCTAATTACGAAACTGAAAAACTAAGAGCTAATGTAGCTTTGGGAGTAGGAACATATATGAACTCAAACTACGCGGCTGAACCGGGTGTTCTGAAAAATATTTATGAAGCTAATGTTGGCGTTAAAATCTCAAAGAGTAAAAACCTTTGGATAGATGCGGGTATTTTACCTTCTCACATTGGCTTTGAAAGTGCCATCAGCAAAGACTGTTTTACTTTGACAAGAAGTATTTTGGCAGACAATTCTCCTTATTTCGAAAGTGGGGCAAAAATCTCTTACACCAGCGATAACGGAAAATGGTTTGTCAGTGGTTTAGTTCTAAACGGCTGGCAGAGAATCCAGCGTGTTGACGGAAATTCTACGGTGGCCTTTGGACATCAATTAACATACAAGCCATCAGAAAAAATTACTTTAAACAGCAGTTCTTTCATCGGAAATGATAAACCGGACAGCATCAGACAAATGAGATATTTTCATAACTTATACGGAAGTTTCCAGATCAGTAAAAAGTTCGCCTTAATTACAGGTTTCGACATCGGTGCAGAGCAGAAAGCTAAAGGAAGCGAGCAGTACAATGTTTGGTATTCTCCCGTGGTTATCGCTAAATTTTCTCCAACTGAAAAATTCAGCATTGCGGCAAGAGGTGAATATTATAGTGATGAAAAAGGTGTGATCATTGCCACGGGAACAGCAAACGGATTCAAAACCTTCGGATATTCTCTGAATGCAGATTACTGGATTTTGCCCAATCTGGTCTGGAGAACCGAACTTAAAAATCTAAGCAGTAAAGATGACATCTTTCTCAACAGTGACAACAAGTTAAAATCAAATAGTGTTACAGCAGTGACCTCACTTGCGGTAAGCTTTTAAACAGACTCCATATTAACTCAAGAAATCCTGGCCGGGCAACCGGTTCGGGGTTTTTATAGTAAAAAGGTCAAATGTGAAAGGAAATTGCCTAACTTTTCTCAAAAATTTCTGATGAAGCGATTTGATATTTTTAAAAGATATTTAGGGCAACAGATCTATACAGCGAGGGAAGAGCACGAAAGGGAAGGTACAACGAAATCAAAGAAGGGGTCATTTTTAAAGGCTTTAATCTCTGGATTTTAGGTTTTGCAATGGTGATTGCCTGCATCGGCCTCACGACCAATCTGTAAGTGCGGTTATCGGTGCAATGCTGATTTTTCCGTTGATGGGACCTGTGATAGGATTTGCATTCGGTTAGCCATTAATGACAGAGATCTGCGGATAGAAGGCGTAAGAAACTGGGTGAAAATGACGGTCGTAAGTCTGGCATCGGCAACTGTGTTTTTCCTCGTCAATCCTTTCGATCATACCACGCAGCTTTTGGAATCTTTTCAAAAAGCTTCAATTTTTAATATTTTTCTCGCATTCTTCGGAGGTTTGGCAGGTTTTATCGGAATTGTTAAAAAAGAGGGGGTAAAGATCATTGCCGGTGTTGCCATTGCAACAGCCTGTATGCCGCCTTTGTGTACAGCTGTCTATGGAATTGCGCATCTGGATTATGTTTATTTTATAGGAGGGATTTATTTTTATTTCATCAATTGTTTATTCATTGGCTGGGCAACTTTTCTCCTTTCGAGATATTTTAAGTTCGAAGCACTTAACAAAGAAAAACGTACCCTCAAAAATGTTATTTTATGGGATGTTTTACTGGTTATAATGATGATTCCCGGAGTCTGGATTGGTTATCAAAAATGTAAGTGGAAGAAGACAGCCCAGTAATGCAGACCGATTCTGAAAAGATAAAGGCATTGGAAAAACGGGTAGAAATTTTGGAACGGAATGTCAGAAAAAATTAAATTAAAAAAAATAAAAAATTATACTATGTCACAAGACGGAAATTCTGCGGAAGATTTTCTTAACCTGATTAAAAAATCAAGAAGGGGTAAGTTCAAGGTGTATATAGGAATGAGTGCCGGTGTCGGAAAAACCTATCGTATGCTTCAGGAGGCTCACGCACTTCTGGAAAATGGGATAGATGTCAAGATAGGATATATAGAAACCCATCACCGTAAAGAGACTCACGCTCTTCTGGATGGATTGCCTGTTATTCCGAGAAGAAAATTGTTCTACAGAGGTAAAGAATTGGAGGAGTTAGATGTGCAGGCCGTTCTAAACCTGAGACCGGAAGTGGTTATTGTAGATGAATTGGCGCATACCAATATTGAAGGCAGCAAGAATGATAAACGCTGGCAGGATGTTATGGAAATACTTGATTCTGGAATCAACGTCATCAGTGCAGTGAATATCCAGCATATTGAAAGCCTTAATGATGAAGTAAAAAGTATCACAGGAATCGAAGTGAAAGAAAGGATACCTGATTCTGTGCTTTCAGAAGCGGACGAAGTGGTTAACATAGATTTGACTGCCGAAGAGCTTATTGATCGTCTTAAAGCAGGAAAAATCTATGACCAGAATAAAATTGTTTCAGCATTGAACAATTTTTTTAAATCGGAAAGCATTCTGCAGTTAAGGGAATTGGCTTTAAAGGAAGTGGCTTCCCAGGTTACCAGAAAGGTTGAAGCGGAAGTAGTGATCCACAAGGCTTTTAAAAAAGAACGATTTTTAGCCTGCATAAGTTCTAATGAGAAGACAGCAAAGAATGTGATCCGAAAAACAGCAAGACTGGCCAACTATTACCATAGCCAGTGGTATCTTCTCTATGTTCAGATTCCAAGTGAAAGTTCAGACAAAATAGCTTTGGATAAGCAGCGCCACTTAATCAATAATTTTAAATTAGCAACGGAATTAGGCGCAGAAATCATAAAAGTTGAAAGTATAAAAGTGGCTCAGGCGATTATGCAACAGTGTGAGGAAAGAAAAATCACAACAGTTTGTATCGGCAAGCCTCATTTAAACCTCTGGAAGATCATTCTGGCTACCGATACATTTAATACACTGCTCAATAAATTGTCTCAGGAAAATATAGATTTAGTAATTCTCTCGTAATGAAAATAAAAACAAAACTCAATATAGGTGTCGGTCTTTTATTCGTTATGATTATTGTGCTATCGGTCCTAAGCGCCTGGTACATTAATCAGTTAAAAAAAGACACCAACAATATTCTGGTTGCCAACTATAATACCCTTGAATATTCCAGGAATATGCTGCTTGCCCTGGAAGAAGTGAATTCAGATCCTTTAGCGTTTACCGTTTTTGAAAAACATCTTGAAAAACAGAGAAAGAATGTAACTGAGCCGGGAGAAAAAGAAGCTACAGAAAAGGTCGTTACTCATTTTGGTGCGCTAAAAAAAGATCCTGAAAATGCAGCTTTAAAATCATCCATCAGGAAAGACCTGACCGAACTGATGCAGCTTAATATGGCAGCCATTCAGCATAAAAGCTCAATAGCTGATGATACGGCGCACGATGCGATTACCATGATTTCAATAGTAGGCATGCTCTGCTTCCTGATCGCATTTATTTTAATGGTCAACCTTCCCTCCAATATTGCAGATCCGATTCGCCAGTTGACCATAAGCATCAAGCAGATTGCCAATCAAAATTATAAAGAACGCGTACATTTTGAAAGCAGCAGTGAGTTTGGTGAGCTCGCCAGATCCTTCAATACTATGGCAGAAAAAATTCAGGAGTTTTCGGAGAGCAAGATCGAAAAAATCCTCAAAGGCAAAAAAAGGATTGAAACCCTGATTGACAATATGAATGATCCTGTTATAGGCATAGATGAGAACCGGAAAATCCTTTTTATAAATGATGAAGCACTCAATATTACAGGACTTAAAAGAGAAAACTGCTTAGGGAAACTTATTCAGGATGTAGCAGTTACCAATGATTTGGTACGAACCATCATCAAAGACATTGTTCAGCCCGGCAGTCCCGCAAAAAATGAGGTGATGAAAATTTATGCTAACGGTAAAGAAAGCTATTTTGAAAAAGATATTATAGCTATTAACATTGTGCCTACCGGAGAGCAAAACACCCAGTTTATCGGTCAGGTGATTATGCTTCATAATGTAACGCCTCTCAAGGAACTGGATGTTGCCAAAACCAATTTTATAGGAACGGTTTCGCATGAGTTCAAAACACCGATTTCGTCTATAAAGATGGGATTGCAGCTTCTTGAAAATGATAAGATTGGACCTCTGAATCAGGATCAGCTCAATTTGGTTAATGGGATAAAAGATGATACCAACAGACTTCTGAAAATTACAGGGGAGTTGCTTGATATTGCACAGCTGGAAAGTGGTTCCATTAAATTAAATATAAGACCATCCAAAGTTTCTGATATTGTCGATTATGCAACAGAAGCCAACAAAGCATCGGCTGAGCAAAAAAACATACAATTTATCACCAGGATTGATCCGGAGATACAATATGTATCCGCAGATCTTGAAAAAACCTCCTGGGTGCTTAATAACCTCTTATCCAATGCGGTCCGTTATTCCTATGAAAATTCAGAAATTATCATTGAGGTTAAAAAAGAGACAGAGAAAGTCATTTTTTCAGTAACGGATACAGGGCAGGGTATTGAACCCCAATATGTGTCAAAAGTTTTTGAACGTTATTTCAGAATTCCTGGCACTAAAAAAGAAGGAACAGGTTTAGGCTTAAGTATCAGCAAAGAATTTATAGAAACTCAGGGCGGCACACTGAACGTTAAAAGTGAATATGGGGCAGGGAGCACATTTACTTTTGCATTAAATGAAGCATAGATACCGAAATTATATTTATTAGAGCTCTCAAGCCTATGGATGTATCGATTGGCAGTTTTTAACGTCTTGTCTCACAATAGGGATGACCACGCAAAGAACTTTGCCTTCTTGATGGACGACTCAGGTAACTGGAAGTTTTCACCTGCCTACGATCTGACTTTTTCAAACGGTCCCGGTGGTGAGCAGAGCACTATGGTTTTGGGAGAAGGTAGAAATATAAACATTAAACATTTAGTGAAGTTAGGTCAGGAAGCTAAACTCTCAAAAGGACTTATTGATAGTGTTATCGCGCAAACACTTTCAGCACTTGATAAATGGTCAAGACTATCAAAGAATTTGGAGTTAGTAAATCAAGTAGAGAATTAATAGATAGAATGATCAAATAGAATTTAAGGCGAAATGTATCAATTATCACTGTTACAGTCGGGAAATGTTAATTGTTTAATTTACAGAAATTTATAAGGTCGGAGGTGTACAGAAGTAGTACAAATGAATTTTTAAATTTTCTGTAAAATATCATAAAATATTGATATACAATCGTTTAAGTTGATGGGGTTCCTGCGGGAAAGTAGAGAAAAAAGATGTTGCAGCATCTTAATCGTGTACCACTTTTGTACATCTTGTATTGTGTAAATCCCCATCAATAAATACTTCTATAGATACTGTATCGGGCGGCGCACAAGATTTCAGCGAATATAAAAACTCTATCCCCTATTTTTAGAAGAATTGTTTAGTTGAACAAATCCTTGGGAAATTATCTTGATGATATAGAAGTTCGAGCAAAATATAAAAACAAGTAAGTGATTATTACCTTAAGCATAGTGATTTAGAAGGACAAATATTAATTTTTGTAAATCCTATAATACTTGATTTTTGGAATGTAAAATTATATAATATGGCTTTCTTTTCATAATTTTATAATCTCTCAATTAAAAATGCTATATCTAAAAAATGTTGCATTTGAAGGGAATAAAATTTATAGGTTCGCCCGATTCCGTTGTTGGCAAAGAAAAAACAAGTAAGGGAACACCTAATTCCTTTTTTGTTAATGGTGACAATTACATTTTGTTGAATGTACAACAAAAGAAAGAATTGGAGAGTCAAAATCATTTCAGAAACTTTCAGAAGTGTACATTATTTAAACTTTTATGAATAATAATCCTAACGTGCAAATAAACACTGTCCGTTCCTTATTTCAAGGAAGAGAGGAAGTGTTTGCCGTTCGTTGGGAAAAAGCAGGAAAGTCAGGTTATATGCCTGCGTATCAATACGACCCATATCATTACCGGGTACATAAAATGAATGGCGGTACTTTTTCAAATTATTCAAACAAAAATTATTTACCACTTACCGATAACGAAATTCAAAAACACTTAAATGGTATTCAGCAAATTGGTGTTTATCCATTATTGCAGAACAATACTTCCTGGTTTTTGGTCGCTGATTTTGATAAACAGAACTGGAAAGAGGAAGCGGTCAATTTCTTAAACGCTTGCAAAAAGAAAAATATCCATGCCTATTTGGAGCGTTCACGTTCGGGAAATGGCGGACACGTTTGGATATTTTTCGAAAAACCTTATCCATCTGTCAGAAGTAGAAAAATTTTCATTTCGATTTTGGAACAATCGGGTATATTTTCAATGTTTGACAAGAGTTCAAGTTTTGACAGACTGTTTCCTAATCAGGATTTTCTTTCGGGGAAAGGTTTGGGGAATCTGATAGCATTACCACTTTATAAGCCTGCAATGGAAGCCGGAAATAGTTGTTTTATTAATCCGGAGACTTTTGAACCTTTTTTACATCAATGGCAATTTTTGAATGAAATCGAGAGAGCTTCCATTGATGTTTTAGACAATCTATTTCAGGAAATTTCAACAACGCACAATTCACCAATTTCCAAAAGCGGTTACGAAAAATTATGTATCACACTCTATAAAAATATCCGTATTCAAAGAGATGGATTGACACCTCCATTGATTAATTTTTTAAAAGAAGAATTAAATTTTGCCAATTCTGAATTCTTTATCAAGAAGAAATCAGGAAAAAATACTTTTGGAACAGACCGTTATTTTAAACTTGTTGAAGAAACAGAAAATGAAATTATTGTTCCACGAGGCTTTATTGGGAAATTGCTTCGGTTTTGTAAAGAACAGAATTTGGATTTTGATTTTAAAGACCAAAGGAGGCTAAAAGAAGAAATTGATTTTGCATTCAATGCAACTTTGAGAAATCATCAAGATAAAGTTGTAAAAGCTGTTTCAAAAAAGGATTTTGGTGTTATCGTTGCTCCACCGGGTTCGGGTAAAACGATTATGGGGTTGAAAATTATTTCGGATAAAAAACAACCAGCTTTAATAGTTGTACATCGCAAACAGTTGTTGGAACAATGGCAGGAACGAATCCAAGCATTTCTCGGAATTCCTAAACACGAAGTCGGCATTATAGGTCAAGGGAAAGCTAAGATTGGAAAGCAAGTCACCATTGCTACGGTTCAGAGTTTACCAAAACAAACAGAAAAAATGCAAAATCTATTCGGAACAATTCTAATAGATGAATGCCATCATATTGCTGCGGAAACATTTCGAAGTACCATTGAAAAACTGGAAACTTTTCATTTGTATGGCTTGACGGCAACACCATTCAGGAAATATAATGATGACAAACTTATATTTGCTTATTTAGGTGATGTGATTTCAGAGGTTATAAGCAATGAAATAGAAAACTTTAAACACGCTCAAATCATTGTCAGAACTACCGATTTGGATGTGCCATTCAATTCAAAAACAGACAATTTTGAAACTCTTTCAAAAATTTTAGTTCACGACTCAGAACGAAACAAACTTATTCTGAATGATATAAAAATAGAGCTATCCAAAGGAAAACGAATCGCCATTATCACTGAAAGAAAAGAGCATATTGATACGCTTCATCTTTTTCTGAAGCAATCTTATGAAATTATTACACTAAGCGGCGATGATTCCGAAAGTAACAGGAAATCCAAATGGCAAGCCTTACAACAAGGTAATTTTCAGGTGTTCATTACTACAGGACAGTATTTTGGCGAAGGTTCGGATTTGTCCAATATCAATACCTTATTTTTAGTCTACCCTTTTTCTTTTAAAGGTAAACTGATTCAATATATAGGTCGTGTACAACGTTCGGAAATCAATCCTACTATTTATGATTACAGGGACATCAAAATTGATTATCTGAACAAACTTTTTTTAAAACGAAACAGTTATTATCGTCAAATAGCCAAACACGCAAACTTGTTTGACGAACCAACCGAACTTATCACCGAAAGAGAAAGTTTAATCATTACTAAACAAATTAGAATTACAATAGAAGATTTGGATTTCAGATATGGTAATGTTGGTTTTGAATATAATGATAAAGAAAGTAGCCAGCGATTTAATTTTGAAATTGAAAATGAAGAATTTAGACCAGAATTCGAAGTTCTTAAACCTTATTTTGCCAGGGTTTTAAAATCAAAAGTTATTAATATTGAAATTTATGCAGAGGTAGAAAATGGAGTAATCTTGTCACAATTAGCAACTTCTGCCGATATTGAAAACATCAATAAAGAATTAATTGAAAGCGTAAAGTTCCAATTTCTGAATAAAAACTTCATTGGTCAAATTCCTATATCAAAACAAAATATTCTTACGACCAATGAACTTCCTAATAATCAAAATATTTATACAAACCCTGAAAGTATTCTGGGGGATTTGTTAAAAGGAAAGCAATATAAACATTCGCAACACATTCAGTTTTTGGCTGACAAGCACGAGCGAAATGTAATGAAGCTACGGTTTGTTTTGCAACCTTTTTCATTTGTATTCTTATTATCAGGAACTCAAAAGTATCATATCGTTTTAGAGACTTTAGACACTGAAGAAGCAACCTACATTTGGCATACAGAAAAAAATAAAGCTACATTGATAGATACCATAAAACAAATTGACAAAGAATTGAATATTATAAAAGAGAAAGGGAGACAAACTTATTTAGAAACCAATCCTCAGAACTTTTCAAGGATTATGCACGATTATTCGGACAGTAACAAAGGATTTGCAACTTGGAAAGGGCAGTTGGAGGAACGGTTAAATTAGCTGGTAGTTTGCAATAATAGTATAATCAACATTCATTGCTAGTTTATAGAAGATTTGAGATCGTGCGTACTGGATGCGCAAAAATAAAGATACTCTAGGAGACACCTCCAAAAACGAAGGGCGATTTTACTATCAATACCCTTTAAATTTGTATCAAATTTAAAGGGTATTGAGCAGAATAGCAAATTTAAGACTATTTTGTCGCAAATATTTGCTAAATTTGCGACAAAAATACGCTGTAAACCAATGGAAAGTATCGATAATAAAATACTTGATAAAATAAAAAAAGCCAAGAGGGGTTCGCTTTTTTATACTGAAGATTTTTTATCTTTTAGTAACTACAAAGCTGTTTCCAAAGCACTAGAGCGTTTGGTTAACGAAAAGAAAGTTTGTCGAGTTGCAAGAGGTATCTTTTCTATTTTAGAGCAGGATCCTTATTTAGGTGAGATTTTGCCAACGGCAGAAAAGATCGCAGAATCTATAAGAAAAAGGGACAAAGCTCGAATTATTCCGACAGGTGTGTTAGCTCTTAATAAACTCGGATTGTCGTCACAAGTACCAATGAATCTGGTTTATCATACAGACGGATCAGCTAGAACTGTCAAAGTAGGTAATCGAAGTATTGTTTTTAAAAAAACAAGTCCCAAAAATTTAGCTGTGATTGGAAATATTAGTGGGATAGTAATTCAGGCTCTTAAAGAAATAGGAAAAGATAATGTAACGGATGATGAAATTCAAACGGTTTTAAATCACTTGAAAAATGAAGAGCAATACCGTTTAGAACATGACATTAAATTAGCTCCTGAATGGATCAGAGTAATAATGCGTAAAGCTTTGACTAAATAAAATGAAAAATAAATTTCTAAACTTACCGGAGAAAACAAGAATTAATGCATTCAATCACGTTGCAGAAAAGAAAGGGATTACACCTTTTGCTGTTGAAAAAGACTGGTGGGTTACGCAAAGTTTGTCTATAATATTTGAAATGGACGAAGCTAAATATTTAGTTTTTAAAGGCGGTACTTCATTAAGTAAGTCTTGGAATTTAATTCAAAGGTTTTCTGAAGATATTGATTTGGCTATCGATAGAGAATTTTTGGGTTTTACTGAAATAACCAAAAGAAAGACTAATCTTCGAAAGAAATCAGGGAAATTCGTATCTGAAGAATTTTATCCAAAGCTACAGAAATGTTTTGAAGAGAAAGGCATTGCAGAAGGTGTTACATTTACCTTAGAAGATGTTCAGTCATCAGACCAAGATCCACGAATCATTAATATTTACTATCCTTCCATTATTGAAACGAAAGGATATTTGAATCCTCGAGTACAAATTGAAATAGGGTGCAGATCACTAAAAGAACCTTTTTCTGATTGTTTAATTTCTTCTTTTGTCGATCAGGAATACAAAGATCTAGATTTTGTAGATGGTGAATTTCTTGTACCCTCTGTCAACCCTGAGAGAACTTTTTTGGAGAAGATATTCTTATTACATGAAGAATTTCAGAAACCATATGATAAAATTAGAGTAAATCGTCTGAGTAGACATTTATATGATATTTATTGTCTTTATCATTCTGAGTTTAAAGATAAGGCTCTGAAGAATGAGGATTTGTATAAAACTATTGTTTATCACAGAATCGAATTTACTAAAGTTACTGGTGTTGATTATTTAATACACAATCCTCAAACAATAAATCCAATTCCTCCGGACACAATTATTAAGAGATGGGAAGAAGACTACGAAACCATGAAATCTGAAATGCTGTACAGCGAACACCGACCCAATTTTTCTGAAATTATTATAACGTTAGAAAAGCTAAAGTCTGAAATTAATAAATTGGAATGGGTTGTTTTTGAGGGGTAAAGGATTTGCTCAGGAAAATGATGACCTTGAGAAAAAGTACGAAAAAATTTTATTTGACTCAATACAAATTTTAAGGTGTTAAAGCTACATTCGAAAATTTATCTTTATTCAAAAAATAGAAAAAAATTGAGGTGTACAGGCGAAATGTATCAATTATCACCGATGCATTCGGTAAATGTTAATTGTCTAATTTACAAGAATTTATACGGTTTGAGGTGTACAAAAGTAGTACAAATGTATTTTTTAATTTATCGTAAAATACTGTAAAGTATTGGTTTACAAGTGATTGACGTGACGAGATTCGTGCGGGAAAGTAGAGAAAAAAGATGTTGCAGCATCTTAATCGTGTACCACTTTTGTACATCTTGTATTGTGTAAATCCCCATCAATAAATACTTCTATAGATACTGTATCGGGAAATAGAACCCGCGCACTATTTATTTGTATTTTTTTTAAGAGTGTTGTAGGTTTTCTTTCAATCCTGCCAGACAATATCTGTATCATTTAAAGGAACTATTGTCGGATACGTCTCATCGGAAAATACCGATGGTCATCTTTGCCATTCTTTATTCCGGAAATCTCTGCCTTTAAAGAATCTTTTCCGATCCTTGTATAAGTATCAAATGCAGGATAAGATCGGATTTTCTCCCGGATCATCAGAGCTGGGTAAGCTACAACGTGTCACTGCCGTTAAACTTCTAAACCTTTACGTACAGGTCTAAACAGCAGTTTAAAAATAGCGTAACATCCCGGAATCATTGGCAGAATGGCTGTCCACATGCCAGGAAAATAATATCTCCCTGTTGTCCTGTAATAGTAATTTGGCATATTTTCTATCACGAAACCTGTAATGGAATGTGTTACCGGATGTGGGTCGTCTGCTAAAAGATCCGGTGAGATCAACGGGAAGATAAAATGAGTAAATTCAGCGACACCCGGTCCTATAAAGATAAACCATGCGATAAACCCTGCAATGGGAATCCTGTAGTACAACCCAAGTGATGTCAGCGTATAAATAGTGGGTCCGACGAGCGCAAATATCAAGAGAAAGCTTTTTTCACTCCAGGGAATTCCGAACAGGCGGCTCATAGCAGGAGCGAAGCCCATCAGGTATTCCTCTGTGATGTGTATTTGCAATGCGGCCACCGTAAAGATAAACAGTGGCAACATCACCGATGGCGACACCGGATTCTGCAAATAGGTTCTATACCAGCATATCAATGCGATGAATGCGGAGCCGCCGACTATGATGACAGGAGGTAAACCAATAGAAAAATAACCGATGACAGGCGCTGCAATGGTGATGATAAGTACTGCTGCAACCGTGAGTTTCTTATTAAATAAAATCGGGTGAATCATAACTGTATGAATTTTTTTTAAAATTACATATCAGCATAGAGCCCGCATTTATCAAATGATAAAATCGTTAGCTTCCCCTTCGAATCCTGCTTAAGGAAACTTGGGTAATCCCCAGGTAAGAGGCTAGATCTGCCAGGCTGATCCGCTGTAGGAGATGCCCCTGGTCTTTTATAAATCTGTTATAGGCTACCACTCCAGTTTCTTCAAGCGAATGCCCTACTCGGCTCATCATTTCTACAACCGCCATCGAAAGGAGTTTTCGGTAAAAGGTTTCGATCTGATGATGTTCAGAACATAATTTTTGAAGATCCTCGTACAAAATATAGCTCACCGTAGAATATTCCAAAGCTGTAATTCTATATATGGAAGGTTTTTGCTCAATGAAACTGTCCAAAACGGAAAAAACATGGCCTTCCGGGAAAAAACGCATAATAAAATCCCGGCCGTCTGCGGTAAAAAGGGTTTTAACAAGCCCGGTATTCAAAAAGAAAATTTTCTTGCAAACGCTTCCTTCGTTTACCACATGTTCTCCTTTTTTATAAGTTTGTTCCTTTATTCTGCAACGTAAGGCAATATAAGCATCTTTACTTAAAGGGCCTTGGAATTCTATGAATTGCAGGAGATTTTCAGACGTTGGGTGGCTGGCATTTATCATTTCAGAGAATATTTTATATAGACAGCTAGTGATTTAAGGTTGGTTCTGCATGGTGCCAGATTGTTTGGCAATAAGATATTCTCAGAACTTTAATATCTTCAAAGAATTTGTATTTACATACATAGAGATATGTGATATTCATACTAAGCCTATTAACATTGTTCTAATATAATACATTTAAACTTTTATTTCGTAGATAAATTTTATCCGGAAACTTACGATTCATAAAGCGTTTATCCAAAACATAAAATTCATCTTACTAAATCGTAAACTTAGTATTTTTAAGAGGTCGAGCCTACTGTCGGCGCTTTTCCGAATTTCTTTTTAAATGCATGAGAAAAATGAGAGAGGCTTTCGAACCCCAGGTCTAGGTAGATGGAAGAAGGTTTCTTGTTTTTACTTTCAATCAGGTGTCGTGCCTCATTCAGCCTTTTTTCCTGGAGCCATTTCCTGGGCGGCATTCCAAATGTTTTCCGGAAATCCCTTTTAAATCCTGAAAGGCTTCGTCCTGTAAGCTGTGCAAACTTTTCTACCGGTACATTGAAATGAAAATTACTGAGCATAAATCGCTCCAGATCCACCTTATAAGGCTCTGAAAAATCGAAAAGAAAATTGCGGAGCTCGGGAGCGGCGATTAGCATTAGTTTGATGCCTTCCTTCACCTTTAAAAGTCCCAGTTCATCAGTCATTTCAGCCCCAGAGCTTCTGGCATAGGGAACAATGGATTGAAAATACCCCTTCAGAAACTCGTTATTCGGGAGAATTAGATTTGAAAGCCCGCTATATTTAGCATAAGCCTCCATTTTTTCTTCCAGGGCTATTTTTCGCATCAGATCCTCCTGAAGCGAGATGACAATGGTCTCGTAATGTCCGTCCGGCTCCGGTGTCTTCATGAGGGTTCCCAGCTGATTTTTATGAATCAGCAATACCTCGCCGGCAGACATTATCAGTTGCTGTTCAGAGGTTTCCAGAATCATCTGACCTGAGACCTGCATGACCAAAGTGTGATGATTCCAGATGCAGGCTTTCTCTTTCCGTTCCGAAGAAAGGTAAGAGTAGAATATAACACCGGGAAGGATCTCAGCTGGGCTTTCCATTATCTTTGCAGGTAGGTACCGCCTTTGAGGGCACCTATGGCAAATGTAGTGTTTAAAATGTTCATTTCCTCATTTGTGAATACAATATCCATGGCAGCGATGTTCTCAGGAAGTCTTGATCTGCGGCTCATACTTACCAATGGCATGATATGGTCGCCCTGTTCGTTCACCCAGGCGATGGCAAGCTGTGTTGGTGTGCAGCCTTTGTTAACAGCCATTTGTTTAAGAACTTCAACTTTTTCAAGATTATAAATAAGGTTCTCACCCTGAAAACGGGAAAAATGGTTCCGGTAGTCATGTTCTGAAAGTGGTGCTTTCAGATCACCGGTTAGCAGGCCTTCTGCCGTATTGGCGAAAGCTATGACCCCGATTCCTAATGCTCTGGCGGCGGGCAGCAGATCATTTTCAATCTGGCGGTCTGCCAGAGAATAGCCGATTTCCAATGCACTGATCGGATGAATGTTGTGGGCTGTTTGAAGCTGTTCGGCGGTGATCTCTGAGACTCCGATATGGCGCACTTTGCCTTCTTCGATCAGGCCGGCGATGGTCCCGATGATGTCCTCAATCGGTACGCTGCCATCCATTCTGCTTGGCTGGTAAAGATCAATGGTCTCTATTCCCAGTCGGGTAAGGGAGTAGTTGACGAAATTCTTAATCGCTAGCGGACGCAGATCCATCCCGATCCATTGTCCGTTGTGAAAGATCGCTCCGAACTTGACACTGATAAACGCATCATTACGTCTTCCCTTAATGGCCTTGCCAATGAGCATCTCATTGTGACCCGCACCATAGAAATCTCCGGTATTGAGGAAATTGATCCCACTGTCCAAAGCCTGATGAATTGTGGCAATACTTTCAGCTTCATCAGGCGTCGGGCCGCCCCAGATTGATGACATCCGCATACATCCCAAACCAAGCTTTGAAATCATAGGTCCATTATGACCCAATTGAATTTTAGTAATTTCTGACATTTGTTTATTTTAATTTGATAGGGCAAAGTTCAGTTTTTCTTTAACGCACCACTTGACTGTATGGTCCAAATTACTTGTCTGTACGGTTCAGATATTGTAACTCATCAACATTTAATCTAAATTAAAATTGAAAAGAAACTTTAATACAGTCTGACAAGGTTGCTTATATGAAAAATATCAGTAATTTAAAACAGTGAAAACCAGGGTTAAAAGTCTATATTTGATAGGAGCCTTCTTCTTAAATAAATAAATTACAGAAGTTTAAATTGACGGAATGAAAAAAATACTGATTATCAATGGTCACCCCAACAGGGAGTCGTTTAATTTCGGAATTTCCGAATCCTATAGAAAAGGAGCTGAGGAATCCGGGGCTGAAATAAAGGAGATCGTTATTGCTGATCTGAACTTTGATCCCAATCTTAAGTTTGGGTATAAGAAAATCATGGAACTGGAACCCGATCTGGTAGAAGGTTGGGAAAAAATCGTTTGGGCAGACCATCTGGTATGGATACATCCGGTCTGGTGGGGCGGTTTGCCGGCGATTACGAAGGGTTTTATTGACCGGTTGTTTTTGCCGGGACGTGCCTTCAAATACCGGGAAAATTCTGTCTGGTGGGATAAGCTTCTGAAAGGAAAGACCGCCCATATCATTACCACACTGGACCAGCCCGGACTCTATTACAGGTTAATGTTTGGAAGACCCAGCGTGAATCAGCTCAAAAGGTCGGTTTTACAATTTTGCGGGATAGAGCCGGTAAAAGTCACCTATATCGGGATCATTAAAACTTCCGATGAACATCAGCGTAAAATTTGGCTTGATAAGGTAAGATTGGCAGGAAGAAAACAAAGTTAGCTTCTTATTCATCCGGCTCATTTAAATTTAAGCTTTAAAATAGATTAAAATTTTTAACACCTTATTCCGCCAGGCTTTTAAATGCCCTGTTCAGACTTCTTACCGTAATGCCAAGATAAGAAGCCATGTCTACTTTTGAGATAAATATTTCCTGTTTGGATTGCAATTTTAAAAGTTTTCCCAAACTATGCTCAATGGTATAAAGCTGCTGATAAGAAGCCCGGCTTGATGTGTTGATAATGCGTTCTGCAAAAACATTTAACAGCATATTATTCAGTGTAAGGTTGGTTTTGATGAGTTCTGAAAAATAGTCGGGAGCAATGGCATAAACCGTTATATCCGTCACCGCTTCAATATTACAAAGGCAAACAATATTACGGATAAATTCAATTTCTCCCAGGATTTCGCCTTTTCCCAAAAATTCAAGTATATACTCTTTATCGTTTTGTTCCGTAAAAAAACATTTGGCAATGCCTTCCCTTACAAACATGATTTTCGTTGCTTTTTCATTTTGAAAAAATAGTTTTTGCCCTTTGCTATACTGCTTAATGATAATATTTTCTTTACGTTCCTGCTGTTCGTAAAGTTCCTGCACAAAAGCTAAAACGGATTGGTTGGTTCGTAACATGGATCACTCGGGACAAATGTCCTTTTTTTAGTTTTCTACTTTATTGAATTTTGTCTTTTCAGAAATACAAAAATAAAGAAATGCAAAACACTGTAAAAACAATAGCATTTGATGCAGATGATACGTTATGGGTAAACGAGCCTTATTTTCAGGAAGCGGAAAAACAATTTTGCGCATTGCTTGAAAATTACCTGCCCCGACATTCGGTATCGCAGGAGTTATTTAAAACTGAGATGAAAAACCTTCACCTGTACGGCTATGGAGTGAAAGGCTTTATATTGTGTATGATTGAAACCGCAAGCAGGATTTCCAATCGTACCGTTTCGTTGGAATTGATAGATGAAATTATCATTATAGGCCATGAACTTCTCCAAAAACCTATCGAATTATTACCAGGAGTAACCGAAACTCTGGAACAGCTGAAAGGGCGATACAGGCTGATAGTAGCCACCAAAGGTGATCTGTTAGACCAGGAACGGAAATTGAAAAATTCAGGATTGGAAAACTATTTTCATCATATCGAAATAATGAGTGACAAGAAAATACATGATTATCAGAAACTATTAAAACATCTGGATTGTAAGCCCGAAAACTTCCTTATGTTGGGAAATTCAATAAAATCCGATATACTGCCTGTCCTGGAGTTGGGCGGTTATGCTGCACATATTCCGTATCATGTAACCTGGGCGCACGAGCGGCACGATCACCATTTGAAACACGATCATTTTATGGAACTGGAAAGTATTGATCGTATTCTTAAGTATTTGTAAAAATAAGCACGCATATCGAAAAATTGAAAAAGAAATGTTTAATGGTCATGTACTCTGGGGAAAATCTTTGCATCTTCATATGAATAGATGATGCTTGCAATCTTCCATTGCCCCTGTGCTTTGATCAGATGCCAGTATTCGCTCCCCCAGTTTGTGGTGTCCTTTCCCTCGCGGAATGAATAGTTAAATGTCACACTGGCGATTACATCATCATTAATGATCCTGATGTTTTCAAATGTTTCCTCTTTCACTCCTGTTTCCATGATGTAACGGAAAAAATTTTTGTATGTATCGCTGAAAAAGTTTTTGCCGTTACCTGGATTCTTTTCCAATCGTTTTTGCTGTGATCTGTTTTTCACGACACCAATCCAGACCACGGGATCTTCATGGAACAAACTGTAAAACGTTGTAGAATCTTTCCTTATAATACTCTCTTTAAACTGTTTGACTATTTTTTTAATTTCGGTTTTTTCTTTGGTAAAATGCTGAGCCATTGCCTGATTGCCCAGCAGCATTACGACAATGAGAATAATGTTTTTCATAGAGGAGGTATTAGATAATTTTATTTAAATACTTGATTTAAAGGTATTTATTTGATATTTGAGTAATTAATTTGTAAGACTTTATCCCTGATCATCAACGATGCTTTTTCAATGCTGTACCGGTAGAAAAAACCGATCGCTAAACAAGCCAGAAAGCAAATAATCACGGTTGTATTGCCGGAAACCGGAATATTATTTTCATCCAGGAACAATTGTACAAGATGGATAATGCCTTTGTGCGACAAATAGACAGAGTAGGAGAGAACCGCCAATTGTGAGGTTATAAAACAAGGCTTTCTGCTTAGAAATGATGATTTTGAAATGGCGCCCGCTACCATTATTCCATAACTGACGGCCACCAGGGTGAAACCAAAAATCGATGCGCTGGCAGAATACTGATCCCTGCAAAACCACAATGAGAATGCGACGGCCAATATTCCCGTCAGCAAAAGTCGGTTTCCATTCCGTTCAACGAACCCCTTAAACTTAGCTGAAAACTGGAAGAGGTAGCCGATCAGGACTCCCATGGAAAGACCGTCCAACCGGGTGTAGGTAGGATAATAGATGTTCATATACCACTCTTTCCAGAAATCTTCACTATTGATATTAGGAATGATATAGTGATTCCAGAGAAAAGCCCTGAGCAGAATGATGGTAACAAGAAGAAAAACAATTCCAAATTTTATGGATTTTATTGATTTCAGCCTGATGAGGGTCAATAAAAGAAGCGGCAGTGCAAAGTAGAACTGTTCCTCGATACACAGTGACCAGGCGTGCGAAAACGTTCCCTGACTGATTACATCAAGTCCGTAATTTTGCGTAAAGGTTATAAATTTCCACCATGGAGGAAGTGCTTCCCGCTCCCTGAAGGCCGGAACAGAAAAATACAATAGCAGTGTAAAAGCATAGGGCGGAATAATCCTGAAAAATCTTTTGATAAAGAAAATTTTCGGTCTGATGGTTTTGTGTTCTCTGATTTCCCTGAATAACTGGTTGGAAATAAGAAATCCGCTTAGTACAAAAAACAGATCGACCCCCGTCCAGCCAATCCAGCCGATGCTGTCGATCCAGGCCGGGTGTTCAAACATTCTGTAGTGATACAGGAGTACCAGTACAATAGCAGAAGCTCTCAGATGATCAAGCCCGTGAAATTTTTCGCTCTCCATTATTTTTTTCTGTGAAATTCCAAATTTTAAATATGGGTTTAAATCAATGCCTGTACAATCATCCATTTTGAATGTATACGGCAGATTGCTGCGTTTACCAGCTTATCGATGTTTTTCGCCATCAAAACAGATGCTTTGAAAACCGGAGGTCGAATGAAATGATTTAAATAATATCTTTACGGTATTGTGAAAAAAACATCAGGCATAAAATTAGGCCGGGAAATCGTGCATCAGGCTGTATTTTGGATCGCGTTATTCGTTTTCGGAATATGGCAACATGACCGGCAAAATTTCATTCAAATATTATACTATGACATAGGCCACTGGATTTTCCAGATTATCGGGGCCAACTTCATCTATTCTATTCTGATACGCAAATTCTTTGAACGTAAAAAATATGCTCTTTTTACGATTGGTTTTGTATTTGGAATATATCTTTTAAGCGTACTAAACCGTATTTTTATCGTGTATGCTGCCGAACCGTTATTTACCGATGAGCCACAGGACAGCATAATAGATATTTTTACCGATATCCAATATCTTTTGTTCCATTACCTATTGCCTATCATCTCCGGGGCATTCATTTTTATTTCCATGAAATTTATGCTTCGGTATAAAGACGAGAAACAGAATACGTTACAGCTGCAGAAAGAAAAATCCGAACTGGAATTAAAAGTCCTGAGGGCCCAGCTCAATCCGCATTTCCTGTTCAATACGCTGAACAACATCTATTCTTTATCGATAACAGATCCCGATTCTGTCTCCCTGTCGATCAGCAGGCTTTCCGACATCCTGGATTACATTCTTTATCAGGGACAGAAAGATCTGGTTTCTGTGAGTGATGAATTTAATATTGTTAAAGAATATATAGCACTTGAAACAATTCGTTATGATGAAAGGCTGAAAGTGAGTGTAGAGGAAAAAATTGATTTCCCGAGCCGTATTCCGCCTCTGCTGTATTTGTCTTTTGTTGAAAATGCCTTTAAACACGGAGCTGAAAAAACCAATGGCCATATTGAGATCAGAATTTCTATTGAAACCACGACGGAGCATGCTATCTTTAAGGTGGAAAATCAATTTTCTGAAAAACTCCATGATTCAAGGTCCGGAATAGGGCTGGAAAATATCAAAAGACAGCTTGAACTGAATTATCCGAATCGATATTCACTGGAAATAAAAAAGGCAGACAGTTGGTTCAAAGTAAAATTAATGACTCCCGGAAATGATTAACTGTATTATTATAGATGACGAACCCTTGGCCATCAGGCTTTTGGAAAATCATGTGTCTAAAATTGAAGGACTTAAACTCGTGGGCACAGCTAAAAATGCAATGGAAGCCTACGTGATTCTGCAAACGAAAAATGTAGATCTGATGTTTCTCGATATCCAGATGCCGGATATGAATGGTATTGAATTTCTGAAATCACTTCGTCAGAAACCACAGACGATCTTCACCACGGCGTACCGCGAATTTGCGATTGAGGGCTTTGAGCTTGAAGCGGTGGATTATCTGCTGAAACCGATTACCTTTGAACGTTTTTTCAAAGCGGCAGACAGAATACTGAGCAAAGCGGGAAAGGAGAATGAAGATGATTTTCTGATTCTCAGGTCGGAGGGTTTTCACCGGAAAATCCTGATCAAAGACATTCTTTATTTCGAAAGCATTGGTAATGATGTTAAAACCGTACTAAAAGATAAAACGGTCACCGTTTCTAAAATGTCCGTTTCTGAGCTGGCTGCCAATTTACAGCAAAAGGGCTTTATAAGGATACACAGGTCTTTTATCATCAATGGCGATCATGTCACCGCCATCAGTAATAATGAAGTGTTGGTAGACAAGATTTCACTTCCGGTAGGGAGAAGCTTCAGGACGGAATTTGATGATTTTGCGCGACAGTTTTCTATAAAACGTTTGTTTTAATGCCATGCGAGAGTGGTAAATTATTTTAATCGCTATCGTTAAATCAGCACAATCCAGGTTGTTTAAAGTTATCCTTCGTACCGTTACAACATACCATCTGTGAAGGATTTAATGAAATTTTCCCTATAAATTTCACCCATCGGAACCTCTCTGTCATCAAAGTTGATCGAATAGCTGTCAAACGAAATGATATGTGCACTGTTGACCACATACGACTTGCTTACTCTGATGAAATGAGGCAAAGGAATTTTTTGGTGAATGGTTTTAAGGTTCATTGAAGCGATGATTCTTTGCGATACGGTATGGATCAGGACATAATCATTTAAGCCTTCAATATATTTTGTATCTTAAAAAATGATTCTTTGATTCTTCAAATTATATCTAAAGACAAATCGGGTTTTTAAAAATTTGATATATATTTAAATATCTAAAATTTTTATATGCTTAAAGATTTCGAATTCTATCTCTTCCTGGTTTTTTTGATTACAATGCTTATCATGCTGGCCAATAAAATTCAGGTGGCATATCCTGTTCTTTTGGTATTGGCGGGGCTTTTAATAAGTTTTATTCCCGGCGTTCCACCGATTAAAGTAGAGCCGGAATTACTGTTTATCATTTTTTTACCTCCATTGCTCTACGAAGCCGCATGGTCAGCCTCATGGAAAGAGCTCTGGAGATGGCGCAGGATCATTTTCAGCTTTGCCTTTGTGGTTGTTTTTTTTACGGCATTGTCAGTCGCTGTCTTTGCCAATTATTTTATCCCCGGGTTTTCTCTGGCACTTGGTTTTTTATTGGGAGGAATCGTTTCGCCGCCAGACGCAGTGAGTGCCGGTGCTATTTTAAAATTCGTAAAAGTTCCGAAAAGATTGGCTTCCATTCTTGAAGGGGAAAGTCTGCTGAATGACGCTTCTTCTCTGATCATTTTCAGGTTTGCCATGATTGCCGCCGCAACGGGGCAGTTTGTCTGGCATGAAGCAGCCGGAAGTTTTATATGGATGTGCCTGGGGGGCTTAGGAATCGGGATTGCTATAGCATACGTTTTTCTGAAAATGCACAAACTTTTACCGACCGATTCAAATATAGATATTTTATTAACCTTTATTGCCCCGTTCTCAATGTATCTGGCGGCGGAACAGCTGCATGCTTCGGGTGTTTTGGCAGTAGTAACCGGTGGATTATTTCTTTCTTACCGCAGTCATGATTTTTTAAGCAGTGCCTCACGAATACGTACGGTAACAGTCTGGGAAAGTTTCTGCTTTCTGTTAAATGGAGTTGTCTTTATGCTTATCGGTTTAGATTTACCAGAAATTGTTTCCGGATTAGGCGATACAGATATTTTTACGGCGATCGGCTACGGAATTGCAGTAACCGCTGTGCTGATTATTGTCAGAATCCTGGCAGGCTATGCTGCGGTGGTCACCACTTTAATCATGCGAAATTTCATCACGGTTGCCGATGCACAGTCACCCGGCTGGAAAACCCCCTTAATAATTGGCTGGACCGGAATGAGAGGCGTAGTTTCCCTCGCGGCCGCACTTTCCATTCCCTTGACTTTGGATGATGGCTCTCCTTTCCCGCAAAGGAATATGATCCTGTTCATTACCTTTATCGTAATTTTGCTCACGCTTCTTTTACAGGGGCTTACACTCCCTTTTTTTCTGAAGAGATTTCCACCGGTAGACCGGGATTTTACAAAAAGCGTAAAAGAAATAGATTACGAAATTCTGAACAGTTTGGCCACGGTAGCCATCGATAAAATCAGAAGTGATTATGCGAACAAAATAGAAAGTTTTCCGGCTTTGAAAGATCAATTGCAGAAATACGAAAACCAATTGAGCAGTTCTGAAATTATTTTAAATTACGAAGAATACAGACGTATTTATATCGACATCCTCGACACTCAGAGAAGCTGGCTTATCCATAAAAACCGCGAAGAACTTCTGCTCGATGAAGATATCATCAGGAAACATCTGCGACTGCTTGATTTACAGGAAGAAAGATTGAATATGAAAGGTTGATTATTGTAAATAAATAATTTTAAATAAGCGATCTGAACCGAATACATAAATACTGTATTGTAGATAATTTTGTCAATTTTTACCTTGATAAATATGTCAATTTTTCCATATTAAATGACAAGATTTCATAATTTAGATGTGGCATATTGCTTGTAATGAATGTGTTACGATTATTGATTTATTGTTTAACCTTTAAAAACTCGTTAGTTATGTCAATCGTTAAAAGAAACAATGGCAGTTTGCTCCCTGCAGATCCACGTGTGCTGTTCGATGATTTTTTTAGCCGCGAACTTTTTAATTGGGGCAATAACAATTTTTCATCCACACTTACTACGCTTCCTTCGGTCAATATTAAAGAAAATACCGAAAGTTTTGAAGTAGAAGTCGCCGCTCCGGGAATGGAAAAGCAGGATTTCGAAATTACTCTTGAAGGTAATACGCTTACAATTTCGTCTACCCGTAAAAATAATACGGAAGACAGGCAGGAAAACTATGTCCGAAGAGAATTCAGCTATCAGTCGTTCCGCAGAAGTATTGAGCTTGCTGAAAATATTGTGGACGAAGAACACATTCAGGCAAAATACGAAAACGGTGTTCTGAAGCTCACTATTCCAAAATCGGAAAAAGCTAAAAAGCAGGCACCCCGGATCATAGAGATTCAGTAATCATTATTTTATTTTATACATTGGTTTTCCTTGATGGAAAACCAATTTTTTCGTATCCAACAGTTTATTCTTAAATACCGTAACGTTATGAATGAATTACTTTGGTCAGTAAGTATTTTATGCCTTACCACTTTAGGAATGATGTTTATTCTTAAAAGGTTTAATCAGCCGTATCTTATCGCTTATATTTTTGTTGGAATTATCCTGGGACCTCATATCTCCGGCGTTTTTACAAACCCTGAACAGACAGAAACAATAGGAGAAATAGGAATTCTGCTTCTGATGTTTTTTTTAGGCATGGAAATTAATGTTCCGGATAATCGGAGTGCTCTTGTGAAACCTGTTGTAGCACAGGTTATTAAGATTATTCTGAGTATAGGGTTTGCCTGTATTGTGGGATATTTTGCGGAACTTTCGGTGAAAAGTATCGTACTTATCACGGTGTTGTTTGTTTTTAACAGTACGGCTGTGGTCAGTGAGTTTTTAAATAAGCACAATACGCTGAAGACGACTTTCGGATTAACGGTACTCAATATATTAATATTCCAGGATCTTCTTCTTGCTCCTGTGCTTACTTTGTTGAAGGCCTGGGGAATTAATGATTTTCATTTATTTAAAATTCTCTTTCCGGTCATTTTCTGCCTTCTTATTTTTTTTATGATGAAAAGGCTTAGGAATTTTCAGGAGATTAAATTGCCAAAATTCTTTGCATCCATCAAGGAGGACCATGATCTACAGGTTTTTTCCGGATTATTCTTATGTCTCATTTCCGGGTTAGTGGCCGAAGTAGCAGGAATGAGCAGCGCGCTCGGAAGTTTTATGGCAGGAGTAATTGTGGGAAGGGTGAAAATTTTCGGCTGGCTGGAACATTCGTTACTTCCTTTTAAAGTTTTTTTTGTGACGCTGTTTTTCGTTTCTATTGGTTTACGCCTTGATGTTTCTTATCTCCTTTCAAACATCAGCATCATTTTTCTGGGAACTTTTTTTGTTCTCATCAGCAACAGTGTGATGTCTGCGGCAGCATTTCGTTTACTAAAGTTTAGCTGGAAAGAAAGCTTGTATGGAGGTGCCTTACTTTCACAGACCGGAGAATTTGGAATTCTGGCATTATCTGTAGCGTATAAGTCGGGAATTATAGAATACAGCCTTTATAAATCAGGGCTTGCCATCACTTGTCTCTCACTTTTACTTTCCACAGTCTGGGTGGCGGTGCTGGATCGCCTGCTAAAGAAAAAATCTCAAAAAAGATTTTTAGATCGGTCTTACGGTGAGAGATTTTAAAATGTTTTCAGCAGAAAGTGAGGTTTGGATTTAAATAGCCTTTTTAGAACAGCGGGTGTATTAACTATCAACCAAAATTATTCCCGGTAAAATATCAAACCAAATAAAATATTTTACGTTCTAACAATACCGTATACGTCGCTGAAACGATGATCGTACGATATGTTTTTAAAAGGTAAAAGAACCTGTTCTGAAAGGCATGTAATATATTCTATACTATTTAATCTTAATTAATAGCATTTTTTGGAATCAGTAAGAAAATTCTCTTTTCCATTTGCTTATTGTATTTCGGGACAGATCGAACTGTCTGGATATTTCAATATTAGTAAGTTCATTTTTCTTCTGATAGTCCAGAATCTTAATAATAGACTCGTAATCATAGCTCTTATGTTTCCGGTTGATGATTTGTGACTCATCTGTTTTACCGAAAACCATTTCATTGAGAGATAAGACATCCATTGCTGAAATTTCATTTTTATTCAATAATGGTGCACATTGATTGTATTTTTCAGGACATTTTTTTCGGATAATGTCCTCGTAGATTTTTTTATAATCAGGTAATGATCTTTCCATAATGTTTTTTATAATTGAAGTTTGCAAGAAATTTTTAGATCGTAGGGGTATGGTTTAGTTTTGAGTTGCGGAACGATATGGTCTTAATGAATATCATTCCGCAAAGATGCATTCCAGGATCTGTCAAAACTTTTAAAACAGCCTGAAGCACATACTCAAAACTTCTTAAAGAAACACCTTCACTTAATATGAGTTAACACTTAAGCTATTTTTTTTCATCACTGTGCGTTGGATATGATGAGTTTGTGTTTTCCTGTCGGTTTTCAGAATTGCAGAGACGATCTCTGCAACCCCTGAACCTTAATAATCATTATGTGTTTTTAGAATCTTGCGTTTTGAATTTATTTTCGGGTATTACATCATTTGCTTTTATGGTTTTCGTTTTTTTTGTTTAATTTTTCTCAACTTCGGTTGATTATTTTTATGGGTCTTATCAGAAATTTGTGATAAGGAAGCAGTGAAAATCATGATATTTCTTTTTAGATCATATAGTATTTTCATATTCCTGACACTATTTGTAGTTATTTTTCTTTCTGATATTTCATCATTACGATCATTATCCGTATCAAAGATGACCCTCAGGGATTGCCCTATGATAGGCCATCGGAGATGCGGAATGGGAAGTTTAATCTTTTCTTATCATTTGGTTTTCTTAGGTCATCGCTATAATTCACTTTTTTATAAGTCTACTATTTTTATATACTGCTATGTATAATGTCATAAAAATCGTATTTTTGCTGCATGTTTTTTAATAATTCTAAGTTTTTATTACTTTAACACTACAGGCACAAAGTTATTTCTATGAAAAGATAAAATATGTAATACTATTTCAATATTTGATGAGTATTTATACTACCCTATGTAGTACTAGTATTACATCGAATTGTTATATTATTTTATTTTTTAAGGTATGAATTCTCTTTGGATATTGCTTTTCTTTCTGTTATTCAGTCCGTTGTGTGCACAGCAGGATGCTTACTATGAAAAGTGGTATGATGCCGACAATAGTAAACTTCCGCAGAATTCTATCATGTCAATTGTCAAAGATAAATACGGTTTTCTGTGGCTTTCCACACAAGATGGTATTGTAAGGTTTGATGGAAATAATTTTCTGGTACATGATATTGGTGTTCCATCGATAGAAAACCGCACCCTGATGATCGATGGATCTGCAGCTGATGACTGGCTGTTTACCTTTTATAATTCTGGAGGGATTCCCTCGCTCATTTCTAAAAGAGGATATTCTGTAATTACTGACGCTAAGTCTTCTCTTTTTAAGGACCTGATGAGGCGTGGCAACGGAAATCTCTGGAAACTGAATAGAATGGTTCCAAGAGATTCAAGTGCGATGAAATTCTTTTATTTTATTTCGAAAAATGAATTTTATTATCTGGATTATGACAAGCTTTTTTATCAGAAGAAGGACACGAAACAATACGTAGGAAGATTCGATGCCCGATCTTTTTACCGTTTTTTTTTACTGGGAGACCAGTTGTTCCGTATAAAGGATGGTTCGGTCATAGAAAAAATAGAAAAAAACGGGAAAGTCAGGGAATATAAAACGGGCTTGAAAGTGGCAAAGGACTTCGACTATTTTATAAACATACCCAACAAACAGCTTCTTCTCAGAAACGATAATAAGATTTACCTGGTCGGATATCATAATAACTTATTAACCCTAGACCTTATTTATGATGGTAAAACTCTCCGTGACCTTACCGTTTCCAATATGTATTATGATGAATCTGCAAGGACGCTCAGTATCGGTACTTCGTCAAAGGGCCTGTTATTGATCAGGAAGAAATTTATTTATCCACACATCACACCAAGGAAAAGTATTTTTCATTCGCTTACCAATGATGGTGTGGGAAGAGTTTTAACAAGTGAAGGAGATATGTTCGGGATTGATGGTTATATTAAAACAATTCCAGTTTCAGGTATTGATCAATACGGGATTGTCCCACTGGACAACCGTGGAGAGTTTCTTCTGAAAGGTGAGCACGCCCTCGTCTTACAGTTTAATAATAAAACAAAAATTGTCAGAGATTTTACTAATGACTCTTCGGTATACTGTATCAGTAGCACTTCTGGTAATAAGGTATGGTTATCCCTGTTGTACAAAGACCGGCATCTCTTGGGATATGTTGTTATAAAAGACCATAAAGTTGCGGAGGAGATGTTCTTTAAGACTAATATCGGCATAAAAGGAATTGCTAAGGTTAATGACGAAGAACTTCTTCTGGCTGCCAACGAAGGACTTTTTATTTTTAATGAAAAGAAGAGGATTTATAAAAAGCTTATGTCCGGAATCAGTTTCAGAAGCATTAATAACAATAATGGAGATCCCTTTTTCTGGGTACAAAGCTATGGAAAAGGACTTTATCTTTACAAGGAAGGGAAGCTCTACAAGCCTCTTCATAATAAGGAGATTTTATCTTCGGTCCACAGTGTAATCGATGACAAAAGGGGTTTTTACTGGCTTTCATCGAATCACGGGCTTTTTCAGGTTAAGAAAAATGATTTCATTAATGCTTATTTAAAAGGGAATAAAAATTTTTATATCCATAAATATGCCCGAAAGGACGGTATTCTGACCTCGGAGTTTAATGGAGGAGCAAACAATAATGGAGTATTCAACAATGGATATGTAATATTTCCATCCATGAACGGCATGGTTTATATTGATACCAAAAAAGCCTTCCCGGTGCTGCCTGCTGAAGATTTCTTTATCGACCGTGTGGCGATAAATGAAAAAGAAAAAGTAGTTTCCGGAGTTTTAAAGCTTGAGAGAAATTTTGGGTATGTAAAGATTTTTGTGGATTTTGTAAATTTTGGAAATCAAAGAAATAATTATATCGATTACAAGATCGATGATAAAACCTGGCAGCCGCTGCCTGAAAACAGGATTATCAATATTAATGCGCTGACGAAAGGAAAACACAGTATTGTGGTCAGAAAGCTGAAGAACTTCTCATCCGAATACAGCTACAAAACACTGCACGTATATGTACGGCCCGCTTTCTGGGAAACGGATGTATTCAAAATTTCCATGGTGATCCTTGTGCTTCTGATTTTTTATCTCATCTACACCCTGAGATTAAAGCAGGCAGAAAAAGAGGCCATTATCCTCAGTGAAAAAATTGAAGAACGCACGGCAGAGCTCAACGAAACCATAGATTCCCTCTCAAAAACAAGGGAAGAACTTTACGCACAGCTTTCCCGGAAAAAAAAGCTTGTCGCAGCCATCAGTCATGATATCAAAAGTCCTCTGAATTTTATCAATATCAGTACGGGAATTTTATTGGATAGCATAGACGACTCAACCTACGAAAAAAGAGTTATCAGCTCAATCAAAGAGTCTTCTGCACAGATTCTTGAATTTATTGATTCTACGATCAGGTACAATAAGATTTTTGTTTATGACAACTATAAATCCAGGGAGCAGATTGTGCTCAGAGACTTTATGACACAGAGAATCGGCCTGTTCCTCAATGCGGCAGAGTTTAAATTTATCCAGATACAAAATAACATAAGTGCAGATCACACGGTAATCAGTAATCCGGATGTGCTAAGCATCGTGATTCACAATATTCTGGATAACGCCGTGAAGTATACAAATCAGGGATTTATTTATATTTACGGGATCAAAGACGAATGCCGGTTTCATCTGGTGATTGAGGATACCGGGATAGGAATGTCTGAACAGGAACTGTCCCAAATTAAAAATTCTGACAAGTTTAACGGGCCGCAATTAGGAATGAAAATTATTGGAGAACTCTTACCTCTTATAGACGTGACTTTTAATATTGAAAGTAAAAAAGGGCAGGGGACAAAAATTACCCTTAGTTTTACGATTTAATTCACACTTAAAAAATTTAGAAGTGCCGGAATGTTATTAATTCCCAGCTTTTCAAAAATCCGGTTCTTATAAGTACTTACGGTAGATTTGTGAATGTAAAGCTTGGATGCGATCTCATTGTTTGTAAGTCCCGAAACCAAAAGCCTCGCGATTTCCAGCTCCCGTAATGACAGCAGTTCAATAGGCGTAGCGCCGCTTTTCCGGATCATATTTTCCAGGAGTCTTTCTTTAAGCTCGTCACTCATATATTTTCCGGATTCAAAAAACTTGCTGAATGCCCGGATGATCTCGTCCTGTTCGCAAAGTTTACTGAGAAAGCCATTGGCACCGGCCTTTATGAATTTAAAAGCATAGATACCCTCTTCAAGAGCAGAAAAGATAAGCGTTTTTATACCGCCGCAGTATTCAACAGACAGGTTCTCGACAAAACTTAAGCTGTTTCCTTCAGGGAAATTAATATCCAGGATGATAAAATCTATGTTTTCCCTTTTTATAACTGATCTTCCTTCATTCAATGTTGACGCTTCAAATACATTTATATTTGAGAAATGCTTTCTGATAAGCAGAAAAACACCCTGTCTTACAATGCTGTGATCGTCAATCACAAGTACATTTTTTCTGTTAGTTTCCATTTATATAGTTTTCATCATCTTTTATATAATTCAAATATATTAATATTTTTTTTAAATCAAATATGTCGAATTTTTCGATTTTTTATTAAATGAATGTGTTTTTCTGAATGGAGAATTCCTGAAAACTGATGTGTCTATTTCCAATCTACAGAATCTGAGCACTTTCCTTAATGCTGTTCATCACGAAAATACTTTTCGTTTGCCCGATCCCTTCGATTTCAGATAATTTGTTAACAAAAAATTCATGAAACTCATCCATATTCGGGGCTAAAATTTTTAACATAAAATCAAAATCTCCGCTGATGTTATAAAATTCAACCACTTCCTTCAGTTTCCCCACTTCTTCGATGAATTTTCCGGCCGTTTTTTTATGGTGAACATTCAGGGCAACCATGCAGATAACCATCATTCCTTTGTTTACTTTCTTGCGGTCAACAATGGTAGTGTATTCCCGGATAATTCCCAATCGCTCCATTCGTTTGATACGTTCGTGAGTAGGAGTGGGACTGAGATTGATTTTGCCGGCAATATCACGGACGCTCAGTTTGGCATCTTTCTGTAAAATTCGCAGGATGGAAAGGTCTTTATCGTCAGGTATGTAATTTTCGGTAGTCATTTTGTTCTGTTTTATAAGATTTAAATTATTCTAAATGATACTATGTTCTTTTTATTTGTCTTAAAGTGTAATATTGTTCTAAATTTAAGGTTAAATTTTTATATGTGTTCTATTGATTTTAATTTTGCAGGGTAAATGAACTATATGAAAAGTAAAAATCTGATCCTGGCAGTGGCCTCTGCTGGAACCTTTGTTGAAGCTTTGGACATTGCCATCGTAAATCTCAGCATCCCCTCCATACAGGCGCAATTTGCGATCGGTACGGAAACGGTACAGTGGCTGCAGACTTTGTATGTATTGTTTTTCGGAGGCTTCCTAATCATCGGGGGCAAACTTTCAGATCAGATCGGGCGTAAAAGGGTTTTTCTTCTGGGGTCTCTTATTTTTATGCTGACCTCTCTTGGTGCCGGACTTTCTCAGGGGTTTGAAACACTCGCGGTATTCCGGGCATTTCAGGGTTTGGGAGCAGCATTCATTATGCCTTCTGCAATGTCTATCGTTACAAATACTTTTACGGAAGATCAGGAAAGAAACCGTGCCGTGGGTATTTTCAGTTCTTTTGCCGCCATCGGCTCCGGAAGCGGACTTTCACTTGGTGGAATTATCAGCACATATTTGAGCTGGCATTGGGTCTTTCTGATCAATGTTCCGGTTTTGGCCATCACGCTTATTGCCGCTTATCATTACCTTCCCAAAGATCAGCCTTCCGTAAAACCTGAAAAAACCGATGTGCTTTCAGGTTTGCTGTTAGTATCGGGATTGCTGAGTCTTACGTACGGTACTCACGAACTGGTTCATGTCAGGGATCAACCATGGTTAGTCATTTCTTCTTTGGTTTTGGCGGTGGTTCTTTTATGGGCTCTTTTTTACCGATTGAAATCAGTTTCCCAGCCGCTGATTGATCTGAATCTGCTAAAACACCGTTCTTTAAAGGTCTCCAATATAAGCTTTACGGCTTTGGGCGCATTCTTTATAGGTTTTCTGTTTTTGATTTCATTAATGCTTCAGAAAGATATGAAACTCAGTGCGGCATCGGCCGGGCTTCTTCTCGTGCCTTTCAGTGTCATGTCTGCTTTGGTGGCAAAATTTGTTCTTCCCGTCATTTCCAAAAGACTGAATTCTGCACAGATGGCCATTTTCGGCTGGTCATTCATGCTGACCGGAGCTTTGCTTCTGCTGATTTCGGTATACAACGGGCATCCTTTGGTCTTGGTTCTCGTGGGGGCAGCCTGTATTTCAGGAATCGGAATGACCTTTTGCTTTACGGCACTCTCAGTCATGGGAGTAAGTGATGTACATGCTTCAGACTATGGAGTGGCAGCCAGTGCAGGTTCTACGAGCTACTTTCTGGGCGCAGGAATCGGATTGTCATTCATGACTTTGATGAGCCGGGTTTTTCCTTCAGATTGGGCGGTGGGAAATTTAAGCTTAATGATTCTTATCGGGTATTCGCTGCTCGCACTTGGCGGACTTTTTTATTTTATCATTAAAAATTTAAAGACCAGGAAAAGAGAAGTGGTCTTTGAATCTTAAACAATAAAAAATGCCCGGAAAAGTCCCGGGCATTCACGTTTTAGAAAATATAAATAAGTAAAACTACTTGAGTGTAAATCTCACTTTGGTTTTAATGGCATCCGAAGAGTTTCCGATGAGCGCTTCAAAATCTCCGGGTTCTGCAACCCATTCATGCTTTTCGGCATCGAAGAAACTTAAAGCAGTTTTATCGATCGTAAAGGTTACTTCTTTTTCTTCACCCGGATTCAGGAATACTTTCTCAAAACCTTTCAGTTCTTTTGTTGGTCGCTGAACCGATGATTTCAGATCGCTGATGTACAACTGTGCAACTTCGGCTCCTGCTTTTTTACCTGTATTTTTAACGGTTACGGTAAAAGTGATTTTATCATCCTGGGACATCTCCTTTTTATCCGATTTTGCTTTTCCAAACTCAAAAGTAGTGTAGCTCAAACCGTGTCCAAAGCTGAATAAAGGTTTGATTTTTTTTGTGTCATGCCATCTGTAGCCTACCAGAATTCCTTCGTTATAGGTAATGTTGATAGGGTTTTTCTGGTCTTTACCTTTTCCGGCTGCCAATTCTTCTTTATTTCCCGGATATTCACCCATTTGGTGCGCGGCATTATCTTCCAGTTTTACCGGGAAAGTGAATGGCAGTTTTCCGGACGGGTTGGCGTCACCGGCTAAAATTGCTGCCAAAGAGTTTCCTGCCTCTGATCCAAGATACCAGGCTTGTACGATGGTAGGAACTTCCTTCACCCATGGCATAGCTACTGCATTCCCGGAAACAAGTACGACGGCAAGATTTTTATTGGCTTTAGCCAAAGCAGAGATCACCTGATCCTGGTTGTATGGCAGGCCGTAGCTTTTTCGGTCGTTTCCTTCACTGTCCTGGAAATCAGCTTTATTAAGACCTCCGACGAAAATCACGTAGTCTGAAGATTTTGCCAATGCTATGGCTTCATCAATCAGTGCTTCGGGAGAACGGTCTTCTTTAAGGTTCTGTCCGGATTTTACGCCGTTATATTCTCCACCGATATCTCCTACATAGCCCCTTGCATACTGTACATCAGCCTGTTTTCCGAATCTTGCTTTGATTCCGTCCAGAGGAAGGGTTTCATATTTTACCTTCAAAGAGGAAGAACCACCGCCTACTGTCATGATTTTAATGGCATTTTCCCCGATAACGGCTATCTTTTTGGCTTTGTTAATGTCGATCGGAAGTACATTTCCCTGATTTTTTAAGAGTACGATTCCTTCTTCCCCGATTTCCTTTGCTACTGCCTTATGCTCTTCAGAAGCAATATTTCCGAAGGGTTTGTTCCGGTTCATAGTGGTTTTGTAGGCAAGACGTAAAAGTCGCGTTACTTTGTCGTCAAGCTCTTTGGTTCCCACTTTTCCTTCTTTAATCAGTTTTAAATAAGGCTGAGCCAGGTAATAATTGTCATACGCATTGGAATGGCCGTCTGATAAACCATTGGTCCAGCTTCCGAACTCAAGATCCAACCCGTTATGAATAGCCTGTTCGGTATTATTTACCGCGCCCCAGTCTGAAACCACCACACCTTTGTAATTCCATTCCTTTTTCAGGATATCATTGAGAAGATACTGGTTTTGGCTGGCATACTGACCTTTATACATGTCGTAAGCTCCCATAATGGTCCAGGAATCTCCTTCTGTAACAGCCGCTTTGAAAGGCGGAAGATAAATTTCATACAATGTTCTGTCGTCAATTTTTACATTGCTGGTATGGCGGAACATTTCCTGATTATTTAATGCGTAATGTTTTACGGAAGTAGCCACGCCGTTGGATTGTACTCCTTTAATGTAAGGCACCACCATCTTTGACGTCAAAAAAGGATCTTCTCCCATATATTCGAAATTTCTTCCGTTGAGAGGGGTTCTGTAAATGTTGACACCTGGCCCGAGAAGAATATCTTTTTTTCGGTAACGGGCTTCTTCACCCAAAGCTTTCCCGTAATTCCATGACATATTTTTATTCCATGTGGCAGAAAGTGCGGTAAGGGCAGGGTAAGCAATGATCGAGTCATTGGTCCAGCCGGCCTGGTCCCATTCGTCCCATTTCACTTCAGAACGTACGCCGTGCGGGCCGTCAGTCGTCCAGAATTCAGGGATTCCCAGTCTCGGTACTCCCGGTGAGCTGAATTTGGATTGTGCATGCAGCATCGCAATCTTCTCCTCAAGGGTCATCCTCGATAAAGCATCCTGAATGCGCTGTTCTACAGGTTTGGATTCGTCTAAATAAACAGGAAGGGTCGTGGTATTCTGAGCCATATAAGAAACGGAAATAAGAGTAAATAAACTTACAATGGCGGTTTTCTTTAACATAAAAAGCCTTTTTTGATTAAAAACAAAAGTAGGAAAATATTTTATTATCTCAAATTGAGAAAATGTAATTTTTCAAAATTGGTTATTTCTCACCACTATTTCAGACAAACAAAAAGCATCACTCCTGGTATGGAATGATGCCCAAATATAATATAACAGAATCTATGTCAGCAAAGCTCTCGGCTGGTAGAGGTTAGGACAATTTAAACCAATCAGTTCCATCCTTTCACAGCGCCACCTTTGAAAATCTCGGCGGCTTTTTTTTCAACCTCATCCGATTCGTAGGATTTCACAAATTTTTTCACGTTTTCAGCATTTTTATTATCCTGGCGGGTAACAATAACGTTTACGTACGGAGAATCTTTATCTTCCTGGAAAACACCGTTTTTTTGTGCATCCAGTCCGGCCTGGGCCGCAAAATTGTTGTTAATGATGGCGATCACCACTTCATTATCATCCAATATCCGCGGTAATTGGGCCGCCTCAATTTCAAGGATTTTCAGCTGTTTCGGATTCCCGGTAATATCGGTTACTTTCGGAAGCAGGCCGACTCCTTTTCTTAGTTTCAGAAGTCCGTTTTTCTCAAGCAGCAACAGCGAACGGCCACCATTCGTAGGATCATTGGGAATCACGATCGTGTTGCCGTCCTTCAGCTGACTGATATTCCTGATCTTTTTTGAATAAGCCACAATAGGATACACAAAAGTATTGCCCACCACCGCCAGCCGGTAACCTCTCTGTTTCGATTGTTCCTGAAGGTAAGGCACATGCTGGAAAGCATTCGCATCGATGTCGCCATTGTTTAATGCTTCATTGGGGACCACATAATCATTGAAGGCTACCAGCTCTACATCAAGGTTATACTTCTCTTTGGCGACCTTTTTGGCTATTTCCGCAATCTCCTGTTCGGGGCCGAAAGTGATGCCCACCCTGATGAAGTTCGGATCGTTATTCCTTCCCGGACGGCACGAGAAGACCAATAATCCCGCCGCCAGTATGCTGAGCATTTTTATTTTTATCATTGTTAAATTCTTTTTTAATGGTAAAAAAGCGAAAATCGCGGAAAATTATTAATCTCAGGGTATTCCGGAAATTCGCCCTTTACCATTTGTGACAAAGGATTACCATGTCACCACACTATTTCACATTCACATTATTGTTTAAATTCTGCCCTTATTTGATGGCAATTAACGGTGATCAAACTTTTTAGACAGCCGGTCGCCGGAAAACTGGATAACAAATACAATCGCCACCAGCAAGGCAAGGACAAGATTCATGATGACGGCATTGTAGCCGATGTAGCCGTACTGATAGCCGATCTGTCCGAGTCCGCCTGCTCCTACGGCACCACCCATCGCAGAATATCCCACAAGCGTTATCAGCGTTATGCTGGCATTGTTGATCAATGAAGGAAGGGCTTCGGGAAGCAGAATTTTCCGGATGATCTGAAGCGGGCGGGCTCCCAATGCACGTGCCGTCTCTATCAGTCCGTAAGGAACTTCCAGAAGACTGTTTTCAACGAGTCTCGCAATAAAAGGCGCTGACCCGATGCTTAATGGAACCAAAGCGGCATTCACACCGATGGAGGTTCCGACGATGCTCCTCGTAAAAGGGATCATCCATACGATCAGGATAATGAAAGGGATTGACCGGAAGATATTCACTACTACAGATAAAATTCTGTTGTAAACTATATTTTCCAAAAGTTGTCCTTTTTTGGTCAGGAACAGCAGGATTCCCGTCGGCAATCCCAAAGTAAATCCGAAAAACCCGGAAACAAAAGTCATGTAAACCGTTTCCCACGCTCCCTTCAGCAAGAGGGCAATCTCTGTTTCACTAAGCATAACCTCTAACTCTGTTTTGAATTTTGTTTTGATTTAAATAATAAATGGCCTGCTGATTGGCTTCCTTACCGCCCTGCAGCTGGAGGAGGAGTTTACCGAAATTGGCATCTCCCAGATATTCTACATCAGCCTTCAGGAGCTTGTAGGGAATTTTATACCTTTCATATATAATGGAGAGAAGTTCTTCCACCGAAATATCTTCGTTTACTTCTATTTCTAAGAGAGGGAAAAGCCCGTCCTGAGGGTCTTTCTGTAATTTCTTGTTGAGTTCCTGAGGTATTGTCATAGCACCTGGGTTTAAAAATTGTTTGATGATGGGGTGATCTTTCTGTGAAACAAGGTCACGCAGACTTCCTTTTGCGATGAGTTTTCCTTTGTCGATCACGGCTACGTGGTTGCAGATGTTCCGGATGACTTCCATTTCGTGGGTGATGAGAAGGATCGTAATACCCAGCCTCTGATTGATATCCCGGAGAAGTTCCAGGATCGACAGGGTGGTAGCGGGATCCAGTGCGCTGGTCGCCTCGTCACAGAGCAGCAGATACGGATCATTGGCAAGAGCCCTTGCGATGGCGACCCTCTGTTTTTGTCCACCCGAAAGGCTCTTGGGGTAATCTTGAGCTTTATCTTCAAGACCTACTAATCGCAGGAGTTCGTTAACTTTCTCCGTTATTTTTGTTTTGCTTGAACCGTCCAGCTCGAGAGGTAAAGCAATATTTTCCGAAACTGTTCTTGAGGAAAGCAGATTGAAATGCTGGAAAATCATTCCTATTTTCTTTCTTTCCTTCGCCAGTTCGCCGGAACTTAGTTTTGTAAAATCTTTTCCGTTGATCGTGATGGTACCTTCATCAGGCCTTTCCAGGAGATTTACCGTTCTGATAAGGGTGCTTTTTCCTGCCCCCGAAAAGCCGATAATGCCGACAATATCACCTTTGCTGATCTCCAGGCTTACCTGATCCAGGGCCTTGAACGACTGCTTTTTCTGATGGAAAGTTTTTGAAATATTTTTGATTGCTATCATTTTTTCTTTAAATCTTCAATAAATAAAAAAGGCTTTACAATGTGGTAAAGCCTTTAAAATATGTCATATAAAGTAAGGTCAGTCACCACAGGGTCCTATTGCAGGCATACAGCAATACATCATTGTATTGATGGTATGATTGATTTTGGAAATAGGTTTCAGACTTCTGTTCATTTTATAATGTTGTTACGGTTGCAAATATAGAATATAAAAATTTATTAGTCCACTAAAAAAGTAGACTTTTTTACAAAATATTTTAAATTTGTAGGTAAGTGATTGATTTTTAAAATTTTGTTTTGATTTTTTTGATGAGTATTTAATGACTAATCCTGAAATTTTCCCTTTAAATGCCGGTATTTTCCTTTTTAAGGCTTAAAATGTTATTTATTAAACTAGTTAAATGCACCGCACTCATCAGCAACCTACCTTTGTCATATAAAAATTAAAGAAAATGGACAATAGAATTTTAGGTCTGCACCATATCACGGCGATAGCAGACAATGCAAAAAGAAATTTAGATTTTTACACTCAGGTATTGGGCGTAAGGCTGGTAAAAAAAACCGTCAACTTTGATGATCCGGGAACCTATCATTTTTATTTTGGAAATGAAGAAGGAACGCCGGGAACTATTTTGACATTCTTTCCATGGGAAGGAATAGGAAAAGGAACAAACGGAACAGGCCTTGCCACACACATCGGGTATTCCGTGCCGAAAGGAAGTCTTGATTTCTGGAAAAATAGACTGCAGCAATTTAATGTGCCTGTAGAAGAAAGTGAAATATTTGGCGAAAAGCTGATTTCATTCAGAGATCCGGATGGTCTTCAACTACAATTTATCGAAGATCCGGCAGACAACAGAAAAGTATGGACCACAGAAGATATCAAAGAAGAAAATGCGTTGAAAGGATTTCATAATGTAACCCTTACCCTGAAAAAAGCAGACCCTACGGTTAAAGTTCTGACCGATATTTTCGGGTATGAATTCAGTAAACAGGAAGGAGAGAGGTCCCGTTTTGCTACGAATGCCATAGAGACTGCCAACATCGTTGATATTATTGAAAATGATAAAATATTGGCGGGAAGAAATGCTGCGGGAACCAATCACCATGTGGCTTTCCGGGTGAAAGATGACAATGTTTTAATGGAATTCCGTGAAAAAGTACTTTCCGCAGGTTTTAATATTACTCCGAAAATCGACAGGGATTACTTTTATTCGCTGTATTTCCGTGAACCGGGCGGTGTTCTTTTCGAAATTGCAACTGATAATCCGGGATTTACCGTAGATGAACCTTTAAACGAATTGGGAACAAACCTTAAGCTGCCAAAACAACACGAAGGACTCCGCGAAAAGATTGAAGAAGTACTTCCGAAGTTATCATAGGTTATCGGCTATTTTTACAAAACACGGTAATTTGGCAGTAGGCAGTAGGCAGTAGGCAGTAGGCAGTAGGCAGTAGGCAGTAGGCAGTAGGCAGTAGGCAGTAAGCAGTAAGCAGTAAGCAGTAAGCTGTAAGCCATCAACTATCAACCATCAACCAAAAAACAACATTATGGAAACAACGAAAGTAATTTTAGGAAACGTAAGAGGAGAAATACAGCTTTTTTCAGACGATAATAAAGCCGGAAAAATGGATATTTCAGTAATGGGAAACAAATTAACCGTTTACCACACCGAAGTCAGCGAAGAATACGCAGGGAAAGGCTTCGCCAAAATACTCTTGGACAAATTGGTTTCCTATGACAGGGAAAATGAACTTAAAATCGTACCGTTGTGTCCGTATGTTCACGCCCAGTTCAAAAGAAACCCGGAATTGTACATCGACGTCTGGTTTAAAGAAGAAAACTAAACAATTTTTAACCTCAACCTCAATCAACCTCAAACTATGGCACTCATCACAGGACTTCATCACGTTACAGCCATCACCGGCGACGCACAGGAAAACATAGACTTTTACACCGGAGTTTTAGGGCTCCGGCTCGTAAAAACTACCGTAAATTTCGACTATTCCGACGTATATCATTTTTACTTCGGCGACGAATTCGGAACACCCGGAACCATCATGACCACATTTCCCTACGGAAAGGGGCTGGTAAACGGCAGGCACGGAAAAGGAATGCTCAATACAACCGCATTTTCCGTCTCAATGGAGGCACTGGACTACTGGATGACCCGCCTGAATCAGTTTAATATCCCTTTCAAACATCCGCAGCAGAGGTTTTCCGGGGAGGTTTTCATTTATCTGGAAGATTTTGACGGCCTTGGCCTCGAACTGGTTTTTAATGATAAAGATTCCCGCAAAGGATACGATAATCATTTTATCCCTAAAGATTTTGCGATTAAAGGAATTCATCATGTCGAAATATGGCTGGATGCGTACGAAAGAACCGCGGCGCTTCTTACCACGCAGATGGATCATCAGGTTATTGCCGAAAGTTCAGGCAGATTCAGGTTTGCGGTTGAAGATGCTCCCGGAAAATATGTAGATCTCCTGTGTACTCCGAATGCCCTGAAAGGCCTTGCCGGAAGAGGAACCGTACATCATGTTGCTTTTGCCACGCCCGACGCACAAACTCAACTTGAAATGATCGAAAAGCTCAACAGATTCGGATTGCAGCATACCGAAGTGAAAGACCGGAAATATTTTACTTCCGTCTACTTTAAAGAACCCGGCGGTGTTTTGTTTGAGATTGCCACGTCAGGACCGGGCTTTGATGTCGATGAAGAACTGGCCTCCTTAGGCGAACACCTTAATCTTCCTGAACAGTTTGAAGATAAAAGAGAACATCTCATAGAAGTTCTCCCGAAATTTACTTATCCAACAGAAAAATACAGATAAATCATGAGTCATATTTTAGATATAAAAACAGCCGGAAAATCATTGAATGAAGCCGAAAAAGCCTTAATCATGATACACGGAAGAGGCGGAAGTGGCCAGGATATTTTAAGTTTATCACAATATTTAAATGTCAAAGACTACGCACTTCTTGCTCCCCAGGCTACCAATGGAAGCTGGTATCCGCTTTCCTTCATGGCCCCGGTTGAACAAAATGAGCCCTGGCTCTCTTCAGCCATTGAAAACATAGGCAAAACCGTTGAAAAAGCTGTGGCTGAAGGCATTAAACCTGAAAGTATTTACTTCTTCGGATTCTCACAGGGTGCCTGTCTTACGCTTGAGTTTTTAGCAAGAAATGCACAAAAGTTCGGGGGTGCTGCAGCCATCATCGGTGGGGTAATCGGAGAAAAGATCAACCGCGAAAACTATAAGGGAGATTTTGCCCAAACGCCTGTGTTCCTCGGAACCAGCAATCCCGATTTCCATGTGCCGGTAGAAAGGGTATATGCAACCGCCAATATTTTTCGCGAAATGAATGCTGATGTTAGTGAAAAAGTTTACCAGAATTTCG
Source organism: Chryseobacterium endophyticum (assembly GCF_056333165.1). Taxonomy (NCBI): domain Bacteria; kingdom Pseudomonadati; phylum Bacteroidota; class Flavobacteriia; order Flavobacteriales; family Weeksellaceae; genus Chryseobacterium; species Chryseobacterium endophyticum. The sequence goes on from NZ_JBWGXE010000003.1 coordinate 446,467, forward strand.
GACATTCCATTAATCAGGAAGAAATAGAGCTGGCCAATTCACTGGTTTTTGTTTAAATATCAATGAAACTATTATTCTCTTTTTTATTTTAAATTGAAATGATCATGAAAATCACAAGGATATTTAGTGACGAAACCGGCGAATCTCATTTTGAAGATCTTGAAATTCCTTTAGTGGATCAGGGCGAAATAGGATTTTTATCCGAAGATTTAGAGGTTAAAAAATTACAGTTCAGAAAAGTTTCCGCAGATTATGACTACGATTTTCATCATGCTCCACAGAGACAGTACATCGTTCTTTTGGATGGAGGTGTGGAAATAGAAACATCCCTCGGTGAAATCCGCCAGTTCCGGACCGGTGAAATTCTTCTGGTAGAAGATACGACCGGAAAAGGCCATAAAACCAAAAACCTGGAAAAGCGAGAAAGAACCTCATTATTCATACATTTGTAATAAAAGGACCGCAAGATAATAGACGGATAGAAGATAGATATTGTAGTCGCTTATTTTACATTAATGATCTATTTTCTATTCGTCTGTCATCTATTTATTTCTTGTTTAATTGCATCGAATTTTCGATTTCAATACAAAAGAAAATTATAAAAATAAAAAAACCATGCACGAACAACTGCTTCTTATACTAGGTCTCCTCCTCATCGTCATGCTTCTCGTGATGCTGGCACAAAGAATCAGGATTGCTTACCCCATATTTCTGGTGCTGGCCGGATTAGGGATCAGCCTTATCCCGGGAGTTCCTGTTCTAAAACTAGATCCGGATATCATATTCCTTATTTTCCTGCCACCGCTGTTGTATGAGGCCGCATGGTATACTTCATGGAACGATTTCTGGAAATGGAAAAGAACCATCGGGCTACTCGCTTTCGGGCTCGTATTTCTTACATCATTGGTCGTGGCATTCGCATCGCAGGCGCTTATTCCCGGTTTTACGCTGGCCATGGGATTTTTGCTGGGCGGAATTGTCTCCCCTCCGGATGCCGTAGCCGCAACCACAGTCTTAAAAGGATTAAAAGTTCCCAAACGTACCGTCGCAATCCTGGAAGGAGAAAGCCTGATCAACGATGCTTCATCGTTGATTGTCTTTAGGTTTGCCCTGGCGGCAGTGATGACGGGTGTTTTTTCCATGCAGGAGGCAACCGGACAGTTTTTCCTCGTTGCCGGAATGGGTGTGATTATCGGGATTGCCGGGGCTCATGTTTTCTATGCCATCCATCGGTTTTTGCCGACTACACCGGCGATCGATGCGGCACTTACAGTCATCACCCCATACATCCTGTTCCTTTCAGCGGAGCATTTTCACTATTCCGGGGTAATGGCCGTTGTGAGCGGTGGGCTGTTTATGTCGTTCCGTTCCCATGAAATATTTAAAACAGGAACGACGAGGGTTAATATGCTCGGCGTCTGGAATACCCTGATCTTTGTGATGAATGCCCTTGTATTCGTACTGATCGGCCTCGAGCTTCCCGACATCATCAGTGGCTTGGGAGAAACTTCGGTCATGGAAGGAATTCGGTATGGACTCATCATCAGTGCTATTGTCATTGTGGTAAGAATGCTCTGGATTTATCCCGTAGCCCATATTCCGAGATGGCTCAGCAAAAATGTGCGCAAAGATCCCACCCCGGGCTGGAAAAATCCCCTGATCATCGGCTGGGCAGGAATGCGGGGTGTGGTTTCCCTCGCTACGGCACTGTCTATTCCCGTCATGATGAATGACCAGTCGGAGTTTCCCATGCGGAATTTAATTATTTTCATAACCTTTGTTGTGATCTTTGTAACGCTTGTCTTTCAGGGACTTACCCTTCCTTTGATCATTAAGCTCATTAAAATTGGTGAGATCGATCATATTCAGCCCTCGCACGAACAGCAGGCAGGAATTCAGATTAGGCTCGACAAACTTGCGCTCGAAAGGCTTCATGAAAAATATCAGCCCGTCATAAATGCCAACAGCCTCGTGGAAAACTTTAAGAGCACCATTGAAAACGACATTAAGCTTCATAAGAATCATTTGAGCTCCATTGAGATGTGTACCAACAGGCGCAACGACCTCAACGAATACCACCAGATCATGCTGGATATCTTCGCCCTGCAGAGAAAAGAACTCTTCAAAATGAAAAGAGAAAAACAATACAGCGACGAAGAGATCCGGAAAGCCGAATCCCAATTGGATCTCAACGAACTAAAAATAACAGGAAGTAAACATCTATAAGTAAAATCGGAAGTTAAAGTTGAAGCTTAGATAAAGGTTAAGATTAAAAGATCCTATAATTTCAGCCAGACGATATCTTAGAAGATCTCTGCGCGCTCTTATAAGTGAAACGGCTTTGCGAAACCTAAAAACAGTTAGTAGTAAAAAAATCTCCGTGCCCTCCGCGTTCAAAAACCAACGTAAAACTCAAAGCTCTTATAAGTGAAACGGCTTTGCGAACCTTAAAGCACAATGCATAAAAAGAAAATCTTAGTGCCCTCTGTGTTCAGACAGCAGCCACCAAGTAAACCTTAGCGGTCTCTTATAAGTGAAACGCCTTTGTGAAACTTAAAAACAGTTAGTAGTCAAAAAATCTCCGCGCCCTCTGCGTTCAAACAACATAAAACCCAAATAAAATGAACACCCTACATTTCTTAGTCATTGGAAAAAATCAGGAAATCCTCGATACCCTAAAAAGAATCATCGAAAACAATGACGGCTGGACCGCCGAAATTACCACCGATGAAGACGCCTGCCAGGATTACATCCGCAGCAAATCCGTAGATATTGTGCTTTTGAGCTCAGGCCTGGAAGAAAAATTCGAAAAAGAGATCAAAGACTTTTGTGAAAACCTGGATAAAGAAGTTAAGGTTATCGATCACTATGGCGGAGGAAGTGGACTGTTAAAGAACGAAGTTTACACACTTTTTCCTAATTTGCAGCCGTAAACTGCAAACTATGTCCGAAAATATCATCCAAAACGTCACACGATTTATAAAACTCGATCCGGAAGAAGAAAATTTTTTTACCGATTTGCTTACTTTCCAGACCTTTCCCAAAAAGACCGTTTTATTGCGGGAAGGGGAGATCTGCCAGTTTGAAGGCTACATCCGGAAAGGCTGTGTGAGGGTTTATTATCTCGACGACAATGGCTTTGAAGTCACCATTCTGTTCGCTATTGAAGACTGGTGGATCAGTGATATTGCGTCTTTTCAGGATCAGAAGCCATCCAATCTGTATATGGAGACGCTTGAAGATTCCGAGATCTACATGCTCAATCCTTCCAGCAAAGAAAAATTGCTCACTGAAATTCCGAAATTTGAAAGAGTATTCAGAATCCTTGTGCAGCGAAACCTTTCCACGCTTCAGAACCGGCTGGTGAATACCATCTCCAAAAGTGCTTCAGACCGCTATCTTGAATTCATTAAGGTATATCCTTCCATCCCGCAGCGGGTTGCACAATATTACATTGCTTCCTACCTCGGGGTCTCCAAGGAATTCGTCAGCACCATCCGAAAACGCCTCGCCTCCAAAGAAAAATAACCCCATTCTATATTTATTGTTACCATAAAAAATAACACCCACAAAAATTCCACTCCTGTGGAGGGGTGGCAAAAATTCAAATAATTTTTGACGGGGTGATTCAAAAAACTCTAGAAATCTTGTTCATTTTTAGTCTTTAGCTCCAGGTCTTAAATTTTTGTTTCTTTTGTTTCACTGCGGCGAATCTTCGATGTTAAGACAAAAGAAAATAGATTTATTAAACTAGTTAAATGCACACCAATTCCAATCATCCTAAATTTGCCTTATCAAAACAAATAAACAAACAACAGATATGGACAGAAAAGATTTTTTAAAGAAAGGATTATTGGGCACAGGCATGTTCGTGGCATCGGCTTCTATGGGAAATACCATGAAAAACGAAATCGATGAGATTGAGCCGCTCGAACCACTGGGCTACAACCATCTTCCCAATCCCGAATCGAAAATTAAAGACAACTCAGTGATCCATAAAGCCGATTCCAGGGGGAAAGCAGACCATGGCTGGCTCGTAAGCAATCATACTTTCAGCTTTGCCAACTATCACAATACTGAAAGAATGCACTTTGGGGTGCTGCGGGTTTTAAATGATGATACAGTGGAGGCGGGCAGAGGTTTCGGAACCCATCCCCATGACAATATGGAAATCATCAGTATTCCGCTGGAAGGTGACCTCGAACACAAAGACAGCATGGGAAATACTGCGGTGATCAGAAGCGGTGACATCCAGGTGATGAGTGCCGGAACAGGAATCATGCACAGTGAATTCAACAAAAACGATGATCAGCGGGTAAAATTCCTGCAGATCTGGGTGTACCCGAACAAAAGAAATGTTACCCCGAGATACGATCAGATAACATTAGACAAAACGAAAAGCAAAAATAAGTTCCAGCAGATCCTTTCCCCCAATCCCGATGACGAAGGTGTCTGGATCCATCAGGAGGCATGGTTTCATTTGGGAAACTTTGAAAACAATACCGAAACCGATTATCAGGTTAAGAAAAAAGGAAACGGGGTCTACGCCTTCATCATTCAAGGAAGCGCGGAAATCGAAGGCCAGCCGCTAGCAGAAAGAGACGGCTTCGGGGTGTGGAATGTTGAAAATCTTCAGATCAAAGCCACATCAGATCATACGGAAATCCTTTTAATGGATGTTCCCATGACGATGTAAATAAAATTAAAATTCATGAACCAGTTTCATAATTATTGTTGGTAAGCTCTCTTTTTTAAGGGAGCTTTTGGATTGATAACACTAAAAAGATTTTAAAAAGGATTGTGAATTTACTTAACATCTGTTACCAAACCTTTCAGTTTTAATTGGGTAACGCCATTATTAAAATTACCTTTGACTAAAATGGAAGCGCTGTTTTTTCCTAATAATGTCTTTTTGGGTATAAAACGTGCTTTTATTTCTGTCTGTTGATGAGGTAATACTTTTCCTTTTTTATATTCGATGACAGTACAATTGCAATTGGGTAACACTTTATTAATGAGAAGAGGTTCCTGTCCGATATTTTTTATCACAAATGCATAATCAACAGTATCTAAATAAGTAATTTGGCCAAAATCATATTCTTTAACCGGGATTTCCGCTTTTCCCTTAAGATCAATATAATAAAATTTTTCTCTCCTATGAGTTATTAGCGCTATAATAAAAATCGATGTAATAAGTAATAAACCAATAATTATATATTTTCTTTTCATGTTTTTATTCTTTTGAGGGTAATAATACTTCCACACCGATCATCGGATTAACGTATCCTGTTTTGCCTCCGGTTGAACCATTTCTCCATCCGGTATCATGATAATTAGACCAGGTTATAGATTTGTTTTTTATACTGGAAGTATATCGGAACATAGGTCCGAATTTTGCATATTTTTCGACTCTGCCTACCGTATTTATTAATTCAACACCAACACAAATACCATTTTTAGGAAATTTAATATTGTATTCTTCTACATCTATCCATAATCTGTATTTGTGGTTCTTAGGATTTACATATATGTTTTTGCTGTAAAGTTCTTTACCCGGGACATTGTTTTTTTCATCATATTCATAAAACTTGATATTAAACATTGCTATATAATCAGCATTATCTCTTCTCTTCAAATCAATATAAGTTCTTTTAACCTTGCCTGCAGTTTGCGTAGGATTTTCAATATAAAGGCAGGTTTCATATCCTATTAATGAGGTCATTCCTATATTACCTTCCTTACTTTCACCGAATATTTTCTTTTGAGTATAATTTATCTTTTTTTGAGAGATAGTAACCTCTTCAATATTTACTACTTTGGTATCAAGAGATACTTTTAAATTTACAATGTTTTGATTTTTGTATGTTGTTAACGGGAAAAATTTTGCTTTATATCCAACAGAAGATATCTTTAACGTATCATATATGTTGTTTTTTACATCCAGTTCAAACTGTCCTTTTTCATCCGAATAGATGCCTCTACCATTCATTAAAACAATATTTGCATAGGGTAATGGTGATTTGGTTAAAGAATCGGTTATGGAGCCTTTTATAATTTGAGCATTCGATAGACTTAAGGTAAGCAGGAAAAAGTCGTATAGAAGAAATTTTTTCATAATTTAAATGTATTAAAAAATACCACCAAGTGATATCCTTGGTGGTTTCTTTTCTTGTATTAAATTGGAGCACTTACTCCTTCAGTACAAGATATTACTTCGTAAGTAAACCATTCAAACAATCCAAATAATGCCGAATGATAAATCTGTTTTTCTATACAACCATTGTCCCATACGTAGGCCCATTCTAATCTCTTTGCTCAAACATTTGGAGAATAGAATAATGCACCGGCAAAAATTGCAGCTAAAGCTGCGTTTTTAAATTTTTTCATAATAATTAAAAGTTTTTAATCTTTCCTACTTATTTTGCTAAGACTTCTATTTAGAAGCTTTTAGCTTTCCTTCCGGAGGCGGGTTTTCGGATTAATCCTGCCTTATGTATATTGCGCAATATCATTACACGGACTATTTTCTATAAATGGAAATTATTCTTAATTATTCAAATTTAAAATTATTTTTTCAGCAAACAATGGTTTGTTTTAGTTATTGTATTATGTTAATAATTTGTTTTATTTAGTTTTATTTTTAAATTAAAATACATAATGTATATAAAATGATAATTTTTTAAATATATTCATTTAGTGTACAATTTTAATTTATAAATGGTTATTATGATGTATATAATCATTTTCAGAAAATGATGTATTCAATCAAAAAATGCCAATAATGAAAAAAATAACTGTAAAATATATTTTCACAATTTCAATCATAAATAAGTAATTCCAAGTATGATTTTAGTAACTGCGAAAATAAAACGAGCAACTCTAAATAATTTTCTTTCAACTCCAGATATAAAACAGGCAATTTTACAAATGATATGAAGAACTTCGGCGATACTTGTAGCAACTGCGAGTATACTTTTAGCAACTCTGGATATGATTGTTGAAACTGCGGTTGTAATATGAGCAACTGCAAAGAATATTCTTGCTCCTGCGATTATAATTTTAATGCTTGTGAGTTACTTTCTTACGACCCAAAATAAGATTCTTGTGATGCAATTTGTATTTAGAACGAGGTAAACTGTATTTCTTTCATGGTAAAATCCGGATATGGCTTACAATCTATCACCCACACGCTCAAGGATCAACCGACAACTGTCCACCATCAGCCATCAACAAATTAGCAGAATCCAAAAAAAATCCCGATTTTTGTCCCTCTTCAAAATCCCCGAACATTCATGAAACTTTGTATTGCCGAAAAGCCAAGTGTTGCCAGAGATATCGCCAAAGTATTGGGTGCCACCACTCCCAAACAGGGGTATATGGAAGGAAACGGTTATTGTGTGACATGGACGTTCGGACATCTCTGCACCCTCAAGGAACCCCACGACTACGGACCGCAGTACAAATCCTGGAACCTTTTTCTGCTGCCCATCATTCCCCAGAATTTCGGAATTAAATTAATTCCCAACAAAGGCGTCGAAAATCAGTTTAAAGTCATTGAAAGATTGGTCGCCGAATGTGATGAGGTCATCAACTGCGGGGATGCTGGGCAGGAGGGAGAACTTATCCAGCGATGGGTATTGCAGAAAGCGAAATGCAATAAACCTGTTCAGCGCCTCTGGATCTCGTCCCTTACCGAAGAGGCCATTAAAGAAGGTTTCGCCAGCCTGAAACCTGCGGAAGATTACAAAAATCTTTACCTCGCAGGCAATGCCAGAGCTGTGGGCGACTGGCTTTTAGGAATTAATGCAACAAGACTTTTCACCAAAAAGTTCGGAGGAAATAAAGCTGTTCTCTCTATTGGAAGGGTGCAGACGCCAACATTGGCAATGCTTGTCCAACGTCAGAAAGAGATCGAGGCCTTTACCGTAGAAGAATACTGGGAATTGAAAACCAGGTACCGGGATGTGATCTTCAATGCGGCGATCGACCGTTTAAAAACATTAGACCGCGCCGAAAAAGGACTTGAATATTTAAAAGAAAACATTTTTGAGATCGTCTCTTTCGAAATAAAGGAAGGCAGGGAAAAAAATCCGAGACTGTTTGATCTTACCGGTCTCCAGGTGGAAGCCAACAGGAAGTATGGCTATTCCGCAGAAAGCACTCTCAACTATATTCAGAGCCTTTACGAGAAAAAGCATGTTACCTATCCGCGTGTCGATACCACGTATTTATCAGAAAGCTTATATCAGAAAATAGAAGGCATTCTCAGGAAAATGACGTTCTACCAGGAGCTTATTTCTCCTTTACTGGAAGGTCCGATTCCGAAGTCTAAAGCGGTTTTTGATGATACCAAAGTAACCGATCACCACGCGATCATTCCTACGGAAGTCCCGCCTTCCCAGAATCTGAGCCGCGAAGAAAAACTGATCTACGACCTGATTGCAAAACGTTTCATTTCCGTTTTCTATCCCGAATGTAAAATTTCCAATACCCTCGTGGAAGGTAAAGTAGGCACCATTCCTTTTAAAACCAGCGGAAAGCAGATCCTTGAACCCGGCTGGAGGGCCGTTTATGCCAAAGAACCGAAAGATGAGGCCGACAAAGAAAAAGATAAGGAGGAAGAACAAACCATCCCCGAATTCAAAGTAGGAGAAACCGGTCCGCACGATCCGATGATTCACCAGGGAAAAACATCGCCTCCAAAGCCATATACCGAAGCTACACTTCTCCGCGCCATGGAAACCGCCGGAAAACAGGTGGAAGACGAAGAGCTTCGTGAATTGCTTAAAAACAACGGAATCGGAAGACCGTCTACCCGTGCCAATATCATCGAAACCCTTTTCAAAAGAAAATACATCGAAAAGAAAAGGAAAAACCTCATCGCCACCCAAACCGGCATTCAGCTGATCGATACCATTGAAGACGAACTTCTGAAAAGTCCCGAACTAACCGGTGAATGGGAGCTCAAACTCCGGAAAATTGAAAAAGGGGAATATGAAGCCAATCATTTTAAGGAAGAATTGATCCGGATGGTGACGGAACTTACCGAAAAAGTAGTCTACGGAAAAGGAAAAGTCATTAGCCTCGAAGAAGAAAAAATGGTGAAGGAAAAGAAAAAACGTGAACCCGCACCAAAAAAAGAATTGCAGTCCTGGGAAGAAACCCAATGTCCGAAATGCAAAGAACATCACCTGATGAAAGGAAAAACAGCGGTCGGATGTTCAGATTTCAAAAACTGTGGATTTAAAGTCTCCTTCGAAATTTTTGGTAAAAAACTTTCCGACAAACAATTAATGGACCTTGTTGTTAAAGGAAAAACTTCAAAACTGAAAGGTTTCAGTTCACATCCGGAGAACATCGCAGAGGGCGTTTTATCCATGGATGAAAATTTTGCGGTCGTTCTTATTTAATTTTATTCAGACCCATCTATAAAATCATTTAGAATTTAAATAAAAGAATCTGCCCGATCAGCATAATCTGCGTGAGATATAACAGCATAGAATCTCTTGTGATACGGGTAAATTTCCTACCTTTAATCTCAGCTAAAATTTTCACGACATGAAAAAAATTACAGGACTGTTCCTCTTTTTAATATACATCACAGGCTTTGCCCAAAATAATAATTTCGGAAAAAATCCCGCCGCCGGAAAGATCCTTCATCTTCAGGACGCTGATATTTATTACGAAGTCTACGGAACAGGAAAACCACTCTTTCTGCTTCACGGAAACGGCGGAAGTATTGACGCTTTTGCAAGGGAAATTCCCGAGCTTTCAAAACATTTTATGGTAATCGCCATGGATTCCCGCGGTCAGGGGCAAAGTACAGATACCTCTGCCGAACCTTTAACCTACCGTAAGTTTGCAGATGACGTAAAAATGCTGGCGGATAAACTTAAATTAAAGAAAATCAATATTCTCGGATGGAGCGACGGCGGAAATACTGCGCTTGAGTTTGCCATTAAATATCCGCAACGCGTTAAAAAAATAATGACCAGCGGAGCCAATGTTTTTCCTGAAGGCGTCGGCGAAAATGAAGTAACCTCCATGAAGAATGAAGTCGCCGAAAAAAGAGCGCAACAAAAACCCGAAAGCGAAATCCGGCTTATCCAGCTGATGATCGACGAGCCGAAAATCACCAAAGAGCAGCTGAACAACATCAAAGCAAAAGTGCTTGTCGCAGCAGGAGAAAATGACCTCATTCTCCGTTCCCATACCGAATACATTGCCGCTGAGATTCCAAAATCAACACTGAAAATTTATAAGGGTGCATCCCACGGCGTTCCTGTTGAAAGAGCAGACGAACTCAGCAGAGATGTGATTGAATTCATCAATAAATAGTGATGGCATATTCTTTTCACTTCAGAAATTTACTTTATAACGAAAACAGACCTATGACCCCGCAAAAAAAGCAACTGATCACCGACAGTTTCCACCGTTCGGAAACTTTGAAATTTTACAAAGCCGAACTTGTGGAAGTGGAAACCGATTTTATCTCGATGAAAATTCCTAAAATGGATCTTATGACCAGAAAAGCCGGGATGTTCAATGGCGCCATGATCGCGTCCCTCGTAGATGTTTCTTCAGGATATGCTGCCGTAAGCCATTATGAGGAAGATTGCTACGTCGTTACTGTCGAGTTAAAAGTAAATTATTTAAGACCGGCTGTCGGTGAAGCTCTTGTTTCAAAATCTTATGTGGTAAAAGGCGGGGCGAAGATCAGCGTCATCCGTACCGAAATTTATACGGTTGACGAAAATCATGAAAATGAAAGCCATGTAGCCACTTCGCTCGTAACCATGATGAAAATAAAATAAACTTTTTAAGCAATTTATGCTATATTTATGTGACAGATTTCAGATAAATCAATAAACTAAAAAATGAAATTATGAACTTAATTATTCGTCTTCTGGTAACCGCCATTGTGGCATATCTACTTACGATGATCCTGCCGGGCGTTCATTTTTCAGGGTTTGGAGGAGCTATTATCTTTTCTATTGTCCTTGGGATTTTAAACCTGATCGTAAAACCGATACTTAATCTTTTAGGATTGCCTTTAACGATTATTACCCTGGGATTATTTGCCCTTGTCATCAATGCAGTCATCATCCTGATCGCAGATTATTTTATCGACAGTATGGTTGTAGACGGCTTCTGGTGGGCACTGATCTTCAGCATTCTTCTTTCTGTCATTACTTCGCTGGCTAATTCGATGTTCTCCGACAAGGATTAAATCAAATACATAATAAAGGTTGTTAAGGGTGAATTTCGGTTCACTCTTTTTATTTAAATGATACATCAAATCTTAAAAATAAGTAACTTTGGGACCTTTGAATTAAACAGGATTATGAATTTTAAAGCATAATCAAAAAAAGAAATCAATATATGAAACTTAAGTACAGTCTGCTGGCTTTGGCAGCGCCGCTCTTAATGAATGCACAAAAAGTAATGACGCCCGAAATCCTCTGGACTTTAAAGAAAGTTGGAGTACAGGCCGTTTCACCCGATCAGTCTTCCCTTATCTATAAAGTAGGACAGGTAGATCTTAAAACAGAAAAAACCAAAAACGAGAACTATTTTCTCAATGTCATCAATAACCAGTCTGCGAAAGTAGATTTAGGTAAAAAAGCATTGGTCCAATGGGATAAAAACGGAATATATGCCCAGGAAGGCGATAAGATTTTCTTGTCTAAAGATCATGCAAAAACCTGGACGGAATTCTACACGATTGGTGAAGCTGATAACGTCGTAATATCTCCCGATGGAAAAAAAATAGCCTTCAGCAAGCAGGTTTTAGTGGAAAAAGTAATGGGAAAAGATAAATATTCCGATACTCCGAAAACTACAGCACAGGTATACACCGACCTGAATCACAGACACTGGGATTATTTTAATGAAGGAAAGTACAACCATGTTTTTGTGGTAAATGTTTCTGATAAAGCTGAAACGGCTAAAGATCTTCTCGAAGGCAAAATGTGGGATTCTCCCCAACGGCCTTTCGGAGGTGCTGAAGATTTTATCTGGAGCCCGGATTCTACTCAGCTTTTATACGTAACCAAACCTAAAAGCGGAAAAGAATATTCAACAAGCACCAATACCGATATCTTCGCTTACGATCTGGCTACAGGGGCTACTAAGAACTTAACGGAATCCAACAAAGGATATGATGTAAATCCGAAATTCAGTCCGGACGGAAAATCCCTGATCTGGCAGAGCATGGCAAGAGACGGATACGAAGCCGATAAAAATGACGTAAAAATCCTTGACTGGAAGTCCGGTAAAACGACAAACCTTACCGCCGGCTGGGACGAAAGTGTTTCCGGTGATGTTTTCTGGGGCGCAGATTCAAAAGTGATTTATTTCACGGCAGCTTTTAAAGGGACCAAGCAGCTGTTTTCTTTAGATCCTAAAAATGCTAAAGTTCAGCAGATCACGAAAGGTGATTTTGATGTCAATGAAATTTTTGCTGACCAGAAAAAATCGCTTTTGGTAGGAAGAACAGATATCAACCACGCCACAGAGCTGTTTTCTGTCAATATCAAAAACGGGGAAATGCAGCAGGTGACCGATGTAAATAAAGAAGTTTACGCAAGCCTGAGCCAGGGGAAATCTGAGCTTAAAATGGTAAAAACTACTGATGGTAAAGAAATGGGAGTCTGGTTCCATTATCCGCCAAACTTCGATCCTAATAAAAAATATCCGACTTTGGTCTACTGCCAGGGCGGACCGCAATCTGCGTTAACCCAATTCTTCAGCACAAGATGGAATTTTGCTTTAATGGCAGCAAACGGCTACATCGTCGTGGCACCAAACAGAAGAGGAATGCCTGGCTGGGGAACGAAGTGGAACGAAGAAATCTCTAAAGACTGGGGCGGACAGCCCATGAGAGACTATCTTGCCGCAACCGACTATGCCAAAACTTTATCTTATGTTGATGGTGACCGCGTAGCGGCAGTCGGTGCGAGTTATGGTGGATACAGCGTATTTATGCTTGCCGGAATTCATGAAAACCGATTCAAAACGTTTATCGCGCACGACGGACTTTTTGATATGAAATCCTGGTATCTGACGACAGAAGAACTCTGGTTTGCGAATTGGGACCTTGGTTCGCCATGGGAAAAACCTCTTCCGAAGGCATATACGGAATTCAATCCAAGCAATTTTGTTGACAAATGGAACAAACCGATCATGATCGTACAGGGCGGAATCGATTACCGCGTTCCTTACGAACAGGGACAGGAAGCATTCCAGGCTGCTCAGCTAAGAGGTTTGAAATCGAAACTGGTGTATTTTCCTAATGAAAACCACTGGGTGCTTCACCCGCAGAACGGTTTGGTTTGGCAGAGAGAATTTTTCGACTGGCTAAAGGAAACTTTATAAAATATCAATGGGAGCGGGCTTTAGCCCGCTTTTTGTTTTCGGAATCAGGAACGGCTTCAGCCAAAATCTATTATTCAGATTATGCAAGACAGAATTTTTTCTTTCCCTCCTATTATCGACAATGATTCTAAAATTTTAATTTTGGGCTCTATTCCCGGAGTGAAATCTTTGGAAAAACAACAATATTACGCTCATCCTCAAAACAAATTCTGGAAAATTATCTTTGAACTGTTCAATGAAGAGTTTACAGACAACTATCAGGAAAAAATCAATATGTTAAAGAAAAATCATATTGCGCTTTGGGATGTCATCGACTCCTGCGAAAGAAAAGGAAGTCTCGATTCGGAAATTAAGAATGAAGAAGCCAATCAGATCGAAGAACTGCTGGAAAGTTATCCGAATATCCAGGCAATATTCTGCAATGGCGGGAAGTCTTTTAAAAATCTACAGAAAATCTTAGGGAAAAATTTTAGAATTCCCATCTTCTTATTACCTTCTACAAGCCCTCTTCATACCGTTTCTTTTGAAAAAAAGCTGGAAGAGTGGAAGGAAATCTTAAGCTTTACAGGATAATTATTGCCCATAGTAAGCAGAAATTAGTCTTTCCCTCATTTTATTCAGATATTTGATATCTTTTGTATTCGATAAAATAATTAAGGTAAGATTTTTTTCAGGCAAATGTACCCAATTGGCGCTGTGTCCGTATCCCTCACCCTGACGCTCTACAAATAAAGTGTTTACATTTCCAAAGCTTTTAGGATAAACCCAGAATCCAAGTGCGGTGTCTTCAAGTTTTTTATCAGCAGTAAGCATCACGTCTAACGTTGATTTTTTCAGCAAAATATTTTTAAAAATAGCCTGGTCAAAAATCAGTAGATCTTTGGGAGTAGAATACATGGCGCCCGCAGAATAAAAATTGTCGATGTACGAATTGGTAGGGGTATGAAGCGCAAAAGCATCAGATTCGTCCGCGGTATAGCCGTCATCAATATTTTTAACTATATCATTGTGATGAAGCATTCCTGTATTTTGCATTTTAAGAGGAATTAAAATTTGTTCCTTTAATACTTCTTCAAAAGATTTTTTATAAATTTTTTCGATGATTTTCCCCAATAGAATGTAGTCCCCATTGTTATAGCTAAACTTTCTTCCCGGCTGATTAACCAGTTTTTCGGATAAATAAGTCGTGATGAAATCATCCAGATCCCAAATTGTATTATCATAAGCCTGATGAATAAATTCCGGGGTACTGATGTCTTTATTTTCCCTTCCGCTACTGTAAGTCAATAGATTTCTGATCGTAGCTTTTTGTGCTGCCTCACCTTTATATTCAGGATAATAAGTGGAAATTGTTGCGTCTAAATCCAGTTTCCCTCTTTCATACAATTGCATGATAAGAACGGCGGTAAAGGTTTTCGTAAGGGAGAAAATATGGAATTTGGTATTGTCGGAAAAACTAATATTATAATGCCTGTCAGAAAGTCCTTTATAAGTAAGTAATTCTGTTCTTCCGTTTTGAGCCAGTAATACAGCACCGTTGAAATTGTCTTTCTTTACAGAGGAATCAATCATTTCTTCCGCTTTTTTTATTTGAGAATGACAAAAAGTAAAAGTTAAGACCAATACACCGGTAAGAATATATTTCATGTGCTGATATTTTAAGGTGAAATTTACAGAATTACTTACATACTTGGATTAATTATTTATCAATTCTATAAACTTCCTCATACGGCTGAATCAATACCCATCCGCTTCCGGAAAATTTCATCTGGAATTCCTCACCGCTTCCTCTTCCGATCAGGCTTTTAAATGAGACGTTTGTTTTTAAATCCGGGGTCAGATTTCCTGACCAGGCCACAGTGGCGTTCGGATCTGTAAAGACCGGTGCATCAGGGGTAACCATTAAAGTCAGCGGTTCACCATGAGTGGTGATGGCAATATGCCCTGTCCCGGACAATCGCACCTGAAAAAGTCCGCCCGACATAACGCCGGCAATGCTCTTCAGCATCGTGATATCGCTTTTTATGCTTTGCTCATGCGCCAGTACATCATTACCGTTTACACAGACTGCTTCATTGTTCAGATAAAGAATACGGACTTTTTTTCCTTCGTCTGCCACGTAAAGTTTTCCGGTTCCTTCGGCTTTCATGAGTCTTGCTCCTTCTCCGCTGATTGCTTTTTTCAAAAGGTTTCCCAAACCGCCGGCAAGCATTCCCTGCCGCTCAAAATTGATGCTTCCGATATAACCTACCATGCTTCCGGTTTTGGTCCATACCGACTGGTTGTTCAGGTTGATCTCCAGAAGTGCAGGTTTTTCCAGTTCGAAATAATCCCTCTGTTCCGGTTTTTCTTTTGTTTCGTTGACAAAAGATTCAATTGAATATTTGCTCATAGGTGTAAAATTTAAAACGCAAAATACAATTTTAGTGTTTAATATTCGCCGTAAAACCACGGTTTTTTGCCTGATTGTAAATAATACTTGACAAAGGGGTGTCTAATGTCGTATATTTGCAGTCCGAAAATTACACCTTGTAATTTGATAATTTTTAAACCGTAATTTAAAAAATGAAAACATCAGATTTTAATTTTGATCTACCTGCAGAATTATTAGCAGAACATCCATCCGAACACAGAGACGAAGCAAGATTAATGGTCTTGGACAGAAAAACCGAAACCATCGAGCACAAACTTTTCAAGGATGTTGTGGATTATTTTGACGAAGGAGATCTTTTTATCTTCAACAATACCAAAGTATTCCCGGCCCGTCTTTACGGAAATAAAGAAAAAACCGGTGCTAAAATCGAAGTTTTCCTGTTGAGAGAGCTTGACAAGGAAACCCGTGTCTGGGACGTTTTGGTAGATCCTGCAAGAAAAATCAGAATCGGAAATAAATTATTCTTCACGGAGGATGAATCTCTCGTGGCTGAGGTCATCGACAATACCACTTCAAGAGGAAGAACGTTAAGATTCTTATTCGATGGTTCGTATGAAGAATTCAGAGCAAAACTGAAGGAGCTTGGAGAAACTCCGCTTCCTAAATATATCAAAAGAGACGTTGAACCGGAAGATGCCGAAAGATACCAGACCATCTACGCAAAAGTGGAAGGTGCCGTTGCAGCTCCTACTGCCGGTCTTCACTTTTCAAGACATCTGATGAAAAGACTTGAAATCAAAGGGATCGACTTTGCTGAAGTGACGCTGCACGTTGGTTTAGGGACATTCAACCCGATTGAGGTGGAAGATCTTTCTAAACATAAAATGGAGTCTGAGGAAATTTTCATCGATGAAAAAAATGCCCAGATCATCAATAATGCGGTAGATGCTCATAAAAGAGTCTGTGCCGTGGGTACAACAACGATGAGAACGCTTGAAACTTCAGTCTCTTCAAACAAGAAAATCTCTGCATTCCACGGGTGGACGAATAAATTTATCTATCCTCCTCACGAATTTGGTGTTGCCAACTGTATGATCACCAACTTCCACACTCCGAAATCAACATTAATCATGATGATCGCCGCGTTTGCAGGAAGAGATTTCATCATGCATGCTTACGAAGAAGCCGTAAAAGAGAAGTATAAATTCTACTCATACGGTGATGCCATGCTAATTTTATAATAATAAGTAAAAAGAGCCAAGTTAAAGGTAAAAAGTTAAAGAACACAATATGAAACAAAATGATTTACTTACAAGAACTTTTTTGTTTGGAGTGAATTGTCTTAAGTTTTTAAGAACACTGCCAAATGATCCTGAAAGTAAATTAATTAGGTTTCAACTTGGAAAATCAGCCACTTCTATAGGGGCAAATTATGAAGAATCACAAGCAGGATCTTCGAAAGCTGATTTTAAAAATAAGGTAAAAATTGCCTTAATAGAAGCTCGGGAAAGCAATTTCTGGCTTCGGATTTTAAAAAATTTAGACGGTTATAATTCAGAAGAATTTCAATTATTATTAAATGAAAGTGCTGAATTAAAAAATATTTTAGCAGCAATAGTTAACAACACAAAGTTGTAAAACTTTTGAATTTTTACTTTTAACTTGGCTCTTACCTATATGAAAGACATCAGAACTTTATCACTCGACCAGCTTAAAGAATACTTTGCTTCTTTGGGCGAAAAGCCTTTCCGTGCGAAACAGGTGTACGACTGGCTGTGGAGTAAAAACCTCCATTCGATTGATGAGATGACGAATCTTTCGAAAACTCTTCGTGAAAGAATTTCCGAGGAATATACCATTAATCCGGTTTCTGTTGATCAGCTACAGAAAAGTTCAGACGGAACCATTAAAAACGGTGTTAAACTGCATGACGGATTACTTGTAGAATCAGTTTTAATTCCAACAGAAACCAGAACGACAGCTTGTGTTTCCTCACAGGTTGGCTGTTCATTAAACTGTGAATTCTGTGCCACCGCGAGACTCAAAAGAATGAGAAACCTGGAGGTTGCCGAGATCGTGGATCAGGTTGCTTTAATCGACAGCCAGAGCAAAATGTACTTCAACAGACCGCTTTCCAATATTGTCTTTATGGGGATGGGCGAGCCGATGATGAACTACAAAAATGTGGTGGAAGCCATCCGTAAGATCACCCAGCCGGAAGGTTTAGGAATGTCTCCCCGAAGAATTACTGTCTCGACATCAGGAATTCCAAAAATGATCAAGATGCTTGCTGATGATGATCTGCGGGTAAAACTGGCCTTATCGCTTCACTCGGCCATCGAATCCAAACGGAATGAGATCATGCCTTTCTCTGATAAATTTCCATTAACCGACATTATGGAAGCCCTTCAATACTGGTATCAGAAGACAGGATCTGTCATTACTTTTGAATACTGTGTCTGGAAAGGCATTAACGATGGTGATGAAGATATTAAAGCTTTGATTAAATACTGCAAACAGGTTCCTTCCAAAGTTAATTTAATTCAATATAATCCGATTGGTGACGGAAAATACGACCAGTGCAACAAGCAGGCAGAGGAAAACTATATCCGTCAGCTCGAAAATGCGGGAATCGTATGTATGGTCAGAAAAAGCCGCGGCGGAGATATTGATGCAGCCTGTGGCCAGCTGGCTAATAAAACAGCCGATTAAAATTTCATTAAAAAAATCAAAAAAAATCCTTAACGTTTTCTTAAAATCCTAACTTTGCACAAAATCAGGTGACAATGATGGATTATTTTTTAGGTAAAGACGGCCTTGAAAACGTTTATGCCTGGTCAATTCCGGTTCACGCGACAATTATTCTTGCAGAAATGATTTATAGTCATGTCGCGGAAGCCAAGCTGTACAACGGTAAAGATGTTGCGACCAGCATTTACCTTGCTGTGCTCAATTTTGGACTGGATCTTGTCATGAAGGCCTTTGCCATGGGGGTCATGTTTTTCTTTTTTAACCACAGGATTTTTTCATGGGAATATACGGTCTGGTACTGGCTGATCTGTTTTGTGGTCACGGATTTTGCTTATTACGTGCTTCATTATGTCGATCATCACTCAAGAGCATTCTGGGCGGTTCATATTACCCATCACAATTCTGAATATTTCAATCTTACGACAGGTTTCAGAAGTCCTGTTCTGCAGCCGCTTTACAGATATTTATATTTTTCTCCACTGGCTTTTTTAGGATTTAATCCCTGGCATATTATGGTTGTTTATGCAATCGGACAGGTCTATGGAACCTGGGTTCATACGCAGACGGTAAAGAGTATGGGAATTCTTGAATATATCCTCGTTACCCCTTCGCATCACCGTGTTCACCATGCGTGCAATATCAAATACCTGGACCGGAATATGGGCATGTGCCTCATTATATGGGACAAAATATTCGGAACCTTTGAAAAGGAAGATCCTACTGTACCTGTAAAATACGGGATTTATCCGAAGATGCCTGATAATAAACCTGATACGGTTCTTCTCTATGAGTGGCGAAAAATCTGGAAAGACATTAAACAGCCTGGCTTATCAGTTTCAGACAGGATCAATTATATATTCAATTCTCCGGGATGGCGGCATGATGGCACCGGTAAAACCGTAAGGCAATATCAAAAGGATTATTGGGCGAAGAAGAATAAGAAAAGTCCAAAGCCACATAAAAAAACAGCGTGATTTTTTATAATATTAATTAATTTCCAATGGAATCTATATAATCAATTCAGGCGGATTTTGTTAGTACTTTTATTGGCTTATGCATATCAATTTTTCAAAACTTTATTGAATGAAACACCGCTTATTAAAAAGACAAATTATAATCTAATATTAGATTTTGCTATCATTTGCTGAGTGTTAACGCCTTTGCGAACAAAAAATAAACGCAATCATTTACAATAAAGCTTTGCGCCCGCTGCGTTAAAAAAAGATTCTTTGTTATATAAACTTGAATTAACACAAAAATTAAGGTCATTTATAATATTTTTACAAAATGAAAAAAATATTTCTGGCTTTTATTATTACAATCTCCACTCCTTCGCCTGCTCAGCAGTCCGCTATTTTTAAAATCAGAAAATACAGAATAAGCTATCTGGATGAAAGCATCAAAGAAACATCGGGTTTGAGTCTTATGAACGGAAAACTTTACACATTCAATGACAGCGGCAATTCTCCCGAACTTTTTGAACTGGATAAAACAACAGGGGCCATTGTAAGTACATTAAAAATCAACGGTAAAAATAAAGACTGGGAAGCTTTAACCAATGACGGACAGTACTTTTACATCGGTGACTTCGGAAATAACAGCGGAACAAGAAAAGATCTGGAAATCTATAAGATACCTTTTAATGGTTTATGTGAACATGTCTCAATGAGTGTGATTTCTTTTGAATATCCCGAGCAAAAAGAGTTTGTTCCTAAGAATACTTTTACTGATTTTGATGCCGAAGCGATGATCTACCTGAATGGAAAAATCCATCTTTTTACGAAAGAATGGAACTCAAAATCTACCACGCATTATGTCATTGATCCTAATGATCCGGCTAAGCAGCAAGCCCGGAAAACAGAATCTTTCAAAACGAATTTCGTGGTTACCGATGCTTCTTATTTTGATAAAAAGCTTTATCTGGTCGGTTACACAAAAAAAACTGAAGTCTTTTTAAATATTTTTACAGAAACTGATCCTGGCCAATTTTTCAAAGAAAAACCTGTTCGGTACTATTTAGGCAGCGCTTTATCCATCGGCCAGATCGAAGGAATTGCCGTAGATGAGACGGGCATTTATATTTCAGGCGAAAAATTTCATTCCCCATTAGGCGGATCAAAGCAGAGTCTTTATTTTATTCCAAAAGATAAACTTAAATAATAATTTAATTTTTTTCATTTTTTTATCTAAAATTGAGATGATTGACGAATCATATTCGTATTAATTTCTCTTAATTTGACTGAAAAAAATTATCTTTGTGGGAATTAATAATTTATCCATCATCCAAAGATTGTGGCGAATACTGTAGAAGAAATCAAGCGACCGATCAATGAGGAAATGAAACTTTTTGAGCAGAAGTTTTATGAATCCATGCAGAGTAAAGTACCTTTATTAGATAAAGTCACGCGCTTTATCGTTACTACAAAAGGGAAACAGATGCGCCCTATGTTCGTTTTTCTATGCGCCAAACTGGTCGGGAATGTCAATGAAAAAACCTACCGTGGTGCTTCCATGATTGAGCTGATCCATACGGCGACACTTGTTCATGACGATGTGGTGGATGAAAGTTTTAAACGACGTAACTTCTTTTCAATCAATGCTCTTTGGAAAAATAAAATTGCGGTTTTAGTTGGGGATTACCTTTTGTCCAAATCTGTTTTACTTTCAACGGATCATAAGGATTATGATTTATTGGGCGTTATTTCCAGAACGATCCGCGAAATGTCCGAAGGCGAGCTCTTACAGCTTGAAAAAGCCAGAAAACTGGATATTACCGAAGAAGTCTACTACGAAATTATCCGTCAGAAAACCGCAACATTAATCGCTGCCTGCTGCGAGATCGGTGTTTTGTCCAATAATGCTGATGCAGATTTAGCTAAAAAAATGATGGATTTCGGAACCTACACCGGGATGGCGTTTCAGATTAAGGATGATCTTTTCGATTACCTGAGCTCAAATGTGATCGGAAAGCCGGTAGGAATCGATATCAAAGAACAAAAAATGACACTGCCGCTGATCTTTACGCTGAGAAATGCTGACGAAAAAAATAAAAAATATTACTTCAACACCATCAAGCGTTACAACAACGATCAGAAACGGGTAAAGGAATTGATCAGTTTTGTGAAGAATTCGGGTGGCCTGGATTACGCAATTTCCGTCATGAAAGATTTTCAGCAGAAAGCCAAAGATATTCTCAATGAATTTCCCGATTCCGAAGCTAAGAGATCTTTACATATTATGCTGGATTACGTGATTGAGCGAAAATTTTAAATTAAATGATTTCCATCGTCACAATAATTACAGCTAGAACAATACAAAATAAAGCGATTAAAAATAAATAATCCGCAATAGTTTCAAATCTGAACCCCTGCTTTTCCCGCTGGGATCTTATCGCCAGGAAAGAGAAAAAACAGCTGAAGGCAAAGAACAGGCAGGCGATACCTGCAAATTCGTCCAAATGCGTGCTGTGACTGATCTTTGAGATCTTCAGAGAGGTAATGATCACCAGCGAAAATCCTAAAAGATTGCTTGAAGCATTCAGAATATGAGAGGATTTCTTTTCCATCTGTACAATTTTTTCTCAATATAAATACAATTTTTTTTATTATCAAATTTTTAAAAAAGATTATTAAAAATTAAAATTAATTTAAAAAGTGTATATTAGCAAAATACTTCAAGAATTATAAAATTTTTTATCGGGCTATGCAGACAACCTATATTGAAACACAGCAAATTTCCTTTCAAGACTTTAAAAATCAGATCCTTGAAGATTATAAGTTGGGAAGGGTTTCTCGCGAAATGTCATACTTAGGCAGAAGAGAAGTTCTTACGGGAAAAGCTAAATTTGGTATTTTTGGGGATGGTAAGGAACTTCCTCAGCTTGCAATGGCGAAAGTTTTCAGAAATGGAGACTTCCGTTCGGGATATTACAGGGATCAGACCTTCGCATTGGCTGTAGATGCACTGACAGTTGAGAGTTTTTTTGCTCAGCTCTACGCCGATACAAGCGTTGAAAGAGAACCGGCATCCGCAGGAAGACAGATGAACGGCCACTTTGCAACAAGAAGTTTAAATGAAGACGGAAGCTGGAAAGACCTGACTGCCCAGAAAAATATCTCTTCGGATATTTCTCCGACAGCCGGACAGATGCCTAGGTTATTAGGCTTGGCGCAAGCCTCCAAAATATATAAAACCGTAAAATTTGATGGCTCAGAGAAATTCTCAAAAGATGGTAACGAAATTGCTTTCGGAACGATTGGTGATGCTTCTACTGCTGAAGGTCACTTTTGGGAAACCCTGAATGCTGCCTGTGCATTGCAGGTTCCGATGATCGTTTCAATTTGGGACGACGGATATGGAATTTCCGTACCTACGATGAAGCAGCGGGCTAAAGCAGATATTGCTGAAATGCTGAGCGGTTTCCAGAGAAAAGAGGGTGAATTCCAGGGATGTGAGATTATTCAGGTAAAAGCCTGGGATTATCCTTCACTATTGGATGCTTACGCCAGGGCAGAGCAGTTTGCCAGAGTGGAAAGTGTTCCGGTAGTAGTACATGTCGTGGAAGTTACCCAGCCTCAGGGACACTCGACTTCAGGATCTCACGAAAGATATAAGAATGAAGAGCGCCTGGCATGGGAATCTCAGTTCGACGGTTTGGTAAAATTCAAAGAATGGATCCTGGATTATTCTATTGAAATCGATGGTCATGAAGAAGTTCTGGCAACAGCTGAACAGCTTGAGGCTATCGATGAAGAAGCGAAAAGAACGGTGAAGGCCGGACAGAAGGCTGCCTGGGAAAACTATCAGAAAACCATCACTGATTTAATTCACACGGTTTTACCTTTGGTTGAGAATCTGAAAAGTCAGAATACTGAAATTGAAAACTATATCAATCAGTTCAATAAACTGGTTTCCAAGGCGAAGAAAGATGCTTTTCACCTGGTGAGAAAGTCTTTACTGGCCACAAGAGGGACAAATTCGGCGGAGAGAAATCAGCTGATGCAGAAATACAGCGAGATTTTTGAGGTTGAAAAGGATAATTATTCTTCTCATTTGTATTCACAGTCTCAATGGAAAGCCGAAAACGTAAAAGAAGTAAAACCCATCTATTCTGAAAACTCTGAAGATGTTGACGGAAGAGTAGTGGTGCGAAATAATTTCGATAAAATATTCGAAAAATATCCTGAAACACTGGTTTTTGGTGAAGATGCCGGAAATATAGGCGACGTAAACCAGGGATTAGAGGGGATGCAGGAAAAATATGGTGACGTTCGCGTTGCCGATACGGGAATCCGTGAAGCGACGATCCTTGGACAGGGAATCGGTATGGCGATGAGAGGTTTAAGACCCATCGCTGAAATCCAGTATCTCGATTATATTTTATACTGCTTACAGGGCATGAGTGATGATCTGGCGACCGTTCAGTACAGAACAAAAGGCGGACAGAAAGCACCGGTAATCATCCGTACCAGAGGACACCGACTGGAAGGCGTATGGCATTCGGGTTCTCCGATGGCGGGAATTCTTAACCTTTCAAAAGGAATTTTAGTATTGGTTCCGAGAAACCTTACCAAAGCGGCCGGATTTTACAATACCATGCTTCAGAGCGACGATCCTGCGGTAATTGTGGAATGTTTAAACGGATACAGGTTAAAAGAAAAGCAGCCTGATAATTTAGGTGAATTCACGGTTCCTGTAGGAAAAATAGAAGTGACAAAAGAGGGAAGTGATGTGACGCTGGTAACCTACGGATCGACCTGGAGAATTGTTATGGAAGCCGCAGAAGAACTAGGAAAACTGGGTATTTCGGCAGAAGTTATCGATGTTCAGTCATTAATTCCTTTTGATCTGACTCATGAAATTGCGGAGTCTGTCAAGAAAACAAACCGATTGGTCGTAATAGACGAAGACGTGGAAGGTGGAACTTCAGCTTTTATTTTACAGCAGATTTTAGAAAAACAGAAAGCTTTCAGGTTCCTGGATTCTGATCCGTTGACGATTGCAGCAAACGATCACAGACCGGCCTACGCCAGCGATGGAGATTATTTCAGCAAGCCGTCTGCAGACGATATGGTAGAGAAAATTTACGCGATGTTTAACGAAACCAATCCTCAGAAATATCCTGCGATATTTTAACTGGAAACTTTTAGATAAATTTTGAAACCGCTTTCTTTGGAGAGCGGTTTTTGTTCATCAAACAACAGTCTTCTGTAATTTCTTGCCCTCCATAATCATTTTACAAGCCTTTTCCTTCTCAGGATCATACACATGGTATTTCATTTCCCATTCTTCCAATTGATACAAAATGGGTAACAATGCCAATCCTTTCTCCGTAAGTGAATATTCAACTCTGGGAGGGATTTCTTTAAACTCTTCCCGAATGACCAACCCGTCGGCTTCCATTTCACGGAGCTGATCGGTAAGGACTTTTCTGGAAATAACGTTAATGCGCACGGCGAGCTCCCCAAAACGTAATTTACGGTCTTTAATGACCAAAACAATAATCGGTTTCCACTTGCTTCCCAAGGCCGACATGGCTTTACCCAACGGACAGCTGTATTGCATTAATTCATTCTTTTTCATAAGGGCTTATTTTAATTTTGCTGTTGATGAACGCGAAGTCCACCAAGATTTTTTTAACTGCTAACTGTTTTTAAGTTTCACAAAGCCGCTGTGCTTATAAAAGTATAGCAAAGGTTTTAATCTCAATCTTAGCTTTTACCTTATTGAACACGAAGTTCATGAAGATTTTTTTAACTGCTAACTGTTTTTAAGTTTCACAAAGCCGCTCTGCTTATAAAAGTCTAACAAAGGTTTCAATGTTAAGCTTAACCTCAATCTTACTCCCGAGTTACTTCCACGTTACCATCATCAGTTACCGCAAAGTTACCACTTTTTTTTATTCGGGGATACAAATGCGAACTATTATTAGTTACTTTGTGTAACAATTATAAAATGCAATTAAAAGAATGAGCACAGAATCATTATTTAAGCCTTTTCATTACAAGAATTTAGAACTAAAAAATAGAATCGTAATGGCCCCGATGACACGGGCGCAATCAGATAACGGGGTTCCTACACAGCAAATTGCCGACTATTATGCCAGAAGAGCAGCAGCTGAAGTGGGATTAATTATTTCTGAAGGTACCGTCATCAACAGGCCGGCTTCAAAAAATATGCAAAATATCCCTGATTTTTACGGTACTGAAGCATTGAACGGATGGAAAAACGTCATTGATGCCGTTCACGAAAACGGAGGTAAAATGGGGCCTCAGATCTGGCATGTCGGTGATACGAGAAGTACGTCGGATTATCCTTTGGAGGATATGGAAAAAGCTTCAACGATGACCTTAGAAGATATTCAGGATACGATTGCCCAGTTTGCGGCTTCTGCCAAATCGGCTAAAGATCTTGGATTCGATGTGCTGGAAATTCATGGGGCACACGGTTACCTGATCGACCAGTTTTTCTGGGAAGTGACGAATACCAGAACAGATGAATATGGCGGAAAGACCATTAAAGAAAGAAACCGTTTTGCAGTGGATGTCGTAAAAGCCATCAGAGCTGCAGTGGGCGAAGATTTTACGATTATTATCCGTCTTTCTCAATGGAAGCAGCAGGATTATTCAACCAAATTGGCGAATACTCCGGAAGAAATGGAAGAATGGCTGTTGCCGCTGAAAGAAGCGGGTGTAGACATTTTCCACTGTTCACAGCGAAGATTCTGGGAAGCGGAGTTTGAAGGTTCTGATCTGAATTTTGCGGGTTGGGCTAAGAAAATTACCGGTCAGCCAACAATTACTGTTGGTTCCGTAGGGCTTGAAGGTGATTTTATGGCAGCTTTCGGCGGAAAAGGAACTGAAAAAGCAGACCTGACGGAGCTTACCAGAAGACTGGAAAGAGGGGATTTCGATCTTGTTGCCGTAGGCCGTGCTATTCTTCAGGATCCGGAATGGGCCAGAAAAATTAAAGAAAACAATACCGAAGCCTTGCTTGATTTTTCAGCAGAGAGCCTCGGCGTATTATACTAAGAGTTAATGGTCAATGGTGAATTGTTTTCGCGGTTATTCCTTTTGGAATTAACAATCAACTATTCACTGCGGAGAGAATGTTGCTATTGATTATTTTACCATATCTTGATTACCTATTTAAATTTTTTAACAAAGAGGCTGTCCAAAATGTCGGGCAGTCTCTTTTTTTATGCCTGAAAATTTGATAAGTAATTTTTATCTTCAAGAGTAGCAATATCTTTGTAGTAGAAAATAACGGTAGGATATCGAAAGAACGCCGTAGCTGTGCTATGATAAGATAGAACTCCCAGGGAGTTCCGGTACAGGATGCAGATATTCATCTACACACATATTGCTCCTCTGGAGCAAATCCTAAGCTGTGCTGTAAAATCATTATTTACATCAGATAGAGCGCTGGCAATTGCAAAAAGGTTTAGGGTAGCTTCGTTATTTTTAAGGTAAATTTTTATTCAGATAGGATCATCAAAATGAGCTTTAAACATACTTGTCGATAAACCTTTTATCGGAAGTTTAGAAATAAATTAATAGTTAAATGATTTAACCTAAAATAAAACCGTCTTCAAAAAATTGAAAACGGTTTTTAACAGATTAAATATCTAAAATTGCCAGATGGCAATAGTGATTCATTTTAAAGGCCAATGTTTTTCGTAGGCTTTAGTTGTTTTTTAATGCTTTTCGGAAGGGCATCTTTGTGAACAAGAATGGCGGTCGATTTATATTCGACGTAAGGTCTTGTGACGTACAGGTATCCTTCGAAATCATTGGTAACGCCCCATGAATTTTTTACCATATAATATTCTTTTCCGCTCTGATCTTTTGCGAGTCCTACGATATGCATACCGTGATCGTCAGTAGTAGAAAGATTGTTCAAAGCCTGCTGGCGCATATCTTCGGTGATGGTTTTATCTTTTTTAGGTTCTGTGAATAAGGTTCCTTTGTTGTCTTTGGTAATCTGATCAAGATCCATATCCGGAACATAGGCCACCCCGTTCTTGTAAGAGAAATACGGTTCGGAAACATCGGTAGCCCAACCCACGGAATATCCTTTATTAACGGCGTTATCAATGATGGCTGTCAGGTCTTTCATCGGAACGTTCCAGTCGGAATCATGGCTCCAGTTGTCGGGAATCGGCACTACGAATTTCTGGTAATACGGATAGTCTTTATAGGAAGAGATCTCTACATAATCTTCAGGATTAATGCCTACGACTTCTTTGGCGAATGTTTTGGGCGTGTAAGATTTTCCTTCATAGGTAAAGTTGGCAGGAACTTTTCCCAAGTACTGATCTAAAATCGCATCTACCGAAGACATCCAGTTGTCGGTAAGCTTTCCTTTAGCTCCGGCCTGAACAAGACTGTCTAAAACAGGTTTTAATTTACCCTGCATTTCAGTGAAATTATTCAGGGTCTGTCCTTGTTTTAATCCGGTATAGGCATCCTGAGGAACGGCTCCGTATTTTTTATACATATTGATCACGTCATGAAGCTCACCTCCATCACCCCAGCTGATGGCTCCGTTGTTTAAAACATATAATTTTGCTTTATCGTGGTAAGAGTTTCTTGCGGTGAAGATTTCTGCAAGGTCTACAGGTTTTTTGCCCATTCTCTGCATTTCAGACTCCAGGAAAGAGTTCCCGGAATAGCTCCAGCATGTTCCCGAAGAACCCTGGTTCTTTACCGACGTTGCCCCTACGTCTTTCAGCGTGGTAAACTGGAAATTGGCATTTTGGGACTGATTGTTTTTTAACTTGTTGATTAAGTCATCCTGTGCAAACATCATACTTCCTGCAGACAAAACAAAAAGTAATGATACAAATCTGGTATTTTTCATTACTATAAATAGATTATTTATACGAATAGTCGTTCGTAATACAGATTCGTTACAGGGGTAAAGGTTAAATCTGTTTAAGAATTTTTATGAAAAGTTAAATGGATTGGCGAAATTTTCAGGGGTGATGTCGGATATATTTTGTCCGGTGCTTCATATAGTCTGGCGGAAGGCTTATCTACTTTGGCGGATGTCTTATCTGTTTTGGCGGAAGGCTTATATACTTTGGCCGGTGTCATATATAGTTTGGCCGGTGTCATATCTAGTTTGGACAAAGGCTTATCTATTTTGGACGGTGGTTCATACAGTTTGGACAAAGCATTGTTGTTCATCAATACATCTTTTTGAATCAATATTTGGGAAATTTATAGTATTAACGCAAAGTTTTGCTTATCATTCCGTTTATTTTTAAGGTGTTGAAGAAGGCGGCAAAGCCGCTGATTAAGCGTGGGTATGATGTGTGTAAGCTTAATCAGATCAGCTTGCTGATCCTTCTTTGCCTTCTTAATTGTATACAGAGAAGCATAAAACTTTGCGTTAAAAAAAACAGAGAATAAAGTTGCGTGATGCCTGGATTTGATATTTTAGAGGCTTCGTCAATATATCTGTTATCTTCAACCAAAGGCTATATTTGGGAAATTCATAGTATTAACGCAAAGTTTGATGATCATTCCGTTTTATTTTAAGGTGTTGAAGAAGGCGGCAAAGCCGCTGATTAAGCGTGGGTATGATGTGTGTAAACTTAATCAGATCAGCTTGCTGATCCTTCTTTGCCTTCTTATTGTATACAGAGAAGCATAAAACTTTGCGTTAAAAAAAACAGAGAAATAAAGTTGCGTGATGCCTGGATTTGATATTTTAGAGGCTTCGTCAATATATCTGTTATCTTCAACCAAAGGCTATATTTTGGAAATTCATAGTATTAACGCAAAGTTTGCTTATCATTCCGTTTTATTTTAAGGTGTTGAAGAAGGCGGCAAAGCCGCTGATTAAGCTTGCGTATGATGTGTAAGCTTAATCAGATCAGCTTGGTGATCCTTCTTTGCCTTCTTAATTGTATACAGAGAAGCATAAAACTTTGCGTTAAAAAAAAGAAACCAGCCTGAAATGACTTCTTGCTTTGCTTCCTGTCATGATCATTAGAAGATAGGGAACTTTGATTATAAAAAGGGGAAAAAAAGGTGAGTGATGGCTCAAATTTGAGTTTAAACCTTTATTTTTAAAAAAAGTTTGGTAGGTTTCCAACCTTTTTTAAATTTTCTGCATCTATGTAGATATAATGCCTGATTATGGAACGAGAGTTACTATTGGAATGTCAGCGGAACGACCGCAATGCGCAGCGGAAAGTCTACGAACGGATGGCGGGAAAACTGTATGCGGTCTGCAGACGCTACCTGAAAAGTGAGGAAGATATTGAAGAAGCTTTGGCAGACACCTTTTATAAGATTTTTACGAAGATCGACCAGCTTCATCAGCCTGAAATTTTTGAGGCCTGGGCAAGAAAGATTGCAGTAAATGAGTGCCTGCAGAAGCTGAGGGCGGCAAAGCATCTGCATATTTCACTGGAGGAAAGCCATATAGGCAGTTCGGACCATGCGCCTGAAAGTCTGTCATTAGAGAAAGATATCCTTAGTCTCCTGAATTTTCTGCCGGAGGGTTGCCGGGCGATTTTCAATCTTTTTGCCATTGAAGGCTATCCTCATAAGGAAATCGCATCGATGCTTTCCATTAGTGAGGGAACTTCAAAATCCCAGCTTAATTTCGCGAGGAAAAAGCTTCAGGAACTTCTAGTCAACCAAAATATTTAAACGTTAAGCAATGGAAAATAATCACGATATCGATAAAGCTTTTAATGAGGCGTCTAAAAATTCGGAAGAATCTGCGACTTTTCCTGGTTTTGATAAAGTCTGGGCTAAAGTGGAGGAGCGGCTGGACCAGAAAGAAGTGAAGAAAAGAAAGAACATTCCGCTTTGGATTCCCTATGGCGTTGCGGCCAGTTTATTGGTGGTATCCGGAATTTTCTACTTTACCCATGAAAAACAAAATAAGGAGATTCAGCAGGAGGTGATCACTACTCATACTGACTTTCAGAAGGAGAGTCCTGCCGCCACTTCATCGCCGGTGCAGAGGATTGACAGTCTGGTAAAGATGAATATCCAAAGTGAAACAATGCCTGTTCCTTCGGAAAGAGCAATAGCCTACCAGGCAGCTCCAAAACTGAATGCACCGCTTCCGGCTTCTCCTATTGCTGAAATGAGCGTTGTGGCAGCATCCCGTTTAGAATCAGCCCAGGCCGCCGAACAGCAGAAGATGGCGATGGATAGTGTAAGGCGTCAGAATATAGAGGAAGTGATCTCCATGGGAATAAAAAAGGAAAAAGCTTCAATGGGTGCTCTTGCATCGAGCCAGAAGGTTTCAGGCCTCAATGCGGTGGGAGATACTGCGGAATCTTTTTATCCTGATCTTGCCCTCAACCTGAAGGAAAAAGAATTCAATATTAATAATAAAAGGTATGTTAAAACAGAGAAGCCTTTTTCGTTTCAGAATCTCAGCAGCGGTCTTGTGGGCGAAAAAGCGGATCCGAATGTTTTTAAAGACATGAGTCAGGGAGCGCGTGTGAATTCTGTTCCGGCGTCGGTAAATCCAGTGAAGCCTGATGTCACGATCAAGATACAGGGAACGGGAAATGCAGCTCAGGACCCGATGCTGGTGATCGACGGTAAGGTGTCTGATATGAAAACGTTCAGCAATTTAGATCCTCAAAAGATCGAATCGGTAACGGTTCTGAAGGCGAATCAGGCAGCGCCGTTGTTTTCGGGAGAAAAAGCGCGCAATGGGGTTATTGTCGTTATTACCAAGTCTATTTCCAGGAAGGAAAAGCAGAAGCTGAAAAAGTTTTTTAATGAAAAACTTCTTAAGGAATAGCCCTTAAAATCTTTATAACTCATAGTCATTCAATATAAATCTTATAAGAAGCTTCTCCGGAGGTTTCTTTTTTTTTCCGGTAAGGTGCAACTTTTTCAACAAAATGAATCTTTAATATAAGAAGATTAAATTTAAACAGCATATGAGAAAAACAGGAACAGCAATATTGGTATTAGCCGTACTGGCAGGATGTAAGACGAAAACGGTTTCAGGATCAGACGGGGTAAAAAAAATCAGCATTGAAAAGGATAAGGACCAGGATGGGATAAAGAACAGCCGAGACAAATGCCCGGAAGTTGCGGGTCCCTCTGAAAATAAAGGCTGTCCGTGGCCGGATGTGGATGGTGATGGTATTGCGGATAAGGATGACCCGTGTAAGGATGTTCCGGGACCTGTTGAAAATAACGGTTGTCCATGGCCTGATGCAGACGGTGACGGGGTGACGGATAAGGACGATGCCTGCCCAACTGTTGCAGGGCCTGCGGAAAACAACGGCTGTCCGTGGCCGGATACAGATGGCGACGGAATTCTGGATAAAGATGATGCGTGCCCCACCGTTCCCGGACTTCCGGAATATAATGGCTGCCCGAAACCGAAAACGGTGACGGCCATGGAGATTGAATCTTCATTAAGTCCGTATGTCGGAAAATCGTATAACCATAACCGCTTTGCGAAGAAAACAGTGAAAAAATCTGCAAAGAAAGTTGTTGATTATGATAACGAAGAGTATGATGCATTGGTGGAAAATCCTTTTGAGCTGACGAAGAATCAGCCATTGTCGACATTTTCTATTGATGTGGATAATGCTTCTTATTCCAATGTCAGAAGAATGATCGAATACAGAGAGGTGGATAAAAATGCTGTGAGGGTGGAGGAAATGGTGAATTATTTTAAATACAATTATCCCCAGCCTAAACTTAACCAGCCTTTTTCCATCAGTACCGAGGTGGATCTGGCACCCTGGAACCCGAAGCATAAACTGCTTAAAATAGGATTAAAAGGAAAAAATATTCCGATGAATAATCTTCCTCCTTCCAATATTGTATTTCTGATCGATACCTCGGGTTCTATGGAAGATGAAAATAAATTGCCGCTGCTGAGGTCTTCGTTAAAAATATTACTGGATCAGCTGAGACCGGTAGATAAAGTATCGATTGTGGTGTATGCGGGGAGTGCGGGCGTAGTTTTACCTCCGACTTCGGCTGCTGAAAAAGCAAAAATTATAAAAGCGCTCGATCAATTGCAGGCAGGAGGAAGCACTGCCGGAGGAGCGGGAATTGAGCTGGCCTACCGACTGGCCCGGGAAAATTTTATAAAATCAGGAAACAACCGTGTTGTTCTGGCTACGGATGGTGATTTCAATGTTGGGGTATCTTCCAAGGGAGATCTTGAAAGTTTAATTGAAGAAAAAAGAAAATCGGGGATCTTTCTTACCTGTCTTGGCTACGGAATGGGAAATTATAAGGACAACAGGATGGAAACTCTTGCCGATAAAGGAAACGGGAATTATGCGTATATCGATAATCTTCAGGAAGCTAATAAGTTTCTGGGAAGAGAATTTGCGGGAAATATTTACACGATTGCCAAGGACGTAAAGATCCAGATTGAGTTTAATCCTAAATATGTTCAGTCGTACCGTTTGATAGGGTATGAGAACAGAAAATTAAGAAACCAGGATTTTGAAAATGACAAAATTGATGCGGGGGAACTGGGAAGCGGGCATACCGTAACGGCTTTTTATGAGATTATTCCGACGAACAGCCGTTCTGAGTTTTTGCTCAAACCCAATAAACTTAAATATTCTTCGGCTTCGGCGACCCATACTTATGGTCAGGAGATGGCGACGATAAAGTTCAGATACAAAAAGCCACAGGGATCTAAGAGTTCGGAAATTATAAAGATTGTGGAAAATTCAACTCCGAAAAAGGTGAGTGAAGATTTTCATTTTGCATCAGCCGTTGCCTGGTTTGGGCTCGTGTTAAGGGATTCGGAGTTTATTAAGAAAAAAAGTTTAAAGGATATCGAAAATCTTGCAAAACAGAATAAAGGAAAAGATACGGAAGGATATAGAACGGAATTTGTAAAAATGGTTCAGAAATACAGTAAGATGAGTAATTAAAATTAGGTTAACAGGCATTCGGAAACGGGTGCCTGTTTTTTTATATAATATATTTTCAGTAATTATTGAAAGTTTAAAATATTTGATTATATTTGTATCAGAATTAATGATGTTATGAAACTTTCAGAAGCCAAAGAAAAATATATTCAGACGTGGGGTACATTTGCGACCAATTGGGGAATCAATCGTACCATGGCGCAGGTTCACGCGTTATTGCTGGCCAGTGACAAACCACTTTCGACGGATGAAGTGATGGAAGAGCTTGAAATTTCGAGAGGAAATGCCAACACGAACCTGAGGGGGCTGATAGACTGGGGAATTGTAAAAAAAGCACATATAAAAGGGGACAGGAAGGAGTATTTCACCGCTGAAAAAGATGTATGGTATCTGTTCAAGCAGATTACGAAAGAGCGCAGGAAAAGAGAGATCGAACCGGTGATTTCTTTTCTTGAGGAACTGAAAAATATTGAAGATAAAGACTCGGAAGGAGCAAAAGAGTTCATTAAGCTGATGGAGGATTTCAGTTCTGTAACGGGGAAAATAAACAATATAATGGATCTCGCCATAAAAAGTGACGATCACTGGCTGGTCGGTAAAATTACCAGCTTATTGAAATAGAAAGGGTGTACATCCCTTTTTTATTTCTCTGTTGTTTTCAAAAATTATTGAAAATATAAAAACTAAAAGATGTTTAGTATTCTATCCTATATTATTTTCCTGACGGCCAGCTCTT
This sequence comes from Chryseobacterium endophyticum, assembly GCF_056333165.1. Lineage (NCBI taxonomy): Bacteria > Pseudomonadati > Bacteroidota > Flavobacteriia > Flavobacteriales > Weeksellaceae > Chryseobacterium > Chryseobacterium endophyticum. The sequence goes on from NZ_JBWGXE010000003.1 coordinate 480,604, forward strand.
ATATCACGGTAGATGTCGGGAGAAGATGTTACCATGCGGGGAAATCTTACCTGGAGTATCTCATCTATGATCAGAATCTCTGTCTTACGATCAACAGGATCCTTTTAGGCTGTTATTATCTGATCAACCTGGGATATCTTGCCATCAGCCTGACCAGCTGGGAGAGAATACTGTCTTTTGAACAGCTTCTGGCGGTAACGGCAATCCGTATCGGAAACATCATGCTGATCCTTTGTGTATTACATTACATGAACATTTTTACCCTTTATCTTTTAAGAAAAAACTTAACTCTAAAATAAACGATTATGACAGCAACTATCTTAACCACTGCAACGTACAATTTTTCAGCGTACATGATTTATTTACCTATCGTTACTGCACTTACCATTTTGGTGACGCAGTTTCTCTTTAAGAATTCAAAAACTTTTATGATTGATATTTTTCATCAGAAGGAAGATATTGCGATGGCGACCAATTCACTGTTCAAGATAGGATTTTACCTGCTGAACATCGGTTTTGCCCTGTGCATTATTGAGTTTTACAAAATTGAAACGGCGGAAGAACTTGTGGTAAACATGAGCGAGAAGATCGGGAAATTCTCCATTTATCTTGGCATCATGATGCTCTTCAATCTGCTGTTTTTCCTGAAAGGCCGCAAACACGCCATGAATAAAGAAAAATCTTATAAAAATGAAAACACTCGTATTTAAAATATGGATGTATTTTACATTCAAACTACAAAATAAAAGGACCAGAGGAGATTTTTTAAACCTTTAAAATCAATAGCTATGAAAACTTTATTCAAATATGATTTCCGGATTCAACTGGTTGCCATCCTTATTTTTACCGCAACTTTGATCATGATCGCACTCACGAAAAATGAAGTTCTGATGACGTTGATTAAAGTTGAATTTTTTATTTTGGCGATTGTTCAGTATACAGTGAATATCGCAAAATTTTACAGTAAAAGTTACGTGAGAAAGCTTTCCATAATCATCTATATTTCTGTTTCCAGCTATGTTGTTGTGTCCTTTTTACTGTTTATTCTGGGGATTAAACTAAATTACAGGATGGTCAACGACTTTTTTGAATGGATGCCCGTTTCGTGGCTCGCTGCCACACCGGTTCTGATCGTACAATCGTTGATCATAAGCTTTTATGACCGGGATAAGCAAGAACGAAAAGAGAACTGATATGGCGAGCATAGGATCGTCCGAACTGTAAAGTTTCCATCTAATTAAGTACTCCACATATGAATAGCCATCAACCATCAATTCATTAACCATTAAAAATACTAGAATGAAAATACTGATTGCTGCCGGCACAGGCTTTCTCGGGAAAAGTCTCGAAGTGTATTTTACGGAAAAAGGTTATGAAGTTATGATCCTTACCCGAACCCCGATACGTTCAAATGAATATCATTGGGATGGAAAAACCCTTGGTGCATGGAAAGATCTTCTGGAAAGCGCAGATGTTGTAATCAACCTGGCCGGAAAATCAGTCGACTGCCGGTATACTGATAAAAACAAGCAGGAAATTTATTCATCCAGAATTGAGAGTACGAAAGTCCTGCAACAGGCGTTTGATCGCTGTACCCAGAAACCGAAAATCTGGCTGAATGCCAGTTCGGCAACGATCTATATCCATTCGGAAAACCATTTAAATACTGAAGAAAATGGCATCGTCGGCGATGATTTTTCGATGAATATCTGTAAGAGCTGGGAAAAGGAGTTTTTCAAACAGGAAACAGAAAATGTGAGAAAAGTAGCCTTACGGACTTCTATCGTATTAGGAAATAACGGCGGCGCTTTTCCAAAACTGAAAATGATTACGAGATTAGGTCTTGGCGGAAAGCAGGGGAGGGGCAACCAAAATATCAGCTGGATCCACGTAGAAGATTTCTGCAGGGCTGTTGAGTATATTATTGACCACGAAAGTATTTCAGGCCCGGTAAATATCACGGCCCCTCATCCTTTGTCCAATGAATCTTTTATGAAAAAATTACGGAAGGCGATGAAAATCCCATTTGGATTGAATGCTTCGGTCTGGCAGCTGGAATTCTCTTCTCTATTCCTGGGAACCGAAACAGAATTACTGTTAAAAAGCAGGAACGTTTATCCCCAGAAGTTGATTGACAGTGGTTTTAAATTTTTGTATCCTGATGTTGAAAGGGTGTTTGGGGATTGGGCGTGATGAAAAACATCATATATGATCAATTTAAACGGTATGTGATGAGTGCCCACAAAAAAAGTATTTAAAGACTTCTTCCTGAAAAATGGAACTATTCTATAAACTAAAAATCCCGCCGATAATAGCGGGATTGATTATTTCATTTCATTTTTGTTTTAATAGGAATTTTTAAGCCATAAACTATCAATTGTCGAAAGTTTATTATTTACAATAGCAAAACGAGTATTTTCGAAAAATTTAAAGTGCAAGTTATTTGATAAATTTTTACCAAAAGAAATTGTTTTAAGTTTTTTTTCAACTTTGATATACTTGTTATTTTGCGTATAGGAATTAAATTTAATTTTTGATAAATTCAGTTTCAATAAACTTTTTTTGTAAGTAAATTCAGTAGAGTCCGTTTTCTTCTCATTTTCAATTAAATAAATTATACTTTGATTGTTGCTCAATAATTTAATTTGATAATTATTTTCAAAGTTATCCTTAAGAACATATTCAGAATAACTATTACAAGATATTAAGCTTAAGAAAAAAAACAGGAATAAAATCTTTTCTCTCATTTTATTGATTTGAATTAAATTGTTCTTTAGTTATTCCTTTAATAATCCAGTAAATCAAGGAATACATAATGATATACCCGTCTTCTGTGGCTCTTTTCCGTTGTATTTACATTGACACGATGGAGTAACTTCTAGCACATTGTATCCTTCATGTTTTAGTCCTAAAGAAGAATAATAATTGTTTTCTTCAAGAACTTCTATGCTGTTGCCGTTGTTGAAGTAACTTACATTGCACGTTCCCCAAGTGGTCAGTATAGTTGTAAATATACTTATTTTCAAAATTTATTAAACTCACCACATTTTGTAGTGGTTTTGCTTTTATCTACGTGATAAAAGCTGCAAGCTTTCAATAGTGTGCAATCAATTCGGGATTTGTTTATTTCATTATTTTAGGAACATTTTTAATATCTGGTTCAGGAATCTCATTTCTCTTTAAATTGTATTCTGCTTTTTGAAAAAAAGTATTTAACTCACCTTTATACACTTCAAAAAAAGTATACTTACGTTTTTTATAAATAATTTTATATATATGTCCTGTTACATTGTAACTAACTCTTTGATTATAAATTTTTTTCGAACATTTTATCAAATTATTGATAAAAGGAAAGTCCAATATATATGTTGAATCAGTTGGTTTGAAGGTATGAAAAACTTTTCCTTTATATATGTAACATTTGTTATCTAGTAATATTTTGGGCAAAAAATCCACATCATTTTTTGTTTCCGCAATAATTAAACTATCTTTCCTTTGAAAAATGAAATATTCAACATCTTTTTTTTTTGAACAAATAGAATTATTTAATATAGAATTAATTCTTTGAGCAGACATTGTACAAAATAAAAAGCACAATATTGTTAATAAATATTTTTTCATTATTTATAAATTGTATCTACAGTTAATGTTTTTACCGTACCCATATTTTTGTTTCCATATCCTTTTTCTGTTGCCCAATATTTCCATAAATTCATAGGACCATTATTGGGGGCATAAAGCATAAAACTCATAGGTGAATATGTTGGCTTGTTAGGGGCATTTTTATGCGCTAAATAACCTGTTAAAGCAGAAGTGTAATCATCATTTACCCCACCTCCAGCTCCCATAGAAGGTTTATTAAGGTTTTTATGTGAATGTATTTCAAATAAGGTATATCTAACATTCTTATTAAAAAAATAAGCCGGTGTTAAAGCTGCTTCGTGTCCTGTAAAAACAGCTGTTAAACTACTTGTTGCATTTAGTCCCCATTCTACATTCGAATTTTTGGCTGCAAATGAAAAAACACTAAGTGCATCATTTGCATTTTTTGTTGTACCATAGTTTATTCCTTTGGAAAATCCTTTTTCAGATATAGGTGTATTGTTTGCCAGGCCACTTATAATTGAACCACTATTTTTATCTGTTTTAATAACTTTTGCATAATCGATTCCTTCTTTTCCTTCTCCACTAATTGCTTTTTGCGCAAGACCATTAGAACCTTTTATGGCATTTCCGTTAGAATCGCTTTTCGCTTTATAAAGCCTATCAAAATTATCATCTGTCTTTTGAATCAAACTAACATTTCCATTATTATCAACTCCATAATCATCGTAGTTCATTCCGTTATAATCTACATAAAAAATCGGATTATTTCCAGATATATGATACGTAGACATTGGTTGGTACATTTCCGCCAATGGATCCACCACACCCCATCTTCCAATCTCCGGCATATAAAATCTTGCACCATAATCATACATTCCCGTTTCTGTCTGCAATTCTTTACCATTATATTTGTAAGAATACAGCCCTCCTAAGTTTGAGGTTCCAAAGCTACTGGCAATATGATTCATTCCAAAAGCGTAATAATTGTTGGTATCCTTAATTTCCAATGCTCCACTGCTGTTTTTAGCATAGCTCACTCTTGCATTTCCCAGATGATCCCTGTACTGGTAAATATAACGGTTTTCCGTGAAACTGTAAAATCCTTCAGCCGTAGGGACAAAATCAAGAATCCAGGTCGGAGTTAATGTTCCCGGAGTGAAGACCGGCGTTTTAAAAGCTTCTTTTTCGTAAGCCACACTCGTACGACACCACAGACACTGGGTGATCTCTGAAAAACTATACTGGAAGCCGTCCAGGTAGTCCGTAATGTTTGTCGTAATGGTAGGATTGCCCTTTCCCCCTCCATTAAAGTACGTTTTACGGACCTTGGTTCCGTCTGCCCGGTATAAATAATCTACGCCAAAGCTACTATAGGTGCCGCCAAAAGGATTGGCCTGGGTAATGGCATACGAATCAGGTAAGTTCAGGTGATTATAAGCAATTCCCTGAATTCCTTTGTCTTTCATCTTGATCATACTGCCGTTCAGGTTGTAATCTATAGTATTGTTTCCACCCTCGTATCCAGTTTGATTAAAGGCATTTTCAATGATTTTATCAAGACGGTTACCGGTGTATTGGTAATTGAGATCATCCACATTTGTTGCTGTAGGAGAATACACCTGAGGAGCATATCTTTTTAGCGTCAAGATATTTCCGTTCAAATCATAGGTGAGATATTCATCAAAGGTACCACTGACCCCGGTGCTTGGCTCTTTATAGAAAGCATTGGTCAGCCTGTTGAGCTTATCGTAGGTGTAATCGTATCTTTTTAATAGATTTTCAGAACCGTTGTTCCAGTCGATCTCCGCAATATTCCCATTGAATCTGGCAGGAGCAGCGTTCGGGTTAAAATCTATTTGTAAAATTATTTTATTTATCTTATAAAGTATTTATATTTGCTTAAATATCCTGCAATGCTCAACCGTTTCAACGACATCGAAAAACTTGATCGTGAAAACAAAAAACATCTGTTCTCCGTTGTAGATGGTTTTATTCAAGCTATGAAAATTAAAAATATTGCTGCGCTATGAAAAAGTATATTTTAATATTAATTGTCTTATTTTTGACAAGCTGTAATTTTAATAAAACCTATCGCAATAGGGAAGAAGATAAAAAAGAAGCCGAAAAAATTACTGAAAAATACTATCAGCTTATAAAAGAAAACAACAGAAAGGAAGCATTTAAATTATTTGGAGAAAAGTTTTTTGATAAAAAGTACGGCAAGATAAATAACAAAGAAGAGTTAAATCAAATGATTGACGATATTAATACAGAATGTGGAGATAAAATCTCAAATATTCAATTAACAATATGGGAAACTTTTGTTTCTGTGGGTACAAATCCAAAATCTCAATACGTATTATCGTATAGAATAGAAAGAAATATACAAAACACACAGGAAAAATTTACTTTGGAAAAAGAAGATGATTCTATTAAAATTGTGGGCTATGATGTTCATTTCACTAAATAAAAACAGCTACTTAAAGTAGCTGTTTTTATTATTCTAAAAGACCATTTTTTCGGGATTCTTCGAAATAATTATTCTTTATTATACTATCTTTTCTGAAAATATATTCAATCGAATCTCCTCTTTTCTTTGATATCGAATCTCCTACTTTATAGGGGTATTCTAGAAACTCATTAATTCCATTAGAAAACCTAACATAACCAAGATTATGTTGATCTTTATTGGAATAGATTTCAACAACTCTGGTATGCCTGTCTATGTTTAATAAATTTTGCTTTCTATCAGCGTTTGAGTTTATAATCAAATAAATAATAGTAAATAATAAAATACTTCCAAAAACTATTATAAATATTGTAATAGTTTTTTTACTGGATTTATCAACTTCTATATTAAAATTATTTTCCACGTACCCAGGTTTTAGATGCTGTCCACATTACAGGTAAACCTCCCTTCACTCCTGTACCTACACCTGCACTTACAGTAGTATATCCACTTTTAAAATCAGCAGAATTCTTTCCAAAACTTGCAGGATTAAATTGATCCATGGCAGTTGATGATTTTGTACGATTAAAAGTTCCACTATATGTTCCTGATGTAATTCCTTCACCTCCAGAATAACCCCGTCCGTCACCTGCAAAATCACTATTGACAAACTTATGTCCAGGATCTGTTGGAAGAACAAGGCCTGTTTCAAGACCTACTCCTGCACTTAATCCTAAATTTCCATTAAGAGAAAAGAACCAGTCTGTTTCATTATTACTATCAGTAACCTGACCTAAAGAAAAGCCAGCACCACCACCAAATGCAAAATTTGCACTGAAATTCCAAAATGAACCTGAGTTATCAGCTCCTTTTAATAAACTTCCTCCTTCTGTTGTTGTATTTCCAAAAGAAGTTGTTCCTGCTCTAAGGTCAGATACGGAACCATCTGCATTTAATTGATAATATGGAGTAACTGAACCTGTTGAAGAATCTGAATAATATATTGGCATTTCCTGCATAACATCACCATTGATCGTATTCTTATATTTATCAGAATTCAGAGCTTCTTGAGTTGTATTAACATTAGGATCATAAGTATATGTTTGTTTTCCATTAATTAGTTGTGGAACCCACCCTTTTGCTTCTCTACCATCAGGGTCTATAAACCTCAAAGGATTATTGAACGCATAATTATAAGGACTATGACGTGTCATCTTTTCACCTAACGGATCTACAACACCCCATCTACCAATATCCGGCATATACATCCTCGCTCCGTAGTCATACATTCCCGTCTCTTGGAGTTCTTTCCCATTGTACTTGTA
>NZ_JBWGXE010000004.1:0-430267 GCF_056333165.1 Chryseobacterium endophyticum
ATATTGCACAAAAATATTCTTTTTTATCAATGTTTAAAAGAAATTCAATATCAATTTATTATGAATTTAAGCAGACCGTACTTAACTGATTTCTTTTTGATATCTTGCGCTAAATTATAATCCCTTAACGACAAAACGTGTCGTTTAATATGTGCACTGAAAGAAAAAGTAATATCGTATTTTTCAGATCCAGTAATTTTGCAAGAAAAAAAAACTTATTATGAAACTTCCCCTCCATTATGAAACATCATATGTCAAAGAAGTACTGTACAACCTTTCTTTGAAAGACCTGAATGATGAAGAATGGAAACCTATCGAAGGTTTTGAAAACTATGCCATCTCCAATTACGGGCGATTGAAAAGCCTGGAACGTCAGTCATCGTCATTATTCGGAAATGAAAAGATGCTTCCGGAGATGATTATGAAGCTGATTTTTGTAAAAAATTTCAACCAGTATCTTCAAAGCGCCAAGTATCAGGTGCACTGTACGCTGTCGTCAGATGGAAAAAAATATAGAAAATCCGTAGCAAGATTGGTATATTTCCACTTTGTGAAAAAATTTGACACTAAAGACCGAACATTGTCGGTTACTTCAAAAGACGGTAATAATCTCAATGTACATTATTCCAACCTGAAAATGATCTCGGTAAGTGAAAAAAGGGTGATGACATTTAAAGCAAACCGTGCCCGCAACCGACACGTCATTTATGGGCAGCCTGTCAGCCAGTACACCACCGAGGGCATACTCATCAAACATTATAACAACATGTATGAAGCGGCCGAGTGCATTAACGTAACCCCAGAATCCGTGATGGATGTGATCCATAAAGAGTTTCTAACATCCGGAGGATACCGGTGGTTTTTAAAAAGCAATCCGCCTGGAAAGGAAGATTTTATTGTAAAAAACAATATACAAACTCCGCAAGATATTCTTAATATCACCTTATGGGAAAAATTGGGCAGGCCCGATATTGACATAAAAAATCCGCCGCCGGTATTGAACTTTTCATTGGGCTGCCTGCCGGGAGAAGATTGGAAACCCATTCCCCACTTTGAAACTAGATTTATGATTTCCAGTAAAGGCCGGGTCAAAAGGCTCAGCGGATGGACCACAACCGGTAGAAAAATTTTTCTACAGGAAAAAATCTTATCTCAGCTTCTTTCCACCGAAGGCGATCACCACTCGCTATTTACGATCTTAAACCATGAAGGCAGGCAAAAATACATCAGTACGGTTAAACTGATGTATTACTGCTTTGTGGAAAAATTTGATCTATATGGAAAAACACAGATTGTGGTGAATAGAAGTAATCCATTTTGGAATATCGACCTTCAGCAACTTTCCCTGCATTCCATACATTCGGTACTCAAAGGAAAGCTATCACAATAGAATTGACAGAGTCTATTTTCTGACCATTGCCGTATCCTTAATCTTATACAATAGTTCAGCCTCCCTCAGGACTGAAATTACATTATCATCAATATTTATCGGCCTCTATATTTAATATTGATGACAAAAACATTTTTTTCAAAACTTACGGTCCATGGGATCAACTGTTACCTTTCGTCGGTAATCGGCAAGGTCTTCATTTGGAGGTATTGATATTAATTTAAAGTTAATTAATTACTTAAAAATTTTCGACAATAAAAATTTTTTGATATATTTATACTTCTGATTATCTACTGAAAATCTCTCAGATGGATGATAGAAAATCACTGAAAAATATGCTTATATAATACAGATCCGTTTCTAAGCATATCTAATTACTGTACCGTTTTAAAATCTGAAAATTATATCTAAAGAATTAGATTTTTGGAGTTTTCCAGAAATTTAACTTGCATGATGCAATCCACTTTCCATTTTTGTGATAAAAATAGATTTATGGGATAACTCTGGCTGAAAAGTTAAAAGTCAGTAGAATATGTTTTGAAAACTCCTTAATTGTTGCAGAATACTCGCAGAGCCCCATACCATTTTTACCTTTTACAGAAATAGATTGACTATCAGATTTTAATAGAAATTAATCCAGTAACACAACAATGAATTTTAATGTAAACAACAATAAGAATATAAAAATCTAATTAACGCTTAAACCATGAGAAAATATTTGCTACTGATGATACTATTTTTGCTCACAGTAAACACTTACGCCCAAAAAACAGAGACATTCAACGGAAAAAGTTATTACGTAAAAGATAAAAAGCTTTTGGAGAGTAACGGATTCGAAGTCAATACCAAGGTAATTACTATAAAACTTAAGTCCAGATCAATTGAAGCTAGTCGAATTGAAAAATTTGGTAAAGTAATAAGAGCTAATCCTCTTGGCTTTATTGATATTGAAGTTCCTGAGCAATATAAAGTTCTGGAATTTGCAAGAATGCTTTTAAAATTCCCTGAGATAGAACTAGTTGAACTTAATACCATAGGCAAATATGGATATGTAAGCGATAAAAAGAAGAAACTAGTATCAATACCCAACGACAGCCAGTATTCGGCGCAATGGTATCTTGGAAAAATTAATATGCCGGCAGCTTGGGATTTAACGACAGGTAGTACATGTATTACTGTTGCAGTGATTGATTCCGGAACAGATTGGACACATAGTGATTTGGGATTGGGAGCAGATACCTACCAAAACATTTATCTTAACGGTCTCGAAGATTCTTGGTCTGACCCCAATAATTCTTCCAGTGGTAACCATCTTGATGATGATGCTAATGGTGTTATAGATGATTGGAAAGGCTGGAACTTCAGTAACAACAGTAATGATGTAAGAACATCAAACTTTCACGGCACACATGTGGCAGGTATAATCTCAGCAAAAAGAAACAACAATATCGGAATAGCGGGAATAGCAGGAGGAAATAATGGAGCGGGCACAAAACTGCTACCGCTATGCATTGGAGTTAGTGCTCCTGACGGATCGGTTATCGACGATGCTATTTACTATGCCGTAGCTAAAGGAGCAAAAGTAATACAGTTAAGCCTTAGTGTTAGTGAGAATTCAGCCATAAACAGTGCTATCCAATTTGCAGTTGATAGTAATGTTACTGTGGTATGTGCTGCAGGAAACGATGGTAGCAGTGTAGGTTATCCTGCAAGAAATACTAATGTTATTTCGGTTGGTGCTACCAATACGAATGACCAAAAAGCAAATTTTTCGAACTTCGGCAGTAATCTTGTGATTTCGGCTCCAGGTACAGATATTTATAGTACACAATTATCGAATTCGTATGCTTCATCTGATGGAACTTCTTTCTCTGCACCAATTGTTTCAGGAATTGTCAGCTTGATGCTTGCCATGAATCCATCATTAACCCCAACGAATATCAGAAATATTCTTACCACGACAGCTGATAAAGTTGGTGGTTACAGTTATGTAAACGGCAGGAGTAACGAACTTGGATATGGCCGCATTAATGCCTATGCAGCCCTTCAGCAATTAACTGTTTCCATTGTAGGACCCAATTCATTTTGTACGAGTCAAAATTATACGAGAAATACCTCTTCTTCATGGTCGTTGACCACTTTGAGCGGCGTGTCGGCGAGTCTTTCAAGTACTACGGGCACTAATGTAACGGTTTCTGCTTCAGGTTCAGGTAAAGCTATTCTTTATGCATCGCAGTTGGTTTGTGGAAGTACAGTTACAGTTAGTAAAGAAATTAGTTATGGTACACCACTAAAATCGCTTCTATCAGTTAGGGGTACAAGTTCTATTGGAAATCCAAACCAACCCGGAGATTATGGAATACGTTATGACGGACAAAATGTTTGCGGCTCCAATAACAAAGCCTCACTCACTAATATAGAATGGCAAGTTTCTCCTACAGCAAACAGTATGCAGGAAGGAAGTATGGCTTGCGCTATGGACTTTCCTATTGGAGCAGGGCAGACGATACGATTTGGAAGTACAGGCACAAAATACGTCAGAGTTCGTGCCAGAAATGCATGTGGATGGAGTGATTGGACCGATTGGGCATCATTTTCAGTAAACGTATCAGGAAGCGGAAAGTTTAACTATGCTTTTTATCCCAATCCGGCAAGCGATATAATTAATATTGGATATTTGGATAGTGAAAATAATGGAATGCAATCCAAGTCTGATGAGGCTAAACCATTCACGGTAAGATTATATGATGGTTTTGGAAAGATCCTCAGAGATAGCCGCTCTGTTGATGGTACAACAATACAAATGGATGTACGCAATATAACTAATGGCACGTATTATTTACACATGACTGGCAACGGAGAAACTGAGAAAAAACAAGTAGTTATCAACCATTAATCTACAATTTGGCAGTAATGAATTTCATTGCTGCTATATATTGAAAATTCATAATAGACCTAATAAAAATAATTTACATTTTCGTAACGATTTTACAATTATGATCTAAAAGTCTCTATGTTGATTGAATTTATAAAAAGTTTTTATATGCAATTACTTTCTCTTAGGTTGAATTTTTGATATGATAACAATGTTGTTAACGTGGATTTGAATATTACAAAATAAAAAAGGCAGCCAAAATTAGGTTGCCTTTCACATATTATCTTAAATAAAACTTTTATATACTTTTTGTAGGATTCATTAAAGTTTTGACAAGCAACGTATTCGTTTAGGCTAGACCCAATCCGTACGTTATTTAAGTACCATTGAAAGTTCATCGTCCAATAAATGCATCCACTCTTACAACGCTTGGTAACTCCACCGATCAAGACAACGACGGCACCGATCGCATAAATCAGCTTCGTAGCCGGATCCAAGTAGGACGTTACCATCTGGGTCGCTTCATTGATACCCCTTACCCCATTTACATGAGCAAAGGCTCCCTAGCCTGCCAGTATTAACCTATAAGTCAACAGCAGCTTTTTTCTTTGTTTTTCCATGATTAAACACTAAAAATAATAGTTATTACCCGCAGCCTGCGAGCTTTGACATCAAATGTATTGGGACGCATTTAGGGAAATAATGAACTGGCAATTAATGAGGCTGCCTGGCTGTAGTTGGCCTTGCAAGGTATTTTAATGCATAAAAAAAACCAATTAGGATTAATCTGAAGCGTTAATTGTGAGAAAAAAATGATAGGGAAGCTAATCAGCGTACTGAATTACATTTATTAGGTAATAAAGTTCCATGTAGATTGAGCTAAATTATCGGATGTAAGCAGAACGTAAAGTTTTTAAATAAAACTAATTCCTTAATGACTTGATCAGTATAAATACTAAAATGTAAAAACAGGTAAAATTACTGAAAGATAAAAATCACTTCTTCCGTAGTTTTATTAAACAATATTTTTTAACCAAAACAATTTAACCATGAACACCAATAACCGTACTATTCAAAGTACAAACATTTCGGTTAGAACTTTCTGTGTCACTTTAAAACGTTTTTAATTATGAAAGAACACGCTCATCATCATGATCACATGTGCTTCTGCGCATGTACCAATCCCATTGTTACATTATTAAAAAAAGATCTTTTTGGACCAGAAAATCTCCCGCTGATGACCGCAAGTCTGCCTGAGAAAAAACCTGAAGTTGTTCAGCCGGCCCCTATCCTATTTACCGGCGGTATTATCAGACCAATGATCGACGGCAAAGCCGGCCTAGTCGAAGCTATCGGGTTTGCTGAAGGCAAGGTTGTTGCTACGGGAGATTTATCTTTTGTCACTGCAGAAATGGATGTGCATTTCAAAGATGAATATTCCATTAGGCACCTCGAACCCAACCAAACTTTATTGCCTGGGCTTTTCGAGCCACACATACATGTGGTCTTCTCAGGTCTAATGGCTTCTTTCGTAGACGTGGGCCCATTTGACGGCCAAAACATCAGGAAAGACTATAACAAAAATTGGGTTAAGGAACAATTGAGGGCCAACCTGCCTGAGGAATCTGAAGATGCCGTCTTATTTGCTAATGGCCTCGATCCTGCTTTGCTGACTCCTTTCTCCAAGGATAACTTTCAAAACATTGACTATACCTTTTTAAATGAGGTAAGTACAACAATACCGATAATGGTAATTAGCGCTTCCGGCCATACTGTCTATATAAATAGTCCGACGATAAGTAAAGTATATAAGAAAAACGAAGTCGCCCTTAAAGCCGCAGGGTATGCGACAGAAGAGGAATTTGAAGAAAAGGGACGTGGTTTATTACAGGAAGAAACAGGTCTTCTATATGCCTTTGGAACCTTTCAAACACAGATTATGGCTTTAGCAAACCGAGATATGAATAAAAACCTTGATCATTTTTTTGCTGAAGCCAATTCAAGGGGTATAACCTCTATGTATGATGCCATTCTTAATCCCGAATATCTCAAGTATCTCGACAAATACTTAAATTCTACTAATTTAAGTGTGCGATTGGGCGGCGCCAGATATTGCGAGAATATGAAGGAGTTTCCTGATTTACCACCCTACGAAGCTACGAAAGAATATAGTGATCTTTATTTTGGTCACGTAAAAGTGGTATCAGATGGTTCGAATCAAGGACTTACGGGTTACCAATCGGAAGATTACGCCTGTTTCCCAGAAACTTTTAAGGACGGTATATTTGATTTCCATCCTCAGGATAGCTATCCAGCATTGATAAAATCAATCATGATCGATAAAGGCTGGCCCATAATGATCCATGCCAATGGTGATAAGGCCGTAAGCCTAACCCTAGATGCATACCGTGAGGCGCTAAAATTATATGTAGGAACTCCACTCCGTAACCGCATAGAGCATTGCTCCTTATTCAGTAACCGTAAGCAGCTTGATGAAATGGCTGAATTAGGCATATCACCCAGCTTTTTAATTGGTCATGTAGGGTATTGGGGATTCATCTTTAAAGATATCATATTCAAAGGCCAGCAATTGGACGGATATGATAAAGTGGATATGCTAGACCTGTGTAAATCTGCCCTTGATAAGAAATTAAGGATCTCACTTCATAGCGATCATACCGTAACTCCCATTGGACCACTAAGGATGATGGAACAATCAATTACACGCGTAATGGAATCACTCCCACCAGAATATGATATCGCTCCTGTTCTCAATAAAGAAGAATGCCTAACAGCCGAAGAGGCTTTGCGTGCAGCCACTTATGATGCTGCATGGCAATGTTATGCGGAAAAATGGGCAGGCTCCTTGCCAAAAGGACATTTTGCAGATTTTATTATCCTAGCCGAAGACCCATTAAGTATGCCTCATGACAAGATCAGCATGAATATGCGCAATATCAAAGTACTAGAAACCTGGCTTGGAGGAAATGTTGTGTACCATCATTCAAATATAAATAGCTCCGTTAGTCAATAACGCTCATTTTAATACAAAAAATCTAGAATATATGACTTACAATGATTATCAAATGACATTTATCATGTCTATGATCTCGAATTTTGCACCTAAGCAAGATAATGTTACTGATCCAATTTCAGCTGCACAGTCAATTCAGGCAAACTTTGCCAAGAAATTGCCTGAAATTATTTCTGCCGCGGATTTTCCGGTAGATGTCAGCGTAGCCTGGGGTCCTTTTGTTGTTGTAGAATCTAAAGATATAACAAAAAAAGGTACTGCCACTGCTACAAATACCATGATCGTGTTCAAATATCCCAGTCAAACGGTTGCGGGTGTAAATGAATATGTCGTATCTATTGCAGGTACGAAACCAACATCTATCTTTGATCAAATGGACGAAGATTTGTTGGGAGGTAAAATATCTGCCTGGCCTTATTCCACTGGATCTAATAACATCAAAATCTCTCATGGTACGTTAAACGGCATCAAGCTTCTACTCGGCTTAAACCCCGATAATTCGATTACAAACTATTTTTCCAAATTAGATGACCCAAATGCGATTATCACTGTTGCCGGACATAGCTTAGGAGGAGCATTATCGCCAGCACTGGCCCTCGTGCTCTTTGGTAGCAATACGACTTATCCCGACATACCAACAAATGCTAAAACTCAAAATTGGACAACACGTACCTATGCTCTTGCAGGTCCAGATGTGGGCAACGGTGATTATGTTAATTACCTGAAAACAACTTTTCCACCGCAGACTGAACCTACCGTGAAATGGCAGCAGTTTAACTGCAAAATTTGGAATAGTCTTGATATCGTTCCTCAAGTGTGGTCAGAAGGTTTTGGCTCCTATATAGACACTATTTATGGCACAGAACTTACCACTCCCTTGGCAGTTAAAACTATTTTGTTCGGACTTAATAAAATGTTATTACTTAATAATGGGGGTATCAATCCCTACATTTGTTCCGATCCAGATAGAGATGGGCAATTTGCCGGCATCTTTCAAACAGCCTTACCAACGAATGGCCCGATGATAGCGGATGACTGCTCGAAAGGTGACTGTTCAAAAACGTCAACATCAATTGCTGAATGCAATTTTGTGGGCCAGATACTCTATCAACATATTAATGCCTATTTTGAAGAAATTGGCGTAACCCCATTCCTAAATGCAGTTACGGCAGGAAGTGAACCGACGAGTGTATGCAGCATTAAGAAAAAGCTATTGCCAATATGATAGTGAGTAAATAATAAATATTTAGTTGAAGGGCTCGGTATTGTACCGGGCTCTTACCATTTTATTTGTAGGCTGAGTACAACCAATTAGATACAAATAATTAAAGTGCCTTTCGTCAATGGACTATATTCAAATGAGTATCCATCAGATCCTTCTTTCATATCCTCAAAAGCGATGATGTTGTTTGGATTAGCTTTCTCGCTAAGTTCCATTTTTTCAACATCGACCATGAAGTCTGTTCCTACCAAATTAAGAAGCGGTAATTTGCGTTCCATAACTTTTTGAATTCGCTTTGGTTACCCAATAAGAATAAAGGGGAACCGTTCTAAACGAATTCCCCAATATCAAAATCATCGAGATTTTTTCTTGAGATAGTGCCAGAACCGACCTGCAGCGACAGCCTCCTGTCCAAAAGCTCGGCAATTCGCCTGGAAGCGTCTTCTGTAGAATTTTCCAATAGGGCGAAAAGTTCGGTTCCCTGTATTTTATGAACTACTTCAACCGCTTTTTGTTGCAAGGCTGGTTCCTGGATCTCTTTCCTAGGTACCATCCCCACGGTCGATAATTCTTCAAATGTAACCCCTTGGGCTAAACCGTCATCACCATCGGAAATTCCCAGTCTCCATTCTTCTTCCTCTTGTTCCAGGTCGACCGGACTGAAGATTTCATCAAGCTCTTCCTGCGGAACTTGTCTTTTGTAATCTTTCTCACTGATCTCGGTATCAAAATTATTGTCTTCCGGCATGGGATCTCGCTCTTGGCAGTCGGAGGCCTCATTTGGCAATAATCGTCTCTTTATCTCTTTAGATTGACCGATAATACTTGGCTGACAATTATTTGTACTGTTCTCCCGCTCAGATTTTGTAGGAGCACAGGTGATGCTGATTTTGTCATGTAGAAGCAGCCCAATGACAATAAGCAAGCAAATTATGATAATGATTTCCATATAATTTCTATAAAATAGGTTTGTATTTTTCGTTGAAGCTTTTAACAATCTGCTCCCCAAATTCTTCAAAATGATAAGCCAGCAGGTTATCCAGATACGCGTATATGGTTAACTTGTCTTCACCGATCACCTGAACAATACGGGAAAGTCTTTCATGAAAGTCCGGACGGATATAAACCGTCTTTCCATCGCGCGCATTCGTTTCTGATCGTTTTAAAAAGATGGATTCGTAATCCGGTGCTGCCATCCTTTTAGATTTATTTTTTTCTCTGGGGTTCTGTTGATGCACATCCTTTTCTTCATTTTCAGCGGTCATGATGGTTGGTAGTTGAAGTCCATCTCTTTGCACCCCGTCTTTCATTAATTCCATCATCATTTCCTCATCTAACTTTGGAATGTTTCTTTTCGATTCTCTTTCCATGACTTATAATTTTGTGATTTTCAAAAACTCATTCATAAACAAATCGAACCGGCAGGCTTTCATCATCTGCTCATCAGGGGGAAGAACTGTTGATCGGAAAACAGCTTTAGCCACCATTTCACTTTCCTTCCGAAAGCGCGTACTGTTCATGATCTGAGCAGTCATGAGACTTAAGTCCAAGTCCTTGATTAACTTGGTATAAATTTCATAAAGAGGAGATCGCTCCCTCCCGTCAACCTGGTTCCAGAATAAATTGATGGATATGATCGATGTTTTACCTTTTTTCATAATCACTTCTTGCATCAGCTGAGTAAATACCAGTGTACTTTCCATCACCAGGCGGTCAGCTGTGATCGGAGTGAAAATATGATGCATTCCGGCAAGGGCATTTAAAATGCCAGAGGTATTCACCGTGCCGGGAAGGTCAAAAAAAATGACGTCAATCGGCACGGGTGAAGCATCCAGAAAGTCATACGCCGTTTGTAACAACCCTTCAGCTTTACTTTGCAGGATGGGATACACCTTTTTGTTAATCGTCGTAAATTGTTTATAGGCAATTCTTTTTACAACCTCATTTTCCATGATCATAGTAAGGTCGCGGGCTCTCATTTTAAACAGGCTATACTGTGGAAAGTCACCGTCAATTACTGCCACATTGTACCCCAGCCGATAATGAAGTGTACTGGCCGTAAGCGCGGTAAAGGCAGATTTCCCAACTCCTCCCTTTTGAGATGAGAATGCAATAAATAGTGTTTTTGGTTCTGTTGTCATTGTTTTAGGATTAAGGATTTTTATTTTGTTATTTAAATACATTGATAGTTCAGTATTTGCAGAAATAAGCAGATGGGTACTTAACTGACTCTATAGCTACCGGTCTGTAAAGGCCCATCTCTGTATCTGCACTCACCTACAACTTGTTGCACATATGTCCCTATCCGCTTATTGATATAATGATGCCCATCAACGCATACCAGTGTCTATATCCATTTACATCGATATATCCGCTCAGCTATAGTTAATTGCCAATGTCATTGCGTAGGTACATACCCACCCACATTTCTATAACCGTCTGCTTGTACAAAAAAATGCAGATAGGTATACGCACCCGTTTAACTGGAATCCAGTGGCTTCTGATTGCGCTCTTTGGCGCCTAATCGTGTCATGCTTCTATTATGATTACTTCGTTACTTTACCACTGTAATTGTGAAGCGTCATGAAGAGCTATCAATACACCCGCCCGATTTGCAGAAACAGCCATAGGCTGTTCTACCCTGGTAACTACAATCCGTACCGACGGGCGGATGCTTGTGTTCTCCAGAACACAGCAAGTTGTGTTTTGAGCATCTCGAAACGTTTTCGGCTGCTGAAAACAACTTGCCCTTGCAGGGGGCAGAAACAATCTCCAAAGTCGATGTTTTATAAAATAAAATGGATGGATTATGAATGAGCAAAATAATAAGAAACCGCAAAAAATAGGTCGCCGCCCTAAGGCTGACCCTGCCAAGATCCGATATACAATCTCTTTTAACGAGGTTGAAAACGCACGTTTTCTTGAACTTTTTGAACAATCAGGGATGCGGGTCAAAGCTCATTTTATAACCTCCTGTATTTTTGAAAAGACGGTAAAGACTATCAAAGTGGATAAAGGAACAGTGGATTTTTATATGAGGCTGACCTCTTTTCACAGCCAGTTTCGTTCGGTAGGCGTAAATTATAATCAGGCCGTAAAACTTCTTTACACTCATTTTTCTGAAAAAAAAGCGTCGGCTTTACTTTTTAAACTGGAACAGCAAACTATAGAAATGGTGGAGATATTCAAGAAAGTTGTTCAATTGACCGAAGAATTTAATCAAAAACATCTAAAAAAAGAATGATAATATGATTGCTAAAATCGGAAGAAGCAGCAATTTGTACGGTGCATTGTCCTACAATAATATGAAAATTGAAAAAGAGACAGGAGAAATCCTGCTAACCAACAAAATGATCGAGACAGCTAATGGAAAATATACTGTAGGTCAGCTGGCAAAATCTTTTGAGCCTTACCTTTTGGCGAATCGAAATACAGAAAAACATACCCTGCATATTTCTTTAAATCCAGATCCTAAAGACGTAGTTTCTGATGAGAAATACAGACTAATGGCTCAGCAATATATGCAAAAGATGGGCTATGGAGAACAGCCGTTTGTTGTATTTAAACATACGGATATAGACCGAAGTCATATTCATATTGTCTCTGTATGCGTGGATGAGGATGGTAAAAAGATCTCTGACACATTCGAAAAGGTCCGTTCGATGAAAGTATGCCGGGAACTGGAGGAGCAATTCGGATTAATATCAGTTGTTGAAAAAGAAAATAATTTAAAAAGTGAAATTTTTAAAGCTGTTGATTATAAGCGGGGTGATGTTAAAAGTCAGATCGCCTCAGTGGTAAGAAACATCAGTTCTCAATATCAATTTCAGTCCTTGGGTGAATACAACGCACTGCTCTCTCTTTACCATATAACCGCGGAAATAGTGGAAGGCGAACTGCACGGTCATGTGCAAAAAGGCTTGCTGTACTTCCCGACGGATAGGATCGGGAAAAAGACAGGCAGACCTTTTAAATCCTCGCTGTTTGGAAAAAAGGCAGGCCTTGGCTCTTTGGAAAAGCACTTTCGACTTTGTAAAGCCAAGATGAGAAGCCTTGCCGGGAAGGAGAACCTGAAAGAAAAAATTATTTTGAGTTTACAAGCCTCAAATGACGAAAAAACATTTGCGAAAAAATTATGCGAACAAGACATCGATGTAGTAATTAGGAAAAATAACAAGGGAAGAATTTACGGAATGACTTTTATCGATCATGGGTCAAAGACCGTATGGAATGGTTCAAGATTGGGAAAAGAATGTTCTGCCAACGCATTCAACGCGTGCTGGAATAACAATCTGAAACCCGATGAAAAAGGAGCTGAACAAACATATGATAAATCGACTACATCGAATGATACCAATTTTCTTCCGACATTAGATCAATTCTTCGACATGATGGATACAGATACCGCTAAAGATTTATTCGAATCAGTAGGCGGCTTAGTACCACAACCTCGGGGAGAAGATGATGAGGAAATTGATTTTGCAAAAAAGATGAAAAACAAACGCAAACGCAAAAAACATTAGTGAATCCAGTAAATTATGCAGAGTAAAAACTTTAATTGAACAATCTTCTGAACTCCAAAGGTGAGAGATTTGTCTTTATCTTAAAAAGTTTGCTGAAAGATTGCGAATGTTCAAACCCCAGTTCATAAGCAATTTCGGAAACGGAGAGATTGGTTGTTGTCAATCTATCTTTCGCTTTTTCGATGAGCTTTTCGTGGATGTATTGCTGCGTTGTTTGTCCGGTCAGAGTTTTTAGCAGACTTCGCATGTATTGCGGCGACATTTTAAATTCTTCGGAGAGAAACTGAACGCTTGGCAAGCCATGTTCTTTCAGATGAGTCCCATCAAAATAATCATTGAGCAGATTTACCAGTTTTTCTAAAAACTGGTGATGTGCTTTTTGACGGGTAATAAACTGTCGTTGATAGAAACGTTGTGAATAATTTAAAAGCGTTTCCAGTTGGGAAATGATAATATTCTGACTGAATGTATCAATATTGGTCTGATATTCTTGCCTGATGTTTTCAACGATCTGCTGAACTTTTATTTCCTCATCCTCTGATAAAAAAAGGGCTTCATTAACTGAATAATCAAAGAATTCATATTTTTTAATAGCTGCAGCTAAAGGTGTATTCCAAAGAAAATCCGGATGAATCAAAAGCGACCAACCTGTAGGATTTTTGGCATTTTCTTCTCTTAAAATGGTCAGAAGTTGATGAGGCGCCATACAAAACATAACGCCTTCATCAAAATCATAATCCTGCTGTCCGTACCTGTATTTATGATTCATATCTCTTTTCACGGAAATCATATAAAAATCGAATATCAAACTTTGTTTCCCACCTTCCAAAGCCGGTGCCATGTCTTCAAAATTGATTACACTGATGAGTGGATGCTTTGGCTTTGTCAGACCTCGCAAGGTATGAAATTGTGAGATCGTTTTTATTCTTATTGGTGAATCGGACATCGTTTCAATATTTAATAAATATAAATGTACAGATTATTATGGTTCAGAGAAATAAACATTACTTCGCAAATCTTCTAACAAAGTCGGTTGTTGCGGATTCCAGCCTAGAGTTGCTTTTGTTTCTTCGCTTGAAGTCAGATTGTTCAATTTGGCGAAATGAGAAAACCATCCGAAATATTCTGCAGCTTCGTTATCGGTGAGAGAGATAACAAGAGCTTCCAGTCTTTCAGAAATCAATGTTGCAATATCTTTGAAAGGAATGCCTTGTTCAGCCACTGCGTGATAACGTGTGCCGCTTTCGAAAGGTTTTTCTAATGCCAATCGATATAATTTAGCGGCATCCAATCGGTGAACTGCGGGCCAGACATTATTTCCGTCACCAATGATAGCGGATTTACCTGTTTGTTTTGCTATATTGATTAAAGTCGGAACAAATCCAATACGATCACCTTTTCCGTGAACCGATGGCGACAATCGGATGACCGCGACTTTCACGCCATTAGCTGCAACAGAATCTGCAGCGTTTTCTGTGGCAATTCTTGGATGAGGATTGTTTACTGAAATTTCTTTCTCTGTTGTTATTCCGTCTCTTGAGAAAAGTGCAGTTCCTGAAGTGATGAGAAATGGTTTTTCTGTTCCCATTAAGGCTTCGCCAATGCTATGAATAACTTTTCCATCCAGTTCACACATTTCTGCAAATCGTGCAAAATCGTGGACAAATCCTAAATGAATTACCGCATCTGAGGCTTCAGCTCCCAATTTCAGGCTGTCAAAATCGTTTAAATCACCGTGATGCGCTTCTGCACCTGCATCAATTAACTTTTTGGCTGATTCTTCCGAACGCGCTAATCCTAATACTTGGTGTCCATTGGTTAATAATTCCTGTACTACAGCAGTTCCTACGAATCCTGTGGCACCTGTTACAAATACTTTCATATTAATATCATTTTATGAAGCAAAGTTCAGATTTCAGTTTTATAGTCTTGTAGCCGAAAAGTATTTTCTTGTAGCCGAAAAATTTAATGGTAACACTTTCTGAACTCCAAAGTTGAAAGATCTGTTTTAATTTTAAATAATGTACTAAAAAACTATGAATGCTCGAACCCAATTCCTAAGCGGTTTTAGGGAAGACAAAACCAGCCTTCCTTTTCCCATTAGCGTCATCATCAAATCACGAATCATTGAGGCTCATACCTTACCCCCGAACCTTTAAATAGTAAAGAAGTGCAGGGAGAAGACGATTTGAGAGGACTCGCCAAAATCATGGGCTTTATGAGAGCGGTCAGCATTATTCTGGTAATAATGCACCTCTATTGGTTTTGCTACGGATTTTTTGCGCAAAAACAATGGACCTTGGAGCTCATCAATAAAATACTCCACGACTTCAATAAAACAGCAGGGTTATTTTCTCACTCACTTTATTCTAAACTGTTTGCCGTTTTGTTATTGGGCCTTAGTTGTTTGGGGACAAAAGGAGTTAAAAATGAAAAAATCAGCTGGAAAAAAATACTGATCATTTCTTCTATCGGAACCTTATTCTTCTTTTTTAATTCATTTCTATTAGAATTTCCAGCATCCGGCGCCACCTCCTTTTATATTTTATCCACTGGCGCCGGATACATTCTTCTGATGCAGGCAGGCGTTTGGATTAGCCGTTTGTTAACAACAAATCTGATGACCGACGTTTTCAACAATGAAAATGAAAGCTTTCAACAGGAGACCAGATTACTGTACAATGAATATTCGGTCAATCTTCCCACGAAATTTTACTATCACGGCAACTGGCATAAGGGATGGATCAACGTCGTTAATCCTTTCCGTGCGACCATTGTGTTGGGAACACCGGGCTCAGGAAAATCGTATGCCGTCGTTAATAACTATATCAGGCAGCACATTGAGAAAGGCTTCTCCATGTATATCTATGATTTTAAATTTGATGACCTTTCGACCATAGCCTATAATCATCTTCTAAAACATTCAGATGCTTACAGGGTAAAGCCGAAGTTTTACGTGATTAATTTTGATGATCCCAGAAGAAGCCATCGGTGTAATCCCTTAAATCCTGAATTTATGACGGATATTTCAGATGCCTACGAAGCGGCTTACACCATTATGCTGAATTTGAACAGAAGCTGGATACAGAAACAGGGTGACTTTTTTGTAGAATCGCCAATCATTCTTTTGGCGGCGATCATCTGGTTTTTGAAAATCTACGAGAACGGCAGATACTGTACATTCCCTCACGCTATAGAACTGCTCAACAAGAAATATGAAGACGTCTTCACGATTTTGACCTCCTATTCCGAATTAGAAAACTACCTCTCCCCTTTTATGGATGCTTGGCAGGGCGGAGCTCAGGATCAATTACAGGGACAGATCGCCTCAGCAAAGATCCCGTTATCAAGAATGATCTCGCCTCAATTGTACTGGGTGATGACGGGAGACGATTTTTCACTGGATATCAATAATCCCAAGGAGCCGAAGATTTTATGTGTAGGAAATAATCCTGACCGGCAGAACATCTATTCTGCGGCACTGGGACTATACAATTCAAGGATTGTAAAACTCATCAACAAAAAGGGGCAACTCAAAAGCTCCGTGATTATTGATGAATTGCCTACCATCTATTTTAGAGGCTTGGACAATCTGATTGCAACAGCAAGGAGTAATAAAGTTTCTGTTTGTTTGGGATTTCAGGACTTTTCTCAATTAACAAGAGATTATGGAGATAAAGAAAGCAAGGTGATTCAAAATACGGTTGGAAACATTTTCAGCGGGCAGGTGGTTGGGGAAACCGCAAAGGCTTTATCCGAAAGGTTTGGTAAAGTGCTACAGAAAAGACAGAGCATATCGATCAACAGGAATGATACGTCTTCCTCAATATCCACGCAGTTAGACAGCCTGATTCCTGCTTCCAAAATATCCACCCTAACTCAAGGCTTTTTTGTAGGTGCTGTTTCAGATAATTTTGATGAAAGAATTAAGCAAAAAATTTTTCATTCGGAGATCGTTGTCGATACGGCAAAAATTTCAGCGGAGGAAAAGAACTATCAGAAAATTCCTGACATCCGTTGTTTCGAGGATGAGGATGGAAATGACAGGATGCTAGAAACCATTGACAGCAATTATAAGAATATCAAAGCTGAAATTTTAAAAATCATATCTATTGAAATGGACCGGATTACTAATGACCCGGACTTGCAGCATCTCATTAGTAAAGAGTAGAAAACCTCCAATGCAGCTTAATCATCAGAGGTCTCGAAGTATGATCTACTCCCCTTCTGTACTTTGAAAGTACTGCAGAAGATTCTCGCTAACAATGTTTAAAAACTTGGTCGGTCCCTGCTTCCGGTTTCGGATCTCGAAGATGGTCTTGTGAAAGTTCCCAAGGTCCGTGCCGAGTGATTTTTCCACAAACCTTACCACTTCACTCAATTCCACATTACCGCCATTGAAACATCTCATCTGGTATAGGGCATAGACCAGTTCGATAAGTCCTACCTTGGAAGCAGACCAGACCAAAGGAGATAAAGACTTATATACTTCACTTTCTGATAATCCATCAATCTGTTTTTTAAGGTACTGGTCGAATTTTTCATTAGCGATAAATTTGGCAATCAACTGGTCATGAGAGGTCGTAAAGCTGGTGTCGAAATTGTAAAAGCCCAATGAGAGTTTCATTTTAAGATCATAAGAATCCCTGACAAATATTTTGTGATCCAGGTAAGTCGCTTCCCGTTTGTAATAACTGTAAAAATCTGATTGTTCTGCGTAGAAGTTCTTAAGCTTCTCCTGCTCCGCCTCGTAGTATTTCTTCAACACTTTCCTACCTGCATTGGGCTTGTTGGATTCCAGATCTAACACCAGTGAATAGTAAATAAATTTGGAAATGAATTTTGGTTTCATATTTTTGAAGAAATGAACCTCCTCACCCAAATTTTCAAATTTATGGGAGGAGACCAACGTCTTGAGTTTTCTGATCGAATCGTCGATCAGCAGTAAAGATCTTTCTGCTACCTTGATCATATCATCTTCATCGTACACTTCATTGATCTTAAGCTCCAATTCTTCATGCAGCTTTGCAATTTTTCTAAAAATAGTTTTTGTTACCATGTCCTTTTTTTAGAAATTTACAAAAAAACGTTTACTGAAGGTCCATTCAGCCGATTCTCAATTCTTTTTTCCGCTTTTTGATGTAATCTGTTGGACGGATGCCGTTAATATCATAAAAAAGATTGGAAAAATTCTGACGCGCTGCAATACCACATTCTTCTGCCAAGGCTTCTATGGTGTAGTTGAGGTATTTGGTATTGGTATTTAAAAGGTTTGTTATATACTTGATTCTGAGTTCTGCAATATACCTGGTGAAATTCATGCCTTTATTCTCATTGATATAGATGGATAGATAATTTGCGTTTGTATTAAGTTTGGCAGCAATGCTGTTTTGGGTAATGCCTTTCTTGGTAAATTGCAGTTCTTTCTCGAACTTTTTTAACTTCTCTTCAATTTCAATTGTTACTTCAGGCGTCAGAAAAGTTTTTCTTGAGGAATATTCGTGAGGTTGTTCCTCTACAGTATCGGGAATACCGTAAGAACCTTCTTTAATTTTTTTTTGAAGTAGATCGTATTGTTTTTTTATTTTGCGGTCCTTCTGGAATCGGATTACAAAAAATATAATGGTAAGCGTACTCGACAAGATCAGGAACTGGGCGATCCTTATTTTTTTCTTACCTGCCTTCTCAATGTTTTCTTTTTGCTCAATGAGTGACTTGCGGTCATACTCCCTGTGAAGTTTTCCGGACAAATATGGATAATCTTTGCTGATCATACTGTCCGCCTTCAGAAGCTGCTCAGTATAATACAATTGTTTGTCGAGGTCCTTGTTTTTATAATAGCTAATGAGATAATTGTAACTTTTATAAACTTCCGGTAGGATAAATCCTTCTTTGACAAAGATTGAATCAATTTTACTGTAATAGCCGATCACTACTTCTTCCTGATTTTTAGCCTCTGAGATCTTTCCAAGGTAATAGTAGATGACGGAAACCCACGCAAAGTCGTTTCTTTTCAAGATCTCAGGTAATGCCCTGTTTAAATCCGAAGCCGCACCCTCATAATCATTCTTCAAAAATTTTGAGATCCCTAAACATTTTAGAAAATAGCTGTTCTCCAATAGAAAATCCCGGTCACCTGCAGTCAGTTTATATCCCAATTTGTTCAGACTGTCACTAGTCGAGACATTTTTCAAGTACCGGTTGGCAACGGTCATTTGATGAAGTGAATTAAGATAAGCTTTCTTGTTGTTGAATTGTAGGTTTTCGTGCAGACCTTTTTGGTTCATGGCCTTTTCATAAAATTGGGAACAGTCCTGAAAATGCTCTAATGCTTCGTCGTAATATCCCAAATGTGCTTTGACGACTCCTAGATGGTAAATGACCTTATAATGCTGGTATTGGTCATCTGAACCTTTTGAGAATTCATAGGCTTTTATGTACTGGTTTAAGGCCAGCTTATATTTTTTCTGGTAAAAATAGTAGATAATACCTTTGCTGAGGTAGTCTTTGCTGATGTCATCGTTGTTACCGTACTTAATACTGACTGCCAAAGCACTGTCAGCATATTTCATCTTGCTTTTATAATCAAACTGCCTTCCGTCCCTGTAGCCCTGAATCAGTTGGGAAATGTTGTTTTCAGATTTTGCTTTTTGAATATAGGCTCTTACAAAAGGCATTGCCCGCTCATCATCGATGGTCATTTTTTCGTAATTGCTTCTGATCTCTCTGAAAGTCCGTACTTCCTTTTGCTGGGAAAAAAATAATTGTGAATAGGCAGAAAGCAGGACGAGAAAGTAATTTAACTTTTTCATATACTGATTATTAGAACCTCACCATCTCAAAAATACGAATTTTGATCATAAGAAATGCCTTTGGAAGCCACCGAAGACCATTCAATACATAAAATCCTGTTACCAATGATCAATAAGCCTCTGTAGGCTTTCTCGCAATGGTACAATTTTAAAATTGAGACGTATCTATTTTAAAATTGCCCCACAGGACAGTTTTTTTCCGTCTCCAGGGCCTATAACTTTGGCCTAAGAATTCTAATTCAATCCGACGTCGGGATAACCAAATCAAAACAAATTACAATGAAAAAGTTAATCCCAATTTTTAGTATAGCAATCGCTGCAATGAGCTTGCAAAACTGTGCAAACCGAGATGAAGATCTCATACGTGATGACAGATCATATGAGGATCTGAAAATATCGATCATGAAAAAAGACTCTGCAAAATCATCAGAGGAAATAGTGGATCCCGATCCGCCGGTCAGAGATGGCGATAACTGGAGGATTACGAATAAAAATTAAGCAATTCTATGACCTATGATTCCTCGTACCTCCATATCAGCTGCCTCAGGCTTACCATGTCCGGAAAGCGGCATCTGGGAGAGTATGGGGAATTTCAGAACAACGGTTACCCTATTTAAAGGAGCGCCCATGCCTGACTACTGCGGAATGAAGATCAAATGGAGGCTGATTCAGATCTGTTAAATTAAATAAAAACAAAGCAATGAAATCTTTTAAGCCCATTTTTGTCAAAGCTGTCTCTTATTTTTTTATCCTGTTGTTTATGTATGCAAGTGTAAGTAAACTGTTGGAATTTGAGAATTTCCAGGTACAATTAGCGCAGTCACCTATGCTTGGGGCGTATGCAGGCGTCGTTTCATTGCTCGTCATTATTGTTGAACTTTTAATTGTCTATCTTTTAGTCATCCAAAAATTTCGTCTGAGAGGGCTTTATGCATCTCTTGGTATCATGTCAGCGTTTACGATTTACATTTTCCTGATATTAAATTACAGTGATTCTATTCCCTGCTCCTGCGGAGGTATACTTGAGAAAATGGATTGGAATCAACACCTCATTTTTAATCTATGCTGTGTTCTCTTACTGATCGTAGCAATTATGATTAGTTACGCTGCAAACACAGTAAAGTTAATGAGCCGGCTTGCATTGATTACAGTCCTGCCAATAGTGTCAGTGGTGTTGGTATATGATATCAATGTTGATGATAACAAAGGGGATTTTAAAAGGAGTATAAAAGAACCGTTAACAATGCAATATCAGATATTGAAGTTTCCTATGAATAACTATTATTTTGCAGGTAGTTATGGTGATTCCCTGTTTTTAGCAAACCATAAAACACCACTCCTTCTTTCAACCATAACACCTGAATTCAATGCTATTAAACTGGACACGATCAGATTGAATAATTATAAGTATGATTTTGTCAGTGTTAGTATTAATGTCCTCTATCCATACTTCAGCGTCTCTGATGGAAAGGTGCCGGTAATTTTTGAAGGAAAGCTCCCTTCTTTAATGGCGTATGAGACCGGTATTAATCGACTTTATTTTTCGAGGTTCTATATGCTTGAACCACAAAAATATGTATTTAAAACGATGCTCGTCAAAACAAAAGAAAGTGAACTGGGCATTTTGAATACTGCAACGAAGGAGTATCAAATTTTTCCGGATGCATTACAGAAAAAGATGGACGGCGTTTTTGACACCGATGGGGACTTGACTCTGGATCATCAAAGCAGAAAAATTATTTATACCCATTACTACCGTAGCGAGATGATGACAGCGGATTTTAATTTTCGAAATATTCAAAGGAAAAGAATGATTGATTCATTGTCTCATATGCCCATTGAAACCCAAAACCTTAAGAACGGACAACAAAAATTAGTGAGCTCTCCAAGCGTCATCAACAAGGTCCAAACTGTATATGATAATAAGTTTTATAATGTATCCATTATGAGGGGCAGAAATGAATCAAGGAAAGTGTCCAAAAACAACTATATCATCGACGTCTATCATAATCCAACGAAACGATATCTCTACAGTTTTTATATCAGGAATACGGAGCATGATAAGATCAGAGGGATATTATCTACAAAACATTATTTCTATGTACTGTCTGGTAAAAAAATTACAAGGTATACATTTAAATAATATCTGTTGGCCGACAGAACAGGGAATGCCGAAAACCTGTTGATCTAGAGTAGGCATAACATCAAATTTTATTACAATGAGAAATTTCATTTTACCCGCAGTTTTGATTCTGATAGGAACAGGAACTGCATTCGCTACCCAGGAAGCGAAAAGCAGCAGCAATAAATTAGCTGCCAGACAAGGCTATATTTTTAATAGCGCAACCAATCAATGGGACAGAAGCATTATGTGCAGTGATGACTTTGATGTCATCTGTACACTCAATGGCCTACCAACAGGCCAGCAGGTTTTTGGAACCGCTGGAGAGGAAGTCGACCATCCGGAAACGGCTAATGTTGAATTATACAAATTAGGTAATTAAAAAAGAGCTCCCGAGAGGGAGCTTTTCCAGTTTTATAAAGGAGTAATCCAGGCGGCCGGAGATTTATTTTTTAAGTGATAATCGAACCATTGCCATATTTTAACATTGAGATCCAATTGGTTTGCAAGGTTCATCATATTATGCGTTTCATTTATATACTCAAGCAACACTGCTTTTTTCTGCAGTCTTTTCAGCCCGAGAAAAAACATTTTAGACTGCGAAGGCGGAACATTTTTATCTTTTAAACCAGTCCATATCAACACCGGAGCCTCCACACTTTTTAAATAATAGATCGGTGAATGTTCCCAATAGTTTTTCCAATCATCGAAAACGTTACTGTTCATTCTGAACTGCTGATTCTCCACCCTCATGTAGTTGGGCGTAGTATTGATTTCTGAATTGCTCAAAGCCAGACTGACCAGATCGGAAACCATAACGCCAGCAACCCCGGTTTTAAAATATTTTGAATTGCCTAAGGCAAGACCCGTTTCATAACCGCCGTATGACAAGCCCACAACACCAATATTATGATCATCAAGGGAGGCTAATATTTTGACGGAATCAATGCTTTTTTCCAGAGATGTAAGCATGCTGTTTTTAACATTACCGGTGTCATACTGTAGATCTGGGAGAAGGACGATATATCCATTTAACAGGTAATGCAGGTAATTGAATCCTACGGTTGACGTTAAATAGGGTGGCATAAAATAAAGCAGATCACGTGACTGTTTTTCATAAATGTTGACAATCATAGGGTACTTTTTATTTTTATCATATCCCACCGGAAAGAGTACAGCAGCATTGGACAAACCATAAGATGTTCTATACTGGAAAATTTTGTACTTCACCTTTTTTAAATCTTTACTTTCCACACGAAGCGCTTGATAAATAACCTTGTATTTACCGTTTTCAAATCTTGTCAATTTGAAAGGTTCTAATGCAAAGTCAGAAGTAAACAACAGTCCTTTTTCATAGGGTAATATTTCTTTATAATTTTTTTGCTTATAAATTATGGTTTCATCATTCTTTGCAGAATACCTTGCAAATCCTGAACGATAATTTACCTCGTTGAACATCTTAAAAATCAGATCTTCTTGCAGATTAATTTCAATGTATTTTACACTCCAGGAAGACGGTGGATTTTGATCTTTTACATTCATTAATTTATATTTTATACTATCCTCCTCTCCTTTCGTAATTCTTTTTACTTCATGTGTTCGGAGGTCAAGGGTAAAATAGTCAAATTGATTGGAAAGCAGGATGATGGGTTGATTTTTCACTCGAATGGGTTTGGTTTCAGGACTGTTGCCTAAGCCGTTATGTCCGCCGCTCTCCCATCCGGTCGTATGGGATGGCATAAGTTCTTGTACATTTCCTCTTGTCAGATTATAGCTCATCCATTTTTTCTGATCAAAGTAGATGAATTGATTCCTTTCGCGATCCCAAAAATAATTTCCCTGATCCGATCTTTTCGCGGGTAGACGATGAGATTTTTTTCCGTAGTCCAAAACCAATTTCAAATCAAGAACTGCATTGGGATCCGCTTCAACTATATCAGTGCCTTGTTCGTACACAATAAAATCACCTTTATCATTCAGAAATTGGTAAACCGGAAGTTGAATCCCCACATCCGGTATATATTCCCACTGCTTTTCCTTAACATTGTAGATGCCCAAATATCGATTTAAGCTCTCATTCATGCTGTTTTTATTAGAATAAGTGATCTTTAACTCTAAATCTACCTTATCAGTGACCTTTCTTTTTAAGTACATTGGAAGCAGGAAATGCTCATCTTCTCTTATCTCAAAATATCCACCTAAGGTCTGTACAAATTCAAAACCTTCCGGACTTGTGATGAGCTGTTGAGTCAGCTTATTGAATGACCTATCCACACGGTAAAGCGTTATCATTGATTTTTGGATATCTGCACAGTGAATATCATTTCCTGTATTCGATATCCATTGAACGTTTTTATCAAGTCTAATAGATCTCAACTTCTGATCCTTTAGATCTATTATGCCCAATTGATGATCCGAAATATAGATCAATTCGCCGGATTGATCATTCAACTGATATTGGCTGATATTCTCTTCCTTCCATAATATTTTTGCGTCTTTAGAAATGGTCATCAGGATTTTCGAATTCCTGTCATATAATACCACTTTTTGATAAGGCTTAGAGACAGTTGCGATAAAATGACCGTTTACATCTTTATACTGACCGGTCTTAAAATTTAGAAAGCGACACTGATCCTTATTTCGCATGAAAAGTATATCCTCATCAAGAAATTGATAGAGATCGTGCTTCTTCAATGGTGTAATCTTATTGCTATTTAGATCAATGAGTTCATCTTCATCTTTTCCATACGTATTGTGATGGTTTAGAACGACATTGCGCCCATCAGAGCTGGTTTTTAAAAGTTTTGTTTCGTAGTATGTTCTGTAAACATTTTGCAGACTGTCAATATTCTGAGAAAATACATGCACACTGAGTAGCAAAGATCCTACAATATACATTCTAATAGCCTTCATTTTGTGGATTTAAATTGGGATTGAGAAGCAATTCTTTTTCAGGTAACGGCAGAAGTCTGAAATAGGGTTTCCAGTTTGCTTTTTTTGTGATCATTACCTGATTTAATACATTATGATGGCGCAGGTCATAAAAGCGGTGCCCAAATTCAGTAAAGAGTTCGGATCTACGTTCTTCTATGACAGCATTGTTCAGAAAGCTTTGATCGGTAGTGTTTGCTAACGATGGCAAACCGGCTCTGTTCCTGATTTTGTTAAGGTCATTGACTGCTAAATCATTTTGATTCTTTTGAATGTACGCTTCTGCCCTGATCAGATAGAGCTCCTCTATTCTGAGCACTACAGAATATTCCGTTGAACTGGTACTTGTCGAGTATTGTTTGTATTTGTAGGGATAGTAATACATTTTGCCTTGCGAATCGCTTTTTTGGCCAATCCATGCCGCCTTGCGTCCGTCACCGGACTCAAATTCATTAACAAAATCCTGGCGTAGGGCTACGTTGGTCGGTGGTGCTGTATTCAAAATAAAAGCATTTCCCTGGGAAGTACTTGAAGTTGAATTGAAGGGCAACAGCTGAAAGATACTTCCGGTACTGTCTTTTAAAAATACTTTATTTAAATCCGTTTCCATTTTATACAATGTATTGCCAATGACCATCGAGGAATACTGGACGGCCTCTTCCCAATTTTTTTCATAGTATGCAATGCGCGCCAATACCGTGTACGCAGCCATCTTCGTCGGATAAATCCTGCTGCCCGCGGGTAAAGTGGCAGGCAGCAGGTTGACCGCTGCCTGCAAATCGGCTTTGCAAAGGCCATATACCGAAGTGATATCGCTTTTCCCGATGCTTTGATTGACTTCGTAGCTGGTGGTATTCACATAGGGAACCGACCCGTAGCTCTGAACCAGGTACATATGCAGGAGGGCGCGCATGAAAAGAGCTTCTCCTTTTAGACGGTTTTTTACCTCCAGGCTTAGATTTTCAGAATTTTCCACCCCATCGATAATTGAATTAATATTGTATAGCTGACTGTACGTCGTTGTCCACAAACTGTTGATTTTAGTAGTACTGGCCAGATGACTTAACTGATAGAAAATGGTGGCATCGCTGGTTGCATTGGCATAGGATTGCAACTCATCTGCATAGGTGCCAAAGAGTATTTGCGCTCCCGATGGTCCGCCTGCTATAAATCCGGTTTCGTAAACTGATCGGTAAACAGCCGCCATAGCGGATTTTGCCAGTTCATCGTCTTTAAATACCAGATCCCTCGTGATCTGGCTCTTTGGTAGGCCGACATCCGTAAAGCGGTCGCAGCTATTTAACATCAGAAACGCCGACATGATGATGTTTACCAAAATGATATTTTTTTTATACTTAATTTGCATGATAATATTTCTTAATAGGTTAATGAAAGTCCGAAACTGATAACGCGCAGCGGGCTGCTGTAGCCGGCCACTGTGAATTCAGGATTGCCATCCTTATAGTCGGAGAATACAAACAGATTCTGTCCGCTCATAAATACCTTGGCTCTCATCCTCGTTTTTTCATTGGCGGGGATGGAATATGTCAATGTTGCATTTTTTACCCGTACCGTCAACATATCAGAAACCGTTGCGTCACTGCTGTTAAATAGTGAACTCGCTGTAGCAGCAGCCGGATTGAATCCGGCACTGGGCGTTTGAAATTGCGCATGAGGATTTTCGGGAGTCCAGTAATCGGTAAATACCGCAGGCATATTCGACATGTAGCCAATATTACCGTAGACTGAGTTGATATTGTACTGACTCTGCTTGACAAATTGAAGAAGAAGGTCAAAGCTCCAGTTTTTATACTGGATGCTGTTCTGCAACCCTCCATACCAATATTCCCTGATTTCTTTACTGATGATACGGTCTGCACTGTTGAATATACCGTCGCCATTAGCGTCAGAGAAAGTGTACAATCCTGTCACGGGATTGATGCCTGCATACTGGTAGAGTTTGACCATCGAAGTCGACTTGCCTACTTCGAACCGGCTGGCATAGGTGGATTTATCAAGATTCGGAAACTCAAGCAGCTTATTTTCAGGGACTGTGATATTGAAGTTCGTGCTCCATTTCCACTCCTTGTTTTGAATATTGACCGTCTGTAAGGATACTTCAAGCCCCCTGTTTCTTACCGTAGCATCCAGATTAGCCTGGATCGTAGTAAACCCGACTGTTCCCGGCATCGGAATCCCGATGAGTTGGTTGGAACTGATATTGTGGTAATACCCCACATTTAAATTCAGCCGCTGCTTGAACAGCCCCAACTCCACTGCCGCTTCAAACTTTTTGGTAATCTCCCAGCCAAAATTCCTGTTGTAAAGACGCTGGGGCACGATGCCTGAAGAACCGCCGTAAGAACCGCCGGTGGACTGGTAGGTATCATAATACTGGTAGTCTCCGATCTGGTCATTCCCGGCAACCCCATAACTGGTTCTGAGTTTCCCGAAACTGAGCCATGATCTGTTTTTTAAGAAACATTCTTCGGAAAATAGCCATGCGGCACCAACCGCTCCGAAGTTGGCATATCTCCTGTCGGAGCCGAACCGGCTTGAACCGTCCCGCCTTCCCGTCAGGTTCACAAAGTATTTTTTGTTGAAGCCATAATTAAACCGGGCGTAAATCGCCTGATAGCGGTATAATGATTCGCTTGTGCTTGGAATTGTAACAGTGGCGGCCGCACCGATATTGGTCAGCATATCGTCGGAAGGGAAACCTCTTCCTAATAATACAAGGTTATCAGATTTCTGCTCCTGCAATGACGCCCCCAGCAATGCTGAAAACTGGTGTTTCTCCAATTTTTTCTCATAGTTCAGCTGAGGTTCCACTATCCAGCTCTGATTCAGTCGCTGGCCTTTTCTTATAGAAGAGTTGCTGCTGCCAATATTGCTGGACGGGTTATACGTTGTCTTGGGAAAAATCTTCTGGTCATTGGTATTGTAGGTACTGTAACCACTGTTTACGTTTACGGTAAACCCTTTCCCAATGTTATAGCTTATATTAATATTCGCATTTAAAGTTTTTGTGCTGACCGAATAGGTCTGCGTAGCGGGACCCATGGGATTGGTAAACGTACTGTTTTCCCAGTTGATCATACCATTGGGCATATAAAGGTCAGGCGCATTGGGTGCCAGTGCAGCATAGACCAGATTAAAATCCGTAGGCGGCAGGATATTGCTTTGCAAAGAACCTGTGCCGTTGAAAGCAATCTGGAATTTACGGTCTTCACTGGTGTGATTGAGGCTAACCGCAAGATTGTTTCTTTTGTAGTGGTAACTGCCGGGGAACACAGTAGTCTCTTCGTTGTGACCGCCGGTCACGGAAAACTGTGTACTGCCACTTCCACCCGATACGCCGACCTGTACGTCTGAATACTCAGCCCGGTTGCCAACAAAGTATTTCTGCCAGTCTGTATATTTACTGGGATTCCATACGCCATTAATATCATATGCATTGGCAGGAACGGCAACGCCATCATTTTTAAAGGCTATTCTACGCATGGCGGTATATTCTTCAAGATTCATCATCTTGGGCAGGTTGGTCATTTCGCCGATGCCATAACTTGTTCTCAGATTGACTTCTGTTCTTTCTTTTTTGCCTTTTTTGGTAGTGATCAGGATAACGCCGTTGGCCCCTTTGCTGCCATAGATGGCCGTGGCATCTGCATCTTTCAATACTTCCAGGGCTTCGATATCATCGGGATTGATCGAATTTAAAGGATTGGATTCGCTGTACGGCAATATCGTACTGGCCATCCCCGTGTTGAAATCATTGACTTGAGGTAAGGGTACCCCATCGACAATATACAATGGCTTGTTGCCGTCATACCCTGTCGTTGCATAGCTTCTTAAACTGTTTCTTCCCCTGATCTGTACATCAAAGCCTCCTCCGGGAACACTGGAATTCTGTGTAATACTGACACCTGGCATAAGTCCTTGTAAAGCTGAAAGGACGTTATTGACAGGCTGGTTTTCGATGTCTTTTGCTGAAACTCTGGCGATACTACCGGTGCTTTCCTTGTCTCTGACCTTGTAGTAGCCTGCGTTGAGAATAACTTCTTCGATTCCCTTTACTTTTTGTTCTAAGCTGATATTGACGACGGTCTGATTGGTGAGTGTGATTTTTTCTTCTACGTAATCAGGGTGTCTGAACAATAGGATGGGATTTTCTGCTGAAACCTGTATGGTATAGGTTCCGTTATTAGCGGTCATGGTTACCTGGTCACTGCCTTCTTGGGAGATAATGACTCCCTGTAAAGTTTTGCCAGATGTGGTAACGGTACCGGAAATGTTGCGTGTTTGTGCTTTTGTGTTGATGCTTACAGCGGTCAACATAAGGCCAAAGAAAATGCCTCCTATATCGTAATAGGAATTTTTCATAGATTTGTAAAGGTTTTTAATTTTCTAAAAGATTAATTACTGAACTACGCTCTTTCCTGACGTTTTAGGCGACTGACAGGAAGGGGCTTTTTTCTTTCTTCTGAATTTTTAAGTTGAGTAGTTTTTTGATTCTTTTTTAATAAAACTTTCTTGATGCCCTTTGGTGTGAAAAAGGACTGGTGAGGTTCTGTAAACAGTGACTTCCAGGCATCGGAAAGAATTTAATATGAATGAATCTGTGTCCCGTGTAAGCTTTTTAAAGCCGCAATAGGTTGTACCCTCCTATTGTATCGTGTAATCTGATACTATGTTTAGGAAGCGGGCTTAGATTCGTTATGTAGAAAAGAGTGGACGGCATTGAAAAAAACGGCATGAGACTCTACATTATCAGCTTAGGGGCACTGGTATGCCTTGGAACAGATAAGAGAGCCCACGCCTAGGTCGTGAGCTTAATACTTATCCTCTCGTTCCGTAAATTACCAGTTTTCTAAGCGAGATTCTAAGCAATAGCTTCTAATATTTCGTTGAAGTATCGCAAAGTTACATTTTCTGTAACCTATTTTACAAATATAGTATTTTTTTCGGACTGTGACATATTTGTCAATGATAAATTTGACAAATATGTCACTTTTATTTAATGAAATATATTGAAGATAAATACTTTATTGCAATCTCTGATTATATAAAAAATGTGATTGAGGAAAAGGATATTGACATATCTGACTTAGCAGCAGCAGCGAACGTAGATAGAAAACAGGTTTATCGATTGATTAATAAAGAGAATGTTCCCAAGCTTTCAACATTAATAAGAATCTCATTAGCTGCTGGAATTGAACCTCAAATTCTTTTCTCTTTAAAATTTGATTTTGAATTTTACATGAAAGAAAACAATATATTAAAAG
The DNA here is from genome assembly GCF_056333165.1 of Chryseobacterium endophyticum. NCBI lineage: Bacteria > Pseudomonadati > Bacteroidota > Flavobacteriia > Flavobacteriales > Weeksellaceae > Chryseobacterium > Chryseobacterium endophyticum. The sequence continues at coordinate 30,195 of NZ_JBWGXE010000004.1, forward strand.
CCACACCTAAAAAATAAAAGATCCTAACTTAAAAGTTAGGATTTTGCTTGACTAATTTCTTTATAATAAATAACGACTACCGAAGTTCTAATTGCTGTAGAAGAATTATAGTAAATTATTTCACAAACACAATTAGACTTTCACGTAATTTTGTATGATCTCCTGAATACTTTGTTTTTCTTCTATATATATATCGTAATACTTCTATTTTCTTTAATTTCCAACCAAGTAATGATCCAATTTCAGCTAAAATTAGATCTACTGGGATTTCAGTATGTAAATAAACAGAATTAGCAATCACTATCCATAATTCACCATTTTTTTTTGATCTTGAATATAATTTTGATAATATGATACTCATATCTTCAAAATATGCCTTTATCATCTGAGGAATAGTTTTATTCCAACCCATTTTTATCACAGGAAGACTATTAATAACAGCTTCGAACAACTGCCCTAACAAAATATTATCTGATATTTGATTATCATAAATAAGTTTATGAGATCGAATAGTATTATATCTTAAGTTTTTCAGTTCTTCACTAGAATTTATAAATTTTCCTAAAAATAATTCAGGTCTGTAAATATCAGTGTAATCAAATGAATTTAAATATGGTGGTGATGTTATACATAATTTATAAGGTGGTATCGAATCTAAAACTTTTCTAGAATCTCCATTTATTATTTTGGGGGTTGTGTTTATAATGGATTCTCGTAAATCTTCTCTAATTAATTTAATTTTATTCTCAAAGGAATTCGTAAAGCTTTCAATTGAGAATTTTTTATTTATCCTTTCCTGTTTGTATTTTAAACATTTACCGTCCTTTACTGCATTACAATTTTCAATTGCTGAAGAAATAAGAGATAACTGCAAAAGTCCCTTTTTATTAGGATCACAAATTCTACTAGCATATTGCCAACCTCCTTCAAAAGCATTTAAAACATCACTATTAAATAACCACTTTTTCTTACCTGTATGCTCTGAAAATGTCGAATATTTTAGCAAATTTGACTCTTTACCGTTTTTTATATTTTTCAAGAGTTTATTAAAATCTTTGTCCAATTCATTGGTTGAAAGATTTACACTTTTTGTTTTTGCTAGAAATGCTGAGAAAGGATTTGATTCTATGCCAATTGAAGCAATATTGTTAAGAGACGAAGTCAAAGTAACTGTACCATTTCCATTAAATGGATCTAGAATATAATCATCTCCATTTAATCTAATACTATTAATTGCTTCTTGTACTAAAGATTTAGAAAACCCTTCTTTATATGGATACCACCTAAATCTATGTTCACTATTGTAATCAGAAGCATTCGAAATAATATTAGAATCTGCTCTTTCTCTAAAATTATAATCTAACATTAATGTGCCGTTAATTCTTTTGCAATATCAAATCCTAAATTTTTAATTCTAGTATCTTTAGTCCATTTAGCAATTTCTAAATATTGAATCGTGATGCTTTTTAAAACATTTTTATTCTCATCTATAATGTTAGGAGCCATAATTGATTTTAAATAATAGCCAAAGGAAATATATTCATCAATAATTTGTTTGTCATTCATATTATTTATTCGTTCAATAATATCTACCAATTTAGAAGTATCACTTCCTTTTATTTTAGTTAAATCATTCTTTATTAATTCTGTGATTGTTTTTAAAAAAGTAATATTAGACGAAATATTATTTGCTTTAATGTCTTCAATAAAGTTATTATATTTTATATTCGTTGCCATTTTGAACAAATTTTAGTTTCTTAATATATTTTGTAAATCTTCAATATCCTGATTTAGAGCTAGATTATCTTCATTATCGTCTAGTTTAAAATCATTATTTTTTTCAATCATGGATTTTATTATTTCCGTATCACAGTATTCTGCAATTTTTCGTCCTAAAGATAAACACTTTCCAAAGTTACTTATATTATCGTAATTAGCAATATTACTAATGTGATTTTGAATGTCTTCTGAATCTACTTTTTTAAAATTATCAACAAAATCTATGCAAAGTTGAGGTAATTCGTCTTTTATTTTTTCAAAATCTAAACCTTTCATAATTTTGTCTAAATCTTCTAATCTTTTAGTTGCCATTATATTCTTAATCTGTCTTTCAATGGAATCTAAGAAGGTTTTAACAATTGATTCAAGTCCGATAGCAACTTCTTTACCATTATTATTTATACTGAAGATAGAACTTCTCAAAATCATCATTCCTCCAAATCCTGCTATTAATATATTATTTATTTCAATTTTAGTAAATAAATATCCTGATTCCTGACCTCTAAAATATTTTATAAAGAATAAAGCCATAATAGAAACTAATCCATTAAATGTAATATATAAAATAACCCATCTCAAAATACCTTTTTTAAAAATATACCTTGACTCTTTATATCTACTTAAGACTTCAGTAGTACCACAAATACAACCAATAAAAAAAACAATTGCTAAATTGTAAAATAAAAGTAAATCTATTTCATTTAATATCGAGTGAGAAACGGGAGTTTTTAATAGTAAAAATTGATGCATACGATTAATTTTTATATTTTTTAATTAAATCTACTTCAAGATCCATATTTTGTTTACTCAAATTATGTTCTAACAATCCAATATATTTTACAGAATGTTTTTTTGAATATGGCTGATCAGGTTTATTATTTCTTTCAAATCTAAGTTGACCAATTCTCATTCCCGGGTAAAGTTTAACTGTGCTTGGACCTGCGTTATAAATCTCGAAAGTAATTACACCTTCAAACCCTGGATCTATATAACTCGCGGTCATATGTATTTCTATACCTAATCTTGCAAAACTACTTCTTCCTTCTAAATTTCCAGAAAGATAGTCGGGTATTTTTATATATTCCATAGAATGAGCAAGTAAAAACTGACCTGGAGCAATTGTTATTCCTTCAATAAAATCTAAATTAATTCTTTGTGAATTTTTCTCAAAATTAAAATTTTCTTTATCTGTAAAATCAACTAAACCATATTGATCAGGAAAAAAAACTTGAAAACTTGTGCCCAATCTAACATCAATTGATGTAGTACTAATTTGAGTTATTTCTTTCCCACGAATCATTTGTCCAGAATACATTAAAGGAATTATCTTTATTTCATTTTTCAAAATTAACTGTTGAATTTCTTTGTCTACAAGTACTCCTCCAAAAGAATTGATATCATATTCAATATTACTATTATTAAAAATCTCAATATTTTCAGATCTATCTTGTTCATCAGTCAAGTAATCAAACCATTCCGAAACTTGAATTGATTTTAAGACAGCTAAGTCATGTCTTAAAATAATCTTTTCAATATCTTCATATTTCTTTAAATTACTTCCCTCTTCTCCTATTATTTCAAGAACATTTTTCATTAACAATTTAAAACGAGTTATCCAGCTACTAAGGAATATTTCTTGTATATAAGTTGGTATTTCTTGGTATTTTTTTTCATTATTTAAAATTTTAATACTCGGAATAGGTAATCCCAGAGATAAATTTCCACATAGTTGTTCGATAATCTCCGGTTGTAAATTAACATATTTATGCATAAGCTCAATAAGAGGTGTACTTAAATTTTCATTACCATTATTCGAGATTTTTGATTCAGTAGAAAAAAAATAAGATGTAAAAAAAAGATTAAAACTGTTGAAAATTTCTTTGTTAAGTTCTATGCTTTCAGACATGAAGTTTTCCAAAACATCTTCACATTCAGTACAAAAATCAGATATAAGAGATGAAATTCTTGGAAAACGATGTGAAATTATCGAATTTATTAAGTAAAGTCTCAATAAAGAATTAGGGTGGGTAGATTGATCTGTCGTACTTCCTTGATTACTTGCATAGATGCTTTCGCCATTCAAAAACACTAAATATTGTGAAAAATAAAGAGATGGTCCAATCAATATACATGCAAACAAATCACACCAACATTCCTTTAACCAACAAAACAGTTTAGATCCTTGTTCAAAATGCGCTTCAGCAAAATTATCTGCAAAAAATCCACTAAAAGCTTTTCTTTTGTCAATCCCTGTTGCTTTTATAAAATCTGTCTCTATATTAACATCAAACTTAGCTTTTAGGAATGATTGATGAGCCATTTCATGAATTAAAGATGGCCATCTAAAAGTATTAGGAGCATCAATTCTGGGAATAGTTACGTGAAGTTTTTTATTTTTCTTTTCTACACGTTTTATTTCTAAATTTAAAATCTCCTTTATTTTTTGTTTAAATTCAGACAGGTAATCAGAATCCAACGTTTCACCAATTGTTTCATTCATTAATATTGAAACTTCATTTTCTTTATTATCACGAAAAGTCTGTTCCTTATTATCAAGTTTTATTATTTGCTTCGAAATTACTCTTTCAAATCGAGTTAACTCTACAGGCTCTATTGGTCTTGGTAATTTAGACAGATATGTAATATGTAAATCATTTATAAGTTGGAGAATATTTTTATATATATTTATATCAGTACATTTCTCATTATAGGTTTTTATTGAAAATTCAAATAATTCTTGAAGAACATTTCTGTAATTTTCAATCAACTCCTTTTTATCATCACTTCCATTATAAAATTGATTTTCAATATCATTTAAATGTTTACGAAATCTAACTAATCGTTCAATAATTTCATATAAAATATTTGATATTATTTTTTCATCCATAATTGAATTCTTTATTTACAGTTTTGATTATTAGCTTAATTTGGTGTTGCTTCAATCTTTGATTTATCTTTTCTTTCCACAAATCCAATTCTGTTTCAGAGTTTATTTTTTCCCTTATATCAAAAAAATCACTTTCAAAAACAAGATAGTACAAAACATAATGTTCAAGATTGTCTAAAGAAGTTGAATTGATTATAAGTTTCTTTTCAGAAATATCGATATCTTTTAAATGGTTTAAAAAAAAATCGATTAAATGTGGAGTAGCAGGATAATCTATAAAACAATTTCTTATATTTACCTCTATTTCAAAATCTTCATCACTAAGTATTACTTCTTTCAGCATAGGAAAATAATAAGATTCTCTATGAAGTTTTTGGTTACTAAAGTCTATCTTTTTCATATATTAAAAATTTAATATTCCATAATAATAAAATCCAACATTATTTCCAGTGTCATATACATTTTTTCTTAACTCTGTATGAGTAATTTTTTCAGGAATAAGTAACATACTTCTAGCGTCCCAAATTGATAATTCCATTCTCAAATAGTGACAAGCATCTTTTATCATGGACATTCCAATTCCTTTATTCTTCTTATTTCTTGATGTTGTATTTCCAATTCCGAATGCAAATTGATAGGAATCAGAAAATGAGAAGTGTTTGGAGGCATCTTTTCTTAACCCGTTATCATTATCATTTAAAGAATCTCTGACATTTTTTGATATTCCTACTCCTAAATCACAGAATGAGAATGAGAGCCGCCCTTGAGTATCATTATTTAATAATAAATCTAATCCAAAAAAAGCAATATTATCAGTGTGATCTTGAGAATTTTTTGCAATTTCAAATAATACTGTCCCTAATTTATCTCGTTTATCTTTTATTATATCAAATTCTTTTTTATATAAAATATCTGCAAACCAATCTGTAAAATTTTCATATCCAATTCTCTCTTGTTCTAAATCAAAATTGAGTTTAAAAATAGGAAACATAATGTATTTGCTTCCATTTTTTTCCAATACTTGTTGTTCAGTTTCTTTCGTAATGACAAAACTCTCGAAAAGATTTTCAGTTTCAATTTTTAAATTTTCTTGAATAAAAAAATAAAAATCTATCTTAATTAGAAAATTATCTATCTCTTTATCTGCAGGTCTAATTATTCTACAAGTATAGCCATTTAAGGTTTTTATGAGTTTGGTTAATAAAATTGTTGCACCTGATGTTGTAATTGTTTTTAATGACGATAAATCAATACTAACGACACTAGACTTATTCAAATGTTCACTAGAATATGCTATAATATTGTTAGATATATTATCTAAGTATGGCCATACTTTTATTGAATTTTTTGTTACTCTTGACATTTGCTTACTGTAAATAAAATATAAAAGCCCTATTAGGTATCAATTTAATTTCATAAAAAAAGTTATTCTTCAAAAAATATAATTTTAAACTAAAGTATTGGAAAAATTAAGATATTTTTACGGTTAACCGTAAAAGCTTATAATAATGTTCCACGCTGAATATTATCAGTTTTTAATATTCTCATTGAAACATTCTCTTCTTCACAACCGTATTTGTCAAATCTTTCCAAATTGTGTATCTGCTGAACTTTAATTTCTTTAGGAGAGTAACCAGCATCTTCGTTTAAACGTTCTTTTAAAATACAGTGAATAAATTCTGTAATCATTTTACCACTCATGCTTTTAAAACTATATTCATATGTATAAAAGCTATTCAATACATACATAATATCATTAATATGTGTCATTTTGATATGATTTTCGCAAATCTAAAAAAAAAAAGATAAAATTTAATACGTATTTTTACGGTAAATCAAATCCTTATACAGCTTGAATAATTCAGTTAAATAATTATAAATAGAATACCGTTGAGCTATCCTCAAATTTATACTTTTTCAGTTTCATATATTTGTATTCAACCTAGTAACCAATGCAAAGTTTTACTCCACATAAACTTAGAAAAGAAGCAATCTACATTGATGGTAGAGACAGAACTGATGAGATAGAATCTTATTCTTTTGAGGGCAATAAGTGTGTCGTAGTGTATAAAAGCAGTGAGAAAGCGTATTCTTATCCTCAAAGTAGAATTAAAATTGTAAGATCTGCTATTCAGAGTGAGAGAGCCGGTAATATTTTTTCATATCTAAAGGCGATTGCAGAAAGCGTTGGTTTGAAGACAGAGGAAGGCAATAATATTCTTGCCAATAGCTATGGTAGTATCCGTTTTATTCCTGAGACTTCAATTCTTTACAATTATCTTAATGGCAAAGAACCCAGTAAGAATTACCATGCCTCTCCTATTGAAATCTTCCCCTTTGGTTTTAATTTAAGTCAGAAAACAGGAGTTGACAATGCGTTTTCAAATCCGTTAAGTGTTATTGAAGGTCCTCCGGGAACAGGTAAGACCCAGACTATTCTTAATATTATTGCCAACGCGGTGATGAATAATCAGAGTGTTGCTGTTGTTTCAAGTAATAATTCGGCGACAAAAAATGTTTTTGAGAAGCTGGAGAGCAATAGAGTTTCTTTTATAGCGGCATTGTTGGGAAGCAGCCAGAATAAAAAAGAATTTATCGATGCTCAGACTGAAATCCGGGATCTATCAGATTTTAGATTAGAGGAAGAACAGGAACAATCTCTTATGCAGTCTACTTCCCTTCTTTTTACTGAACTTGCAGAAAAGTTGGAAGTAAAGAATGAATTAGCTTTACTCAAACTGGAAATCGATAAGAGCAAAACCGAACATAAGCATTTTACGGATGATATCGCTTTGGCAACTCAAACCCGTTTTAAAAAGAATGTCAGTTCAAATCAGCTGCTTTCATTATGGATTACGTTGGAAGACTATGAGAAAACAGGTAAGAAATTCTACTGGTGGCGAAAACTCATATTTCCTTTTCTGTATGGGGTAAGAGATAAGATTTTCTATACTCTATCTTACGAAGAAATGATCAGAATTGTGCAGTCAAAATACTATGGGGTAAAAATTTCAGAGCTTACTCTCAGAAAGCAAGATCTGCAAAATACGTTACAGCATTTTTCTTTCCATGATAAAATGAAAGAATATACTGAAGGATCTATGCAGCTGTTTAAAAACAAACTCTACCAAAAATATAAAGGAAATGAACGTTCAGAATATACTGAATGGGATCTTCGTTTTAATTCAGAAGAATTTATTAAAGATTATCCTGTCATTATGAGTACGACTTACTCATTGAGAAGAAGCCTTGCCGAAAATGTGGTCTACGATTATGTCATTGTTGACGAATCTTCGCAGGTAGATCTTGCAACGGGTGTACTCGCATTATCCTGTGCAAAACAGGCCGTCATTGTAGGAGATTTAAGACAACTTCCCAATGTAGTGGATTCCGAAACAGCAGAAAATACAGATCGGATCTTTAAGAACTATGATATTCCGGAACCTTATCGGTATTCCAATCATAGCCTGCTTTCTTCTGTCACAGAAGTATTTCCAAAAGTGCCTAAAACACTTTTAAAGGAACATTATCGCTGCCATCCTAAAATCATTGATTTTTGTAACCGTAAGTTTTATAATGATCAGTTGATCATTCTTTCGGAAGGACAAACGGAAAGAGAACCTTTATTAGTCTATGAAACAACTGAAGGCAATCATGCCCGACAAAGAGAGAATCAGCGGCAGATTGATGTGATTATTCAGGAAATCATTCCACAGCAAAATCTGGAGGGTGTCAATTTGGGAATTGTAACACCATACCGTAATCAGACTTTAGCACTGCAAAGAACATTTCAGGGAACAGACATCAAAGCCGATACGGTGGATAAGTTTCAGGGAAGAGAAAATGACGTGATTATTCTCTCCACAGTAGATAATGAAATCTCTGAATTCACCGACAACCCCAACCGTCTGAATGTAGCAATTTCCAGAGCCAAAGATCAGCTGATTCTATTGGTGAGTGGAAATGAAAGTGACAACGACACCAACATCTCAGATCTGATCCGATATATTGATTACAATAACTTCAGCACAATCAAGAGTGAAGTATATTCTATTTTCGATTACCTATACAAGGGCTATGAAGAAAAAAGAAGAGCCCTTTTATCGGATCAAAAAAAGAAATCTGTTTTCGATAGTGAAAATCTTATGTATGCATTAATCAGGGAAGTTTTGTCCGACGATCAATTTTCAAAATATGGTGTTATTCTGCATCATCCATTAAGAAATTTACTGTTAGATTTTTCCAGATTAAGTTCTGAAGAAGAAGGGTACGCAAGACATCACGCTACACATCTTGATTTTCTTATTTATAATAAGCTAGGAAAAAATCCAGTATTAGCCATAGAAGTGGATGGGTATGAATATCATAAACAGAAAAGCCGGCAAGCCGAAAGAGATGTCATGAAGAATGAGATTTTGGAGAAGTATAAGATTCCTTTGTTAAGATTTTCAACGACAGGAAGTGGGGAGAAAGATAAATTAATCACGGCGTTAAAAGGATTATAATTATAAAGCTTTCCAGACTACGGAAAACCGTAATGACTCTGGATAAAGTAGTTTTAGATTTGTAAATAAATAAAAATTATTTACAATGAAGAAATCATTACTCTATCTAGTATTACTACTCTCAGTAATTTCGTGTACAAATTATTACACTGTTTTGCTACAAGAAGATACACCACTCTACTCCAACAGTAACAGTGAAATTTCTACAACAGTTATTCCTAAAGGTACAGAAGTTTATTTATCATCCAAACCCAACAGGAAGAATTACAGAAAGATCAAATGGGGGAATTATAATGGATGGGCAAATAATCCTCAGCATTCAACATTCAGCAACTATACTAGTACATCATCATATACTTCTCCAACAGTTAGCTCAGGTTCTAGTTATAGTCCAGGATCAGGTTCTGGAGGATCAGTTAGTGTTAAGGGATATACCCGAAAGGATGGTACCTATGTTCGACCACATACCAGAAGTGCTCCGAGAAGAAGGTAATGTTTATTTTAAATTGTTAATCACAGAACTTTTGTTTTATACCATATTAGAAATGTCAATACGGTTTTCGACCTGTACCAGCCCAGCAGGATGGACGGCAGCGTGCCTATAGAAGACATTATCGGAACGATTGCAGGTCTGGTCGAGGAAGGTAAAGTTCGTCATATCGGTGTTTCGGAGATTACTCCTGATTAGCTTCGTGCAGCTAACAGCGTCTACCCGATCAGTGCTTTGGAGATCGGATACTCTCTTGCAGACCGTTAGATAGAAAATGATTTGTTACCTGCCGCCAGGGAATTGGGAATTGCTTTTGTTGCTTTTGCTAACACCGCTGAAGGTCTTTTGACCGGAGATCTGCAAGCCCCCATTGGTGCGGATGATCACCGAAATCATTTTTCTCGTTTTCAGGGTGATAATCTGGTTCATAATCTTGAAAAAGTGGAGGTTTTAAAAGAAATGGCTCGCGTTCAAAATGTCACCCCGACACAGCTTGCGATTGCCTGGGTCAAAGAACAAGGCGACCACATTATGCCGTTGGTTAGTATGAGCAGAAGGTCGAGGTTGCCTGAAAATATGGCTGCGATGGAAATTGTGTTTACTCATGAGGAAATGAACCTTTTAAACACTACATTTGCAATAGGTGCCATCAAAGGCGGCACGTACCTGCAAAGATAAATGGAAAGTCCAGCAGAAATTCTTCCGGGTGTTATATTCTATTCTTACCTTTCTTCGGAACGGAAGGAAAAGGCCTGTGTCTGGAATCACCACACAATGGTATTGCAGGTCGCTGGTCAGATGATTCTGGATACTTCGGAGCAGAATATCAAAATCACTGCGGGCAATGTATTATTGACCCATAAGAACCAGCTGGGAACATTAACTAAAACACCGGGACCAAATGGTCATTATGAAACCATCGTCATCTCCCTGCAAGAAGATCTGATGCGCCAGATCGCATTGGAAGAAAAACTGGAAGCTGATGGTAAATATACCGGAATGCCGAATCTTTGCCTTCCGAACAATGATTTTCTTCAAGGTTATTTTCAGTCCATTGTTCCGTATGCGAGAAGCTCCGGTGCTGAAATGACCGACGAATTAGGACTGTTGAAAGTGAAGGAAGGCATTAAGTTAATGTTGCTTGCCGTTCCAGAGCTGCGAAATTTTCTATTCGACTTTTCAGAACATCATAAGATAGATCTGGAAAGATTTATGTTAAGCAACTTTCATTTTAACGTACCGGTTGAGAAACTGGCTCAATTGACCGGCAGAAGCCTATCAGGATTTAAAAGGGATTTTCAGAAGATATTCGGAATGCCGCCACGAAAATGGTTGCAGGACAAAAGACTGAATGAGGCAAAGCATCTTATTGAAAGTAAAAATAAAAAACCGTCTTTAATCTACCTCGACCTGGGTTTTGAAAGCCTATCCCATTTCTCGTATGCCTTTAAGAAGAAATTTGCGAAAGCGCCAACCGAAAGCTTGGCAAAAACTATTTAAAAAAAGTCCGAAGAATAAATGATTCTTCGGACTTTTTAATGATAGAACTTATCATGGGGATTATTGTATTGAATTTTACTTATTTTGAGGAAATTCAAAACCTGTTGTTAAGTCTTCCTCTAAAATAAGATAGGCATCAAACTTTTTCCCGTTTTTACTTTTCATATTTTTGATAAGTGGTGTTTTTCCTGTTGTTATGAGGGAAGTGATGTGGCTAATGCTGAGCTGTATGCCGCATGTAACTCGGAATAAGATCCATTGACATTGCTCATCCGGGCATTTGACGATCTTTTCTTTTATGGTGAGGTTATGCTGTAGGCATTTGGGACATTTGAGCTCCGGGATGTTTTCTTGAGGAATGTTGAGTGACAAAAGTTCTTTGGTAATTTCTGCTGTGTAGTTTTTAATCTCAGTAAGAAACTGTTTTGAATTGATTTCTTTTGTTTCAATCTGATGGAGTGCCATCTCCCACTCTGCGGTCATCTGGACATTGGCTATTTTTTGGTCTTTGATAAGATCATAAACCTTTTCGCCTTTGTCGGTTGGGATTAGTGCTTTGCTTTTTCTGGTAATGTAGTTTCTGGTAATTAAGGTTTCAATGATGGAGGCTCTTGTAGCTGGTGTACCGATACCAATGTTTGCTAAAACTTTTTGCTGTTCTTTGTCTTCGATTTGTTTTCCTGCGTTTTCCATTACTGATAAAAGATCTGCTTCCGTGTAGAGTTTTGGAGGGCTGGTCAGTTTTTCCTTCAGTTCGGTGGATGAGATTTTAAGCTCATCGCCTTTTTTGAATTCCGGAAGTTCAATGAGTTGGGATTCTTGTGTTTCGTTATTGTTGCTGTTATTATCTTGGTCTGGGCTCGCTTCATCACACAATAGGCATTTGATGGCTCGCCATCCTTTGTGGAGTATTTTAGAACCTTTGATACTGAACTCATAATGATGGACTTTTATTGTGATGTGGCTGACTTCTTTGGAGCAGTGCTCTGATAATGATTCAAGCAGGCGGTAAACGATCATATGGTAAATCGCTTTTTCACTAGCGGTCAAAGCGGATGGTATTTTATTGGTCGGTAAAAGTCCGTGGTGGTCTGTGACCTTGAGATCATTGACAATGCGTTTGTTGAAGTTGCCGAACTTGAGTGTTGCTATCGCTGGCTTGAATAGGTCGGATTGATTGAGTATTCTTATGAGTTCAGAGATTTCTGACCAAAGGTCTTCAGGAATGTATTTGCTTCCGGTTCTTGGATAGGTAATGAACTTTTTTTCATAGAGACTTTGTGCGGTCTGTAATACTTCATCTGCCGATAATCCCAGCTTTCGGTTGGCTTCTTTCTGTAGTTCTGTTAAATCAAACAGTAGTGGAGACTGTTCTTTGATGGTACTGATGGAGACCTCTTCTACCGTGGCTCTACCCTCTCGTTCTATGGCTTTTAAAACCTGCTCTGCCTGTTTTTTGTCTTCCCATTGCTGATTGGAAAGACTGGTAAAATTTACATAATCCTTACGGTGCTCTAACTGGATCTGCCAGTATTTCTTTTGTTTAAAATTTTTGTTCTCTTGAAATCTTTTGCAGATCAATGCTAAAGTTGGGGTCTGAACCCTGCCTAAGGAATAGACATCGTTGTGCGCTGCAATACTTAATGCCTGGGTCGCATTGATGCCCACCAGCCAGTCGGCTTCGCTTCTGGCTTTTGCAGCTTCATAAAGTCCATCGAAATCTGAACCGGGTCTTAGATTTTTAAAGCCTTCCTGTATGGCTTTTTCGGTCAGTGAACTGATCCAAAGCCTTTCGAATGGTTTTTGGCATTGTAAGTGATCATAGATATAGCGGAAGATCAGCTCACCTTCCCTTCCTGCATCGGTAGCTACGATAATGCTTGTGCATTGATTGAAGACATTGTTAATGATCTTGAGCTGCTTTAAGGCGGATGGGTCTGGCTTGTAGTTTTTTGAATTGGCTGGTTTTTGCTTTCTTGGAGTAAGGATAAAGGGGTTGGGAAAGATAGGCAGAGAGGCTTTGTCAAAGCCTCTGATGCCATAATCTTCCGGCATTCCCAATGCTACCAGATGACCTAACGCCCAGGTCACATAGTAGCCGTTTCCTTCAAAGTAGCCGTCTCTTTTATTGTTGGCATTGAGAATCTGGGCAATTTCCCTGGCAACACTCGGTTTTTCTGCAATGATGGCTTTCATAGGTTTGGATTTGATGGTTGTTGTTATGGTTGATTTATTCTTGCCAGGTCGAAGATCCTTAGTGGAATGGGGTCTCCATTACATTTTTCTGCCTCTTGATCTGGCAGGTTTTTTCTGCTGCTCCTGTTGCTGCTTGTTGGTAGGTTCCTGCTGTTTTGATTGAAGCGGTTCTTTGATGTTTTTGGTCGCTTCATTGGTTTTACCATCGGTGTTAACAGCCGTTTGGGTTTTATGGGACTCTGATGGCTGGGCTTTTTCCCTGAGCTTGTTGGGATTGGTAAATGAGAAGTCGGTCTTGGCGGTCTCTTTATTGAAAGTTATGTAGCCTTGGTATTCTTTGCCTTTGCTGTCAACAAGACCACTGACATAGACCGTCTCCCCTGCCTTGAATTTTTCATACTGCTTGTCATCCAGTTCTTTGTCCCTGAAAACTCTTGGGGGTTCGCTGTTTTTATTCTGATCTTGACTCTGGTTTTGTGAACTGCCTTCTTTTTGAGACTGGCTATGCTGCTGCTTTTGATTGTTGTCGAATATGAATTCAACATAGCGCTTATCGGCATTGAACTGCACAGTAGCATCAAAGGAAGTTCCTTTGGTAGAGGTCATGCCTTCGAGATAAAGAGGTTTGCCTTCCAAAAGGGTTTGTTTCTGATGCTCGTCCAACTTGATTCCTTTGATCTCGTCTGGGATCTTCATATACTCTGCCCTGTAAGCCACCAGTTCATTGGTCAGTCGGTCACGGCTGATCACGGATGGAATGATCTCATCGGTCTTGGGATTGACCAGATCGACAACTCTACCCATATTGCCGTTTTCCATCAGGTTCTTCTTATCCTCTTCACTGAACTCGTGGCCCAGGAATTTGAGGTTAAGATTGGGTTCCCTGCGGATGCCGTGAAGCTTAATGCCGATGTCGCCCGTATCCCCTTCCTGTAGGGAAAGCCGGACGTCCATTTTGCTGACGGCAGCACCAAGGTTAATGGTGATGGGAATCAAGGTATTGGTCTTGTAGCCTCTGAGCAGAGGATCTAGGGCATTCATCTTTTCAAGCTTTTCCTGGGTAAGCCCGAATTTTTCCATGGTTTTCCAGTCGATCTGCTCCGGCTGGAAACGGTATTCCTGGTTGTCTGTGTTGTTTTCCATTGTTTTCTGATTTTTTAATGGGTTGGTATTTTTAGGTAAAATCTCATATTCCTTGAGTTGTTCTTTATCTGCAGGAGATGCCTGATCGACATACTGCTGAAGGTCTTTGGCGGTATCGACCGCATCATATTCCGAAACTTTGAAGAAGTTGAAATGCGTCGGGTTTTTAAGCTGACGGTAAAAGTTGGAAAAGAAGTTACTGAATAGATCCCCGTGCTTATCGACCCTTACAAGTTGGTCATTTTCTTTCTTGCTTTCGGGAGGTACTGTTTGCAGGTTACCTTCTTTATCGATTCCCTTCACCATCTCTATCGTATTGTTATGGATGTTCAGGACCAAAAGCGTATCCTTTGCCGGCTTTATTTCATTGGTATTACTGGGCTGGTTATCTTCCATCACTTAATATTTTATGATTTCTACGGACGGAAGATACTTGGACGACAACCCAGCATTTTCAATCAGGAATCTTTCCGAATGATTTGGCCGTGTTTGACTTTATGTTAAGTGATCTTTGAATTCAGGCTGTTCCTGATGAGCTGGTGGACATCGGACAGCTTATAATACAGCTTACCACTGATCGTATAGTACGGCAGCTTTTTATCAGTCCGGTAACGCTGCAATGACCTTGAACTGATCTTCAGGATTTGCAAAACATCCTGGTTGTCGAGCAGTTGCTCACCATCTACTTCTATAAATCGGGATTGGTTGTTTACTACCTGTTCTTTCAGGATGTCAAATCGTTCCATGATCCGTTCCATCCATGCTATAAATTCTGTTCTCTCGATATTCATAACGTGATTTTTTAATGTTAATAGATTTGAACAGTTGATCAACTTTACTGAGGTAAAATTGATAAATGAGCTTAACATAAAATCACTACTTTTTCGTAGTACCGAAAAGATTTTTAAAAATCGATAGGTTAAATTTTTATCAGCTGACGAGCTAAATGGTCAAGATTTCAGTTTGAAATGATTTTATATTCTCATGGCTCTTATCTTGCAATACATTGACTTAGTAAATTCCAAGCAATGAGTACAGAAAAACCGACCTACCTTAATTTTAATAACAAAGATTATTTTTGGAAACCTGATATCGACTATCGTTTGCATCCGGAGCTATACAAAGTAGGGAAAGGTGAACAAGGGGTTTTAATCTGTCAGCCGTATAAGTCTGAAATAGGAAAATATTGGCGTTTTAAAAATGAAGAGATCGCCAGATCAAGTTCAGAAACAATCTATAACCTATTTTTGGATTATCTCGATAAGGATGATTTTGTCGGTGCAGATATGGCCAGAAAATATCTTCAAATGGGATTTACAAGAGCGAGAAGATACTATAATTATAAAGGTGGCAGGAAATATGATACTGGAAAAGGATACAAGCCATTGAAGAAGGGAACAGGAGATCCCGGGAAAGCCAGATCAGCAGATATCTTTTATAAGAAATGGAAGCAGGCAGAAGACTGCCCTAGATATGCACGGTTAAAAAAAGAATGGAAAAAAGAATATGGATAGGCTTTCAGTTGACATTACACTCTGGAATCATCAGGGAAATTTCTCTGACCTTGTAAAGCAATTGCTCTAATACTATCAGTATTCTAAAGCTTAGGTAAAATCAAATAAAGATAAACTTAGAGTGCAGACAATAGATTTATTTTGATCACATTGACCAATAGTTATTCTTTTAGAACCAGGTTGAGAGGCAATTCAGTCTAGTCCGTATTCTTCTTAGGAAAAAAAATATCCGCCACTCCTCCGCCAATTTCGTTTGCAACGAGATCGGGATCATAATTAGGATAGGCAAAATCTTCTAGCACTCTCCCACCGAGCCATTCCTGATCCATCTTCCTGTTCAGGCAGACAGGCATCCGCTTTTTAGTGTTATGGATTTCAGACATCAGGTCATTGGCGGCTGTGGTGATAATGCTGTAGGTCTTGTATTGATTACCGGTCTTAGCATGCGTCCAGATGCTGTAAATGCCTGCCAAGGAAAAGATCTCGTGATCGCGTAATGCAATTTCAAACTTTTTTTTCTCTTTGCCCCTGGCATCCTGCCACTGCCATTCATAAAAGAGATGCGCGGGAATAAGGCATCGGTTATTGACCGAGTTTTTGTACGATGGTTTGCTTTCTATGCCTTCGATCTGTGCATTCAGCGTATTGGCTTTTTTATAGAAGTCAGATTTGGCCCATACCGGCAGCAGTCCCCAGATGCCGGAAACGATCTCACTCGGCGCTTCATTGGTAATAATGGCTGTCCTGGGATGATCAAAACCGTTGAGTTCATCCAGAAGATGGTATTCATTCTCAATCTCAAAAGCGCTGTAATATTCTTCGAGCTGCTTTGCTGTAAACTGTGTGGAAAACCTGTAGCACATAATCGTTTTTTTTGGTAGTGATTTTGTCTACCTTTACCACAAAATTCATTCCCAGATCATCATGTTCGCTTTAGTCGACTGTAATAATTTCTATGCTTCTTCGGAAAGAGCCTTTCAGCCTGAGCTGAACGGTAAGCCCTTGGTGGTACTTTCCAACAATGACGGCTGTGTTATTGCGAGAAGCAATGAGGCCAAAGACCTGGGAATTAAAATGGGTCTGCCGGCTTTCATGCTGAAAGAGTTCTTAAAAGATGACATCCACATCTTTTCCAGCAACTATGAACTTTACGATGATATGAGTAAAAGGGTAATGAATACCCTTGCTGAATATACACCTGAAGTAGAAGTCTATTCTATTGACGAAATCTTTTTGAAGTTTACGGGTTTTCAGAATTACAATCTGTACGATTATGGTCTCGACATGCGTAAGAAGGTCAAGAAAAACTGCTGGATTCCGGTTTCTGTTGGCTTTGCCCCTACAAAAGCGCTGGCAAAGGTCGCCAATAAAATTGCCAAGAAGTTTTCTGATCAGCTAAGCGGTGTCTATGTTATCGATTCGGAAGAGAAAAGAATCAAAGCGCTCAAATGGCTGGCCATCGAAGATGTCTGGGGCATAGGAAGGCAGCTTTCCAAAAAACTTATGGGATGGGGTGTGAAAACAGCGTATGACTTTACACAGCTGGACGATCATACTGTCGAAAAGCAGTTGAGCATTGTCGGCCTTCGCCTTAAGAAAGAGCTTTTGGGCTTAAATTACCTTGACCTTGAAGAAACTGAGCGTAAAAAGGCAATCGCCACCACCAGAAGTTTTGCCCATGATGAATATAATTATGATAATCTTGCCGAACGTGTGTCAACTTTTGCGACAAGATGCGCTGAAAAACTCCGCGCCGAAAAGTCTTACTGCAGCAAGATCGAAGTGTTTGTCATTACCAACCAGTTCAAGGTTCACGAAATGCAATACGCCAACAAAGTTATCATCAATCTGCCCTATGCTTCCAATTCTAATATCACTCTGGCAAAATACGCACGTAAAGCTTTGGATGTCATTTATAAACCCGGCTATGGCTATAAAAAAACCGGTGTCGTCGTTCACGGAATAACACCGCAGCCGTACAGACAGGGAAACCTTTTTCTCAATGAAGACCCAAGGCACGAAAAACTGATGCGCGTGATGGACACGCTCAACATATCAAAGATGGATCCTGTGGTAACGCTGGCATCCAATGATCTCGGTAAACGGGAGAAAATGCTGCGTGAAAGACTCTCACAGTGCTACACAACAAAATGGACCGATTTAATTGAAATATCATGATCTTAAAGAAAGCAGATAATATTTACAGCGAAATTGAATTCTTTCCCGTAAAAAATGATGGTGAGAAATTTTATGTCGAAGTCCACGACAATATTGCCAACGGCTTCCCCTCACCTGCTGAAGATTTCTCAGGAAAACGAATCAGTTTGGACGAGAAGTTTCTCTCCAAACCTGAAGCCACTTTTATAGGCAAAGCAAAAGGGATGTCCAATTATCCTTACATCATGCCTGGTGACTATCTAATCATTCGCTCGGACTTGGAAGCGCGTGACGGTGACCTGGCTATCGTCTATGTTGCGGGCGAAGGATTTTCAGCCAAGAAAATTGATCTTGAAAAAAACTGCCTGACCCCACTGAATGAAGATTTCCCGGTCATCACCATTGCTGCTGATGAAATCGTGGAAACACGCGGCGTGGTGAAAAGCATATTCAGGGATATGTCTTCGCTGAATATTGACTAATTTTTTATCATAAAAGATTCTTTAAACCATATATGTTTGTTTTTTGAAACAGGAAATGTTTGTTTTATAATGTCACTGATTTAATTCTGCAACATTTTGCTTTTTATTATTCATAGAGATCGTTAAACGACTAAATTCCACCATTTATGAATGCATAAATTAGTCTAGATTTGTAAGCAATTACCATTAGCAGATCATAGGTATGAAAAACTTTTTCCATTTTCTCATGGGCTATCAAGATACAAGTCCATTAACCGCATACAGGTCAAAACTTAAGCTCATTGCTTTGGTCTTACCCACCATGTTCGTGGTGATCGTGTTCACTCTGTTATTTCAGATTCTACTGACAAGAGCCGGAATCATCCAACCTGTTACATCTTCAGGTATGATTCCGGAATACATGAAATCAATGTCTGCCTTTCAAGTGATCACAGAGATCGTAATTCTTGCGCCCATCTTGGAGGAAACGGCATTCCGTGGGCTCATTCAAAAAAATTACACTTGGTTCAGAGTTTCTTTGGTCTCTATTTGTTATCTGCTTATTTGCCGGGTATTGGGAATTAACTTTTACGAATTCAGTATTTCGACTGCTTTGGCAGCATTGGGCAGTACGATTACCTTGCTTGTTCCCAGTAAAAATATTAATTCAGTGATCATCATGCTGCAAAAAAGAGCATATCGCCTTATCTTAATTTGGGGCGGCGCTATCGCTTTCGGACTTTGGCATTATTATAATTTTGAATTTGATAATATGGGCACTGTGACGGTTATCGCCACGCTGCTCCCTTTTATGCTAAACGGATTATTACTCGCGTATGTCGCCGCAAAAATTGGTCTTCAATGGAGTATTCTTCTCCATATGGCCAATAATTCATGGCCTTTAATCATCTGGCTGGCATAGTTTCTCCCGACTTCGAATGATTAAGGATTGTTTTGTAAGATTTTAATATGAAAACTAAGTTTTTAGGGATGGGTATTTCGTCCTATGTAATGCTTATCGGGTTAGAATTATTTCTTTATAAATTTCTCGCTTGCTGAAACTTTCGCAGTTTTTAATTTTATATAATAAACGCCTCTATTTAATTGACTGACATCAACCGAAGATTTTTCCAAAGATAAACTGCCTGTTTTTATAAGCTGACCCGCTGAAGAGTAAATTTCAAAAGATTGAACGGCTTCATTGCTGTTGATCTTTAGAATATCATGCACCGGATTAGGATATACTATGATTGATGCTCCGGGCGATATTTCATCAAGCCCAAGCTGGCCGCAGGCAGACTTTGCTAGTTTGGAAATAAAAAATTGTGATTTCCCGCTGTTTCCTGCTGCAGTTAGTGTATTGACACCGTCGGCGGGATCCGTAAACAACTGGCTGTGGAATAGACCACCTACTACATAATTACCGTCATTATCCACGGCAATTGCAGAAAGCTCATCCTGAAAACCAAAGTTGCTCTGTATTTCATTTGTCCCTATGACATCTCCGGTGTCTTTATTCAATCTTACCAATAAAGGATCTGCCAGGTCATTTTGTGCTCTGGTCATTTGGAAGGTCCCCCACTTGTCACCGATTGCCCCTTTGATGAATGCGAGTTCGTTACCGTTAAGTACTAAAGATCCTCTCATAAACCGATATCCCATGGGTGCTGTAGCGGTTAAGCCTTCATGAATCTTTGACCACTGTACTTCACCGGACGAATTTAGTTTTAAAACAAAAGGATTGTAACCAGTATTGAAAGGTACAGGAAAACTATAGTTGCCAAATGTCGCTACGGCTGTAGGAATAACTCCTTTGTAATAATATCCTGAAAGATAGAGATTGGAATCGTTGTCTTTTACAAGTCCGAATATTTTATCGTCCTGAGACGATGTACCGGGTGCGCTAAACTCTTTTCTCCAGATTTCATTTCCGTTAGCAGCATTTATCGCCAGCATAAACCCGTCATTACTAACCGGAATATTGTTGTATGAAAAGGGAAACGGGCTTCCGAAACTTGAACTTCTGGATCCTGCAATATAATATCTGTTTAGGGTTTCATCATACAGCATATTTATTTTTCCGCCGCCCACTGCTGAGGCCAAAGTACCTGAAACGGGAAGTAATACCGGATTTGGTGCCGGAGTCATATTTCCATTATTGTTATTGAATTTCACCAGATAATACTGAAATGTATTGGTAAATGTTGAAGGCACTGTGATCAATCCATCGAGATGCGTCCCTGCCGCAAAACCCAAAACTGCATGAATATTTTTTGCACTGTCCATACACCACACCCCATTGTCGGCTGATCTTACTGAATAACTTACATTGCCCTGCAGAGGCTTTTGCCATGCTAAGGATCCGTTAGAAGTATTATATTTTAAAAGAAAAGCGGTATTGATACCAGGATGTGATTCAGGGCTGTTGTAGGCAACATTTACCACCGGAAGAGTAACATTCGTGTCAAAATGAGTTGCAGTATAAGTAGAAGGCGCATTAACGTTGGCTTGATTGACCACATTAGCCATAATATAAAGGCCTCCGTTATTATCGGCCTCCAGTTTCCATGCACTTTCTCCGTCACCATAACCTCCAATTGTCTGGCTCCAACGGATATTCCCCTGGCAGTCCGTTGAAAACAGCAGCAAATCTCTGGAACCGTAATGTGTTACCGGCTGGCCGTCTAATTGGGGATTATCCTGAAATACAGTAGAAAGATAATAATAGTTGTTTTGGTTATCCACAGCCACGCTCCGAATCATCTCATCGGTAACCTCATTGAAGCCAATGCCGCTGGAGCCTTGGTTTCCGCCGCCTTGTTTAGCCCATTGCCACTGATAGGTTTGAGAAAATGAGGAAATGGGAATTAATAAGAATAAGAGTTTAATGTTAAATTTAGAAATCATGCTTGTTTAGTTTTATTTAAAAATGTGGCTAAAAATATTAATTTTTTGCCTATCTCAATGAAAATATAACCATTAATAACATTTAATTTCTAAAAGAGTACAAGTACCATTTATATACTTCCTACAATTTCCTTCTTAGAGTAAAGCTTCACCCGTGTTCCAAAAATCAATACCATACGTAGTTTCTGTAATACTACCGAGATTCCTAAGAAATAGTTGTAGGCCCTTTGATAAAAGGATTTGATTATGCTGTTGGAACATCGTTTTTGAGATTTTACAAGCAATGCTAACGTTCTTTTTGTACAGCGGTTTTACGACTAAATTAAGCGCATTCTTTGGATTTGCCGAATTATTACAATTACAAACCAAACTTCTCCACATGGCCAATAATTCATGGCCTTTAATCATATGGCTAGTATAACTTCTCCCGCCTTCGAATTATTAAAGTATTGTTTTGCCAAACGATCTAAGGTAGAGTTCTCCTTACTTGCAAACTTCGTTTCTAAATTATTCAAGCAAATAAAGATACCATTGTAATGAATACAGTTTTTTTGTTATATTTTTTTCATTTTAATTTTAACATTTCCCTGCTCTTGTAACAGTTCTTTTTTGATCGGATTGAAAGTGAGTAAAATATCATCACACTCAAATTTATAATCCTTTACATATATCGCCGGCACGTACATTTGTCCTGCTCTGGAATCCTGAAAAATGAGTTGATCTCCGTCAGATGAAATGGTGATCGAGGTGGATTTATCAGGGTAGTAATAGGTACCTTTTATTTTCTGAAATTCCGTTTTGGACATTCCTTTTATCTGGTTATAATCTTTTAAAGCTGGTGCATTGCCGTACGCATATTGCAACATCACGATCTGTACCTGATCCGTATTGATATTTGTGGCATTTGCCAAAGAAACCAACCCTAATTCTTCTTTAGGGAAATACCAGTAATCAGAAATATAATTGTCAATTCTACCGCTATGGCGGAAGAATTCCAAATTGCCTAAAACCACCTTTTCAATCCCTAATCCATATTCGCCGTTTTCCTTTGGTAACATGATTTCCAAACTTTCAGGACTGATAACCTTTCCCTTAAATAAGGCAGAAATAAAAATATTCACATCATTGGCGGATGCCAAAACACCGCCACTGCCCGGTTCGTTAGAATAATGAATCGACCCGTTTTTTAAGTAGGTCCCTTGAATGTTGTAAGAGTAGGATTCGTTGTTTGCAAGATTGTTCTTAAAAGTGTAATACGTATTTTTTAATCTCAAAGGATTACAGATAAAAGTATGTAGCAATTGATTATAATCGCTTTGATAAATCTTTTCTAGAATAAATCCAAGCAATGCATAGTTGGTATTGCTGTATTGATAATCTGTATCAGGAGCAAAACTGCTTTTAGGTTTTGAAATATATTCGATGAATTCTTCCTGCGAATGCGGTGTTGATTCCCACTCACTTTCACCCGGAATTTCTGTAAAGTTAAAGATGCCTGAGCGGTGTTTTAACATCATCTTTAAAGTAATTTCTTTTGCATTTTCAAACTGTGGAAACCATCTGGCCAGCTTATCGTCTAATTTCAATTTACCTTCCTCCATTGCTTTTAAAACCATTACTGCCGTATAAGTTTTTGTAATAGATCCTACCCGGAATTTAGTCTCTTCGTCATTTAATCGTTGCAAAGCCGTATCGGCGTATCCCACCGACTTTTTGTAAATAATAGAATCTTTGAACAAAATGCTAGCACTGCCCATATATTTTTTATTCTGAAAGATATGATCAAAATATATATCCATTTTAGACTGTGCCTGAGCCGTAGTATTTAGTACTGTTAAACCCAGCAATAATGCGAATGTTTTTATAAAGTTCATTTTTGTATTTAGTTTTTTTAATCTTCTGTAGAGGTCTGGTTTCAATTCTTATTGTTTTGTGAACCTTTCATTCTGGAGCAGTTAGCAATTCCTATTGTGCTCGTATTACATTATTTTTTTTATCGTTTTTTGAGATTAATTAGAAGTTATATTGTAAGCTTAATTGGTACAATATGGAATTCCAATACTAATTGATTTCTTCTTCCTTGCCTTTCATAGCAATATTTAGATCTGCTCCGGTTACAATAAAATGCCGTTGTATCCGCATCCTTCAAAACCTCAAAGCTCTCTATATCTTTCGGGTTGATTGTCGTCAAAGGACTAATGGATATATTCGGAAGGATCGTCTTCATAAATTTCTAAAGGATATTCCTTCGAACCAACAGCAGCACCCCAAAAATATATTTTGTTCCCCCACATCCAACAGATCGAAGATTGTAAATATAATCATTAAAATCAGATAGAATATGATTATTTTCTTTTTACGTGTGAGAAGTCGATGATGACTATTAAGGTTCAATAATTATTCATCGGCTAAAAGGAAGATAGGTTCTATACTTATATCTGATAAACCGTCATTGGAATACCAAATGGTTAGACCTAAATTTTCAAAATAGAAAGTAACTTCCTCACTATCTGTTTTTTCATCTATGACGAATTCCTTTGAATTTTTAAGATGAAATTTTTTTAGTACCAAAATACAATCTTCTTTTCCAAGGCTTGCTATCTGTATATTGTCTATCAGCAGATCTTTTAAATGAAATGAGGTATAGAAAAAACCAGAATTCTCATAGTGAACAAAACAATCTATTCCATATTTTTTATAAGAGATATGTATCGTAAAATCGTCATTATCTATATCCTTATTTTTAAAATCGGCCTTACCCAATTTTTGCTTTATACGGTATCTCTATAGTACTTTAAGAGTTCAGGGACTACGGTCTGCCAACAGGCATTCAACATTTGTTCAGGTATTATTATGATTCGTCAGAAATGCTGCTATGGAAGCCCTATTTCTGAGGGCAATTTGCGTCGATTTATCATTCCGTCCATTAAAAGAAAATACTTAATCTTTCAATGATGCCCAGTCAAAAGTTCAGCTTTGGATCCATCTGAAAGTTAAATTGATTCGTTGCTTCATAGGAACGGTGGATTTCGCAATCCTGTGCTCCCAATGTTCCTGAAGATCTCCTTTCATAATGAGAAGGGATCCGTGAGGAAGTGGAAGGCTATATTTGCTCTGATGGTGGTCTTTTTTTCTGAAGTCAAAGTTTCTGGTCTGTCCGAGGCTGATCGATGCAATGACCGGGCGTTTTCCGTATCGGCTTTCTTTGTCCCTGTGCCAGGCTACCGAATCATTATGGTCACGGTAAAAGTTCAATAATACGCCATTGAACTGGCATCCGAATTCTTTTTCGATTTTTTCTTTTAAAGCATACAGCTCCGGAGTCCAGGGATTGGTGTTGGAGATATTGTTATCAGCAGGTTCATCCGATTTTGCATCACCATACCATGCTGTAAGACGAGGTGTCAGAACGGTTTTATCATACATCTTCTGGGTACGTTGTTCCCAGGGCGCACTTTGAAGCAGTTTGTTATTCAGCAGATCAGCTTCTTGGCTGCTCAGAAAATGTTCTTTGTATTCCAAAAGATCTTTTGGAAATTCATATAATTCTTCGGAATTGAATAAACTTAGCTGGGTCATCATCTGGAATTTAATTTTATTCTTACATTTTATTTATCCCATTTTATGGGATTTTCATCAATTTGTGTTTTTACTTCCCTTCGGAGAAGTTTTTTTGTTGATGTTCATTTACTGATTCAATCTCAGAATGCTGTTTTCCAGCTTGCTGATGCTTCTTTTTGCATCTTCTACCAGATGTTTCAGGTTCGTCTCGTTATAAAGGGTGTAGGGCTTGTAATCCTGGGGAAGTATCCCTCTGACGTAACGCCAGATTTCAGCAATGTCTTCGAGAGCAATATGGTACGGCTCATACAACACATTGTCCGCTGATACCGTAATACACTTTTGGGTTCTTTTCAGAAAGGTTTTGTAGGTGATGCCTTCCTTGGTAACGAAAATATATTCTTTATTCGATTTCAGGTCTTCCAGCGCTTCCACATACTCCCCGATGATAATTGACTGGTCGGCAAAAGGTGGCATGGAATCGCCATCCGCTAAAAATGCGCGGTACTTCCCGTTCTTTAAGAAAGGCAGCTGCATCTTCTGGAGGCTTTCAATAAATTCAGGATCACTGTATCCTTTCAGGTAGCCCATCGATGCTTTCTGGGGGACAATTTCAATATAATTGTTGCCATCCGGGTCTACCACAATGGGCAACAGGATCTTATTTCCGGGAAGATTGATCATTTCCTGCAAAGGAAACTTCCTGATGTCCACCGTGACCAAAAGGTCAATGCTGATGTTAAAGTATTTGGAAATCCTGATCAGTACATCGATAGGCGGCTCTGCTGCCCCATATTCATAGGAGACATACCTTGACCGGGTCAGAATGAGTTCTTCCGCCAGCTTATGCTGGGATAGTTTTTTTTGACCTCTCAAAAACACGATGTTATCTGAAAAAATTGACATTGTCATTATTTATGACAACAAATATACAGCTTTTGTTTAAAAACGTAACTAATTTTGTGCCATGGAAAGAACAATTGCCCATATGGACCTGGACACGTTTTTTGTCTCCTGTGAACGGCTTAGAAACTCCGTATTGGAGAAAAAGCCGGTGATTATCGGCGGTGGAGACCGTGGTGTGGTGGCTTCGTGCTCGTATGAGGCAAGGCATTTCGGTGTCCGCAGTGCAATGCCGATTAAAATGGCATTGAGGCTATGCCCGGAGGCCAGGGTCATCAAAGGGGATATGGAATACTACTCCAATATGTCGCATCTGGTGACCGAGGTGGTCCAGGAAAGAGTACCGGTCCTGGAAAAGGCCAGCATTGATGAATTTTATCTTGATCTGTCAGGCATGGACCAGTTCTTCGGTTGCTACCAATGGACCCATGGGATTGTCGATGCCGTTACTAAAAATACCGGACTTCCGATCAGCTTTGCGCTTTCAACCAACAAGACCGTTTCCAAGATCGGAACCGGTGAATCAAAGCCTACAGGAAGATTAGAGGTCAGGGCTCCCCATATCCAGGATTTTTTAAATCCGCTGTCCATCAAAAAGATCCCGATGGTCGGTACCGAAACGTTCAATCTTTTTTCCAGGTTAGGCGTTAAAACGATAAAAACCCTGTCGGAAATGCCGGTGGACGTGCTGCACCAAATGATCGGGAAAAATGGAACGGTGCTCTGGAAAAAAGCGCATGGGATCGATGAAACGCCCGTGATCCCTTACTCGGAGAGGAAATCTATATCCACTGAAGATACCTTTTCAGAGGATACGATCGATGTGCAACAGATCAAAAGCATCCTGTCAGGAATGGTGGAAAAGCTGGCCTTTCAGCTGAGACAGGAAAAGTGGCTGACCTCAACCGTTACCGTTAAGATCAGGTACTCCAATTTTGATACGGAGACCAAGCAGTGCAGGATCCCGTATACCTCTGCCGATCATACCCTGCTTCGTCTTGTTCTTGAATTGTTCAATAAAGTTTATACCCGCAGGATGCGGATCCGGCTGATCGGGGTCCGCTTTACCGGTCTTGTTCATGGCTGCCACCAGATGGATCTGTTCGAGGACACTGAAGAACTGATCTCCCTCTACCAGACCATGGACAGGATCAAAAACAGGTTCGGGGCATCCAGCGTGGGAAGAGCATCCGGTTTTTTTAAATAAATATCTTCAACCTATGTTTCTCAACTGCCATTCCTATCACAGCTTACGGTACGGTACCATTTCCCTGGAGGATCTGGTCCGTCAGGCTGTGGATTTTAATATTAAAACATTGGCTTTAACCGACATCAATACGGTCACCGGGATCTATGATTTTTACAGGCTGTGCCAAAAGCATGATATCAAACCCATCGTAGGTGCAGAGATCAGGGTCGAAAATGAACCGTATTATATCTGCCTGGCTAAGAATGCTTCAGGAATTGCAGAGATCAACAGGCTGTTGACCGGTTACAACTGTGAACATATCGCCATCCCAAAAACCAATCCTCAATTTGAAAATACCTATGTCATCTATCCTTTAAACAATATTCCTGAAATATTGCGTGAGAACGAATTTATAGGCATCGCACAGGATGAGCTGAATCTCTTGGTGAGACCTGGCATGAAGAAACGGATTGAAAAAATGGTCATCCTGCATCCCGTGACTTTTGAGGGTACGGAAGAATACGAGCTGCATAAGATTTTAAGGGCAATCGACGGCAACACCCTGATCAGTAAACTCTCAGAAAGGGATTACTGTAAAAGCACCGAAACCTTTACCGACAAGAAACAGCTACTGAATTCCTATAAGCCTTATCCCCAAATCATTGAGAATACAAAATACCTGGTCAACAGCTGCCGTTTTGACTTTGACTTTTCCACCCCTAAGAATAAAAAATATTTTACCGACAGCAAAGAACAGGATTTTAATCTGTTGACACAATTGGCCTTTGAAGGACTGAAAAAAAGATATCCCGATGGAAATCCCGATGCGGTTGCCAGAGTTAACAAGGAGCTCAAAGTTATCGATCATCTGAATTTCTGCGGGTATTTCCTGATCACCTGGGATATCATCCAATACAGCAACCGGATGGGTTTTATGCACGTCGGTCGTGGGAGCGGTGCCAACTCCATTGTCAGTTACTGTATCGGAATCACCGACATCTGTCCTCTGGAACTGGATCTTTACTTTGAGCGTTTTTTAAATCTCAATCGTAAAACCCCACCTGACTTTGATATCGACTGGAGCTGGCAGACCCGGGATACCATCCTGGAATACATTTTCAAAAAATACGGCAAAGACCATGTGGCCTTCTGCGGGACCAATGTAGAGTTTAAATACCGGTCGATCTTCAGGGAGGTAGGAAAAGCCTTCGGCTTGCCAAAAGAAGAACTCGACGTTCTCGCCGGAAAGCCAATGGATCAGCATGATAACAATTCAGTCTTCCGATCGGTTCATTATTACGGTAAAATGCTGGAGAAATATCCCAACCAGAGAAGCATGCACTCCTGCGGAATCCTGATCTCCGAAGAACCCATCACGAATTATTCAGCCCTGGAAATGCCACCCAAGGGTTTTCCGATCGTCCAGTTTGATATGCATACCGCGGAGGCCATTGGTCTGGAAAAATTTGATATTCTTTCACAGAGGGGCCTGGGAACGATCAAAGATACCGTAGACCTGATCCGCGAAAAAAGAGGGATTACCATAGATATCAAAGACACAACGCTTTCAAAAAATGAAGCCCGGTGTAATGAATTCCTGAGTGTTGGTAAGACCATAGGATGTTTCTACATCGAGAGCCCGGCAATGCGTGGTCTGCTGAGAAGGTTAAAATGTGAGAATTACAAGGTTTTGGTGGCCGCCTCTTCCATTATCCGCCCGGGCGTGGCGCAGAGCGGGATGATGCGGGAGTATATTTTCAGGCATAACAATCCCGATAAGTTTGAGTATTTCCACGAAGTCTTTGAACAGGAGCTGGGAGAAACCTACGGCATTATGGTCTACCAGGAGGATGTGATCAAGATCGCCCTGCACTTCGGCGGGCTTTCCGCACCAGACGGCGATGTGCTGCGTAGGGCCATGAGTGGTAAAGGCCGGTCACTCTCCGCTTTACAGAAAGTGAAGGATCATTTTTTCGAATCCTGTAAAGAATTGGGACATCCCGAACAGTTGTCAAAAGAAGTTTACCGGCAGATCGAATCGTTTGCCGGGTATTCCTTCTGTAAAGCACACTCGGCTTCTTATGCCGTCGAAAGCTATCAGAGTCTATATCTGAAAGTGTACTACCCTATTGAGTTTATGGTCTGCGCCATTAATAACGGTGGCGGGTTTTACCGCACGGAGGTCTATGTCCATGAAGCGAAGAAC
The DNA here is from genome assembly GCF_056333165.1 of Chryseobacterium endophyticum. Lineage (NCBI taxonomy): Bacteria > Pseudomonadati > Bacteroidota > Flavobacteriia > Flavobacteriales > Weeksellaceae > Chryseobacterium > Chryseobacterium endophyticum. The sequence goes on from NZ_JBWGXE010000004.1 coordinate 59,593, forward strand.
TCCGGTGCCACGATCCACAATCCGTGTGTCAACCTTAGTGAGTTTCAAACAACGGTCTATGGCACTGATGTCTATTTAGGACTGATGCATATTGAGAAACTGGAAGGAAGGATCGCACAGATGATCCCCGAAGAAAGGAAAGATCATGGGAATTTTACTTCTCTTGAGAACTTTGTCAAAAGGATCCCCATCGGTATTGAAACCCTGCAGATCCTGATCTTTATCGGTGCTTTGAGGTTTACCGGAAAACAAAAACATGAGCTGCTGATTGAAGCCCGGTTCCTGATGGCAGGACACCGACCGGATTCCAGGCAACTGATCTTGCTGGAAGAACCTCAAAAAGAATATCAGCTTCCTGTCATTGAAAGAGACCCGTTTGAAGATGCCTTTGATGAGATCGAGATCCTTGGTTTTCCGGTCTCGTTCAGCCCGTTCGATCTGTTGCAGACCAGATACCGGGGTTCTGTGATGGCGAACGACCTTACCCGCTTTCACAAGCGACAGGTTAAAATGCTGGCTTATCTGATCTCCAGAAAGCACGTTCCTACTAAAAAAGGAGCCATGTTCTTTGGAACCTGGATCGATGCAGAAGGTGAATATTTTGATACAGCACATTTTCCCAATTGTCTGGAGGAATATCCTTTTCAGGGCGGGGGCTGTTATTTGCTATTGGGAACCGTCGAAGTAGACTTTCACTTTCCAACGATCACGATCCATAAGATGGCTAAGATGCCTTTTATACCTGATCCGAGGTATTCCATGGATCGGTCCAAATCATTGGAGACAGCCGGAACACTTCGTGAGGACGTAAGCATGACGCAAAGAAAACCCTATCCGCAAGAACAGGAGATCGGTCTGCCAAGACAAAGGATGCGATGATAATAAGTTGATCATAAATTTGCTGACCGTTCAAATCTTCTTCATGGTTCTGCATAATATTTTCGGAAAATAAGTTACTAACAATAAGAAAGTGTTTTCAACCTTGATTGGGAATTGTGCCTTTAGAAGATGTTGTTTATCACCGTCAATTAAAAATCAGATCCATAATTTATTCCGACCCTTAAAAATAATTACTATTTTTGGGAACTTTTAGTTTTTAAGAGAAATGGTCAACCTATTTTATAATACGATACGGGAATAGAAATGAAAATAAAAAAAATATTATTGAGCACAGTAACGGCTCTTGTTTTAATGATTTCAATATTCCTTTATATGAATAAGGATAAATTTGTCTATGTGGGTTCAGTAGATATTATTGAAGTCGACTGCAGCAAAAAAATTCAAATCTTAAGCGATGTTTTAGAAAGTGACCAACGGATCAGAAAATCAAATCAACTCATCAAATATGCTGAAGAAGATCATAGAAATCAAGAGTTGGTGATTAGCATCATTGAAAAGTGTGGTATGCCAACATTAAAGGAAGTAGGTCAAAAACAAATGGATGCAATATGGTTGGGACTGCAACATAGTACTGAAAAAATCAGGAAAAAGTATTTTCCAAAAATAGAAAAAGCGGTTGAAAAGGGAGACTTATCTAAACAACAATACGCACTGATGAAAGATAGGATTTTAATGGACGAAGGAAAACCCCAAGTATATGGTTCCCAAATAAAAAATGGTAAGCTGTATACATTAGAACATCCTGAAACTGTGAACGAAAGAAGGAAAGAAATGGGAATGGAGCCAATAGAGGATTATTTAAAGTATTCCAATATCCAGTTCAATCCGAATTAACAACAAAACTTATAATAGCTTTTTGTAAGTTTCCATTATATGCCTTCCGCATTACATCTTCAACTAAAATCTAACGATATATTTAATCTAACAATGGTCATTTTCAAGGTGCTGTTTCCAGGTTGCTGATGCTTCCTGTTACATCTTCTGCCAGTAGATCATTATTTTGGAAAATAACAATTTAACATTATTTTACCGCTGTGCTGTCTTTTTAATAAACGGATCGAAAGACAGTCCCACGTTCACATAAAATGCAGCCTCAGGTTTTGCCTGGAAAACATAAGATCCATACGATGCAGATTTCTCGAAAACCCTGCTCCTCATCATACTTTTCGCTCCCCCTTCAAATGTTGCAACGAAAGAATTTCCAAGATAATGCTCGTACATCAGTCCCGAGTTAATCTCGATCTGCCGGAATTCATATTTTCTATTTGTAGGGTCTATATTGTAGAGATAAAACGATGTTACATCAAGTTCACTACCAACAGACAGTCTGATGTTTTCCGTAATTTTTTTTCTAAGGTAGACACTCTTTGGTAAAATGACATCGGCAATAAGTCCGTGGCTGAATTTATGCTCATAAGTGAATGCCGGAATAACCGGTGTCTGCACGGTTGGATCTATCGCAACCAAAAGCCCAACGGTCATTTTCGTCCGCGCATCGGCTTTTAGAACCATCGTTGCGGTGGCTATCCCTCTAAGTCTTTCAAAATGTCGTTCGCTGCCATCTGCTGAAATGTTTCCCGTATAGATCATCATCTTGCCAAACAATTTTGAAAAATAAGTCAGGTTCAAGCTTTCGGAATGATAATGATATTCCTCTCGGCTTCCGAAATCTATGTTTTCTGCCGGATCTTTCGTATCCGTTTTTATGGAAAGGTACCGGTAATTGAGATTTGTGCCGAGCACCCATTTCGATCTTTTTATCAAGTTGATATTGGCACTCATCCTTGCTTTGTAGAAATCCCTGACCTTTGCTTCCGGTATTTCCTGCTCTCTTAATTTTGAAGTAAAAGTGTAAGGTGTCAAATGATCGTATTCTATATTGAGGACCCTTGTAATTGGAAATTTTTCTGCAATATAAGCCATCGTTTTTACCGATGTGCTGTCCTTTACCTGAGAATAACAGATTGTGCTGATGAACATTACTAATGTTAAAGAGAATTTTGTTTTCAAAATGTAATATTATTATTTTATGATTTGAACCTGAGACTGTAAGAAATCAAGGCTGAATATTTTATCGTAGATCTTATCAAGTGACCTATCATTGATCAAGTTTTTTAATGATCTCAAATCATTAGTCCTAGTACTGCTGATAACGACGAGCCATAGATCTTCCAGTTGCTCAAGTTTTTTTAAGTTAGCCAGGCTCGCATTGGAATAAGATGTATTTGCTGAAAACAGATCCTTATCATCACAAAAAATAACTCCTTTATCTGCTTCCGCGTGTCGTATAATGCTTACCCTGTACCGCATCCAGCTAACGATCTCAATGGATGGATCATAAGATCGTATAAAACGGCTGAGATCTGCAACCTTTGTGATCATTTCTTCCTGTTGCTCTGCTGATATACAGGAGTGCTCTATTTCTTCAACAATTTTTAGAAAATCCTCAACCTTCATAGATCATATTTAGGAAGCAAAACAAGCGATTTTCGGTGTTGGTTTTTATTTTTTTATACCAAACACCCCTTGGCGTCTACCAAAATCCGATTATTTTTTGGTAGCCAAAAACAGCTGCTTTGTATAAATTCTAAAACGAACTATCGTAAATGACCTATTTTTGCAATAATTAAGAGCGTATGAAAGTCTACCAACACAATAAAAACAGTGGTATCATCAACTTTGTAGTAGAGGCACGTTATCGCCTTTTAAGGCATATGCTGCTTTTGCTGTGGCTGTTATCGCTATTGGCTAATGCCAACTTCACTTCTAAGTTTACGGAAAACTCAAAGTATTTTATGTTTCTGGTGGTATTTTTGACATTTGTCACCATGATCTATACCAATATGTATGTCATTGTCCCGTTATTCTTTTTTAGAGGAAAATACATTGCCTATTTTTTCACTGTCGTACTACTCAGTATCCTGGGGCTTGCCTTTCTCGTTGTCGTTATCAGAAATTTTTTTGCAAAGTATCATGTCCATGATCCGCACAAAAATTTTGAGATTCAGGACTATTTTGCAAGCTTAAACTTCGTGATGCTATTCATTTTGCTCACCACAACCATAAAACTTCTGCAAAGGTGGATCAAGGACAGTGACAGAATGTCCGAGCTTAAGACCCTGACCATGAATCTGGAGCTTAATGAATTAAAGAATCAGATCACCCCCCATTTTTTGTTTAATATGCTCAACAACATAAAGGCTCTGATCAGAAACGATCCTTCAAAGGCCACCGATATTATCGTGCGATTATCCGACCTACTGAGATATCAGCTCTATGAGAGCAGCAATGAAAAAGTTAGATTAACCTCAGAGATCAATTTTTTAACCAATTTTTTAAGCCTTGAGAAGGTCAGAAGAGACCACTTTGATTTTACAATTCAAACTCATGATCAATCGATGGATCTTAAAGTGGTCGAGATACCTCCTAATCTCTTTATGCCATTCGTTGAAAATGCGGTCAAACACAGCACAGATGTCACGGAGAATGAGAGTAATATCAATATCGTATTTTCCATTACCGAAAAAGAAATATACTTTTCCTGTATTAATTCTGTCTCCGCAGATCAGGAGGTGGTTCAGAATCTTTACGGAGGCCTTGGACTTAAAAATATCAACAGGCGTTTGCAGCTTTTATACGACACAAGTGATTATACCCTTGAGATTTCACCTTCATTAGATCAATATTCCATTCACCTAAAAATTCCGATATGAATTGTATCATAATAGATGACGAACCATTGGCCAGAGAAGAGCTACACTCAATGTTACTGGAGATTTCCGGCCCCCAGGTCATCGGAAGCTTTTCAAATACCGTGGCTGCAGAAAAATTCCTTTCGGAACATAACACAGATCTGGTCTTTCTTGATATACAAATGCCCAAAACAACGGGATTGGAATTCGTTGAGAAGATACCCAAAAGCAATATGGTCATTTTCACGACAGCTTATCCTCAATATGCACTTGAAAGCTATGAATTGGATGCCATCGATTATCTTTTAAAACCCTTTAATAATGAACGGCTCCAAAAAGCAGTTGATAAAGCCATGCATTACAACGATCTTTTGGCGACAAATAAGGAAAACCTGCTGGAAAAAAGTACGTTGGAGTTCATGATCATAAGATCTGAAAAGAAATTTTATAAGGTTAATTTTGCAGACATCAAATATCTAGAGGGTTTAAAGGATTACGCCCTGATCCATACCACATCACAGAAAATTATAGCGCCGATGAATCTTAAAACCATTCATCAGAAAATTCCTTTGCCAAGTTTTATAAGAGTCAGCAAGTCGTATGTTGTCAACACTGCACATATTATTTCATTTGATAGCTATTCAATCAATTTTGATGATGGGGAGATACCGATTGGTGAGACCTATAAGGAAAATTTCATCAGAATTTTTACAGATGGACAATTATGAATATCTGAGAAAATGCAGTTTTAACCATGAAGGCATGTCTGGAAACAGGAACAATTTGGCTTCACCGAATAAAAAAATATTGCTTGTTGAATGATCAATTTCATATTCGGTGAGGACTAGAGTTGATTTATAAAATTTGGTACGACTAAATATACAATCTACAATCTCCTACTTTAGATATCATAATCCATTCTTTTAGCTGTATTGATAGATATTTCGCTACCAAATAATTTTTTGATGATATAGAGAGACGTATTGATCCCGGCCGAAGTCATAATCTTTCCGGACTCTACAAATTTCTGATCGACAACCTTGATTAAAGGGCAATCTTTCCTTAGTCGTTCCAGATCCATCCAGTGCGTTGTAGCTTCTTTGTGATCAAGCAATCTGGTCTCAGCCAAAATAATAGCACCAGTACAGACAGAGGATGTGATAATGGTTCTTTTATCTTTTTTCAATGATCCAGTTTAAGAACTTTTCATTCTTAAATTCGATGGTTTCAGCACCATATCCTCCGGGAACAACCAATATATCAATAAATACATCGTCGTTAAATGTAAATTTAAGAACAACCTGAAGGCCATTTCATGCCGCGATGTTATTTCTGGTCTCAGCAATTGTAAATACATTGAATAATTTCTCTGAATCTGTACCCTCAGCTACTTAAAAAACTTGAAAGGGACCAGCGAAATCTAAAACCTCAATTTTGTTGAATAATTAAAATTCTGACGTTTATTTTTTCCCACTTTTGTCAATTTATAACATTTGGAATATCTGCATACCCCTGTTTGGAATGATGTTCCCTCTGTTACATAAATTTTTGGATGAAGGCTAACTAACTGCTCCTATTAATATTCCTGTTACCATATATAGGGACATTATATTTTCTGGATTTCAAGGTGCCTATATCCCCATTTTCTCATATCATTGATTATAGGGTATATACTTTCTCCATACTCTGTCAAGTAATATTCTACTCTTAAAGGGACTTCAGCAAATACTTTTCGGGTTATGATACCATCCTTTTCCAGTTCATCCAATTGTTTTGCCAACATCCGCTCACTAATAGTTGGCAACGTTTTATTCATCTCAGAAAAACGATTACGCCCTTTTTTGACAAGCACGATGATGGTGGTTTTGCATTTACCCTTTATTACCTGTAAGAAGACATCTGATGGACACACCGTTTCAATTTTTTCTACTTCCCGCATTATTGTATATGTTTGATTATCAGCAAAACTGCACTTTATCTCAGTATCTAAACAAAATGTAAGTTATTGTTTAATAAGCTTTTATTTCTCAAATTTACTAAAAATAATTATTATGACACAGCAGTTCAAAGCATTAATGGTAAGAGAAGACAATGGTATTTTTAATACTAAAGTAGAACAAATTTCTATGGCTGAAATCCCTAAGAATGAAGTCTTGATAAAAGTTGCCTACTCTTCGGTGAACTATAAAGATGCTTTATCGGCTTCCGGAAATAAAGGTGTTACACGACGGTTTCCTCATATACCGGGAATAGATGCAGCAGGTCAGGTTGTTTCCTCAACCTCTGAAAACATTGCCGAAGGAGACAATGTAATAGTTACGGGTTATGATCTGGGCATGAATACCTGGGGAGGCTTTGGTGAGTATGTGAGCGTACCTGCCAACTGGGTAATCAAACTGCCTGAAAACCTTTCACTTTTTGAGGCCATGTGCTTTGGAACTGCGGGACTTACAGCAGGTCTGTCTGTTTACAATCTCACACATTCCGGAATTGAAAAGGAACAAGGCAAGATTGTTGTAAGTGGTGCCACAGGTGGTGTGGGAAGCATCTCTATTGCAATCATGTCAAAATTGGGATATGAAGTAGTCGCAATATCAGGAAAAGAGGAAGATCATTTTATCACTCAGATATTAGGGGCCGGTTCAATTATTTCAAGAAAAGATTTTGTTGATACCTATGATAAAAAAGCGATGTCTAAGGCGGATTTTTCAGGAGGGATAGATACGGTAGGTGGAAGCATCTTATCGGGTATTATAAAATCGCTGAAATACAATGGGACTGTAACCACTTGTGGCAATGTGGCTTCTGCGGAAATTTCAACAAGCATTTTTCCTTTCATTTTAAGGGGAGCAAAACTTTTAGGTATAGATTCTGTTGAACAGCCTGTTGAATTTAAAAGTGAAATATGGAATTTACTGGCTAAGGAATGGAAGCCTACCCATCTGAAAGATATCGTAAAAGAGATCTCTATTGAGCAACTACCTGATGTTTTGACCACGCTATTAGCTGGTAAAGCCAGAGGGCGGTATGTGGTAAACCATTCTCTTTAGATCTTATCTTATGACGCCATCACTCTCCAAACAGATCATTATAAAATGGGTGTAAATTAAAGAAACTAAATACTGATAAATGTTAACTGAACCATTAACATCGGCTATCAAAATTAGGTATGAGATATTTTGCTAATGGTTGTACATTATCTTCATCTTTTCCTGTGCGTATACAGGACACAAAGCCTTGCAATAGAAATTATTGCAAGGTTTTGTTAGATGATAATCTCTTTTCAAAACTTCCTTATTTCAATGTTTCCACAAACTTGGTAATAAATAGCTTAGCTTTTGAAATCTTGATCGCTTCATCAAGGGTTTCAAACTATACCGCACATATAGAAAAATCCTCTGATCATCTGAAAATACTTTTAAAACCGCATAATATGCATTTGTTTTTTTTCATTTATTTTATGTATAATGTCAAAAATCAGATAAATACTACTTTTTAGAAACTATTGATAATCTTTATTAAATTTAATACTTTTACATCAACTTTTATATGAGTCTCTACCATTACGGATTATTTGATTTAACTTGATTTCATTTGATAGTTTTGTCGGTTTTGGCCCCTAACAAAAATCGAAGTCTATGAGAACAATCGAATGTCACGAAGAAAAGATTCATCTTTCCGGCCACATACAGGATCTGGGCCTGCTCCTGGTTTTTCAGGAAGATCGCTGCGTTGCAGCAAGTGAAAACGCTTATATTGAAGGGTATTCTTCATCTCAATTGATTGGAAGATCTTTCAATGATATTTTAAAAGTTCTTATCCCTGAAGCCAATCCTGAAAAAATATTAGAATCGGTTAGTGACACGATTTTCTACCGTTTCGTCGAAAGAATCCGGCTTAACGATACAGATTATTTTCTGAGTGTATATTCATTTGATTCGAAGATCTATGTCGAAACCGAAGTGGCGCATCCGGAACGAATTGAAACCACTAAGCTTTATTATTATGCCAAGCACATTGAAGATCAAGGTCATCAGTTCACTTGGCGTTCCCTTACGCAAATGGTTCGGGAGATCATAGGATTTGACCGTGTGATGGTATACCAGTTTCTGGAAAATGATGGTGGGAAGGTAATCGCAGAATCTAAGCTGGCAGATAAGGAATCCTTTTTAGGTTACCGGTACCCTGAGTTTGATATTCCCAAACAGGCAAGAGAGCTCTATAAAATCTTTCATGCACGTCAGACGGCGAATGTTGATGCCCCTATTCATGGGCTTATCGGGCTTCCAAACGAATCTGTGGATCTGAGCCAGTGCGGAATCAGGTCGATGTCACCGATCCATCTTCAATATATCAGGAACTCTGGGGCAAAGGCCAGTGCCAGCTTTTCGATTATGATAGATGGTGAATTATGGGGCCTTGTTACCTGCCAGCATTACACTCCCCGCCACGTCGATCTTTCCCAAAGACATCTCTGCGTGTTCTTAACACAATACGCGGTCAATAATTATCTGGCAGGCTTACAAAAGGATATAATAGCTTTTAAAGAACGCATCAGCACGTTAGAAGATCAACTCAAAACTGAATTGTTACTTAGCCGCAGTGAGTTTAGCATTTTAGAAAAATTTGGATCCGAGATAATGAGTCTTATGTCTGCCGATGGGGTGATAGTTCGAAATGATCAGGGATTAAAACAATATGGTGAGGTTCCAACCCCTGAACAAGTAATAAAAATAGATAAGATCATTAGTCATAGTGATTACAGCGGGATTTACTGTACAAACCAACTTAAAGAAGAAGTCATTAATGATTCCGGAAAAGATCAGTTTTTTCCGGGTGTAGTAAGACTTGATGTGATACCTAAAAGTAACTGGTATATTTACGTTTTCAGAAAGGAACGTGTTGTGGATGAGATCTGGGCCGGAAAGCCTGAGAAGATACAAAAGATCGATGATGAGAAAGGAGTCACCTTTTATTCACCAAGAACCTCTTTTGATGCCTGGATTGCTACCACAAAAGGAAAGTCTGAAGACTGGAAGACCTTTGAGATTGATTTTCTTAAAGATATAGGGCATATCGTCCAGCAGTCCATTGCACAAAGGGGCGGTGAGATTGAAGAACTGAATAAAGAACTGATCCGCTCCAATAATGCATTGGATACATTCACTTACACACTGATGCACGATCTTAAAAACCCGCTCACCTCCATACAGCTATCGGCACAGCTTATAGCAGCCAAAACCAATCTTTCAGAGGAGATGAGACTGAAGATGGCCGAAAATATCATAGAAGGTTCCAAACTCATCACAGAGATGATGGACAAAACCTACAAAATTTCCCAGGCCACGCAGGTGGAATTTGAGTTTGAGACGATCCATCCGGAATCTAAAATCACAAGCATTATAGAAAATGCCATCCAGCAATACCAGGTACCACAGCTGCAATTTACCGTAGGGGAATGTTTACCGGTTTGGGGTGAACGGACACTGGTATACCAGCTTTTTCTTAATCTTATCGGAAATGCCATCAAATACAGCAGCAAGGAAGATCATCCGGCCATAACGGTCAGTAGCACTACTGAAGGAGATGAAGTTTGCTATCTGATCCGGGATAATGGTATCGGGATGGACCTGTCTGACAACCGAGACATTTTCGAGATCTTTAAACGCCTGCCCAATACAGACGGATTTGAAGGTTCCGGTATCGGGCTCTCCATCGTAAAGAGAATAGCCGATAAGCTTAATGCCAAATTATCGGTAAGCAGCGAACTTGGAAAGGGAACGATTTTCACTGTAAAATTTAAAAAATGCTGACTTTATCCGTATTAATTTTATACTGCATCAAAGCCACCAGCAGATAAATTTGATTTGTATTGACCATTATATATCTAATTCTCATAAATACTTGTTCGAAAGATAGTTGTTGCATAGTATTTGTATACTACGTGTAGCAGCAAGCCGTTTTTATCAGGCTGTATAAATAATGCGTTGCGTCAGGAAGTATATTATGGGGACAATATTTATTTTAGAAGATGAAGACAGCATCCGCGAATTGCTGGAGGTGCTTTTCAATATGGAAGGTTATAGGGTAATATCCAGTTCGAATATCAAGGAGTTCAATAAAATGAATATCGATCTTAATGTCGATCTGTATCTGCTTGACATCCGGCTTCCGGACGGTTCAGGAATTGATGTCTGCAACGATTTGAAAAAAAATACAGAAACATCCCAAATTCCTGTACTGATGATGAGCGCCCATGCCAAAACTCTTCAATTACAGGATTGCTGTCGGCATGATGGATTTATTTCCAAACCTTTCGATCTTGATCGTATTATTGCAACGGTATCAGGTTTGATAAGAAAAATATAACAAGTCTTCATCAAATGGTCCGATTCGAAGGAAATTAGAAAAATATTTTCCCGTTAACAATCTTAATCAAGCCTTTGTCCTCCAAATTCTCAATGGCTGATTGAACGGTCCTAATTGACAGATTTGCTGTATCAGCGATTTGCTGTAAACTCATCTTGATTACAAATGAGAATAATTCCTGATCTGTCTCATCATACTTTAGGCTGTGAAACAGTTGCTCAATCTTCTTTTCTGCACGATCCGTGATAAAACGGTTGCTCTTAAGCGGCTGACAATACAAATCATTTGAAAGCTCTTTCATAACCTTTAACATCAAAGCTTTGTTCCGCTCGATCATCTGATTAAAGTTATCCTTATGCATGACAAGTAATCGGCTTTCGGTAAGTGCTACGGCATGATGAAGTGAAGGCATTTCAACAAATACAGAATACAGACTGATATGGTCTCCTCTTCTTAACAATTGAAAGGTCATATCGTTGGCATCATAACCTGTATTGGAAAGTTTAACAATACCGTCAATGATCTGGTAATAATGGTTTTGAATGGTCCCGTGACTAAAGATGCAAGAACCTCCAGTAAATTTCTTTTCTACTGCACCATGACATATTAAATATTTTTCATCGATCATTTTTCTGCTTTTTATTTTATGATGAAGGTAATTAATACAACGTTTTTAGTTTATGACTGTCGTCATAAAGAAATTTTAGCTTTTAGGGGACAATCGATGTGAAAAAGTATATCAGAAAGATTCCTACCAGTACCACGCCCTGCATGATGTTGGTTTTTCCTGTAGCCAGGGATACCGTAATGATAAAGAGGGAAAGTCCCAGCAATACTGTGGACTTAATATCAATTCCCAAGGTCATCCTGATACCGCTGATGACCGAAATAATCGCGATGGCAGGAATGCTGAGTCCGATGCTGGCCAGAGCAGAGCCGAATGCCAGATTAAGAGAAGTCTGTATCTCATTATTTCCGGCTGCTCTCACAGCTGCAAGCGCTTAACAACGACCTCATGTAAGTTGTCGATATTTTTCATGTTGAGGTTTTTCTATTTTAAAACGTGAATTTATGAAGGTTTATATAAAAAAAAAGCAATGAAAATGTAATTTGTCATTAAGGTGATGTCTACTGACCGCAAGCATAAATCAGAAAAAACGCTTCATCCTTTTCTTGCCCTAAATAAAATATTAATTTTTAAGTATTGATTTTAATCCTAAATAGTTTGTAAGGAAAAAATGTATATTTCAGAGTCAAAAAAAAATGATTTATGAAAACATGTTTACATTTACATTCGGATAACAGTGAACAATCTGTATTTTATCATCTAATTGATGATATATTGCTGGTTAATCAGGGAGATATTGTTGATTACGGTCAAAAATATTTCCATCTTCTAGGAATTAGAGCAAAAGAAGAATTTGAAAGATTTGGACTTAGCAAAGAAAAATATAAAGTCCTTTCCACTCATTTAGAAGTAAGCGGGACAGAAAACGAAATCTACGTTTTTTTGAAACCCATTTAGGCCTATATTTTTATATTGCTCTGGCTGTAAGTTCTATATTTAGCTTGTTTTTATAAAATTCATTTTTTAATATTTGTATTTTTGTAAAAAAAATCCATGTTAAACTTACATTTCAACGAAAAAGAACTTCTTTTAAAGGCAGTTCGTGTGCATCACAAGATCCAAGCTGAAAATGCTGAAATGATCGACGACCGCAATCAGGACCTAGAACATGAACTTTCAAAGCAACATATCTTCATATCCCGTAGACAGATTCATGATCTGGTCTATTATCTTGAATTGCTACCGGAGGATGAACACAGAGCCCACCGTCAGGAGCTAAACGATCTGGAAAAAAAACTCATGGATCTTTTTAATCTGCCATAATTCTTTCCTGGTAAGGTATACATATACAAATGATATTTCTTCAGAAAAATCTGCAGCTTGAGTAAGTTTGTTATTTGTGCATCTTCCATTTCAAAGTAATTGTGCAGATCTGATCTTGCTGCGCCTCCCGCTCTATCTCTTTCAGCCTCAGGACAACTGGAATTGGGCTATTGCTGAGGTAAGTCGAATCTAAAAAATGGCGACATTATTGTCGGGTTTGCCATCAACTCAGTATCCCGACGTAAATCATCTGAATCTTTGCGGGGAGGGAATTCATGGCTTGACGAAACCGATTTCAGCTGTATATTTGACAATAAAAAAATAAAAACCATGGCCGAGCTCACAAATTACGGTAAAAAATAAACACCAATTACCATTCAGTTCTCATATAATGATAACCGTTCAAAAAAGGCTCTATAAGATCAGTGAATTTATGCAATAGGTTTATAAATCAATTTGGAAATACCGTTTAGATAAGCACATAAATAACAAGCTAAATGATATGTATCTGTATGTGCATGTTAAAAAACGACTGACACCAGTGATTTATTCTTAACATCGTTCACGGAAAGATTATTATATTCGTCAAAATACTCACAAAACATTCATAAAATCATTATCAATGAACTGATATTTATTCCGTGTCCAAGGCTTTGACATTTTTAGTTGCTTAAATAAATTGACAAGACATCTTTGCACTTCATTTTCCCCTATTTTGCTTCGGCTGTATAATGAGCTGTTTTCCGTTAAAATGAGAAAATTTGTACTTGTAAAATCATGCGGTGAGAGTATGAAAAACTCATTCGCCTTACCTGTAGAATCATGACTTACACTTATTGCCAGTACATTCTCGAATGCCTTAAAATGCTCATTAATTAAAAAACAGCAGGATGAAGCCGTTTTTCCGCCAACTTCCACACTGAATAAAATAGGTATTTCCTTGATTATTTCCTCGGCCTGGCATTGAGTTGCGCCTCTACTCAAAAGCCAGTTAAGAATATCTTTATGTATTTTTTTGCGTACCCGGTTAATTGAATACACTCCTTTTCGCCAGTTGCCGGGTAAAAGCCAATAAAGTCGTTCCTGCGCCGAATCGAAAAGATCTTTATGAATAACTGGATCAAAAGCGTTGGGAACGATGACCCATTCTGACCGTAAGTTTCTAAATTGCTTTTGCTTGAGACGTCCCCATGTTTTATTATAGATCCGGGTGCCTATGTACGCTTCTTCCTGTAAAACTTTTACTATTTTTCTCTTATCCCATTCTCTTCCATTTGCTGATAACACTCCTACCCTATTCAAATAGATGCAAATGTCCTCCAGAGAGGATCTTTCGATGACAAACAGGTGAAAGATTTTTCTTACCGTTTCCGTTGTTACATCATTTTTAGGGGTAAAAGTTACCCTTTCATTGGCTATTTGCTTATGTTCACCCGCCTTTAGAATACGAACCGGTTTTTTATGCGAATCCAGTAATTGTCTTGCCATTCCGTAAACCGCCGGTCCTCCCGCGGAGAACCCCTGTTGAGATACTTTTACACATCCGTGGAAAACCTTTTCACTTAGCTGCCTGCTGTATTCAGCAGCCATATACCGTTGAATTGAAATTTCTAAACTTGAAAACAGCCGATTTGACTGATCGGGAAAGCCTTGTGAAACGTAGATAACTTCTTTATTGTGCTTTTTGCAAAGATAGACATAATGACCAGCCTGATCCTGATCTTGGAACCTTCCCCACCGGGAAACATCATATACCAAGATATAATCAAAGGAAGGTGCATCAGGATTTTCAACCCAGTCCCTAAAAATACGTTCAAAACCCGGCCTCTTCGCAAGCAGCCCGCTGATTCCTTCATCTGCTTCTTCGTGAATAATTTCCAGCGTATGTTGATTGGCAAATCGATGCACGTGAGTCCGTTGAATAGCTACTGAATTTTCTTGTTTGTCTTCAGCAGAATGGCGGTAGTATGCAATTGCCTTTTTAGAGGTATTGTGAAAAATAGTCGCCATTTTTTATAAAGCTTTCCGCCAGCTGGTTTAGATCTTTAAGTAAATGGAATTCCTTTTCTGTTAAATTCATACCCTGATTCTTCTTTATGCTTAATTCCTCCACTACCTTTTTAATAATACTTGAAAAACCAGACATCTTTGATTTTTCCGAAAGCTCATTAACGGTCATTGATGCATTTGCTAGAAAATCTAAGATCTCCTCCTCATGAATCGAGGCATTGGCAAATATTCTGGCAAGCACTTTAAAATCACTCACTGAATTCAATACATTATCCGTAATTTTCTGAAATAAAATCTTTATGATATCATCAATCTCCCAGTGCCTGATCTTACGTATCTTGGCTAGCATCTGCATAAATGCAAGACGCTGGTACTCTTTCATATTTAGATCAGACATTAACTCCAGATACTCCACTCTCATCTCCCGCAGTCCTAGGAAGTGGGATAAATGTATCGGGGACATTCCCAGCAGATTGGCGATTTCTTTTTGGGTAGCCTCCTTATATTCTGCTCTAATTTTATAAATTGCATTGGCTTTTTCCATGGGTTTCCAGCTTTTACGATTATTCTGTAATTCGTATCGGCGTGCTTCGAACTCTCCATCGCTCATCTTAGGATAAACCCGACAGGGAACCTTTTCCAGGGAAAGTCTTTTAGCACAGGAAAATCTTCGATGCCCGTCCATGATCAGAAAACGTCCCTCCTCAATTTCGCTAACCTTAATCGGGTCTTCAATTCCGTAGTGTAAAATAGATCTTAGAAGACGGTCATATTCTTTTCCCGCTCCATATCCGAATGCTTTACGGGGCTGATTCGGGTCACCCTCAATTGCCGCGAGAGGAAGCTCCATAAACCTAAATGGCTGGGGTTTAAACGATCCTAAAAGGCTTTCTTTATTTTTGTCCAAATTTGATAGCTTCATGATTAATACTAAAAATATTGTACTTCCAAACCGCAGTTCAACGCTTAAACGCTGACGAATATGCAATTTGATCGGTACACCTCAAATTTACTCTCAAATACGGGATATATAATATTATATTTTTTTAAATGTATTATTACTAAAAAGTTAATGAAGAGAATCTTTAGTATGAGCAAAATTAAGGTAACAGTGAACATTGGTCAGCTTTTACTCAAGTTCATCTTATTTTTTCCTTTGTTAAATCCCTCAATTAATTACATCTATTCCCAAAAAGCTGGAATGTATAAGACAGCTACGAAGAGACTTATTAAGAATGTGCTAATCTAAGAGCCGCATGGACAATACGCTGTTCAAATACTGAACATTCGCTTAGGTGTTTACCTATTTTTAAGGCAGGGACGCACATTCTTCTAACCTTTTTAAGCAGTTTTAAAATAGTTACACGATCTTTAGCCAAGTTGCATATTAAACGACAAGTTCTGTCGTATATGGTTTTTAGTTTTGTGAAAGAAATGAAAGATATTGTTATGATATTATTCACATAAAATTTATATGATATATCTTTCAATAGAGAAATAAAAAGAATACTTTTGCAGCGATTCAAAAATTAATAATCAATACTCGAAATATACATTAAGAATGAACAAAATCTACTCAACAGCATTATTCTTATGCTGTATCTTGAGCGCTTCGGCTCAGGAGGTAGTTTGGCAGAAAGATATTGAATCCTCAACACAGGATTTTCTTTCCCAGATTACAACAACCATCGACGGGCAATATCTGATTTCAGGAAGCTCGATTCAGTCAGATAAATTATCGTCTGAAAGCAAGCAAAATACCGGTTACGATTTCCACTTAATCAAACTCAACCAGCAGGGTGAAGAAGTCTGGGAAAAATATTTCTCGGGCCAGAACCATGATTTTCTTTCCGCGACGGTAAATACCCAGGAAGGTGGATTCGTTTTGGCAGGAACTTCTTATTCAGCGAAGGGCCTGAATAAAAAAGATGATTGCAGGGGAGGATCGGATATCTGGCTCATCCGGATCAATGAATTTGGGGATGAATTATGGCAGAAAACCATTGGCGGGGCTTCGGATGAAGAAGCCCGGGCGGTGATCCAGACGACGGATATGGGATTTTTTGTGGCAGGCAACATTCAGAATTCAGAAAAAGGGTATGGCTCTAAAGACGTTCTTATCATCAGACTTGATAAAAACGGAAAGGAATTATCGCAATTGGTTTTGGGTGGAAAAGGCCTTGATGAGGTGGAGAAGATGATTCCGACGAAAGACGGCGGTGCTTTATTGGGCGTTTATTCCAGAAGTAATGCGGGAGGATCAAAGAGGACCGACAACTTCGGCGAAGGCGATTACTGGATTATCAAGCTTTCCAAAGACGGCAAGGTAGAATGGGAAAAGAACTTCGGAGGTAAAGGAGATGATCATTTGAGAACCCTGGCGTTGACTTCCACAGGATACCTAATCGGAGGTGAATCAAGATCGGAAAGATCAGGAAACAAAACCGTCGATATCGAAGAAGGAACCGATTTATGGCTGATCTCCCTCGATGAAAGAGGGGAAGAGCTCTGGCAGAAATCGTACAATTTCAAGAACCGGGATGTATTGATGGGGATGAGCGTGATGACAAAGAGCCAAGGAGAAAGAGCCAGGAATCAAGATGTAACGTCCGGAATATTGCTGGGCGGTTATACGCAGGCAGAAGGAAGAATTGAAAGTGATGATGAGACCTTCTGGATGCTGTATTTGGATCAGAATGGGAATGAGCAGTGGAGAAAGCACGTAAAAGGTGAATCGAGAAAAAGAGAAGAAAGGCTATCGGATATTAAACTTGACAGGGACGGCTCGATTGTATTGGCCGGAACGAGTGCAGAAGAACTGGGAAAAGAGAACTGGAAGATTGTGAAGCTTGGAGACAAACAGATTGACCAGTTGATCGAAAAGCAGGATATCAAGATCTACCCGAATCCTGTGAGTGAGTATGCTTATGTTGAAATTGGTTTTGATTTTAAGGAAGCCGACATCACCATGTATGACATGGGGGGAAGACAAATTCAAAGTATTAAAACGAAGAATAGAGTATCCAAGATCAATACGCAGGCTCTAGTACAGGGCGCGTACCTGATTTTTATTAAAACAAACGAGAATAAAACAGCAAATGCTAAACTGATTAAGCAATAACTATGAAGAAGATATTATTAGTATTGTACATATGTATATCATGTACAATATTTTCACAAAGTTCTTTTACTGAGAATTTAATGCAGAAGGTGACCTCTGAAAATTTAAGTGAAGGAACTGCAAATGTTCAAATACCAATCAAAGATGTATCCATTGACGGCTATAAAGTAAACTTAGGACTGACATATAATACTAAAGGTGTTCTGGTAAATAGTGATGCCGGTATTGTGGGGCTTAACTGGAATCTTAACGGATTAGGCTTAATTGTTAGAGAGCAAAGGGATGGTGCCGACGAAGTGAAGACAACGGGACATTATTCCGTAGTGACGCACTGTCCACCAGATGGGGACGGGAATTACATTTGCTATGAAAAATGTTATGATGTTGATGTTAAAGATAATCAGGGATATTTTTATAATCTGTCAGCTTTAAAATCAAATACACAGGATGCCGTTAATAATATACTTAGTTTTCCTCTAGAAAGGTGGTATCCATCAGGTACAATTTCGATAGGGTATCCTGCTCCGTATAATGATTCAATGCTAAATATTGACACCGAGCCAGATATTTTTAAGGTAAGCCTGCCTAATGGAGAATTCTTCGAGTTCTATTTTGATTTAGATAAAAAAATAAAAATAAAATCGGGAGACTACCGTAATTACATTATAAATTACACGCAGGCCGGAAATCAATTCAGCGGATTTACCATCAAAAACGATGATGGAATAACATTCTATTTCAGTAATTTTGAGACCACTACCGATGGAACTTCTAACCAAAATTATGGTAATATAGAGAAAAATAAACCTTTCCAATTTGCTCCGGATAGACTTTCTCCATGTGATCCATTAACAACTACTCAACAGAATTTATTAAATGAGCAGGCATCTACAGCATGGTACATTAGCAAAATTGTCAATCAATTTGGAGAAGAGATTAATTATAGCTATGCTATCTACAATGTTCTAGGATGGAGTAAGACAAAGAGCGGAAAGTATCTGACAAAATATACGATGCCACTGCTTAACTTCATTTATACAAATGCAACAGCAATATTATTCAGAAAACAGAAATTAAGACAGGATGTTCTTAATAATGGATATGTCAGTAATCTGCCGGAAATCGAGTCAATAGAAATTTATGATGTCAATAAACTTAAAAATACAGATATTTCATGGACTGTTCCTATCGCAATAGCCATTAACGACTTCAGTAGTTTCGACTTGTTAAACACCGTAAAATTAAATTATTTTTATTCGCAGGCGGAAGGGGCAAATCCCAACTATGATGATGCAATATTCAAAAGAATGCATCTTGATAATGTTTTATTCAGAAACAGGGAAAATAAAAATGAGAAGTATTACAGGTTTACATATTATGGCGATGTCAACAAATTGCCAAGTAAAATAAGTGATGCATACGATGGGTTCGGATATACAAAACTCAACAGCTCCTCCGGCATTTCTTCAGAACCTGTTTTCAATGACGCTATTATTGGAAATTTAAAAACGATTGAAACCAATGATGCACTGCAGAGTTTTTATTATGAACCCAATTATTATCAAAAAGTAAGTCAGGGACCTTTCGGATTTACGATAGGTGCCGGAGTCAGAATCCAGAAAATTGCTACCAAAACAAGGGATCAAGAATACATTAAGGAATTTAAGTATGGAAATAAGGGGATTGGTCATGCCTATTTCAATACCAATACCGAGTCAAATGCCCGCAGAATTGACCCTCTCGCTTCCGACGTGCATTATGAATATGTAACCACTATTACAAAATCCAAGAATAATCTCGTAAAAGATTCTACCGTATATAAATATAATGTCTTTAAAGATATCCCCTCCAGTGGTCCTATTCCCTTAGGCAATACAATTTATAAATCAGATCTGCTGACCGGCTATAAATTGTCCAAATCCGGATCATCCGGAAATAACAGTGGTAATACCTTTTATTATAACAAACAAACAGGAAGCTACCCATATTTAAATTCAAGAGATAATTTTGATCTGCTGAATGGCAAATTATTATATGTAGGAAACTTTAGTAACAACGGAGAAAAAGTTAGCGAATCTTTTTTTGATTATGATATAAATGTTTCTGAGGATAAATTTCTTTTCGCCAAATTGGGAGAAGGAGGCGTATACACCATCCGACAGATTAACATGCCTTTGAAAAAGCAAACGGATGTAATCGTTTATAATGGAAAGGAAGTTAAGAGAACAACGAATCTATTTTACAATAGCAAGAATCTTCTCAATAAAAAAACGGATACCGATGGTATTGCGAATTATGAAACCAGCTATCAATATGTCCATGAGCTTAGTGATAATGTAGGATCATCTCTTCTTGCAAGCAATAATTTAAACGCTTTAGGGCAAATAACCAGGAAAAAAGATGGAGTTGTTATTTCTTCCGAAAAAAATGTATATGAAAATATATGGTCTAAGAGATTGGAATGTTACAGGGATTTCTTTGGCTTGCCTTCCGGCTGCGCGGATGTGATATCTTATCCCTTCATTAAAACTCATACGTTAACAGGTATTGACGGTGTAAACTTTCCTGTTAGAAGTGATAAAGTCACCAAGCTTAATTATTATAATACGGTATTGGAAACACAGGATAAAAATGGCCAATACACCTCTTATATAAATGGGTACAATAATACATACGCGATTGCTGTCATAAAAGGAGCTAAATATGATGATATTAAAGACATCCCTAGTATTTTACCTGCCATTACAGCTTCTAACAATGCTGACGAAAATACACTTATAACGAAACTTGATCAATTGCGCAATGACCCATTGTTGACTAATTATCAGATAACAGCATATACCTATAAACCATCTGTTGGAATATCAACTGTAACCCCTCCCTCAGGGATTAGGGAAAATTATCTTTACGACAGTTCTAACAGACTGGCAACAGTGAAAGACATCAATGGTAATATTCTTAAGGAATACCGGTATAATTATATTCCCATTGTATTTTACAGTACTGAAAAAAGTAAATCATTTACCAGAATGAACTGTGGTCCGGGAACAACCGCAGGAACAGCTGTATATACGGTGACTGCAGGCAAATACACTTCCTTGGTCAGCCAGGAAGATGCCGATCAGATTGCAGAAAATGATTTGATGACAAACGGACAGAATTACGCTAATACGAATGGAGTTTGTACACCGTACGTCTGCACAATCTCACCAACATACCTAGCAGATATATATTATTCGTCATTCCAGGAGATTTCTACCAATCACATTAAAGCTTATTTAAGCTTACCATTAACAAACTCAAGCGGAGGCCCTGCTCCTAACTGGTCAAATGGAGTATTTATCGGGACTTTGGGATCACTATGCCGACCATCTTCTTATAAAAGCATATCTGTTACATCCGGTGGAAGTTCATGGTATATCTCAATAGCACCGACCGGCGTAGTAACACTGACCGCTACCGGAGGTACTTCTGCAGGGCCTATATCTCTTACTTTTGAATACGATAAAAACTAAAAACAAATGAAAAAAATGATTATACCTGCAGGGCTTTTACTAGCTGTGGGAAGCCTGCATGGACAGACGAATACCGAGAACTATATTCAAACTAAAACATATCTTGAGCCTGTAACGGCTCCAAGTAATACCGCTAAGCAGATTCAGACCGTGGAGTATTATGATGGTTTAGGAAGAATAAAACAATCGGTTAACGTAAAAGGATCACCTTTAGGGAAAGATGTTGTCAATCATGCGATTTATGATGATTTTGGCCGACAGACGATCAATTATCTTCCGATCCCCCAAAATACAACCCAAAACGGGGAAATTTTTGCTAATCCGCTAGCTAATGGCTCAAACCCCGACATCTATGGCAGTGAAAAATTCTTCTCTGAAAAGATATTGGAAAATTCTCCTTTAGACCGCATTAAAGAAAAGATAAATGTGGGAAATGACTGGAAACTAAAACCCATCAAGTATGAATATGGTACTAATATAGACGGTGAAGTAAAAAAGTATGTTGCGACATTTAACTATTCAACATTTCAATCAAATATTGTTTTGTCGGGTACTTATGCCGAAAATCTGCTACATAAAAATACAATCATCAGCGAAGATGATAATACGATTATCGAATTTACGGACGGACAGGGAAAAACTTTGCTGGTGAGGAAAATGATAAGTGCCTCTGTGTATGCAGATACCTATTACGTTTACAATAATTATGATCAGCTTGCCTTCATTATCCCTCCCCTAGCTTCCGAAAAAACATCATTAAATGAACAGATAATCAACGACTTATGCTATCAGTATAAGTTTGATGAAAGAAGCAGATTAGTAGAAAAAAAGCTTCCTGGGAAAGGTTGGGAACAGATGGTCTACAATAAAAATGGTAAGATTGTTCTTTTCAGGGATGCAAATTTAAAAATTGGAATTCCTGGATTTATTGAAAACGAAGCATGGATTTTTACAAAATACGATAAATTTGGTAGAATTGCGTATACCGGTATTTCCAGGGATGGAACAAGCAGAAAAGACATTCAAAATTATGTAGATGCTCAGCAAATCGATTATGAATCAAGAGGAGGAAATCTAGCGATGAGTGGAATAGATCTGGAATATGGCAATACCGTGTACCCTACTTCCCTTTCAAAAGTACTAACAGTAAACTATTATGATACTTATCCTCAGGTAAAACCTGATCCCGTAGCTACAATTATTGGGCAGACTCTGTTAAGTGATTCGGATACGGCCCAGTTCAAAACAAAAAATCTACCTACCGCCACTTTTATAAAAAATATTGAAGATGACAGTTGGACAAAGAATTACACCTATTACGATCTAAAGGGAAGAGTGGTGGCCACCCACTCTACAAATTTTATGGGTGGTTTTACAAGAGTAGAATCTGAACTGGATTTTACCGGAATTGTGAAAAAAAAGGTTACTACCCAGAAAAGGATTGCAGCTGATTCAGAAAAAGTGATTACTGAAAACTTTACCTATGATTCGCAAAATAGATTATTGACTCATACCCACCAGGTAGGCAGCAATGCGGTCGAGATTTTAACACAAAACAAGTATAATGAACTTTCTCAGCTTGAAAGTAAAAAAGTTGGTGGCACATCGATTTCTTCGCCTTTACAGCAGATTGATTTTAAGTATAACATTCAGGGTTGGATGACCAAAATCAATGATCCAGCAAATCTAAACGGGAAATTATTCGGATATGCCATCAGGTATAATGATCCTGTGTCCTCAAATATAGTCAGCGGAAGATTTAATGGTAATGTTACCGAAATAGACTGGAACAACGGTTCAGAAAATTTAATGAAAAGATATAATTATCAGTATGATCAACTGAACAGATTGACCAATGCTTTTTATCGAGAACCAAGTACTGGCGTTAACGGTAGCTTCAACGAATATCTTACATATGATCTGAACGGGAATATTAAAACGCTAAAAAGATCTGCGCCACAGGTATATTCTCCGACAGCCACCTTGATTGACGACCTTGAGTATAAGTATACAGGTAACCAGCTTTATAAGGTAATTGAGAATATACCCAATAGTACAGGTTATGAGGGAGGTGACAATTTAATAGACTACAATCTTAATGGAAGTATAGTCAATCTGAAGGATAAGGGAATTTATGACATTACGTATAATTACTTGAATATACCAGATCATTTTGGAATCTCGCAGGTTAGTCCTGTGGATGGGAAACCAACTAATTTTGCTTTAGAGTATCTTTATCGGGCAGACGGTACCAAGGTTCGTAAAACCTACAGCAGTGGCGGAGGAAAGGGAGTTCCGATAACAACAAATATTACAGATTATCTCGACGGTTTCCAATATAAATTTTCTGAGGTCACCACATGTATATGGTGCAGGACCAGCGTCGCCTATGAAAGGGAAGCATTTAAAGATCCAATTATTTTTGATCCTACTTTTCCGGGAACCATAAAGCCCGTATGGATTTTGGATTTTGTTCCTACTGCAGAAGGATTTTACAGTTTCGCGGAAAACCGTTATATTTACCAATACAAGGATCATCTGGGGAACGTCAGAGTAAGCTATTTTAGAAACAGCCAAAATAATCCTGAGATTACAGATACCAATAATTATTATGCTTTTGGGATGAACCATATCGGAGGAATGAAAAGTATGCTGGGAGGTTATCAAAATTACAAGTACAATGGTAAGGAAATTCAGGAGTCTGGAATGTATGATTATGGCGCAAGATTTTATGTACAGGATCTTGGAAAATGGGGTTCTGTAGATCCGCAAGCTGAGAAGATGACGAGTCATAGTCCATATAATTATGCTTTCAATAATCCTATCAGGTTTATTGATCCAGACGGAAGAAGTCCTTACGATTGGGTTGAGCTTAACGGCAAGGTGTTTTGGGATAGCAGAGCGACGGATCCTTTTAAAACCAGTATATTATACGGGAACAATGCTGTTTACCATGCTCCGAACTCTTACGGATATCCTACAGCAGACGGATATATACTTTTATCATCAAATAGAACATGGATCAGAAACGGCGAGGAATTTACCGCTCCAGAGCATGCTCCTGATGGAGTTGATTATAACCACGCACGTGCAATAGAAGCGCAGGCAAAATCGTTCAGTGATTATAGCAATGCGATGGAGGAAAGTTATCAGAATACCTGGGGGGACAGGAGTCATATTGCAACTTCAGGAATTTTGATGCCGAGAGATGGAGATTTGCGTTGGGGAGCGTTCGAGCTGTCTTTTTCATTTGAGCAAAATATTTATTTGCCAAAGACCTATGGCACCATCTCAGGAAGCTATGTCTCAACGGACAGTGGTGAAGGGGGGTTCTTTTTATCGGCCGGTGATGGTATGGGTTTAGATTCCGATGGAAGTTCGGCATCCTTTAATTTCAACATCTACCAGAACACCAATCCGTTTGATAACTATATTCATTTTTCAGATTTTGCAGGATGGCAACAGAATAATTCAATCAGTATTCCAGTGCCTCAACTGAGATCTAACATTAATGCAAACTGGGGAAGTGGATCTACGTACAACTATTTTGGCATAGGCAGAGGAAAACTCGGAGTTCCTAGCGCAGCTCATAGTGCGACCTATACTTGGGACAAAGCAATGTGGAGAATAAAATAATAATATGGGAAGTATTTATATAGGAATTATATTCGTTTTTTTTATAGTAACATTGCTGCTGATCGCCTGTTTGAGGTTGAAGGCTGTTAAATTTTACATTCCTGTGGGAATCTATTTCATAGTACTTTTTCTCTATGGTCTTAAAGTATCGGTAGATATCAGAGATTATCAGGCTTATAATCAATTGGATTTTTCGAAGGTAACGAGAATTTCAATAAATAATGTACAAGTAGATAAAAGGCAGTACAAAACTCTTTTTGAAGATTTAAAGTATGATGAATTTAGTTGGGTTGATCATCCCATTAAAAGAAAGGAGTATTTTATAAATATTTTAACCCACAGTAAAGAATACAGATTTAAAGTATGGGACACTCATAATCAAGGCGTTCTGATCTCAAGGATCAACGATGACGGAAAGGAATATGTGACCAATAGAAATGATCGTATTCTGCAGTATTTACAGTAAGAAAAGGCTGTCTCAATAATGAGATGGCCTTTTTTATGCACATTATTAAGAGAAAAGTTTGCTTTTCTGACCACTTGTAAATTTACTAATGTACAAGGGGTTCCGCAGTCATATCAGATGGGTCGCTAAGGTAATAAACAAACCCATCATTTCGCTTTTTTCACCATTCAAATTGCCATTTAATAATATGAGTAGAAACGTAGTAGCGACTATAAATTAACGCATTAGTACTTTGATGATGATTACGGATCTGATGCTTCTTGCATGATCATCTAAGCTGTTGAATGTAATCCAGGAAAAACAATAGGTTCCGGCAAAAGCATCCGGCAAAAATAGTTCTTACGGTTGTTGAAAATAAAAACGTACATAACGTTTTTAGGCTGTAATTTTGTTATTTGGAAAAATGATAAATATAGGGTAACAGCTTTTTTTCTGACTCTTATTAATTATTTACATATTTTCCATCGATAACCATTCTGACATATCCTTCCAGATTATATTGCATTAATGCATCGAAAGGAAAAAGTTTCGACATAGAATGTTGCCGGTTTACATTTAGTTTTTTAAATAATTCAAGCATCTCTATTAAGTTTTCTTCACTGTCAAATGCAAAAGCATTATATATCGACGGTTTATAAAATTTAAAATCTATACTTTGGATTACTTTGTTCGTTTTATCCCGATCCCAAGAGTCCTCCTTTGCTTTTTGATTAATTTTTTGCTTGCAGTACTGTGTGAAATATTGTTCAAAATCAGTAGCAGCAATAATTTTATCGATAATACCAGATTTTGTATTAGAGCCGGACGATTGAATTGGAGGCGGGTTTAATTCCTGAGCTTTACTTAAGAAAGTCGCACATAGTAAAAAGGAGATAAGAAGATATTTCATATTATATTTTTAAGGCGAAAGATACATAAAGTTTTGCTTAGCGTACCCTACTTTACTACAGGATATTGAGTAAATCAATTAGTTGTTAAAAATGAATTCTGTAATTCTTTTTTTATTTGACTCAATCTTACCAAATCATCTATAAAAGTGTTCGAAGATACGCTCATCAAGGTAAATTTAGATTCCGATACATAAAAAGTAATAATTTCTAGTAAATGATACCTCTTACATATTACTAAGATTCTCTCGGTACATTAAAGTATATAGTCGCCATAATTTTAACTTCCTTGCGAAGCCGCATTCAGATAATCATCACTAATATCCTTATCCTTTTTAAAGTCTTTCCCAAACTTATAACTGAAACTGATCCCGAAAGAGCGAAGCGGTAAATATCTCCCAGAATATGAACTATAATCACCTGTTTCAACAATTGTCGCCTGTTTGATATATTTGTTGAAAGGATTTGTTGTTGTAATTCCTATGCTTGCTTTTTTATTCCAAAATTGTTTACGGGCTGCAATGTTATAAGTAATCGACTGAGGATTTTTCCCCTGAATATTTTTAGCTGCAGAATTATAATTCCCAAACATCTCTACGATAAAATCTTTTGGAAACTGATAATTTATATTCAGGTTTAAACGGTAGCGGAATCCCATATCAACATTTCCAAAATAATCGCTGACAATATATCTGTGAAACAGCATCATATTTCCACGAAGATTTAATTTGTTATTAAAAAACGGAACAGAACCCGATAAAATACCTCCTGAATTATACTCTTTCCCAATATTATCTCTTGAAGTCACAGAAACATTGGTATGATCTGTACCATTCACAGTATAAGTGGGATAAAATGTAGTAATTTGTTTTAAATCCTGACTGTTGATTCTTTCTGTAAGTGTGAATGAGAGATTAGCACCACTTTCAAAATTCTTGTTGTAACCCAATTCCATATTATCACCAATTTCCGGTTTTAATGCAGGATTTCCGGTAGTAATATTATAAGGATCACTGAAATTTAAAAACGGATTCAGCTCTGCATATTCTGGCCTTTCAACTCTTCTCGTGTAGGCTAATTTTATGGTTTCTCCACTTTCAAATTTATGAGATAAAATTAATGACGGTACAAGCAAACTGTAAGATGGAATGTTGGTATTTTGATAATCAATCTTAATGGTTGTGTATTCATAACGTGCTCCGGCTCTTACATCAAGCCAATTACTAAATAATTTTAATGAAGAAGAAAAAAACGCTGCATACACTCCCATATCATATTTTAAATGGTAAGACTGAAATGGATCTGATTGGTATTGTCCGTATAAATCATCCAGAACATTCACATCCGTATTATTGGTAATGTGCTGAAAAATCGCTTTTGTACCCATTTCTAACGTAACATTATCATTGATTGGCTGTACATAATCTATCGATAAATTATGACTGATATTTGTTCCCGGATTGCTTCCCATAATACCATCATAAGGAGAAAAAGCTCCCGCCAAACTTTGAGTCTGCAAATAATTACTTTTTGGTGAACCATAACTTACCACATAATCTGCAGTCAATTCCTGACCTTCTTTCTGAAATGTTTTTCTGTAGGTCAAATTTCCGTCGATGGAGTTTACCGAAGAACGATTGTCAGAATTTCTGTAGCCAATGATTGACTGTTCGCTTGAGTTGGAAAAATCATTGATATATTGCTCCTGATTAATAAAACCGATGCTTTTATTAGCAAAATCATTATAAGAAACTAAACCGCTTAATGTATTGGTTTTATTAATTGACCAGTCAAATCCTAAGCCTGTACGATAACCGTGTCTTTGGAAATCAGTATAACCGTCCTGTAATAATCGGGTTTGATTTGTAGAATTGTGAGAAATTCTGTCCTGTGAAAAAGGTGTTCGGGATTTTAGTTGTGCATTTCCACTAAAAAAAGCATTAATGCTGAAATTATTATTTCTGAAATTTAAATTTAAAGATCTTGTTTCAAAGCGTGTTCCGGCAGATGCGTTTATCAATCCGTTGATTCCTTTTACTTTACTTTCATTTAAAACGATATTGATGATTCCTCCGGTTCCCTGTGCATCATATTTTGCTCCGGGACTTGTCACCGCTTCGATGCTTTTAATTTGACTTGCCGGAATCGAGGCCAATGCATCTGCAAGACTATTTCCAAAGATGCTTGACGGTTTTCCATTAATTAAAAATCTGACATTTGGATTTCCCTGCAACTCAACATTCCCATCCGCATCTACTGTTACCTGAGGAACTTTTCTTAAAATGTCAATAGCAGCTCCACTTTGAGATGTGATATCATTGGCTACATTATAAACAATTTTATCAACTTTGTTTTCTACAATAGCTTTCTTACCGGAAATAATTACTTCCTGAATATTTTTAACCTGATTATTTTTTAAAGTATCAATTGGTTTTCTGTCTGTCGTTTCAGAATGGGTGGTTTGAGCATTTACAAAAATAACAGAAAGTAAAGCGATAGGTATTAATAGTTGTTTCAAAGCGATTTATTTATGGCACAAAAGTGAAACCCAATTCTGAAAACATCTTGAATTTATAACCTTTAACATAGAAAAGTTAATATTAAATTTCATTAATGAAATGAAAAAAAAGACACGAAGCTCAGATTCAGTGTCTTTTTTATTTTTAATTACTATAGTTATTTTAATGCAAACAATATCGTTCCGCTGATTATCAATACCGCTCCGATTGCGGTTTTCACAGTCAGCGTTTCTTTAAAAAACAACACGGCAAAGATGATGGCTATGGCTACACTTAATTTATCAACTGCCACGACCTGCGAAACTTTTCCGATTTGCAAAGCTTTGAAATAAAACAGCCAAGACAATCCTGTAGCAACGCCTGATAATACAAGGAAAATTAGATTAAATTTTGATAACGAACCAATATCTTTCGCTTCTCCTTTGATAAGAACAACGCTCCAAACTAATATCAGGATAATAATTGTTCGGATTCCTGTCGCAAGATTAGAATTGATATTTGAGACTCCTATTTTAGCAAAAACAGCCGTGAATGCAGCAAAAAATGCTGACAGCAATGCATAATAAAACCACATTATTCAAATTTTAAAAATTTTTAACAAAACCAATTCCCACGCTTTTATTTTGGTAATAAGGCATAACCATCGTTGCCGAATTTTTATTCTTTCCTCCTAAAAGATGATTGATTTTCGGATAGAGCCAATATGCCAGCTCGGTAGAAAGAATCCCGAAACCAGCGCCTCCCACTACGTCTCCAAACCAATGCTTATCATTCAGCATTCTGTAAACTCCTGTAAAAACAGCGAATGAATAACCCGAAATTCCCAACAGAAAATTCGTATCCTTATATTCTCTGAACATAAATTGTGCAGATGCAAAAGCAATCGCAGTATGTCCTGAAGGAAAGGAAAGATTATTGGTTTGGTCAGGTCTTTGTTCCTTTGTTATATGTTTTAAAGGAAGTACAAATGCAGACGTAATCAACATTGATGTCCCGTAAATAATACTTCTGTCTCTGAAGTTATGTTTCCCTTCAACTCCAAATGCATTAAGCCCATAAACCAAGGCTGCAGGAGCAAATTGCGTATAGTTGTCTAATCTGATATGGTCAGGTTTATGTTCATTGATTTCGTCTCTAGTAGAGAAATTTAGCTGTTTTAAACCATTGACACTCAAACTTGCAACTCCATATCCGATAAGTGCAGACGGAATGATTAATTTTTTATAGCTTAAAGTATTTTTTTCTGTATTTAAGACAATGGTGCTGTCTTTTTTGATTTCCTGAGTTTGGATTGAATCATTATTCTGAGCAGAAAGTTTTCCGCAAACTGATAGTAAAATGAAAAAGCCGATTGTTATTTTATGACTATAATTTGACATTTCTTTTTGGGTATTAAAATTTGTTAGAAGAATTCATCAACTGAATATTTACATCTTTAAATTTTTCCAGAACGTCTTGTCCGTATGATGTAAAATAATGCTGATGTTGTAAAAAAATATGGTTCTTCATTTGCCATTCTTCATCGGTAAAAATTAGTCCGAGAAATTTTTCGAACTCAAGTCTTAAAGCTTTTCCATATTGATTATAATTGGTTCTTGTTAAATGAAACATATCTGCGTCACAAAGGATTTTATCGATTTCTGAAGTCGGATTTTGAGGATATTTGGTTGATTCGATGCATTTTAAAACTTTATCAATAAAAGATTTATCACAATTAGAATTCTCCAAAAAATTCTTGGCAATTCTTTTACTTTCCTCTTCGTGACCTTTGTAACAAGAAGCGTATCCGCAATCGTGAAACCAAGCTGCAATCTCCAAAGCACAAAAGTCTTCATCAGAAAGTGTATTTTCTTTAGCAATTTCGAGAGCTGCCGAAACAACTTCGTAGGTATGATTGACATTATGAAAAGTCAGTTGATGAGAAAGATTTTCCTTTAGAAATAGTATAACATAGTCTCTTACTTCCTGTAATAAATTATTCATTTTGAATGTCTTAAAACTTATAACTATAACCTAATCGTATTACTTGCGTTTCGTAATAATCATCGCTTGTATAATGGAATCCAACACCTTGAATTTGTTTTTTGATGACCATTGTATTCAACAAATCTGTAGCATTAAAAAATATCTCTCCTTTCCCGTTCTGAATAGATTTTTTCACACCAAAATCCATTGAAAACCTCGACCCGATTTTCCCTTGCGGAATAATATCAGGAGCCAGATAAACAGCCGTCAACTGCGCATCAAATCCGTTAGAAAACTTGAACGTATTATTGAATTTCACATTTCCTGATATCACTTTCTGCATTTCTGCTGAAAAAGAATTCGGAGTTGGGTAAAGATTGGTGACTGAAAATGCATCAATCTGGTTTCTGTAAAGATTTCCGTTGATGTTGAATGAATATAATTTTGAAATCTTTTGATTCAAAATCATTTCAAGTCCTGAATTATAACTTTTTCCGGCATTCTGAAACACCGCATAAACCAAAGTACTTTCAGGAACGATACTGGAAATTCTTGTAATCGTTCCATTAGCAAAACGATGATACAATGCAGAATACAGATAACCATTATCCCAATTGTACTTGTGCCCCAACTCCACCGAATTGGTAAATTGTGGACGCAATTCAGGATTACCAACTTTGATGATTTCTGCGTCATCATATTTTGGGAAAATTCTGATATCTACTTCATTCGGACGGTCTACTCTTCTGTTATAAAAAATGGAAAATTTATTTCTATCATTCAATTTATAAGCTAGTCTTAAATTTGGAAATGGTTGTGTATAGTTGTAGCTGTCACTTTTGTAAGTCGGATGATTTGGGTTGACATAATATTGGATTTTCACATATTCCAATCTCACACCCAGCTCAGCTTCCCATTTTGGAGTTTCAATTATATAATTCGCATAAGCTGCGGGAATCAATTCCTTGTAAGTTGCCCAACCTCCTGCGCTAACATCCAAAACAGAGTTCGCTCCGGGAATAAAGTTCATATTGGTAGGAATACTTCTGTTTCTCAGTTTTATCCCTGTTTCCAGTCGTCCGTATTTCAGAGGTTTTATATAATCAACATTGAAATCATAAACCTGTTCATCCGATAATAACTTGAAAGCATCTGTTCCTGTGGAAGTTGGCAAATAATTATCATAAAAATATTTTTCATCTTCTCTGTGAAATGTATAATTGAAACCTACATTCAGCAAATGCCCTGCTTCTTTGAATTTATGCTGATAACTCGCCGTTCCCATAATCGTGGTCTTCAGTTCATCTTCCAGAAATTGCCACAAACGAAGCCTTTGAGACATATCTCCATTAAAAAAAGGTTGGTCTCCGCGGTCGATTATTTTTTCGCTTCCGTACATTCCGGAAACGGTTAATGAGTTTTGAGAATCTATGTTCCAGTCAAGACCTGCTTTTGTTGTTAGGAAGTTTGTATTTCTGTTTCGTTTTAACTGAGAATTAATAACAGTTCCATCGTCATAAGTTCTCGTAACAAATTCATTTTTATTCAAAGTTTGCGTGTAGAGATTATCTGCCTGTAGAAAGAGATTTACTTTATTTTTTCTGTAATTAAGAGATAATGAAGGATTGATTTTCGGAGTGAAAGTATATTGAGTTCTTATCGTTGGAAGATTTTCTTTTCTTTCCCAAAGCGAACCCGTTCCATAAGTGAAACCCACTTTACCGTTCCAACCATTTTGTTTGTTCTTCTTCATAATAATATTGATGATTCCTGCATTTCCGTTGGCATCATATTTTGATGAAGGATTGTTGATGATTTCAATTTTCTCAATCAAAGAAGCAGGAATATTATCCAATCCTGTCTGACTTCCAAAACCTGTAAGGGCGGTTTGTTTTCCATCAATCAAAACAGTTACCTTATCATTTCCACGCAATTGCACTTTTCCGTCCTGAACAGTTACGCCGGGTAAATTCTGCATATTTTGTAATATGGAACCTCCGCTTTGACTGATATTATATGCGACAGAATAGGTCTTTTTATCAAGCTGATCACTGACTTCATTTTTCTTTGAAGCAGTGAGAATAACCTCTTCGATTTTTGTTTCCTTGTCAGCTTCTTGTTCAAGTTCTATTTGCGGAATCTCTAAAAACTCTGATAGACTTCCTACAAAAAGTGGCTGCCTATGCTTTCGAAATCCAGAAAGTGAAAATTCCAATTGATAATTTCCCGGCTTGATTCCCGTTAACGAAAACCTGCCTTCTTCATTGGTAATTGTTCCTGCTACAAATGCGGTATCTTTTCTGTACTTGCCAATACATTTACATAAGACAAAGCCAGTTTGTTCATTTTATTTTTGATCAATCCTGAAATCGTAATTCCTGCAACCTGAGCATACGCTATAGATGAGAACAATAACGTTATCAAAAAAAGCAATAATCTGATCCTATACATTACATTTATTTTGATACAATATTCAGTAATGATTTAGAAGAAATTTTGAATTTTAAAAAATCAGAATAACCGATTTGAAAAAAGAAAGCCACTTATACAAGTGGCTTTTCTAATTCTTTTTACCTTCTATCAGATCTTAATCTTTTGCAAGTTTTACAAAGTTACCTTTGACATCAAATAAAACGTCACCGCTTTTAACTTCTGCTTCGTACATAACAGAACCGTCAGCTTTAGTAATTTTAGAAGCTTCCTTGATTTTGCCTAATTGTTTCTTTGCGACATAAGATGAAGCCATCGCCGGAAGCTGGCTCACTTTGATCTCTGTTTCTTTTTCCTCCCAAACGCCTTGTGCATTGTAGAGAACGCTCATTTCTTCTCCTTTATACTTAAAGCCGGCTTCATATTTCCCATTTTCTTTTTCCCATTTTGCACCTTTAACTGCCGGAAATTGTTTTTGAAACCCTTTCTGAAC
Source organism: Chryseobacterium endophyticum (assembly GCF_056333165.1). NCBI lineage: Bacteria > Pseudomonadati > Bacteroidota > Flavobacteriia > Flavobacteriales > Weeksellaceae > Chryseobacterium > Chryseobacterium endophyticum. The sequence continues at coordinate 93,487 of NZ_JBWGXE010000004.1, forward strand.
TAATCCAGGAACATCCTTCTGTTGAATTTTTTGTGCACTAACGAAAACTACCCCAGTAGTCATTGTTAATAGAAATGCTAATTTTTTCATTTTAATTTAATTTTAAATTTGTAATACAATAGTCAGGAACGATTTAGAAGAAATTTTGAACTTTTAGATTTTGAAAACTTTAAATATTTATTGATTGTTTATTTCTTCTTGTTTTAAATTGATTTTGTTGAGCAATGTTGGCAAAACAATGAGTAAAAGGGGTAATGCAACGATAAATCCGCCGATAACAGCGATTGCCAAAGGCTGGTGCATTTGAGCTCCCGTTCCGATTCCCAATGCTAATGGCATTAAAGCTATTATAGCTCCAAAAGCGGTCATTAACTTCGGACGAAGTCTTGTGCTGATAGCGTAGACCACAGCTTCTTCCTTAGTTTTCGTCGCTAAACTTTCGTGAAATTGCAGGTAAGTGAAAATGGCGTTTTCCCCTATGATTCCGACCATCATAATAAGTCCGGTATAACTTCCGACATTCAGTGGTGTATTTGTAAAATACAATAGTAAAATTCCTCCTGAAAGTCCTAAAACCGATACAAATAAAATGATCAACGCAACCAAAACATTTCTAAATAAAAACAGCATTACCGAAAAAACCAATAAGCTGGAAACAACCAAAATAATTAATAATTCCTTAAACGACTGTTGCTGTTCCGCGTAAGCTCCGCCATAAACTACAGAATATCCACTTGGTAGTTTTATTTTCTGATTAATCTGTTTCTGAATTTCCTGAATCGTTCCTCCCAGATTCCCGTTATCGAGTCTTCCAGTAACAATTCCTAAAGTCTGCAAATCTTCTCTGTTTACTTCAGCAGAACCTTTTACAACACTTACCGTTGCAAACTCACTCAAAGGTTTCAAAGTTCCGTTCGGTAAAGCAATCATACTGTTGTTGATGTCGCTTAATGACTGGTTGCTTTTTTCGTTATACAATAATCTTATCGGCGTGTATTGTAAATTATTAAAAATATTTCCGGCTACATTTCCATCCAGATTTGCCTGTAATTGGTTCTGAAAATCGGGTAACGAAATATTATACTGGGCTAGCACAGGAAGTTTCGGGGTGACAACCATCGATGGACCTGCAATCACAATTCCGTCAAAGACATCAGCTGTACCATTTACTTTTTCAACGATCGCCGCAATTTTTTGAGAACAATCTTCAATGACTTTCTGGTCGGTCCCGAAAACTTTAATTTCAATCGGCTGAACACTGCTCATAAGATCTCCCAACATATCAGTAATCACCTGTCCGAAATCTACAGTCAACGGCAAACTTGAAGCATCAATTTTCGCCCGGATATCGTCGGTAACCTCATTGGTCGTTTTGCTTCTGTTTTTCTTTAACTGAATTAAATAATCGCCTCGGTTCGGTTCAGTAATAAAGAATCCCATTTGAGTTCCTGTTCTTCGGCTGTATGCTGCAACTTCGGGCGTTGAAGTGATAATTTTCTCGACTTCTTTCAACTCTCTGTCAGTTTCTTCGAGTGAAGTTCCCGGAGGCGAATTATAATCTAAAACGATACTTCCTTCATCCATATCCGGTAAAAATCCGGTACTGATATTGGGAAGAATAATCGCTGTTAAAACAATTAATATTAAAATAAAAGCATAACTTAATAATGGTTTTCCGATAAAAAACCCCACCCATTTTCTTTCTTTTACATCGTGATGCTGGAGATTTTTTTCTTTTTTCTTTCCTGATGACAACAGTAAATAAACGATGGGTAATAAGATCCACGTTGCAAAAAATGAACAGATTAAGGTGATAATCATCGTGTCTGTCATTACTTTAAAATAAGCTCCCGCTACTCCACTCATCAACATAAAAGGCAGGAAAATCACAATCGTACTGAGTGAAGAACCAACCATTGCTTTCAATAAATAATTAATCGCTTTTTGTACTAATGTTTTTGAAGATTCTTCGGGATTTTCTTCGTGGGTTCTGTGGATTTGTTCAACCACAACAATCGCATCATCAATGATTAATCCTATCGCAGCGGCAATTGCTCCCAAAGTCATAATATTGAACGTCTGTCCCATCGTATATAAAACAAGCATCGTAAGACTTAATGTAATCGGAATTGTAATTAAAATAACAGCACTCGCCTTCCACGAACGAAGGAAAATAATCGCTACAATAATTGCTAAGACTAATCCAATCCATAAAGCATCGGTAACACTTTTAATTGAATCGTTTACAAAATCTGCCTGAACGTAATACGGTTTTAAGACAATATCTTTCGGTAAAGTTTTTTGCAGCTCGGCAATTTTTGCTTCAATTGATTTGCTTAAATCTACCACATTCGCATTAGGTTGCTGGATAATAGCAATCAAAATACTTTCCTGTCCGTTGGCATTGACTTTTATGTATTGTTTGGCATTATGAACATTGATTTGCGCAATATCACTCAACAAAACGATTCGGTTTCCGTTATTGCTTACAACAAGATTTTTAAGCTGACTTTCATTACGAATCTGAGCATCGGTAAGGGTTAAATATAAATATCTGAAATCTGAGGAATATCCATTTGATTTAATAAAATTGCTATTGTTGATTGCCTGTTCCACCGAAGCGGGCGTAACTCCCAATCTCGCCATCATCGATTGATTCATCACCACACGAAATTCCTTATCCTGTCCGCCGATAATTCTCACCTCACTCACTCCCGCAACCTGTGAAAGAAAAGGTTTGATGGTATAAAGAGCCAACTGTTTCAATTCAATCGGGTCTTTTGAAGTTGAATTCAGCGAATATCCCATAACCGGAAGAATCGACGGATCCATTTTTTCAACAGAAATATTGATGTCGGGTGGTAATTGATTTCGAACTTCATTCACACTGCTTTCGATTTGCTGTTTGGCTAAATCTACATTTACATTCCAATCCATAAAGGCGGAAATTTCACAGCTTCCCCGACTGGTTGTACTTTTTAAAACCTTTAAATCGGGAACTCTCTTTACTGCATCTTCCAAGACTTTGGTGACACCAACTGTCATATGATTGACAGGCTGTTGTCCTGCATCGGCGATGATTTTTATTTTCGGAAAAGTGATCTGCGGAAACAAAGCAGACTGAATTATGGTATAAGAATAAATTCCACTCGACAGAATTAGAAAAATCAATACCAACAAAGGACTTTTGTAGGTTACAAAAAATGATTTTTTCATTTGTAGTTGTATATTTTTTAAAATTGCCAAATGGAATTCGCCAAAGTAAATTTTGTTATCAATCGACGAGATTTAAATGGCTCATTTCATTGCATTAAGGTTTTTGTATTTTTATAGTTGCCGTATCACTCAATCCAAAGTTTCCTGAGACAATTACTCTGTCCTTCGTTGTCAAATTCCCTGATTTTATCTGAATATATTTATCGGTTTCGACTCCTTTTCTGATGTCTGTTTTTACGGCTGTCGTATCGTTGATTAATTTCATCACCCAAAAAGAAGACTGGGTTTCATCGCTTACCACTGCCATTTTAGGAACGGAAAGTCCATAAGCTGAAGTTTTGGAAAAACTAATCGTACCAATCAGATTTTCAGGAATATTGTTATTGGGAACTTGTAAAAGCACTTTTACGGTTTGGGAAACTGCATCAACAGAAGGCATCACTTTTGCGATTCTTCCCTGCAACACTGTATTGTCTGGTAAAGTAATCGGTAAAGAACCTTTATTTTTGATGATTTGAAGGTATTCGTAAGGCACATCGACCACAAAACCGAAACTACTTGCATCTGTAATGTTTGCCAAAACTTCTCCGTCCTGAACGTAGTCTCCGATTTGGTGATTGAGCATTGCGACGTAACCAGTTGCAGGACTTGTGACCGTCGTTGCACCATTAAAACGGAATGATTTATCCAATTTATTAATGATATTTCCTAATGCTCTCGCCTCTTTGGTCTGTAATTCGAAAAGTACCGAACCTTTGCTAACTCTATCTGCTAATTTGATGGTCATTTTTGTGATATAACCGTTGCTATTGGCTTTTACATCAGACTTTAAAAGATAGGTTGCAGTTGCGTTCAGCGTAATCATATTATTAAGTTGAGCCGTGTCGGAAGGATAAGCAACTGTAACCAATGTTTTTGGTGTGGCATCTGTGGTAGTTGTGTCTGTAGGAGCATTTTCGGCGGTTTTATTACAACTGAAAACAACTATAGAAACTATAATGAGGGTGATTATTTCTTTCATATGTATATATTTATTTTTGAGGTCATATCCAATCGCTTAATATTCAATGCTTATTCTTCAGAAGATTTGTCAATAGCGATTTCATAATTATTGAATGATTAGGTATTGTAACTGATTTTTCAGGTTGAATAAAGTCGTATTATACTGAATGATATTTCCTTTAAGACTAAGTAAATTATTAATGGATAAAATAAAATCTACCATTCTTATATCTCCTGTCGGAAGCTGTTTGGCATTGGCTTCTACCAGGGTTTTTGCGTAGGTAATTTGCTGATTGGCCGTAGTGATGATCTTATTATATTGCTCAATCTGATTATTGACCTGCAGAATCTGCTGCTGATATTGTCTTTGGGTTTGATCAAGGTATTTCTGGCGGGTTTGCAGCAGTAATTGATTTTGTTGCAACAGCATTTTTTTCTGATGGCCATCGTAAATCGGAATAGTGACACCAACGCCGACACTCATTCCAAAATTCTTATAAGGAGTTGTTATAAATGAAGACTGATAACCACTATCTGAAAAAGCTGTAATTTTTGGTTTATAATTGTACTCGATAATTTTTGCGTCATTTGATAATTTCAAACTATCTGCCTCAAAAGCCTTTTGATACATACTTTTGTCAAAAGATGTCGGATTCAATGTTTCAGTAAAAGAAGGTTTTTCCACAGGTTCAAAACTATCATCAACGATTCCTGACAAATATTTCAACAGAGAATAATTATTTTGCCAGTCGGCTTTTTGCTGTTCTAAGGTTAATTCATTTTGTTGAAGGGTAACTTTAAAAATTAAATAATCAGTTTGTTTGAAAACCGCAGATTGGGTAAGCTTTTTCAAAACAACATCTTCCTGATTCAGTAAATGAATGATTTCTTTACTTAATTTATACTGTTGCTGACTTGCGTAAGTCGCAATATATTGGTCGGTAATCTGTTTTTTAAGCGTTTGAAGGCTTATATTTTTCTGTGCTAAAACCTGGGCAATATTTGCATTAATTCCGGCAAGTCTTGTATTCAAATTATTACGGCTGATAAATTCTTTGGCAGCGCGAACACCTGCGAAAAGAGATTGTCCGTTGGTTAAAGCACTGTCATATCCCCAACCTTTTATATTGGGAGAATAACCTGCGTTTCCTTCTCCGGTAAGAATAAAACCGTAAGATGCTTTTAATTTTAAACTGTCAATTTTATTGGAAATAACCTGGTTGTTGTAATCGTTTAAAAGAGGACTGTTGGATTGAGCTGTCACAAGAAAATATGACAATGTATTAGACTGTGCATTTATTTTAAAACAGCTGAAAAACAGCATCGAAAATAATAAACTACGGATGAGATATGTACGAAAAGTAACCATATTCTGTAAATTATATGGCAAAGATGGGACGTGATTTTGTAGAAATTTAGAATTACTGATTTATATTTCCTGTATTTCTAACATAGAAATATGCCATAATTAAAACACAAAGAATACCTAAAATAAATCCGCCTAAAACATCTGTAAACCAATGCGCTCCAAGATAAACTCTTGAAATTGCTCCTAAAAAAATCATAGAAAGACAGATAATAATCAGAAATAGTTTAAACTTATACTTGATATTCTTTAAATGTAGAATGATCAATATCAATGCGCCAAAAAATACGGTGTAAAATAAAACGTGTCCGCTCGGAAAACTCTGATATTTTGTTTCTTCCAAAAGGACAACCAGATCTTTGGAGGGGCGTGGTCTGTTGATCAGCATTTTTAGTCCTAATCCTAAAATCCCGGACAAAAGCGTAGAAACCATCAAAACAGCTTCTTTTTTTAATCTTAAAATAAAAAAGATAAGTGAAGTTATACCGATCATTACAACCGAAACCGATGTTCTGCCAAACCAGCTCAGCCAAATCATCAGTATATTAAGGTCAGGAGTTTGTTTTTCCTGAATTTCTTCTGAAATATGGATGTCCAAATATTCCAGTGGCAGAAAGAAAACAATAAAGCTTAATGCTATAAAGGCGATTAAAAGTGTAATAAGCGTGGCTCGGAACAAAAGCCTTTTGTTGTTTTGCAGAAAAATTATCAATCTCATAATTCAGGAATTAACTGACACAAAATAATATCCTAATTCTGAATTAATTTTGAATCTCAGGTTTTAAAAATTGATTGAAATTCAAATTTTGCCCCCTTTAACTAACAAAAGACTGATACTATTATCAATCTTTTGTTAGGTTTTTATCTTTAAGAATATTTTATTTAGCTTTCATTTTTCCATTCTTAAATCTCACACTTGCTGTCTGATAATAAGAAATGGTTTGAGAGGCCAATTCCTGATTTTTTGTTTTTATTTCGGATAAAGTCTGTCTTTCATTTCCTGAAACTCCAAACTGTTTTAACCTTTTTCTATCGTCAATCTGGGTAAAAATATTTCCTTTCAGCATTCCCAATGTTCTGTAATTGCCAATAAAAGCTCTTTCATCTCCAACTTTAGTTTGATTGATGTCTTTTCCATACAAACTTGTGTTGTAATTCCAACCAAGATATCCGAATAAAGTTGGCATCAAATCGATCTGTGAAGTCAAACGATCAATTCTTGTTGGTTGTTGCTTTGGAAGATTATAAATAATTGCAGGAATGTGATGTCTGTCAATATTGATCTCCCACTTCCCGGCACTGCTTGCACAATGGTCTGCAACTATAACGAAAACCGTATTTTTGAACCAGGGTTTAGTTTTCGCATCTGCAATAAATTTTCCTAAAGCATAATCTGTATATTTCACGGCAGCATTTCTGTCACCTGGCGGAAGGTCGATCTTTCCGGCCGGGAAAGTATAAGGTTTATGATTGGAAGTGGTCATTACAAACTGAAAAAACGGTTTGTTTGCTTTAGTACTCTTATCAGCGTATTTGATAGATTGATTATAAAGATCCTCATCACAGATTCCCCAGGCATTTTCAAATTTCACTTCGTTATCAGGAATTGCAAATCTTTGTGTTTTAATCTCATCTGATAAAGGATTACCTCTGTTTCTGTCAACAATATCAAATCCCTGTCCACCAAAAAAGGTATTCATATTATCAAAATAGCCATCGCCACCATAAATAAAATAGGGCTGATAATCTTTTGATTTTACAATTGTAGAAACGGAAAATAAATTCTGATTATTAGGTCTTCTTACAATGCTGTTTCCAGGTGTTGGAGGAACGGATAATGTTAAAGCTTCCATTCCGCGAACGGTTCTGGTTCCTGTTGCATAAAGGTTTGTGAAGAAAATACTTTCGTTCGACAACTTTTCATAGTTAGGTGTAAGATGATCTTTATTGCCAAATTCTGTTAGAAAATCTGCGCTGAAACTTTCTAAGGCAATAAGGATTAAATTAGGTTTTTGCTCCTGATTTCCTGTAGTGAGCCTTGATATATCATCATATTTTGCGGTTGTATATTTTTGATTTTCCTGTGAAAGATTCTTCTTAACCATTGAATAAGCTTCTTTTTCCGAAAGTTTCGGGTAAAAGGTTTCATAATCAAGCTCGTTTGATTTGAAGGCAGTTACAAAAGAAAAAGCACCGTTTTTCCCCAATTCATTTACCACCAAATTATTACTGAAATCCGCCTGCTTGTTTTTCATCACCAAACCTAAAACAATGGCAATTGCCAAAACCGGAAGTGAATAAAATAAACGATTACTGATAGAATTCTTATCCGAAAAAGTCTTTTTGAAGATATTCAGTTTTTTAAATAAAACAAACGTAAGGACGATCAATCCTATCAAAACAACTCCAATCACAGGTAAAGGATATGACTGATTGATGTTTTCGACAACTTCATATGTGTAAATAAGGTAATCTACCGCAATGAAATTGAACCTAACGCCAAACTCATCCCAAAAAGGTATTTCTGCCAAAAGGCTAAAATAAATAATAATGAAAATCAAGCTTAGATAAAAATAGGTGAAGATTTTATCAAACAAAGATCCGATCCACCTTTTCGGAAAGATCAAAAGATAAAAGGCGTAAAATGCTAAAAATAAGGAACCCATCGTCAGGTCGAAAAAGAACCCTGTGAAGAAAGCTCGCAAAAAATGTAAGAAATTAAGCTCAAGATCTTTTAAAGACCAGATCAGTAGTATTATCCTAATTACAAATGCTAAAAAAACATATAAACTCAGAACACCAAACAGTGTTGAAAATCTGCCACTGAATAACTTTTTCATAAGTAAGGATAATAGATTAGAGTGAGTAAAATTAAAACTGAGATCACAGCAAATGTCATCGCTCCGGACGCTATGTCCTTAACGAAACCTATTTTTTTATGATATTCCGGATGAACGAAATCGCAAAGTTTTTCCACTGCAGTATACAGGCTTTCTGCTGTGAGAATAAGTCCAAAGCCAAGTATCTGAAACATCCACTCAACTTTTGTGATCTTAAAATAGAAGCCTAAAACAACTAAAACAACCCCGATGAAAGACTGTGTCATTAGCGAATGTTCCGTTTTCAGTAACAGAAATGCACCCTTGAAGGTGTATTTAAGGCTTTTTGCTCTTCCTTTCAAAAAACTGTCTCTAATATTTTTCATTCTAAAATCTTACTATTTTGTATTAAATTATTGTTAAGAATGAAATTTTGTAAATATATAAAGAATTGTATCGCATAAATGAAAATATGCAACAAAGCTAAAAGTGAATTTTGAAGAAATTTTGAATTTTACAGTTTTACAGAAAAAATGTGCAAATTATTTTCAAATTTATAACTGATCTTCCAATGGTGGAATTTGCAAATCACACTGATGATGGCTAATCCCAAACCACTTCCGCTATTGTCCGCAGAAAGCTTCGAAAATCTTTTAAATAACAGATCTGTATTTAATTTTTCACTTCCGGAATTGGCAACTTCAAATACTGAATTTGTCAATTTCACCGATATTGCACCGTCACGGGAAGTATGACGAATTGCGTTTAAAATAAGATTATTAATAAGAACTTCTGTCAGCCCGCTATTGCCGTTCAATTCAACATTAGAAGAAATATTTTCTGCAAGAGAAATATTCTTTTGCTGAAAATGTTCATTAAAGGCATCAAGACTTTGGTGCAATAGATCATCCAGCTTAATGCTTTCAGAATTATCGAATTGGCTGTTATCTATCTTCGCTAATAACAAAAGGTTCTTATTAATTCTTGAAATTCTCGTTAAAGCTTTGTTCATTTCCTCGGCAATGTTGTATTGCTTTTCGGTTAGGTTTGCATCTTGCAGTAGAAGATCAAGTTTATTTTTCAAGATGGCCAACGGAGTCTGCAACTCGTGAGACGCGTTTTCTGTAAACTCTTTCTGCGTTTTATAAACGGATACGTTATGATAAATTAATTTTCGTAATGACTGATTTAATTCTTCAAATTCTGTAGTGTCTGTATTGTCAAATTCAATCTGCGTCTGTGTGTTTAAATTAAAATTCTTCAGTTTATCAAGTGTGTTTCTAAAAGGTTTCCAAATTGTTTTGGACAATCTCCTGTTAAGTATAAACAACCCTGTCACAATCAAAAGAAAAAAGAATAATGTAATGAGACCAATGATCATTACAGTGCCTTCCGTTTCCTCAATATTTGTCTCTATGGTAAAAAGATAAGGTTGTTTTTTTATATAAATGACCTTTTTAAGACATCTGTAGCGTTCGATTGTCGGGTCATCAGAAAAAGGTTTATATTTTTCAGCTGTAAAAAGTGAGTCTTTCCTTAAATGATTGGAAGTTATTTTTTCAATATTGGTTCCTGGTTGGATATGATTCCATAAGGTAATACTACTTTGTATTTCTTCTATGGAAGCATTCATTTTGTTAAATTCATAGCCTGTTTTTTCTGCAACAATCTCGTTGTGCTCGTCAAGTTCATCCTGCCATATTGCATCGACTACGAAATAATATACTGGGATACTGAAAACCAGAACAATCATTACGAAAATTAAAAACGGTCTAGTAGTTTTACTTAATAGTGGCTTCATAATTAATCAAATATTTTCCCATTTATACCCCGTCCCATAAACTGTTTTCAAGTAATGGTCACAGCCTGCTTCATATAATTTCTTTTTAAGATTCTTGACGTGCGCATAGACAAAATCGTGGTTATCCAACATATCCGCAAAATCACCGGAGAGATGTTCTGCTAAGGTGCTTTTAGAAATAACTTTATTCTTGTTTCCAATAAAGTAAATAAGAAGGTCAAACTCTTTTTTTGTGAGGATGATCGTTTGATTATTAATAGTAACAGTTTTTGATAAAAGATCTATCTGCAATTCATTTTGTTTGATGACATTAGAATTATTAAATTGTTTTCTTCTGATAATTGAATAGATCCTTGCCATCAGTTCCGAAAGATGAAAGGGTTTTGTAAGATAATCATCAGCCCCTAACTGCAATCCTTTTATTTTATCATCCAGGGCATTTTTCGCCGAAATAATAATGACCCCATCTTGTTTATTCTGTCTTTTTAATTCTTCTAAAATGGCAAGTCCATTACCGTCAGGGAGCATAATATCCAACAGTATGCAATCATACTGGAACGTTTCTATTTTGTCCATTGCTTCGCTGAATGTGGGTGCAAATTCACATATATAATTTTCTCCGGAAAGATATTCGGAGATACTTTTAGCTAGCTCGGTTTCGTCTTCTATTATTAGAATTTTCATGCTGCTAATTTATAGATGTAATTTAGAAGAAATTTCGAATTTAAAAAACCTGCTCTAGTAAATACTTCTAATATCTGTATTCACTATTTTTTATCTTTTGGCAAAAGTAAAGTCATAAGAATATGTACAATGACATTTCAGAAAACAAATTCGATTGTAAAAAAAATTAAAGTTTAAGAAAATTTGAAATTCTTTCTGTAAAATATTATTCAAAATTATAATCGGATTCTTTGTCAAAGTAATCAACATAACCAATTTGATGAACACCTGTTCTTTCAATTAATTGATAAGAAACTTCTTCCTTTTCTTCTAATTTTAAATCAGCATTTGCAATGATTACAACCTTATGAAATTGAGGCTTAATAATGATTGTAAGGAATCCTGAATCAGTAAAATCACGTGATATAATTTTCCAAGTCATTTTTACTGCACTACCCTCACCAATTTTAGGTTCAATGTAAAAATTCCCTGTTGTAAAATAATCATCCTGTACTAAAGTTTTGTTTTTGGGAACTATAATTAGAGAATCATCTGAATTACTATATTCTCTAACAGTATTGATATACTTTGGATTATGAAGAAAATGTCCTTTTTCCGCTCCAACTTTTTTAAAATCACCCTCGAATTCCAGTTCTATTTTGTAATCTTCAATTACTGCTTCTCCTGTATTTGTGATCTGAAGCTTCAACCAACAATATTGCTCCCATTTAATCTTAGGCATCAAAGGATTTTTACTCATATCAATTCTACCAAAGATATCATTAAAGTTTTTAAGACCTGATTTAGAAACGTGCTCTTCTGATTTATATTTTTCTAACAATTCATTGAGAGATAGACTCAAATCCAAAATATCTTCCTCAACATTTTCATCCTTTACTATATATCTTTTAATCGTTTTTTGAAACTTCGGAAAACAGATCATCTCATTTTGACCATTTGAAAATAAGACGGATAGGCTCTTGGTACGATGAAAATCCTCGTTCTTAACATACCAATTGTAAACATTGGGAAACTCAAATAGTTTACGTTCAAAGTAATCCCAAAAACATATTTGTATTGTAAATAATCCTATTTCAACATTTTGTATACTTTGAGTTCTTACATACTCTTCAATTTTTTGGTCTTTAGGCAATGATGTTGCTATAACAAGCTTGCTTAAGTATGGTTTAAACGATTTAGCTTTCTCAATTTCCTCCTGAATATCTCTTATTGAAATTCGATTTGGAGACCCATCTATCAAGTTTAATTTTCTATTTTTACATTGTATTCCATTATATTTTTTGCCATCATTAACCGGACCGAAAATATCTACACCATGTTGTCCTTGCGCATTATCAGAATTAAAATCAATTTCGTGAGGTATGCTCCATATCTCTCCCCAAAGTTTTAAACACAGCGTTTCAAAATCTTGCCAGTTTTTTGGAGGATGTATATTTAAAGGGGATTTCATCTGGTTTAATTTTTACCTATAAATATAGCAACAAAAAATAAATTTATAACCTATTTACATACCCTATAATAGTAAATGTGAACTTTAATAATAATTAAAATTCAATACTTGAAAATTGCGAATTCTTTCTAAATCTTCCACTAAATATTTCGATATCTCTTCGGTTATGGGTACAAGACAAGCACGGCTAACTAAAGACTTACTAATCCAGTGCTAAGTGTTCTTATTTTTTTAAAATTAAATTGCATCAAACATAAATTATCAAAAATTATTTGTCAAAAAGAACTTTGTAATTCTTGTTTAATTTGGCTCAAACGAACCAAATCACCTATAAAAGTGTTTGAAGATACGCTCGTCTTGGTCACACAGCCAAATGGCGCCACTTTACGACAATCGGCGCCATTTTTTATTTATTTTTAGAGTAATGCTATAAGATCTTAATTGAATTTCCCATAAATTGCGATGGCTATATTTGTAATGTGCTAAAATATATTTTGTATAAATGTTAATTATTACATGTAGATATTAGTTAGTTTTTTTATTACAACAAAAAGTATTTTATTTTCTAACCCTTCATTGAAAAATAGTTTAATATTAATTTACTTTTTCAAAAATCTCAGACATCGTTTCTTTATCCAGACTTTCCATATCTATTAATTTTAACGATTTTACCATTTTCAAAGTCGATGTTTTGTACTTCAAAAAATGTGGCGTTTGCAAATGAAACTGATACGCCTCTTTGTTGGCATAGATTTCTACAATTCTTATCTGAGTGGAATTTTCCTTCTGATACATCGGAAAAATTGCAATAACGCCTTTCTCAAATTTCACCGATGCCAAAGCTTCTTCTTTCAGAATCGAATTATATTCTTCTAAAAATTCAGGGATAATTTCTATTTCGGAGATACGAACCATCATATCATTTTCGATGATCGGAACAAGCGGTTTTCCAATAATCTCTCGAACTGTATTTGCCTGAGTTTTGTTAACAGATTCCTGTACCAAATCAGCCAATTGTACCAACTGATTTTCGGTAATTCCGGTGTTTTTTCCCATATTGATATGAGATTGCAACTGCCCTTCAACTCCATCCAAAGAAGCCAAAGCCGAAATCGTCACCAATTCTCTTTGCTGATAAGTGAGAACTTCGCTCATAAAAATATCGGCAAATAAATGTTCTTTGAGGAAAGCATCAATTCGTGGTGCAAATTCACCAAAACCAGGTGCTGGTTTGGTTTGCGGCGTTTTCGTTAATGTTTCTAACGTTTTTCTGCCTTGTTCATATTTATCGACAATATTATTTTCTACAACGATTTTCTTTCCTTCAATATCATTAATACCCTTCACTTTTCTTTCATCTAAAATAGTTTTAAAGGTATTAATCGCATTCAGACTTCTCGGAAAACCGCAATACGCATACAACTGAACTAGCGCTTCCTTGATTTCATTAATCGTCAAACCAGAATCTAAGGCTTTATTTAATTCTAATTTTAAATCTTCCAAATTTCCGACTGCTGTTAATGAAGAAATTGAAACAAGGCTCGATTGTTTTTCATCAAGATTTTGTTGATTTTGAGCATTCATAACTAAGGTGAATGTGGTAAATATTAAAATGAGAATTTTAAATTTCATTAAGGCTTAATTTGAAGATTAGCTTCTTTATAAATTTCATCTGAAACAGCTTCCAGCCAAGTATTTTCATTGCTTTTCGGATTTCCGTTCGTTGCTAAATGCGAGAACCAACTTTTGGCAGTTGCACCGTGCCAATGCTCAACATTCGGAGCAATTTCTACGATGTCACCAACTTTTAAACGGCGGGCAGGTTTTCCTCTTTCCTGATACAAACCTTCACCACCCACCACAATCAAAAGCTGTCCGCCGGTATGACTGTGCCAATTGTTTCGACAACCCGGTTCAAATGTGACATTGGAAAGGGGAACATTTAGATCTTTATTGCTTGTCAGTGGCGCCAAATAGGATTTGCCAATAAAATATTGTGCATAAGCCGTGTTTTCTTCACCTGTCGGAAAATCACTTATTTTAGGGATATTTGTACTCATTTTCTTAGATTTTATTTTGTTTGAATGTATTTTATTTTGTGCAATTACAGTTGGACTGATCGCTAAAAGAATAATAATTAAATATTTCACTATTTTAAATTTAATGTACTCAAAATCAGCTACATCGAAAAGTTCCGACAATACAATCATTTATAGTTATATCGATTACGCAATTGCTTACCATTTTTACTGATTTGAAGGGATAAACAGATAAGGGCCTGCCGAAACAAACCCTTTAATTTTATGTAATGCTGATGCCGCCATCCACAGAAATCGGCTGACCGATAATGTAGCTGGAAGCCGGACTGAACAGCCAAAGCACCGCTTCTGCCACTTCGTTCGCTTTGCCTAATCTTTTGATGGGTGCCCAATCTTTATAAGCACTTTCGTCAAGGTCGCCCAAAGCAAACATTTCATCAACCATCGGTGTTTCTATTACTCCCGGACAAACCGCATTGATTTTGATTCCTTCCGGTGCATATTCTACCGCCGCACTTTTCGTCAGCCCCAAAACGCCGTGTTTTGTAGCGTGATAAGCTGCTCTTCCCGCTCCTGCAACCAATCCGCCAATAGATGAATTGTTGACAATTGCTCCGCTTCCCTGTTTCTGCATCTGTAAAAGTTCATATTTCATCGTTAAGAAAGTTCCTTTCAGATTAATGCTCATCACTTTGTCATATTCTTCTTCGGGTAAATCGGCAAGTTTGGAAGGTCTTGGCTGGATTCCAGCATTGTTGAACGCTGCATCCAATCTTCCGTATTTTTCGACCACGAAATTGATGGCCGCTTCTACATCTTTTGCCGAAGAAACATCACATTTCACAGCAGAAGCTTCACCTCCATTAGCTTTGATTTTTTCTACCGTTTTTAGTGCTGCTTCCTCATTAATGTCTACCACCACTACTTTTGCACCTCTTTCGGCTGCCATAACCGCAACTGCTTCGCCCATTCCCATTGCACCACCGGTTACGAATACTACTTGATTTTCCATTTTTATTTTTGATTTTGTAATTTATATTTAAAAACTTGTTTAATTTTTTTTACCACAAAAGATGCAAAAGAATAGATAGCCTTATTTAAAGTAAATCTTTATAAAAACTGTTGTGTGCTTTTATTATCTAATAATAGCTGGAAGAATTTCTTTTGTCACTTTTAACTCCATCGAATCTTTGATTTGTGGTTAAATTAATTTCGCCTTAGTTTAAAAAGTTGTCGCATCAATCACATATCGGTAACGTGCTTCTTTATTCACCACTTTGTCCCACGCATCGTTGATTTCATTAGCTTTAATAACCTGAATTTGCGGATAGATTTTGTTTTCTGCGCAGTAATCCATCACTTCCTGCGTTTCCGGAATTCCGCCAATCAGGGAACCGTTGAAGTTGACACGATTAAAAATCATATTGAAATTATTAATCGTCAATTCTCCATTTATCGGTTGTCCGACTTGCGTAAAATAGCCGTACTTTTTCACACAATCGATGTAAGGCGACATATCGTAAGCATAAGGAACCGTTGAAATCATAAAATCTAACTTGCCCTTGTGAGGCTTTAAATCTTCAGCCGATTCTACAACAATCACTTCTTTGGCACCGAAACTTTTAATGTCGTTTACTTTTGAAGGTGAAGTGGTGAAAGCATAGACTTCCGCACCTTTTGAAACAGCCAATTTCACAGCAAGATGTCCCAAACCGCCAATACCAATCACCCCAATTTTATCACCCTTTTTGAAATTGATTTTCATCATTGGCGAATAGGTCGTAATTCCTGCGCAAAGCAATGGCGCAGCATATTTCAGGTCGATATTTTCCGGAATTTTAATGGCAAAATGTTCCGTTACCACAATGTTGTTGGAATAGCCACCCTGCGTAATTCCTGAAGGCGATGTTTTATCCGGAGCGCCGTACGTTCCTACCATTCCTGCGGTTTCGCAGTGGTGTTCTTCGCCGTTTTTACAGCTTTCACATTTCATACAACTATCGACCATACAGCCAACTCCGGCTTTATCCCCTACTTTAAATTTGGTTACATTTTTCCCGACAGCTGTTACAATTCCTGCAATTTCGTGCCCCGGAACCTGTGGATACATCTGTTTTCCCCAGTGACCTTTAATGGTATGAATATCCGAATGACAGATTCCTGAATATTTAATTTCAATTAAAATATCATTGTCGCCCACGGCTCTGCGTTCAAAACTCCAACTTTCCAGCTTTCCGTTTTCATCTTTTCCGGCGTAGCCTCTTGATTTTATATTTTTACTCATATTTTTTGATGGATTATTTTGTGCTAAAATGTCTAAAGGATTCAGCAGCATTAAGCCTGCACCAGCCAAAGCCGTCTGCTGAATAAATTTTCTTCTCGAATTCTGATTGTTGTTTTCTTCCATATTTTATGATTCAATTGTTTTGATGATTTTTGCAGGAATTCCTCCCACCGCAACATTGTCCGGAACATCTTTGGAAACCACTGCTCCGGCTGCAACCACCGCATTTTCGCCAATCGTAACTCCGGGAAGAATGGTTGCGTTGGCTCCAATCCACGCATTTTTCTTGATTAAAATTGATTTACCAATCAATCCTTTTCTGTGTTGAGGTTCTAAAGGATGATTTTCAGTGATCAGACTCACTTTCGGACCGATTAAAACATCGTCTGCAATCGTAATTCCGCCCAAAGTCAGAAAGGTGCAGTCGAAATTGATGAATACATTTTTACCGATGTTTAGATTTTTTCCATAGTTGATGTAAATCGGCGTAAACACTGCTACATTCTCCAGTTTTTTACCTACAATCTCACTTAATATTTTTAAAATCTCATCCGGTTCTGTGGAATTATTTAATTGAAGAAGTCTTTTCTTAACTTCATAAGAAGCCACCAGCAATTTGTGAATTTCCGGGTCGTTGGGCATTATTGTTTCACCATTTTTTAACCTGGTGAAAATATCTTCGTTAAAGCTCATTATTAAATATTTAGAGAAATAAAATGCTAAATCCGTCATTTCTAAAAATGCGGATTCAGCTATTGCACTATTCAATTAGTTCAAATTGGTTCTGAAGAAATGATCCAGCTTTTCAAAAGGAATTACATCGACTTTATCGTATAAATCTACGTGAACCGCATTTGGAATTATCATCAATTCTTTCGGTTCAGAAGCCACTTTGTAAATGTCTTCGCTCATATATTTGGAGTGTGCATTTTCCCCTGCAATCAGAAGCATCGGTCTTGGCGAAATTTCTTTAATGTAACTTAACATTACCGAATTGGCAAAAGATAGAGAATTCGTTTTCGTCCAGCCTTTATTCGAGTTTAAAGAACGTTTGTGATATCCTCTCGGCGTTTTGTAATAATCAAAATAATCCTTTACAAACTGAGGTTCATCACCGTTTAATTTTTCAGGTAAATGGGTTGTCGGATATTCTGGTTTTCCGTTTTCAGCATCAACCCAACGTTGCAGACTCATTGTTTCGAAAGCTTTTGTGCGTTCTTCGGAAGTCATTTTATCATAATATCCTTTGGCACTTACTCTTGAAATATCATAAGCACTCGTCGTCGCCACTGCTTTCACCCGTTTGTCGGCAATGGTCGCATTCAAGGCAAAAGTGGCAAAACCACAGATTCCGATGATTCCGATTTTGTTTCTATCTACATTTTTTTGAAGTCCTAAGAAATCAACTGCCGCACTGAAATCTTCGGTATTGATGTCGGGTGAAGCAATGTCTCTCGGCTCGCCTCCACTTTCGCCGGTGTAAGAAGGGTCGAAAGCGATAACGGCAAAACCTCTTTCCGCCATCTGATTGGCATATAAACCGGAAGATTGTTCTTTCACTGCACCAAACGGTCCGCTGATTGCCAAAGCTGCAAGCTTTTCGTCTCCTGTATTTTTTGGAAGGTATAAATCTCCGGAAAGTATTATTCCGTAACGGTTTTTGAAGGTAACCGCTTTTCGGGTTACTTTATCACTGAGTTGGAAAGTATAATGTTCGTTTTGTTCTGTTGCATTCATTTTTGTTTGATTTGATTTTTTATTCTGCGCAAGTGCCTGTCCGATAAAAAGAAAGGACAAAGCCATCACTGTTGCTACTATTTTCATATCTGAATGTTTTAAAAATTACTGATACAAAATTAGAAACAGCGAGGAGCTAACAGTTAATGATAATCAAACCAAAAATTAAGAAAATCAAACCTCGGTCAAACGGAATGCTTTTGGATTGGTTCCGGTTTGTTTTTTAAAAAAGTTATTAAAATACGTCGGATAATCGAATCCGAGTGCGAAAGCGATTTCCGAGATATTCCAGTCGGTGTGCTGCAACAATGTCTTTGCTTCCGTGAGAATGCGTTCCGTGATATGAGCCGTTGTGGATTTTCCTGTCACTTCTTTTACGGCACGATTGAGATAATTGACGTGAACATTCAGAGCTTTTGCAAAATCCTGAGCTGATTTCAGCTGCAGAGATTGGTCTGTTGTTTCGATGGGAAATTGTCTTTCCAACAGTTCCAGAAAAACGGATGACAGCCTTGATGCTGCATTTTTGTTCTGATCGAAATTTTCGGCAGGTTCAAGCTTCAGAGATTCGTGGATGATCAGGCTGATGTAATTGCGAATCAGCTCATCTTTGTAAACATAGTCGCTTTCCTGCTCTGCAATCATCTTTTGGAAAATGGTATTGAGAAAAAGTCTCTGTTCTTCGGTAATTTTCAAAACGGGCGTTCCGCCGATTTTAAAAAAAGAAGACTGCTGTAAACTTTCGGAACGTTCAGAATTCTTGAAAAATTCTTCAGAAAAAAGAATGGTATAGCCTTTATAAGTCGTTGAAATCGTTTCCCAGGAATACGGAATATGCGGATTTCCGAAAAACAAAACGGTTCCTTCCTGCTCGAAGCTTTTATCAGAATAATGAATTTTACTTTTCCCTGTCGTCAGGCAGATTTTATAGAATTCTTTTCTGCTGTACACGCGGGTGTCGCTTCCGTCCTGCTCGATCTGAAATGCACGGAAACCTTTCAGCTTTAATTCCGTATTAAACTCCGAAACAACTCTTTTTACCTTTTCTTTCATTTTTCAAAGTTAAGAAATTCAAACTACACATGTAAGTATTAAAAATGTAATTTACTATAGCCTAATGTTACGTAAACTTCAGAAAAGGAATAAAAGACAATCGAAGCTAACTAAGACCAATAACGTCAATCTCCATTTTTTTAAATGTTTAAAATTATATTGCAAGTAGTTTAAAGTGTATGAAAATTACCTTTTAAAAATGAGCTTTGTAATTCTTGTTTAATTCGACTCAATCGAACCAAATCATCGATAAAAGTGTTTGAAGATACGCTCGTTAAGGTCCCTTGACAGGATTAGTCCTGCACTCTTTGTATTCAATAATAATTATTCTCCCTAAATTACTTTGGTAAGCACGAAAACACTTATTTATTTTCTTCTTGAAGTTTACTTCTTAGACTCAACATATCATCACTCACTTTTTTATCTAGAATCTTCGCATAATGCTGAGTAGTTTTGATATTGGTATGTCCAAGCATTTTACTCACACTCTCAATCGGAACACCGTTGGACAAGGTAACAGTAGTAGCAAACGTATGTCTTGCAATATGGAACGTCAAATCTTTATTGATACCGCAGACGCTCGCAATTTCTTTGAGGTAAGAATTCATTTTCTGATTGCTTAGAACAGGAAACAAAACATCTGAATTGACACACTGCGGATGGTTTTCATATTTTAAAACTATTTCTTGAGCCAACGGCAATAGCGGAACTCTAGTTGAGGTGTCGGTTTTTTGACGGTGGGTAAAAATCCATTGGTCGCCATCAACGCCGATATTGATGTTAGACTTTGACAATTGCTTGACATCCACATAGGCAAGACCTGTATAGCAGCTGAATAGAAAGATATCGCGGACCTGATTCAATCGGTCTGATGGAAATTCCTTTTCGTAGATCATCTGAATTTCTTCTTTGGTAAGATATGGACGTTCCACAGCTTTGATCTTTGCTTTGTAACCCAGAAAAGGATCTTTGGTGATCCATCCATGCGCAATACACAACCGGATGATTTTTTTGAAATTTTTGAGATATTTCACAGCGGTATTATTACCACATTTTCTTACACTTCTCAGCCAGAAATCATAATCACTAATAAAACCGTGATCGATTTGCGTGATATCAATATCAGAAACTTTGTATTTCCAATTAATAAATTCTTGAGTGTGCTTTAAAGAAGTTTTATAACGCTCCAGTGTTCCCGGGGCAAAATCCTGACCGACCAAGGCTTCCACTTTGTCATTATGCTCCTGAAATATTGGAATAAGCATTCTTTGCTCAATATCAGTTCCAAGCAGTTTAGATTTTAAACTCTCTGCTGTTACAAAGTTTTCTTCTTTCAGCATCAGGTAGTGGAAATCGTAAACTTTCTGTTCCAAAGTTTTAAGATAGAGATTGAGCGTTTTGGCTTCTTGCGAATTACCCAATACCTTGTGTGCCTTAACATCCCATTTCTTCGGATCGATATACCTTTTAGCAGCAATGTCGGCTGCCTTGCCGTCTATCGTAATTCGTAAGTAGATTGGAGCGGTTCCGTTTGTTCTGATTTTATTCTTTTTGATAAAGAATAACAGGTTGAATGTTTTGTTCATAGTGTGATAACTTTAATGGTTTAATAATTTACTTTTTGTTACCACTTTTTGCAAGATGTACAATCGTTGGACTGCCTATTGGTCGGGCTTTCCTTGATTTTTCGTGACCCATTTTTGTGATTTTTTGAATGGGACACGAAATAGGTCATATAAATCGTGACCTATTTTAGTTTTTTTTGATACTGCGCTAAAACAAAAAACGCTGTAAACATTGATGTTTACAGCGTTTTAGCTTATTTTGGTTTCTAACCTGGCGGAGAGTGAGGGATTCGAACCCCCGGACCTGTTACAGTCAACAGTTTTCAAGACTGCCGCAATCGACCACTCTGCCAACTCTCCCTGAACTCCGGTGATACCGTCGTTTTCAGTGGTGCAAATATAGAACGTTTTTATGTATTGCCAAAATATTTAAGAATAAATTTTAACAAAAATTAATAAGCTGCTAGAAATCAGATCGATTATTTTTTAACCCTTGTTTTTATTAGCACCGCCCAAATAAGGCTTTACACAAGATTAACCATAAAAAAAACGCACTTCTGAGAAATGCGTTTTTTTAGATTTAATTCATTTAATGTAACTCGGCCAGGTATTTCTCAGCATCCATGGCAGCCATACACCCGCTTCCTGCTGCTGTGATGGCTTGTCTATAAATATGATCCTGAACATCTCCGGCTGCAAAAACGCCAGGAAGATTGGTTCTCGCCGACCCTTTTTCAGTCAGGATATATCCGTTTTCATCTAGATCAATCTGACCTACGAAAATGTCTGTATTGGGCTTATGACCGATTGCAATAAAGATTCCGTCGACATCAATCGCAGAGGTTTCCTGAGTCTGATTATTGATCACCACTGCTCTTTCAACCAAATTATTTTCCCCTTCAATAGCAATCAGTTCGTGATGAAATTTAACTTCAATGTTCGGCGTATTATGTACCCTGTGAATCATGGCTTTCGATGCTCTGAAGACATCCTTTCTTACCAGCATGGTTACTTTTCTACACAGCTTGGCAAGGTAAGTAGCCTCTTCAGCAGCGGTATCTCCTGCCCCTACGACCACGACATCTTTTCCTTTATAGAAAAAGCCATCACAGGTAGCACATGCGGAAACTCCTCCTCCTGCATATTTTTTTTCATCATCAAGACCCAGATATTTTGCCGTAGCACCTGTAGAAATAATGACTGTTCTGGCAAAAATTTCTTTATTGCCTGCATATAATTTGTGAACTCCGCCAACTTCTTTGGAAAATTCGACCTTTGTGATCATTTCGTAATGCACTTTTGTATCGAATCGCTCTGCCTGTTTCTGTAAATCCATCATCATTTCAGGACCTGTAATTCCCTCCGGATATCCCGGGAAGTTGTCTACTTCCGTGGTGGTGGTTAATTGTCCGCCCGGCTCCAAACCTGTATACAGTTCAGGTTTCAGATCTGCTCTTGCTGCATAAATAGCTGCTGTAAAGCCGGAAGGCCCGGATCCGACGATCACACAATCTAAAATGTTTTGCTCCATAATTTGCTTTTCAAAAGGATTTAAAATTTACGTCCGCTAAGTTCGTAATTTTTAATATGTAATTAAAGTTATTTTAATGATACTTGTCAATATCTAATATGTGAATGGTCAATTGTGAATGGTGAATTGTGAATTGTGAATTTTCATGCTGCTAAAATTGACGAGCGCAGCGAATTAATCATTCACGATTCACTTTCTCAAAACCACCCCGTCAAAAATTCTTTCTGAATTTCTGCCACCCCTCCAGAGGAGGGGAATTTCCGGTTAAGGTTTGGCGGTTTGTCAATAACAGAGAATTTTCATCCTTTTAAAATTGACAAGCGCAGCGAATTCACTATTCACTATTCACTATCACCCTTCACCCTTCACACCTTCATCTTAATCTTGTCGACATTAATGATTTTATACACCAGTTCTTTGATCAGTTCCGCTTCGCTCATGTTGACGGCACCGAGGCCTTTTCCTTTCATATCGAATTCGCGCAGAATTGAAATCACCCGTGTAGCATGTTTCAGAGGATAAAGCCTTGCCGATTCTGCATAATCTTTAATAAAATAAGGATTTACCCCCATCTGTGCGGCGATCATCTGTGGAGGCTGCCCGGCCATCGTATTGTAAATAATGACATTGGAAAAGTAATTGTACAAACTGGCCAGCATCATGACAAAAGGATTATTTTTAGGATTTTTTCCCATAAAATGGGCAATTTTAAAAGCGGCATTGGCATTTTTGGTTCCCAAAGCTTTCTGAAGTTCAAAAACATTATACTCTTTACTGATCCCGATATGATCTTCCACGATTTTCCCGTCCAGCAGTTCGCCCGGTTTAAGGATGATTTTGAGTTTATTCAGTTCGTTGGCGATTCTTGAGAGGTCATTTCCTAAATATTCCGCGAGCAGATGGGAAATATTCGGGGCTGTTTTAATGCTCAGTTTGATGCACTCATCGGCAATCCATTTCGGGAGCTGTGATTCTTTAATGGATTCGCTCAGGAATAAAGCCCCGGTCTTTTCCAGGGATTTGGTTACCTTTTTACGGCTGTCTAGCTTTTTGTGCTTGTGCGCGAAGACCAAAACGGTAGAAGGAACCGGATTCTGAACGTAGGTTTCCAGAGCATTGGTTTCGCTTTCCGCAAGCCTGAGATCCTGCGCTTCCTTCACAATAATAACCTGCTTATCGCCCATCATCGGAAATTGCCGGGCCAGTGAAAGGATTTCCTGATATGAAGTATCTTTCCCGTAAACGACCGTCTGGTTGAATGCTTTTTCATCTTCCGTTAAAAAATCGTGTTCAAGGGCTTTGACAGCCAGATCGATAAAGTAGGGTTCTTCTCCGTGAAAAAAATAAATCGGTAATACTTCTTTATTTTTAATATTTTTGAGGATTAAATCTAATTCTTTCATCTTATAAATGGAACTTCCAAAACTGAACTTTCAGGAAACTTTTGATTTTAAATTCAAGAAAGACAAAGATAAGTTTTTTATTTATGATCTTGTTCGTAAAACCTATCTTTTGCTTACTCCTGAAGAATGGGTTCGGCAGCACTGGGTCCATTATTACCTGACGGTGAAATCCTACTCCACCTCCGCCCTGATCACCGAAAAAAAGATTGTTCTTAATGGTTTGACCAAAAGAATCGATCTTCTGATCACTGAAAAAGCACAGCCCAAAATTTTAATTGAATGCAAGGCACCGCAGGTTAAGCTGACGGAGAAAACCTTTGAGCAGACGGCACGCTACAATTCGATCGTCGGTGCGGAAGAGATTGTCTTAACAAACGGGCTGCAGCATATCCGGGCTTCTTATGAGAATGGGGAGTATGTATTTTATCGGGCTTGATATATCTTTTGTCCCAGGATTTGATGCGGATCGTGTTTTTTTCTCATCCGGCAACAACGATTATGATTTAAATCTTCCTTTAAGGGCTTGATTGGGAGTCTGTATTTAAGACTATTCAGCAATAAGTTGATCGATGACACTTCCAGCATCCGGCTTACAGCTTTTTAGCCCGGCTTCTATTTTGAGTTCATACCATATGAGTATAAAATTTATAAGTCTCAGGCCGCAAATGAAGCACGGTTTTTGTACTGATGAGACTGCATAGCCCCGATTGCCGTGGAAATCCTTTTTTGCAAAAAAAGATTGCAACAGAAAGCGGGAAACAGCTCCAAAAAACTCTATTTTATGACACAATCTATCTTACTCAGCGCGGCATTGTTTGCCTCCGCTACATTATTCGGCCAGAATCTTAAACCTATTCCGTACCAGGATGGTTCCCAGAAATTAAACGGACTGGTTACCTCAAATGCAGGAAAAAAGCTTCCGGGAGTACTGATCCTACCTGCTTGGAAAGGCATTGACGATGAAGCAAAGACCGCCGCGGCTGAACTTGAAAAACAGGGATACGTTGCTTTTATTGCGGATATTTATGGAGAAGGGAATATTCCGACCAATATGGATACGGCAGCCAAAAACTCCGGTTACTACAAGAAAAATTATGAAGCTTACCAGAAGAGGATCACGCTTGCTTTGGACCAGCTGAAGAAAAACGGAGCGATTCCGGACCGGATTGCGGTGATCGGCTACTGTTTCGGAGGGACGGGTGCTCTTGAATCCGCCAGAGGTAAACTGCCGGTAGTGGGTGTTGTTTCCATTCACGGAAGCATCGGAAAAGACCAGTCGAGACCGAACGGACCGATTTCGACAAAGATCCTGGTGGAAAATCCTGCAGATGACCAAAGCGTAACGCCGGAAGATTACAACAACCTGATCAAAGAAATGAACGACGGTAATGCCGACTGGCAGATCATCACCTATGCCCATTCCAAGCATACGTTTACGGATCCGAAATCTCCGGATTACAATCCTGTGATGGCCAAAAGAGCCTGGAATCACACGCTGATGTTCCTGAAAGAAATTCTTAAATAATCTAACAATAAATAAGTATAACAGTGTAACAATAGGTGAAATTTCATAATTGTTACACTGCTTCATTTTTAAAAGAGAGGATTTCGAAGCTAAGAGTGTTTTAAATGGAACTTCACTGCTGAAAAGTTTCATTGCAGGTAAAGCACCACCAATATTCCGTTTCGTGATCTTTTAATTTGGTTTTTGTCTTTTTCCAGCATTTTTCGCAGATGCATTCTTCGGCTTCGTTTTCCGTTGCTTCATAGCCGCAATGGAAACATCCCCAAATAGTAAATTCGGAAATCTCGTCATCTATGGAAACCATGTGAAGGAATCCATATGGCATTTCGGACATATTTGTGTTGCCATAATTAATCAACGCCTTCTTCTTCCCGATGTACCGATTCGGCCGAAAAAGCAGGCAGACAGATAGACACATATTCGCATTCTTCCGGAAAGGGGTTGCTGTAACGGATTCTTGCTCCCTTCTCAATGAAGATACTTTGCCCTTTTTCAAGAACAACAGTTTCCCCGTCGATGTCAAACTGTTTTTTTCCTGAAATAATCAAAGTAAATTCACCAAACTCAGGAGTCTGATGCGGTTCGCTCCATCCTGCAGGCGCAATCATGTGAGCAATGGAAATCTCTGAATTCCCGGTGGAGTTTCCCCAGTGTTCTTCAATCAGCTTGCCGTCGGTGGTAGGAACGACAAACGGCGTCTGTTGGATTTTAAATTTTTTCATAAATTATTTTTTGGATTTGGTATACAATATTGGTTCTGGAGGGTTCCCCGAAGTACGCCACCTCATGTTCGCCCAGATTTTCTGCGCCCAGTCTTTCCATAGCGATTCGAGAGCGGATATTGTCTTTTCCCACATGGAAATACACGGTATCGACAAATTGATATATATATTCCAGCATCAGCTTTTTGATCTGCGGATTGATCTTTTTACCCCAGAACTTAGTGCCGTAAAAGGTGTAGCCGATGAAAATACTGCTGTTTGCTTCATCATAATCATAGAAACGGGTACTTCCGAGAACTTCGCCGTTCGCTTTATCGGTTATTTTAAAAGCGCCTTTGCTTTCCAGGGCACCTTTAAAAAAGTTTTCGAAGACTTCCCTTTTGTACCGGTCTCTGTTGGGATGCTGCTGCCAGACTTCCGGGTCGGAAGCCACTTCGTACAAAGACTCAAAATCCCCTTGCAGCAAGGGGATTAACTGATATTTTTCATTTTCCAAGATCGTCTGAACAGAAAATTTCATTTTTTAGCTTTTTGTTTTTGCAGCGTCTGCTTCTATTTTTTTAATTTCTTTGAGCTTATCTGCAATTTTATTTACCGCTTCCGGGCTGGATGGTTTCAAAGCCACTTCCGCCTGGGCCATATCCCATTTCAAGACAAGATTTGCAGAATTTTCTCCTGTCGGGTTGAGGGTAATTTCAAACCATTCCTGCTTATCGGCAAGCTTGTTCACCGGAACCATCACATCTACCACATCCTGCTTCGGATCGTAGGTATATGCTCCCCATTGCTGGAAATCTTTATTTAAGATCACTTTCCATTCTTTTTCAGTAGGAACGATGAATAATCCGTAAGTTCCGGCAGGTACTACTTTGCCCCCGAAATTCACCGACTGTCCGAAAGTGATTTTCGTTGAGGAGTTGGCTCCCGCTCTCCAAACCTGTCCGTAAGGTACCAATTCCCCGAAGATTTTACGTCCTTTTACTCCCGGTCTTCCGTAATCAATGGTGATTTTAGACATCGAAAACTGCTGCTCCACCTTTTGGCGCGGACTTGCCGCCGGCACCGAATAATCCTGAGCAAAACCGAACACTGAAGCTGATATGCAAATGGCAAATAGTAATTTTTTCACTTTTAAAATTTTGCTTAAAAATACGAAATTGAGTACAAAAATCTTTTTCGGAATCTGATAAATTTTGTTAAAAAAGACCGATGAAATTAATCCCTAAAATTAATAACTTACTTCTTCCCCATTTTTGAAGCACTTCAATTTTGATATACCGAAACACTTTTTCGGCTTTATTTTCGTTGGCTTTCATTAAGTTTTTATTTCCGGTAAATCCTTTTTCGCTTACGATTTGTCTAGTGAAGAACTATCTATTCTTAATTAACACATATTTAATTTCATCGGTTTTTTATTAACTTTGATAAAAAATAAGTATAATGACTTCCAAGACTTTAAATATCATTAATGAAAAATTACAAAATCAATCAGAGGAAATTCTGAAACAGGTTTTGGGATATCTGGATGGAATTCTGGAAAATAAAAAAGAAAAAAACTGGCTGGAGCATAACACCAATTATCAACTCACGGAACAGCAAAAACAAGAACTGGATACTATGGAAAATCTCACAGATGAAGATTTTATGCCTCTGGAAGAATTTCATAAAAGGACAAAAGAAAAATATGGATTTTAAGATCGAATATACATATCAGGCTGAAACTGATGTTAATAATGCGATTGATTATTATCTTGAAAATGCATCCAGAAGAGTTGCAAAATCATTCTACAAAAAACTTCTTGAAGCGGAAAAATCTTTGATTTTTATTCGCCATTTTCAAAAAATTTATAATGATTTTCATGGATTCTCAATGAAGACATTTCCTTATATTATCATCTACAAAATTGAAAAGGAAAAACGAATCATCAGAATCTACAGAGTATTCCACACTTCCCAAAACACCGAAAAGTATCCATAAAAAAAGCGGAAGAAAAAATCTCCCGCTTTTGTTTTATATTAATCTGAAAACTACATCGTCTCCATCTTAAAGCTCATGCTTTCGATCACTTTCAGGATGGCTTCTACCGTATCCATGGAAGTTAAGCAGGGAACACCGTTTTCCACACTCATTCTTCTGATCTGGAACCCGTCTCTTTCAGACTGCTTTCCTTTCGTCATAGTATTGACCACATACTGCACTTTTCCTTTCTGGATCAGGTCGATCAGGTTTACGCTTTCTTCGCCGATTTTGTATCCGATTTTGCAAGGGATGCCTTTTTCTTCGAAGAATTTAGCCGTTCCTTCCGTTGCCCAGATCCTGAATCCCACTTCATGGAATCTTTCTGCCAGATCAGCGGCTTCCTGCTTGTGCTTATCCGCTACAGTGAACAAAATGGAACCATGCATCGGAACTTTTCTTCCTGCCGCTACCAATCCTTTGTAAAGGGCTTTTTCTAAAGTCGTGTCTTTACCCATTACTTCTCCGGTGGACTTCATTTCAGGGCCTAAAGAGATGTCTACTTTCGTTAGTTTAGAGAAAGAGAACACCGGAACTTTTACGAAAACGCCTTCTTTATTCGGAACCAGGCCGCTTTCGTAGCCTAAATCTCTCAGTTTCTGACCTAAAATGGCTTTCGTAGCCAGGTTTGCCATCGGAACTTCGGTGATTTTAGATAAGAAAGGAACTGTTCTAGATGACCGCGGGTTTACCTCAATCACATATACATTTCCTTCAAAAAGAACGTATTGGATGTTCATTAATCCGATTACATTCAGTCCTTTTGCCAGTCTCTTCGTGTAATCTACCAAAGTTTCTATTTCCTTTTGTGAAATATTCTGTGGAGGATATACCGCGATCGAGTCTCCCGAGTGAACTCCCGCTCTCTCAATATGCTCCATAATTCCCGGAATAATTACTGTTTCCCCATCACAGATGGCATCGATTTCAACCTCTTTGCCCACCATGTATTTGTCCACTAAAACCGGATGTTCAGGGCTGGCTTCTACTGCATTTTCCATGTAGTGGGCGAGTTCCGTTTCCGTATATACGATTTCCATGGCTCTTCCTCCTAAAACGTAGCTTGGACGAACCAATACCGGATACCCGATTTCATTGGCAATTTTTATCGCTTCTTCTTTTGAGGTAGATGTTTTTCCTAAAGGCTGAGGGATCTGCATTTCCTGAAGCGCTTTTTCAAACTTATCCCTATTCTCCGCTCTGTCAAGATCCTCCAGGGAAGTCCCTAGAATCTGAACGCCATGAGCGGCCAGTTTGTCGGCTAAGTTGATCGCCGTCTGACCCCCGAACTGCACGACAACCCCTTTCGGTTTTTCAAGCTCGATAATATTCATTACATCTTCTTCCGCCAGAGGTTCGAAGTATAATTTATCCGAAATCGAGAAATCCGTAGAGACCGTTTCAGGGTTATTATTGATGATGATCGCTTCATACCCCATTTCCTTGATGGCCCAAACCGAGTGTACGGTCGCATAATCAAACTCAACCCCCTGTCCAATTCTGATCGGACCGGAACCCAGAACAATGATTTTTTCTTTATCTGAAACCACACTTTCGTTTTCTTCTTCGTAAGTACCGTAGAAATATGGCGTTTCAGATTCAAATTCCGCAGCGCAGGTATCCACCATTTTGTATACCGGCATCATATCGTTTTCTTTTCTGAAATTGAAAACTTCACGCTGTGAAACGTCCCACAGATGAGCAATATTTAAATCTGCAAAGCCTAATTTTTTAGCTTCAATCAGAATTTCTTTGTTGAATTTATTTTCGGCAATCGTTTTTTCGAAATCAATCAGCTTTTTGATTTTCCAGATGAAGAATTTATCAATTTTACTCCATTCTACAATCTGTTCCCAATCGTACCCTCTTCTCAAAGCGTCTCCGATGATGAACAATCTTTCGTCGTCGCAAACCCTGATTCTTCTTTCGATTTCTTCCGCCGTTAAAGCCTCTGCCTGTTTGGTTTTTAAACCGATATGTCTGATTCCGGTTTCTAAAGAACGGATGGCTTTCTGTAAAGATTCTTCGAAGTTTCTTCCGATGGCCATTACTTCTCCCGTGGCTTTCATCTGTGTTGATAATCTTCTGTCCGCCGTTTCAAATTTATCGAACGGGAATCTCGGAAATTTGGTGACCACATAATCCAGCGCCGGCTCAAAACAAGCGTAGGTCTTTCCGGTAACCGGGTTCATGATCTCATCAAGCGTTAATCCTACAGCGATTTTAGCCGCAATTTTTGCAATCGGATAACCGGTTGCTTTTGATGCTAAAGCTGATGAACGGGAAACCCTCGGGTTCACCTCGATGATATAATAATTGAATGAGTGTGGGTCTAAGGCAAGCTGCACGTTACATCCCCCTTCGATTCCCAATGCTCTGATGATTTTTAATGAAGCATTTCTCAACAATTGGTATTCTCTGTCGGAAAGTGTCTGCGAAGGCGCCACAACGATTGAATCTCCGGTATGAACTCCAACCGGGTCGATGTTTTCCATGTTGCAAACCACGATGGCGTTGTCGTTGGCGTCACGCATCACCTCATATTCGATTTCTTTGAATCCGGCGATGGATTTTTCGATCAGACACTGCGTTACCGGGCTGTGTTTTAATCCTAATTCGGCGATTTCCTTTAACTCAGCCTCGTTGGAAGCGATACCGCCTCCTGTTCCGCCCATCGTGAAGGCAGGACGAACGATCACAGGATATCCGATTCTGTCAGCAAAACTTAATGCACCTTCTACCGTGTTTACGATATCCGATTCCGGAACCGGCTCATTGAGTTCTCTCATCAGTTCACGGAACAGATCTCTGTCTTCCGCTCTGTTGATGGCTGAAAGCTTGGTTCCCAAAACCTCAACCTTACATTCTTCAAGAATTCCTGATTTTTCAAGTTCTACCGCCATGTTCAGTCCGGTTTGTCCTCCAAGTGTCGGTAATAACGCGTCCGGACGTTCCTTTCTGATGATGTGACTTACAAACTGAAGGGAAATCGGTTCGATGTATACTTTGTCCGCGATTTCCACATCCGTCATAATCGTAGCCGGATTTGAATTAATCAAAATTACCTTGTAACCTTCTTCTCTCAAAGACAGACAAGCCTGCGTCCCTGCGTAATCAAATTCCGCCGCCTGACCGATGATGATGGGACCTGAACCGATTACTAAAATTGTTTTTATATCTGTACGTTTTGCCATTTTAATTTTTAATTAGATACTAGATGTCAGATTTCAGATTCTAGACTTCCAGCGTTGTATTTACTTTTTAAGATTAGATTTAAACGTGTGAATCATTCGTTGAATTTCATTCAGATTTAATATTAAACTATTGACTTTTTCTGCATTTAATAAATTTAATTCCCTTGTAAGAATTAATTGAGTTTGTAGTTCAAAAGAGGAAGCATTTGCAATTCCTAGAAAATGATAAAACTCTCTGTTATTATTTCTTCCAGCACCTTCCGCAATATTAGAAGGAATTGAAATAACTGACCTTTTAATTTGAGAAATCAAACCAAATTTTTCATCTTTTGGCAAATCTGCACAAATAATATAAACTTCTTTTGCAAGTTGTATTGATTTTTGCCAGAAAAGTAATTTCTCAAAATTGTGCATGATAAGTCTGTTATCTAATATCTGAAATCTATTACTTTTTAAAATTCTCCATCATTTCAATGAAATCATCAAACAGATAATTCGCATCCTCCGGACCAGGGCTTGCTTCCGGGTGATATTGCACGGAGAAGCAAGGGTGAATTTTGTGTTTCAGACCTTCGTTGGTACGG
The DNA here is from genome assembly GCF_056333165.1 of Chryseobacterium endophyticum. NCBI lineage: Bacteria > Pseudomonadati > Bacteroidota > Flavobacteriia > Flavobacteriales > Weeksellaceae > Chryseobacterium > Chryseobacterium endophyticum. Next base: position 125,479 of record NZ_JBWGXE010000004.1, read on the forward strand.
TCGTTCAAAGCAATGTGCGTTTCAATTAAATCTGTGCTTTTTAAACTTTCCTGATCTACGGCGTACCCGTGGTTCTGGGAGGTTATGGCCACTTTGTTTTTCTCTAAATCCAACACCGGGTGATTTCCGCCTCTGTGTCCGAATTTTAATTTGAATGTTTTGGCACCGCAAGCCAGACCTATCAATTGGTGTCCTAAACAGATCCCGAAAATGGGAACTTTTCCTAAGATTCCGTTAATCATTTCTAAAGCCTGCTGATTATCTTCCGGGTCGCCGGGACCGTTGGATAACATTACCCCGTCCGGGTTCATCAGTAAAATTTCTTCTGCGGTTACATCCTGTGAAACTACGGTAATATCGCAGTTTCTTTGGGATAATTCCCTGATGATTCCCAATTTGGAACCAAAATCCACCAAGACGACTTTCAAACCTCTACCCGGGTTGGCGTAAGGGGTTTTTGTGGATACCTGCTCCACCTGGTTGGTCGGGAAATTGGTTGATTTTAATTCAGAAACCACTGTGCTTTCATCAGCATCAGCGTTTACGATTTTTCCTTTTACCACCCCGTGGTTACGAAGAATTCTGGTTAATCTTCTGGTGTCGATTCCTGAAATTCCTGAAAGGTTTTTTCTTTTAAATAATTCATCTAAAGTAATCTGAGTACGGAAATTAGATGGCAGATCACAAAGTTCTTTTACGATAAGTCCTTTGATTGCCGGCTCAATACTCTCATAATCATCTCTATTAATGCCATAGTTTCCGATAAGCGGATAGGTCATACACACAATCTGACCGCAATAAGACGGGTCGGAAATCAGTTCCTGATACCCTGTCATCCCGGTATTGAAAACCACTTCTCCGGCAGTTTCCAGTTCTGCTCCGAAACCTTCTCCATGAAATACTTCACCGGACTCCAGTATTAACTTTTTCTTCATTTTAAACTTTTATCTCTTATTATTTTATTCTTTTAATTTCTTTTAAACCACCCCGTCAAAATTCTTTGAATTTTGCCACCCTTCCGGAGGAGGGGAATTTTGCGATGGAGATTTAATGTTGCCAAATCATCGATTCAGGGCACATCAAACTTTTTACTTTTATCTTTTTACCTGGCTCTTATTTAAAAGCATACCCTTCTTTCTCCAGGGCCTCTTTTAAAATTGCCATTCTTGCGAAAACGCCATTCTGCATTTGCTTGAAAACTCTTGAGCGTTCGCATTCTACGAGATCCGTATCAATTTCCACTCCTCTGTTGATGGGCGCAGGGTGCATGATGATGGCTTCCTTTTTCATGGCTTTTTCCCTGGCTTTGGTCAATCCGTATTTTTTGTGGTATTCGGAAGCGGAGAAACTCATTTTGGCATCGTGTCTTTCGTGCTGGATTCTCAGGAGCATCAGAACATCAACTTCGTGAATCATTTCATCAACACTCAAATAGGTTCCGTTGATCAGCGCTCCTTCATCGAACCATTGTTCAGGCCCTGAGAAATATACCTTGGCGCCTAATCTTCTTAGCGCTTCGGCATTGGAATTGGCCACCCTGCTGTGTTTTACATCGCCTACGATCCCTACTTTCAGGCCTTCAAATTTTCCGAACTCCTGATAGATGGTCATGAGATCAAGCATGCATTGTGACGGATGGTTTCCTGTACCGTCTCCACCGTTGATTACAGGGATTTTTATCTCTTTTAATTCATCAAAATATCTGTCTTTCTTATCTCTGATCACGACCAGGTTTACCCCCAGGCTTTCAATAGTTTTCACCGTATCGTATAGGCTTTCTCCTTTGTTTACTGAAGAATTTGAGGCGTCAAAAGGCACGACCTGCAAACCCAGTTTTCTTTCTGCAATATCAAAACTTGTTTTAGTTCTTGTGCTGTCTTCAAAAAAAAGATTCGAGCAAAAAACTTCTCCTTCAATTTTAGCGGTCTTCCCATTGGCAAAGGCCAAAGCTTCTGTTACTATCCTGTTGATTCTCTCGGTGCTTAGTTCTGTAATCGTAAACATAATATTTTAATTTTTTACAAAAAAAAAGCGAAGAAAATATCTTCGCTTAAAATAAATAAATATCGTAAAGGGCGCTATCGCCCGGTAATTCTAATGATATAAATACTGTGTTATTCATTAGATGCAAAGATACAACAATTTCACAAACCTGCAAAATCAAAATTCATTAATATTAAAAAAGCCTGATTTTTAAAGATTTTAATTTTTAAATACTATTTTTGTTACCATTCAATATTTATAGTATATGGATTTAAAAGACAAAATGATTCTCAGTATTATTCAGGAAGACTCAACCTATTCTGTAAAAGAAATCTCAGAAAAGATCGGTCTCACTTTTACGCCGACCTACGAACGCATCAAGCAGCTCGAGAAGAACGGGATTATTGAAAAATACGTCGGACTGCTGAACCGTGAAAAACTGGGTTTAAATATTGTCGTTTACTGCAATGTGAGACTGAAAGAACAATCCAAAAAAGTATTGGAAACGTTTGAAAAAAACATCATGCAACACGATGAAGTACAGGAAATCATCAGTCTTTCCGGCGAGTATGATTATATGCTGAAAATTATTGCAAAAGACATCAATTCTTACAATGAATTTACGGTGAATGTCATTTCAAATATTCCGAATATCGGGCAATATCACAGTTCTATCGTGCTTCATGAGGTGAAGAAATCCACGAAGTTTAAAATTGATCTGGATTAAATTTAAACGTAAGGTTTTTATTAAAACAGCGCAAAATCATAAGAGAGTAAAGCAATGCGGCATAGCCACTGATGAAGATTATGCTAAAACGTATGCTTCATCAATCAGTTTGCTGATTCAATCTTTTCTCACTTAGTCTATTTACCGGCGAAATAAATCTTTGTGTTAAAGAAATATACGTTAATTTCAGGCCTTCGCAATATTTTAACCCAACAATTTACTTTTCACCTTATTAAACTGATATTCAATCTTATCCAGGCAAAGATTCCCAATGCTTCCCTGGTGAGTGTGGTGTAAATCTTTTATCTCGAAATCAAACTGATTATTTTCAATCTCCTGTCCAACTTTAACATAAGCATCGCGGAAAGAACTTCCGTTTTTTACCTCTTCATTGATTTTTTCCACGCTGAACAGGTATTTGTACTTTTCATTGTCCAGAATTCCGTCTTTCACCTGAATATTCGGCAAGGTATAATTTAAAATTTCCAGACATTCTTTCAATGAATCGATGGCTGGGAAAAGAATCTCCTTGGTGAGCTGCATATCCCGGTGGTAACCCGAAGGAAGATTATTGGTCAACAAAATAAACTCATTCGGCAACGACTGGATTCTGTTGCAACGCGCACGCACCAACTCGAAAATATCGGGATTTTTTTTGTGGGGCATAATGCTGCTTCCCGTCGTAAAGGCTTTAGGAAAACTGATAAAGTCAAAGTTCTGACTTAAATATAAACAAACATCATACGAAAATTTACTTAACGTTCCTGCCAGAGTTGCCATGGCCATCGACAGCATTTTCTCCGATTTCCCACGGGTCATCTGGGCATACACCGAATTGTAATTCATCGAGTTAAAGCCTAAATTATAAGTCGTGCTCTCACGATCAATCGGGAACGATGATCCATATCCGGCAGCTGAACCTAACGGGTTTTTATTGATGATATTTTTGACTGAAAACAACATTTCGACATCATCCAGCAATGCTTCGGCATAAGCTCCAAACCACAGTCCAAATGAGGAAGGCATGGCAATCTGCAAATGAGTATAGCCGGGCAACAGGACGTTTTTATGCTGCTCCGCAAGTCTGATGAGTATCTGAAAAAATCCGTCGGTAAGAGCCGTAATTTCACGGATTTCATCGAGGAGATATAATTTAATATCCAATAAAACCTGATCGTTTCTGGATCGCGCCGTGTGGATTTTCTTGCCGGTATCACCTAATCTCTCAATTAAAAGAGATTCCACCTGCGAATGGATGTCTTCGGCATGTTTATCAATTTCAAAACTTCCCTCTTCAATATCACTTAAAATTTCCGCCAAAACAGACAGCATCTGTTTAGATTCTTCATCGGAAATAATTCCGACTTCTGCCAACATTTTACAGTGCGCCATCGAACCTTTGACATCGTATTTTGCCAGCCGCTCATCAAAATCAAGATCTTTCCCGACTGTAAATGTATTGACTAATATATTGGTGGCATTATCGTCTTTTTGCCATATTTTTTTCATAAGTTCTTTTTATTTTGATGGAAGATGGAAGCAGGATGCCGGAAGTTTACTACTAACTGCCATATCTTCATTTCATTGTAAATTTGTTGTTTTTAAGAAAAAAGCTTGTCTGCAGGCATGATTTACTTCCAGCACCCATCATCCCGTTTTCAACCTACAATACCATTTCCAGAATTTTAATATACACCTCAATTCCTTCCCTGATTTCTTCAATGAAAATAAATTCATCTGCCGTATGGGAACGCCTGCTGTCGCCGGGACCGAGCTTCACCGATGTACACGGAATAATAGCCTGATCGGACGACGTGGGTGAGCCGTAAGCCGTCCTTCCGATTTCCAGACCCGCCTGTACAAACGGATGGCTTATTTCAATTTTTGAAGAATTTAACCTGAAAGACCTTGCCGTAAGGGTTGATGTCATCTGCGACTGAATAATTTCGAAGACTTCTTTATTGGAATAGGCATCGGTAACTCTTACGTCCAACGTAAAAGCACACGATTCCGGAACCACATTATGCTGAACGCCGGCATGAATTCTCGATAAAGTAATCTTAACCTCACCTAAATGATCCGAAACCTTTGGAAATTTAAAGCTTAAGATATGCTGCAGATCTTCCATGCACTTTACAATCGAATGGTCATCATTGGGATGTGCGGCATGAGAAGGCGTACCTTTCATTTCACCATCAATAACCAGCAGACCTTTCTCGGCAATCGCGAGATTCATCTGGGTGGGTTCACCTACAATAGCAAGTTCAATATTAGGCAATTGCGGGAATAAGGCTTCAATTCCGTCAAACCCTGAAATTTCCTCTTCTCCCGTCAAAGCAATGATGAGATTATATTTCAAATTTTCCCGATCATAAAAATGCAGAAAAACCTGCGCCATTGAAACCAACGAAGCTCCCGCATCATTACTGCCCAGCCCAAACAGTTTCCCATCTTTTTCTATAGGTAAAAAAGGATCCAACGAATATGCTTTATTCGGTTTTACGGTGTCGTGATGCGTATTCAGTAAAATCGAAGGTTTGAAGACATCGAAATTTTTGTTTACTGCCCAGATATTGTTTTTAAAACGTTTGGTCGGAATATGATGTTTTTTGAAAAAATTTTCAATTTCCACCGACGTATTGAACTCATCTTTGCTGAACGACGGAATTTCAATCAGCTTTTTCAGCAAATCTACTGCGTTATTGAGTAATTCTTCTTTACTATAGACAGATTTCAGTTCCTGCATGATGGTTTTCTATATGGTTTTTCAGTTCGGTTTCTTTGATTAAAAACACTTTATTGACTTTATTTTTTACGGCTCCCAAAGCATTTTCAAGCTTGGGAAGAATTCCCCTATGAAGTTTCCCTTCATCTTTTAAAGCAGAAAAATCTTCTTCAGAAATATTTTTGATGAGCGATTCCGGGTCATTCACATCTTCCAAAACACCTTGTTTATCAAAGCAATACAGCAATTCAACATCATATTTCAAGGATAAAGACTGGGCAATCACCGCTGCGATGGTATCAGCATTGGTATTAAACAAATGGCCCTTTTTATCATGGGTAATGGCTGAAAAAACGGGAACCAGCTTCAGTTTTAACATTTTAGAAATCAGCTTTTTATTTACACTTTCTTCGGTAATATCTCCTACAAATCCGAAATCAATTTCTGCATGCTCCCTTTTTTTAGCTTTGATTAAATTGGCATCGGCCCCGGAAAAACCTATCGCTTTACATTTTCTTTGCTGGAGCTTTGCCACAATATTTTTATTAATTCCTCCCGCGTAAACCATCGCGACAATATCCAGCGTTTCTTTATCCGTGATTCTCCGTCCGTTGACAAGCTTCTGCTCTATTCCCAATTTATCCGCCAAAGTTGTAGCCAGTTTTCCGCCGCCATGAACCAGGATCTTTTTTTCCGGAATCGCAGAAAACTGATCCAGGAACTGATCCAGCAGTTCTTCGTCATCGATTAATGCGCCGCCAATTTTTATGATGTATAATTTTTCTTTCATCTTTATCCTTTTTTAAAACCCCATTCAAACCTCACAGGTTTTGAAAAGCTATGAGGTTTAGTTCGTTATTCAGCACTAAGTCCATCCAGAATTTCAGAAAATACTGCCTGTGCCGAGAAAATCCGGTTTTTGGCCTGCTGATAAATAATAGAATTTTTACCATCCATCACCTCATCGCTCAATTCCACATTCCGGCGGACGGGAAGACAGTGCATTACTTTTGCCTGATTGGTATTTTCAAGCTTCTCGTTGGTCAGCATCCAGTTTTCTTTCACTTCAGGCATGGCTGCATAATCATCAAAAGACGACCAGTTTTTAACGTAGATAAAATCTGCATCTTTTAAGGCTTCATCCTGATTATGAATCACTTTCACATTTTTCGTAAAATTTTTATCCAAATCATAGCCTTCAGGATTGGTAATCACAAAATCAACATCCATCTCCTGTATCCACTCTGCGAAAGAGTTTCCTACCGCATGGGCAATCGGCTTGATGTGAGGTGCCCAGGTCAATACAACCTTTGGTTTGCGTTTTTCGGTCCAGTTTTCAGTAATCGTGATGCAGTCGGCAAAACTCTGTAGCGGATGGCGTGTTGCCGACTCCAAAGAGATCACCGGAACTTTTGCATGCTGCTCAAACTGGCTTAAAATACTTTCGTTAACGTCATCATCTTTGCTTTTCATTCCCGCAAAACAACGCACCGCAATAATGTCACAATATTGATTCAACACTTCAATGGCATCTTTAATATGCTCAACCGTATCGCCATTCATGACCGCTCCGTCTGCAAATTCCAGATTCCAGGCTTCCTGAGCGGCATTTAATGTGAGAATATTTAACCCTAAATTCTGCGCAGCTATCTGACTGCTCAAACGCGTTCTCAAACTTGAATTTAAAAATACCAATCCAATGGTTTTCCCAGTTCCTTTCCCGGTTTCCAAAAGAGGGTTTTCTTTGATGTGTAAAGCTTTTTTTATCATTTCCTGTAAGTTTTCTACATCACTTACAGTGGTAAATTTTTTCATTGTAATACATTTTTAAGAGCTTTCGGTTATTGTTTTTTCTCCTACGCATTTCACGGATTTTCACAGAGGGCTGCTCTTTACTTTTTAACACATAAGTCACGGAAGAGAATTTAATCACTTTGAGAATATTTTAGAACATTTATCAAAGATTTTCAAAAACTTATGTGATCTTATTGTTTCCAAACTTAAATTTTATCTCTTCTATTTTATTAAAGCTTTTGTGACTTTGTGGTTTAAATCCTTCTTAATTTAAAAGGCAATAATCTTGTTGAAAATCTTTGATTTTTCTTTTTCCGTGATCTAAAATATGCGCAACACTAATGTGCCTTATTCGTTAAAAATTCCTTTTCTTTTATACTTAAACTTTCCAAAACCGTTTTCAAAGCTTCAATAAACAGGTCAGCTTCCTCTTTTTTAATATTCAGTGCGGGAAGGATCCTAAGAACCGTTTTATCATTGGAGTTTCCGGTAAAAATATGGTGATCATAGAGCAGACTGTTTCTGACTTCCGCACAATCCCGGTCGAGTTCAATGCCGATCATCAATCCTTTTCGCCTGATCGTGTTGATATATGGCAAATCTTTAATTTCTTCCTCAATATAATCTCCCATCACGCGGGCATTTTCCATCAGGTTTTCTTCTTTTATTACATCCAGCACCGCAATAGCCGCTACACAGGCCAGATGATTTCCTCCGAAAGTAGTTCCCAGTAAACCATTGCTGGCTTTAAATTTCGGATGAATCAGAACACCGCCGACCGGGAAGCCGTTCCCCATTCCTTTAGCGGTCGTAACGATATCCGCCTCAATTCCGGATTCCTGGTATGCGAAAAAATATCCGCTTCTTCCATATCCTGATTGAACTTCATCCAAAATCAGAACAGCATTATACTTTTCGCATAATTCTTTGATTTTATTTAAAAATTCAAAGTCGGGAATCATAATTCCGCCAACGCCCTGGATACCTTCGATGATAACGGATGAAATTTCGTTTCCCTGTTTTTTAAAAATCTCTTCAAGATGCCCGATGTCATTGAACCCGGATTTAATAAACCTTTCATCATAATTCACCGGAGCCACGATTTTTGGATTATCGGTCACGGAAACAGCTGCCGAAGTCCTCCCATGAAATGAACCCGAAAAATACAGCACTTTACTTTTACCGTTATGAAAAGACGCCAGTTTTAAGGCATTTTCATTGGCTTCTGCGCCTGAATTACATAGAAACAAATTATAACCTTCCAACCCTGAAAGTTTTCCTAATTTATCTGCCAATTCAGTCTGTAGCTCATTCTGAACTGAATTTGAGTAAAAAGAAATTTTATCTAACTGTTCCTTTAACCTGCTTTGATAATGAGGATGATTATGCCCAATCGAAATCACGGCATGACCTCCGTAAAAATCAAGGTACTTTTCACCTTTATCATCCCAAAGGAACGAACCCCGGGCTTTAACCGGATTAATGTTGAATAATGGATATACGTTGAATAAATTCATGTCTTAATTATAAATGATAATTGATGATTGATGATTGATGATTGATAAACAAAGTATTTTAAAAATTCACCATTGACCTGATTGACAATTGACTTATTGACCGTTCACCTTTAAAAAGCTACGGGTTTCAGGTCCAGTCCCAGGTTTTCTTTCCAGCCCATCGCAATGTTCATATTCTGCACCGCCTGGCCTGAAGCGCCTTTCAACAAATTGTCAATCGCTGAGTGAATGACCGCAACATTCCCACATTTTTCAATCTGTATCACACAGCGATTGGTATTGACAATCTGTTTTAAGTCAATGGCTTTTTCACTTACCTTTACAAAAGGCTCATCTGCATAAAAATCCCTGAACAATTGCTCAATATCTGACAGTTCCCAATCTGTCTTCACCGTGGAACTGGTAAAAATCCCTCTTGTGAAATCGCCTCTCCATGGGACAAAATTGAGACTGATTTCTTCCTTATTTAAAGTGCCGAGCTGCTGTAAAATTTCCTCTACATGCTGATGGGTTAATGTTTTATAGGCTGAAATATTATCATTCCGCCAGGTAAAATGGGTCGTTGCCTGTAAAGACTGTCCGGCCCCGGTTGAACCCGTAATTCCCGTTGTATATACTTCATTTAACAAACCTTTCTGCGCTAAAGGAAGCAATGCCAGCTGAATTGCCGTGGCAAAACATCCGGGATTGGCAATGCTTTTAGCTCCCTGCAGCTGTTTTTTATTGATCGCCGGCAATCCGTAGATAAAATCCCTGTTTCCAAAACTTCCTTCCAGACGAAAATCATTCCCCAGATCAATTACCAGCGTTGAATCTTTCACCGCGTTTTGAGCGAGCCAGTTTTGGCTTTCTTTATGGGGAAGGCATAAAAATAAAACATCTACCTCCTCAGGCTTATCGGTTAAGACCATTTCACAGACCATTTCCAAATCAGGATACAGATCTGAAATTTTCGTCCCGGCATTTGAACGGCTGTATAAAAATACCAGGGACACAAGTGGATGGACAGCCAGCAAACGGACCAGTTCGCTTCCGGTATAACCGTTGGCTCCTATAATTCCTGCTGTTTTGGTATCTTTTCGATCAATCATTTTGAATATTTTTGATAGAATTTCATCCTATCCTTATTTAAACTGTCCTTTCAGGACTTGTTATTAACGTTAATTTTTCTTTGAGTTTTCTGTAATCAAATCTTGATTAATCTGATGATAGATATTCAATGAATTACTCAGGATTTTCGTGTAACCTTTTACATCTTCGCCCGTCCAGGCTCTGTTAGCTTCCCCATAGCTTCCGAATTTATCCGACATCAGATTATGATCAGACTCAATTCCGTTGAGAATAAACCTGTACGGATGAAGGGTGACAAATACTTTCCCGCTTACTGTTTTCTGAGAATCCATTAGAAAAGACTCGATGTTTCTCATCACCGGATCCAGGAAAAGTGCTTCATGAAGCCAGTTCCCATACCAGTCGGACAACTGTGACTTCATCATCTGCTGATATTTCGAAAGGGTATGTTTCTCCAATAAATGATGTGCTTTGATGATAACCGCTGCTGCCGCTGCTTCAAAACCCACTCTTCCTTTAATTCCTACAATCGTGTCTCCAACATGAATGTCTCTGCCTATTCCATAAGCTGATGCCAGTTCCTCGATTTTCTGGATGGCATACACAGGATGTCCGAAATTCTCTCCGTTTACGGCCACGACGTCCCCATATTTAAACTCAATTTCCAGTTCTGAAGGTTGTGTTTCTTTAATTTGAGAAGGAAAAGCATCTTCAGGAAGGTAACTTCTTGATGTCAGGGTCTCTTTTCCGCCGACGGAGGTTCCCCAAAGTCCTTTATTGACAGAATATTGCGCTTTCAGGAACTCCATTTCATAACCATGATCTTTCAGGAATTCAATTTCCTCTTCGCGGGACAACGCCATATCACGAATCGGGGTGATGATTTCCACATTTGGGCACATCACCTGAAAAATTAAATCAAAACGCACCTGATCATTACCGGCTCCCGTACTTCCGTGAGCAATGGCATCTGCCCCGGCCTCCAGCGCATATTTTGCAATTTCCTGTGCCTGAATCGTACGTTCTGCACTTACGGACAATGGATAGGTATTGTTTTTCAGCACATTCCCAAAAATCAAATATTTCACACAAGAATTGTAATAGTCTTCCTGAGCATCCACGCACCTGTATTCTTTTACCCCAAGATTCAGGGCTTTTTTCTCCAGCTCTTTTTCCTCTTCTTTAGAAAAACCTCCGGTGTTTACCGTGACTGCGTACACATCAAATCCCAGTATTTCACTGAGATATTTGGCGCAGTAGGAAGTATCAAGACCTCCGCTAAATGCTAAAACTACTTTCTTGTTCATTATTATATTGATTTTCAGACTTATTTTTTTTAGCTATGCTTTTTATGGGATCGGGAACGAAAAGCATTGCCGTACAGAGACAGTTTTTCCGTTCTTTTTTGATTAAAATATCATAATTCACACAGCTCTTGCAGCCGTTCCAGAATTCTTCGTCCTGGGTAAGCTCAGAATAAATTACGGGTTTGTAACCCAGGTCGCTATTAATTTTCATTACGGCAAGACCCGTGGTTAATCCAAAAATTTTGGCTTCCGGATACTTTTTCCGGGACAAAGCGAAAACTTTATCCTTAATTAAAGTAGCCACGCCCAAATGCCTGAACTCAGGAGAAACAATGAGCCCCGAATTCGCTACAAACTGACCGTGAGACCAGGTTTCAATATAGCAGAATCCCACCCACTTTCCTTTATCGGTAGCGACTACCGCGTTTCCTTCGGTAATTTTCTTACTGAGATATTCGACCGAGCGCTTTGCAATCCCCGTTCCTCTACGTTGTGCAGAATCATACATTTCCTGTTGTATTTCATTCACATACGTTAAATGAATGGATGAGGAAATTTCTATTTCCATTGATTTATCTAAAATTTTTGGCAAATTTAAAATATATTTTCCATAATAAACAAATAAAAAAGATAATTTTATTGAATTAAATTAATATACAGGTAATTTTATCTTTATGTTAAATTAAGAATTTGCTATATTATTATATATTTGCTAAAAAACTATAGTTATGGAAAACAACTGTCCGAGATGCGGCGGCAGCAAAATCGTAAAAAGCGGAATTGTGAATGAAAAACAACGCTTTCTCTGCAAGGACTGCCATTATTATTTTACCGTAAAAAAGCTGGGAAAGCAGATTGATGATTACTATGTCACCAAGGCATTACAGCTCTATCTTGAAGGATTAAGCTTCCGCGAAATTGAAAGGATTATCGGCGTTTCTCATGTCACAATCAGTTCATGGATCAAAAAATACAACATCACGAGACCACCGCATTCCGAGTTTCATCCGGTCTATAAAATCTTAAAACAAAACGAACTCATCGAATATATGAGTAAGGAAGAAAATATTAAAAATTCAGGATTAATCATCACCCAATTTGCCGACAAATACATGCTGATTAAATGGGAAAGGTTTAAAAAATAAGCAACGGACAAAAAGTAAGTTCAACTTTTGTATTAATGGAATACAAATCAGCAAATCATTTATATTCAATTAAATAATACATTATTTATTATTTATATATATTCTTAGCACTAATATATATTAAATTTTTCTAAATAAATTATTAATTACAATTTGGCTTTCATAAAAAACAAAGCCAAAAATTGATAATTTATGAAAAAATTAATTACTTTCATTGGATTAGCCTTAATCAGCAATTCTGTATACAGCCAGGGTTCCGCGGATTATGGGAGCGGATTAAAAGTAAACCTTAATCAGCAGGGCGACAAATACATCAGATTTATTTTATGGGACCAGTTTTGGGTAAGGAATACCGACATGAATCCCGGAAGCATGGTTGGCGGAGAAGCGACAGATAATTCATGGAGCCTTGGAAACCGGAGATTAAGGGCTCTGGCATACGCTCAGATCTCTAAAAGGTATATGATCCTGGCTCATTTTGGAATTAATAATCAGACCTTTATCAACGGAGGCGGATCCGGAACTTCCGGAACAGGAGGATATGGAAACGGTAAAAAGCCACAAATGTTCTTCCATGATGCATGGAACGAATACGCCGTCGTTTTACCTGGAGAGGCAGGGAAATTCAGTCTTTCATTAGGGGCAGGATTACATTATTACATGGGACTTTCCCGGATGACGATGGCTTCCACATTGAACTTCCTCACGGTGGACTCTCCTATTTTCACATGGCCGTTGATAGACAATTCCGATCAGTTTGCGAGACAGCTCGGGATGTTTGCCAAAGGAAAATACGGAAAACTGGAATACCGCTTCAGCTTAAACAAACCCTTTGCAACAGACCTTGTTCCCGCAAATGCCACAGACCCTTCAAAAGCTGTCGCAGTAGACAATAATGGAAATCCTAACTTTTCTAAGGCCGGATATGTTGAATATCAGTTCCTGGATGAAGAATCAAATCTGCTGCCTTTTAAAGTGGGCTCCTATTTGGGGACTAAAAAGGTATTCAACATCGGAGCCGGTTTTTACCACCAGAAAGACGGAACGAGAACATCGGTCAATTCCAGTACTGAGAAACACGACATCACTTTGGTAGCCGTTGATGCTTTCGCAGATATTCCACTGGGAAATGCGAAAAATAAAATGGCGGTGTCGGCTTACGCAGGCTACTACAATTACCAGTTTGGCCCTAACTACATCAGAAATATCGGCATCATGAATATTGCTTCTTCAGATCCTAATTTTGTCGGAAATAAAGCCATTGCCGGACAGGGAAACCTGCAGCCCACCATCGGAACAGGAAATATTATCTATGCCCAGGCGGGTTTACTGCTGCCAAGCCAGGCCGAAAAACCAAAGATCAGGATCCAGCCGTTTGCCGCATATACCCACAAAAGCTTTGAAGCATTTGATAAGTCCTCCTCACAATTTGATGTCGGTGCCAACTGGTTTATCGACGGACATCATGCAAAAATCACCACACAATATTCTACAAGACCTGTTTATACAAGCCCCACCGAAAGCCCTTCTTCAAAAGGAGAGTTCATTATACAATTTCAAATTTACCTGTAGATCTGTATAATTTAAATAAGTGGTTAAAAAATAAATTACGAAAACTCAATATCAATTCAAACTAACTTAAAAATTAATCATAATGAGCGATAACAATCAAGTAAGCTACGAGAATATGACCGAAAAGCAGAAAAACCGCACCATTTGGGGCGTGATTACGGCATCATCACTCGGAACCCTCATCGAATGGTATGACTTCTATATTTTCGGAAGTCTTGCTGTGGTTTTAGCGACGAAGTTCTTTCCTTCTGATAACCCGACGGCCGCATTTTTATCCACATTAGCCACCTTCGCGGCGGGTTTTGTCGTAAGACCATTCGGAGCCTTATTCTTCGGAAGGCTCGGAGACATTATCGGGAGAAAATATACTTTCCTGGTTACTCTACTCATCATGGGATTTTCGACATTTCTGATCGGATGTATTCCCAGCTATGAAACCATTGGATTTTTAGCACCGGTTTTGGTTCTCATTTTAAGACTTTTACAGGGTCTGGCCCTCGGCGGTGAGTATGGCGGCGCTGCCACGTATGTTGCAGAATATGCGCAACCGGGAAGAAGAGGCTACTGGACCTCCTGGATCCAGACCACCGCAACTGCAGGACTTTTCATTTCACTGATCGTCATTTTGGTGACGAAAACCACGCTTTCTACAGAGGAATTTGACGGCTGGGGCTGGAGGGTTCCGTTCTGGATTTCAATTTTAATGGTCGGCGTTTCTTACATCATCAGAAGAAATATGAAAGAATCTCCGTTGTTTGCCAAAGCGAAAAGTGAAGGAAAAACCTCAAAAAATCCTTTAAAAGAAAGTTTCGGAAACAAATTAAACTTCAAATTTGTCTTGCTGGCGTTGTTTGGAGCTGCGATGGGACAAGGTGTAATCTGGTACACCGGGCAGTTTTATGCCATGAGTTTCCTTCAGAAAGTGATGAATGTAGAATCTGCACAGGTAGACTCATTAATGGCCACGGCCTTATTCCTGGGCACGCCGTTCTTCGTATTTTTCGGGTGGCTGTCTGACAAAATCGGGCGAAAAGCTGTTATGATGACCGGAATGCTTGTAGCCATTCTCGCGTACCGGCCGATCTATGATTCTATGTTTAAAAGTGTAAACCTTGAAAATAAAACCGTTGCGGCTAATGGGGTTTCAGAGAAAATAACCTCCAAAGTACACAACGAAATCGCTACCGACAGCCTGATCACTTTCCATAAAGAAACCCTTTTTACAGACGGAACTTTAGTTAAGAAAGACAGTATCGTTCACTGGTCTGCCAACGGTCCCGTAATGAAAGACGGAAAAGCGGAAGAACCGAAAGTCTCTCAAACGGTAAAACTGGCAGATAACACCAAATGGTACCTGATCTTCATGGTATTTATCCAGGTGATTTTTGTGACGATGGTTTACGGCCCTATTGCAGCCTTTTTAGTGGAAATGTTCCCGGTGAGAATCCGCTACACTTCCATGTCTCTTCCTTATCATATCGGAAACGGAGTCTTCGGAGGCCTTCTTCCGGCGGTCGCCACCTACCTGGTAACTACCGGAAAAGAAGCAGGACACGCCACATGGTATCTTGAAGGACTCTGGTACCCGATCGGAGTCGCGGGAGTCTGTTTACTCATCGGATTATTTTACCTGAAAAATAAGAACAACAATATTCACGATTAGACAACGGACCACACGATTTTTTTATTAATTTTAAAACAACTAAAAATGAACGGACTAAAAAAAATATTAGGTATCCTTTGGATCGCAATCGCCCTGGTAGTAGGATATTTCGGAATCACTGTAATGGGAATTCCGAAAATAACTTCCGGGAAGCAGGAAGATCTTGTTTTCGGAATAATCATCCTCTTCGTCCTTATGCCGATTATTTCCGGCGGAATGGCCATTTTCGGATATTATGCGCTGACAGGTGAATATTCAGATGAGAAGATCTGATGTATAAAATAATGAATGATAATTGATCACCGATGGACTTACAGCCGTTAAATGATCAATTATCATTCATTAATTACAGAGTACGCAAAAAATTCAAATAAAAGATAAAAGAATCAATCGGTAACAAATTGTTTTTCATTTTAAAATCAATCATCATTTATCAATCATCAATTATGCATTAATCATCAATCATGAAAAAAAGACACGAACAAAAATTGATCATCCTGAGCATCGGACTTATGATTGCATTCAGCATTCCTGTTTCGCTACTTTTCAACAGCGACCGGGAAGTCCTCGGCTATCCGATGATTCTGATTTATATTTTCGTGTTCTGGCTCATTTCCATCATTATATCTTTTGTAATTATAAAAAAATATGATGAGTAGTTTCGCTTTATTCACCGTGGTTTTGTTTTACCTGGCCCTTTTGTTCTTAGTCGCTTATCTGGCGGAGAAGAAAAAAAGCAAGCTCTGGATTAATAACCCTTACATCTATGCACTTTCCCTTGCTGTCTACTGTACCGCCTGGACCTATTATGGCAGCATTGGTGTTGCGGCAACAAGCGGACTGAATTACCTGCCGATTTACGTAGGCCCTATCGTGATCATCCCTGCATGGATCTACATCAATACGCGGATTGTACGGATCTCAAGGGTAAACAAGATCAGCAGCGTCGCCGATTTCATTTCTCTCAGGTATGGAAACAGCCGGAGTTTCAGTGCCGTTATCACCATTGTATGTCTTCTGGCCATCGTTCCCTATATCGGATTACAGATCAAAGCGATCTCCGAAACCTTCCACCTGGTGACCGAAACCGCTATTTCAAAAAATATCCTTACTGATAATGCTACATTTGTGGTTGTTTTAATTGCCTTATTTTCATCATATTACGGAACCCGCTATGTCGATGCCTCGGAAAAACGATTGGGAATTACTTCCGCCATCGCTCTTGAAAGCTTTCTTAAATTATTCTTTATCATCATCTTAGGCCTTTTTGTTATTTATTTTGTCTTTGATGGTTTTTCAGATATTTACCAGAAGGCAAGCCAGTTTAAAGATTTTAAAGAAAAAAACACGTTCAACGGACCCGAAGGAGCGATAAACTGGATGATTCTCTGTATGATTTCAGGGACCGCGATCTGCATTTTACCAAGACAGTTCCATACCGCGATTGTGGAAAACCGACAGGAAAAACACATTAAAACAGCCATCTGGTTTTTTCCGCTTTATTTATTGATTTTCACCATTTTTATATTTCCGATTGCCTGGGGAGGAAGGTTAATTTTCGAGGGACAAAAAGTAAATCCGGAATTTTACTCGATCCTGATCCCTCAGTATTTCAATAATACACTGATTACGGTTCTGGTTTTCCTCGGTGGCTTAAGCTCCTGTATTTCAATGATTATCATTTCTTCAATTACTTTATCCATCATGCTCTCCAACAACCTGATTATTCCGTATGGCTTATTGGGTAAATTCAAATCGGAGAATGAGATTCAGAACACACGGAACATCACGAATATCAGGAAATTCAGCATTTTCGCACTGATCATTATGGCTTTTGCTTTTTATAAATATTTCATCTTAAAAACATCGCTGGATTCGGTCGGTCTGATTTCATTTGTCGTCATCGCCCAGTTGGCTCCGGCCTTTTTCGGAGCTATTTTCTGGAGAAGAGGAAGTTACAAAGGCGCAATGACCGGGCTTTTGGCAGGGCTTGCCATCTGCTATTTCGGCTTGATTATCCCACAATATTACTTCTCATACAACCAGGAATTCAAGGGCGTTTTGAGAGATCTGTACAACACTTTTGATTTTTTCACCATTCCGTACCTGAGCAGGATCCCGGAGATATTTTTCTGGTCTCTCCTAGTGAATACCGGCTTATTTGCCATTATCTCAGTCAGCACCAAAGGAAATTACCGCGAGAGAAATTTTGCCGAATTGTATGTGGATATCGACAAATACATCCAGAATCATGAA
The DNA here is from genome assembly GCF_056333165.1 of Chryseobacterium endophyticum. Lineage (NCBI taxonomy): Bacteria > Pseudomonadati > Bacteroidota > Flavobacteriia > Flavobacteriales > Weeksellaceae > Chryseobacterium > Chryseobacterium endophyticum. Next base: position 143,239 of record NZ_JBWGXE010000004.1, read on the forward strand.
AATGCTTTCATCTGGCGCGGAACCGCTTATATTTCGGACATCAAAAATATTCTCGAACGGTTTTTAGGTAAAAGCAAGACAGAGCAGGCTTTGAGAATTTTCAATTTAAAATACAATATTGATTCCCAGACAGAAACCGCAGACTCGAGATTCATCAAGTTTTCCGAAAATCTTCTGGCCGGAAGAATAGGAACCGCTTCCGCAAAAATTTTAATCGAAGGCGTCACCAAAGAAGATAAGATATCCTTAAAAGAGGTTTTAAATATCCTGGAGGAATCTAAAGAAAACATCAGCCTTAATAAAAAGCTTACCGAGCAGTCGGAAGAACTGCAGAAGTTATCTGATGACCTGCGCAATGCCAATGAAAATTTAATCATTAAAGACCGCCAGAAAGATGACTTCCTGGATTCGGTGGCCCATGAGCTGAGAACACCGATTACAGCCATCCGTTCAGCTGGAGAAATCTTAGCCGATGATGACGATATTCCTTTAGAAATAAAAAAAGAGTTTTTAAACAACATCATCACAGAATCCGACAGGCTGAGCGAAATTATTAATGACATCCTTTATCTCGACAAGCTGGAGCATGGTGAAATCGCTTTGCATATTCAGGAAAACAATATTTTCGAAACTTATAAAAAGGCATTAAATCCAATTTTACATCTCATTCAGCAAAAAAACATCCATCTGAATGAGGTCAACCTTCTGAATCATTTTTTGTTTGATTATGATGAAGCAAGAATGATCCAGCTGTTCCAGAATATCCTTGGAAATGCTTTAAAATTCACAGACGACCAGGGAACGATTCAGACAAAATTGGCCGATAAGGAAAATCAGCTGATCATAAAAATCTTCAATACCGGAAAACATATTCCCGAGGAAGACCTGGAGATGATTTTTGATAAGTTTTACCAGTCAAAAAACCAAAATATCCTGAAACCTGCAGGAAGCGGACTGGGGCTGGCGATCTGCAGAAAAATTGTACAGGCACAGGGAGGAACCATAAAAGCAGAAAACAGCGGACTTGGGGTAACATTTACAATCACATTGCCCGGTTCGGTGAAAGAATATAAAAATGCAGTCGAACAAAACCACAGCAAAACATGAAAAAGATAATTATTGCAGATGATGAGCACAAAATATTAATGTCACTGGAATACAGCTTTAAGAAAACCGGGTATGATGTTTATATTGCCAGAGACGGTACAGAAGTTCTGGAATTCCTGAAAGACATGGTTCCGGACGTTATTTTGCTGGATATCATGATGCCCAATCTGGATGGCTTCAGCACTTTACAGATCATCAGACAGGATGAAAAATTAAAAGACACCAAAGTTATTTTCCTGAGTGCCAAAAACAATCCGAAAGATATTGAAAAGGGGCTGGAAATGGGTGCTAATGCATACGTGACAAAACCGTATTCTATCAAAAAACTCATGCAGCAGATCGAAGAAATGTTTGAATAGTTTTTGGATTAAACACAAAATAAAATATTATGAATGCAGAAGATTTATTTCAAAGAAGCATAGACGACAAAGAAAATTTCTGGAAAGAACAAGCTCAGGAAATCGAATGGTTTACATTTCCTGCAAAGATTATTTCTAAAGATAGAAACAATTACACCCAATGGTTTTCCGACGGAAAGCTGAATATGTGTTATTTATGCATAGACCAACATATTGCCGACGGTTACGGAGAACAAATCGCGGTGATTTATGATTCGCCGGTAACGGAACAGAAGATTTCTTATACCTTTAATCAGGCGAAAGAGGAAATTTCAAAATTAGCGGGAGGCCTTATTTCTTTAGGCCTGGAAAAAGGTGATACGGCTGTGATTTATATGCCGATGATTCCACAGACGCTTTTTGCCATGCTGGCCTGCGCAAGGATTGGTGTTATTCACAATGTCGTTTTCGGCGGATTCGCACCCCACGAGCTGGTGGTACGAATTGACGACTGCAAACCCAAAGCTTTAATTACCGCAACGGCAGGCATAGAAATCGCCAAAAGAATCCCGTATTTACCTTTGGTTGAAAAAGCCATTGAACTTGCGCAGGATAAAGTAGAAAATATCATCGTCTTCAACAGGAAATTGGTAGACAACCAACACGAAATGTTTGACGGAATTATCGATTATGAAAAATTGGTTCAGCAATCGGAACCTGCAGGCTGTGTTGAGGTAGAATCTACCCACCCATTGTATTTATTGTACACATCGGGAACTACCGGAAAGCCGAAAGGAATCACCAGAGATACGGGCGGATATGCTACGGCTTTGAAATTTTCCATGAAATATATTTACGGTGTCGAACCGGGCGAAACCTACTGGGCGGCTTCGGATTTCGGATGGGCCGTCGGCCACAGCTTTTCCGTGTACGGGCCATTGATCAACAGGAATACCACCGTTATTTTTGAAGGAAAACCCATCATGACACCTGATGCCGGGACTTTCTGGAGAGTCATTTCCGAGCATAAGGTTGCTGTCATGTTCACGGCCCCCACAGCGATAAGAGCCATAAAAAAGGAAGATCCAAACGGGAAATTGGTAAAAAAATATGACCTGAGCCATTTTAAAAAACAGTTTCTGGCCGGCGAAAGATGTGACGTAGCCACACTCGACTGGTTTGCAGAACACATCGGCGTTCCGGCAATAGACCATTGGTGGCAGACCGAATCTGGGTGGCCGATGTTGGGTCTGATAACTTTTGATGAAAATTATAATATTAAAAGAGCTTCTGCCGGAAAACCCATTCCGGGATATGATATTAAAATTTTTGATGAAAACGGATATGAACTGGATCCTCACCATGAAGGATACCTGGTGATAAAACTTCCGTTGCCACCCGGCGCCCTGCTTGGCGTCTGGAATGATGAAGAACGTTTCCAAAGCAGCTATCTGTCGCAGTACAACGGGTATTATTTCTCCGGTGACGGCGCCATAAAAGATGAAGATGGCTATATTTTCATAACTGGGCGTGTGGACGACGTGATCAACGTTGCAGGGCACCGACTCTCTACCTCGGAAATGGAAGAAATCGTATCGTCCCATCCGGATGTTGCAGAATGCGCTGTTGTGGGAATTGATGATGATCTTAAAGGGCAAATTCCTTTTGCTGCCATTGTTTTAAAAAACGGCACCACAATCTCTGAAGAGACGGTTGAAAAAGAAATCGTAGCCAATGTCCGGGAAAAAATCGGCGCCGTGGCCTGCCTCAAAAATGTAATGACTGTAAAACGTCTTCCCAAAACACGATCCGGAAAAATATTGCGAAAGCTTATCAGAACCCTATTGGATAAAAAAGACTTTCAGGTTCCGTCTACCATAGACGACGAAAAAATCATTGATGAAATTCAGCAAAAAATCACGGAATACAGGACAAAAAACAGAAATTAAGTTTAAATTTAAAATATAAAAAAAATAAAAAGAAGGAATATGAGAAATTACCTGATAGAAGATTTACCGCATTATTTCGAAGATTATAAAAAATCGATTAAAAACCCTAAAAAATTCTGGGATAAAATAGCCGATGAAAACTTCGTGTGGTATCAGCGCTGGAGCAAAGTGGTAAAATACGACATGAATGAAGCCAAAATCGCCTGGTTTAAAAATGCCAAATTAAATATTACGAAGAACTGCCTGGACAGGCATCTTTCCGTAAGAGGAGACAAAACCGCTATCATCTGGGAACCCAATGATCCGAAAGAGGAAGCCCAACATATTTCTTACAGCGAATTATACACAAGAGTAAATAAAACAGCAAACGTCCTCCGAGAAATGGGAGTTGAAAAAGGAGACAGAGTCTGCATTTATCTTCCTATGATTCCTGAGCTGGCTGTTACCATGCTTGCCTGTGCTAAACTGGGCGCCATCCATTCTGTTATTTTCGCAGGATTTTCCGCCTCTGCCGTAGCTTCGAGAGTAAATGACTGTGAAGCAAAAATGGTAATCACTTCCGACGGCAGCTACCGGGGCAATAAAGTTCTGGATTTAAAAAGTATCGTTGACGAAGCCCTTGAAAAAACGCCAAGTGTTGAAAAAGTGCTGGTGGTAAAAAGAACACAGAATGAGATTAAAATGAAGGAGCACAGAGATTTCTGGATGGAAGATCTTTACGAACAAGCTTCTCCCGATTTTGTGAGTGTAATTATGGATGCAGAAGATCCGCTTTTCATTCTATATACTTCCGGCTCTACAGGAAAACCTAAAGGAATGCTTCACACCTGCGCAGGATACATGGTGTATACTGCTTACACGTTTAAAAATGTATTTAATTATAAGGAAAATGATATTTACTGGTGTACCGCGGATATCGGATGGATCACAGGACATTCATACATTCTGTACGGACCGCTTCTGAATGGTGCGACCACCGTTATTTTTGAAGGTGTGCCTACCTATCCTCAACCGGACAGATTCTGGGAAGTAATTGAAAAGCATAAAGTTACACAGTTCTATACCGCTCCTACGGCTATCCGATCACTCGCAAAAGAGAGCGTGGAATGGGTTGATAAGCACGATCTGAGCACTTTAAAGGTCATCGGATCTGTAGGTGAGCCTATCAATGAAGAAGCATGGCACTGGTTCAACGATCACGTGGGGAAGAAAAAATGCCCGATCGTGGATACATGGTGGCAGACGGAAACCGGCGGAATAATGATTTCTCCCCTCCCCTTTGTAACGCCTACCAAACCTACTTACGCCACATTGCCGCTACCGGGAATACAGCCGGTTTTGATGGACGACAAACGAAACGAAATCCTGGGCAACCAGGTTACCGGGAATCTCTGCATCCGCTTTCCATGGCCTGGAATTGCGAGGACTATCTGGGGAGATCACCAGCGGTATAAAGAAACGTATTTCACTGCTTTTCCCGGTAAATATTTTACGGGAGACGGCGCCTTGCGTGATGAGGTCGGCTACTACAGAATTACCGGCCGTGTGGATGACGTCATCATCGTATCGGGGCACAACCTGGGAACAGCACCGATCGAAGACAGCATCAATCAGCACCCGGCGGTCGCAGAGTCTGCGATTGTAGGTTACCCCCACGATATTAAGGGAAATGCATTGTACGGTTACGTGGTTTTAAAGGAAACCGGAGAAAGCAGGCAGAGAGACAATCTTAAAAAGGAGATCAACCAGCTTATTTCCGAACAGATCGGCCCGATTGCAAAGCTCGACAAAATTCAATTTGTCTCAGGATTGCCTAAGACGCGTTCAGGAAAGATTATGCGAAGGATTTTGCGGAAGATTGCAGAAGGCGATTTCAGCAATTTTGGAGACATCACGACCCTTTTAAATCCTGAAATAGTAGAGGAAATAAAGAATGACAGAGTTTAACCCTAAAGAGCGGAATTTCCTTCCGTTCTTTTTTATTTCACATAATAGATATTTTAGATAAAAATTAATTTTAATATAGATAAAATAATAAACACACCATTTCTTTAAAAATTATTCAATATTTAAATAAATTTCAGTACCTTTAGACAAATTAAAAAACTATTGCTATGTCAAATATATTAGCTGGATTATTTGAACACCAGAGCGATTACAAAAAGCTGGAAGCAGATCTTGAAAATTCCGGTTTCGAAAATTCAGATTATATTGTCTATCTGAATGAAAGAAGTCAATCTTCACCTTACTTTGTAACCGTGGAAGTAAAGGATGATCAGATAGCCAATGCCCGGGACGTTTTTAACAAGAACACAGCCTTAAAAACGTATCTGTTAGAAAATATGAGCCTTGAAGAAGCTAATTATAAAGATATAAGAAACTATATAACCATCACCAATAAAGCGGAAATCCACAACAGCCCCGACGTAAGAATCAAAGGTTCTACCAGCGGAATGGACTCTGAAGTCAAGTTTTAAAACAAATGATAAGAATTAATAACCGGAATCCGTAGATTGTCTACGGATTTTTTCGTGTTTGAAAAGTGCGAAAATTTTCGTATTTTCGTCTAAATAAGGGATTAGCACGAATGAGTTACGACTTAGAACAAGAAAACAAAGAAATCTTAGCCCGGTATAAGGATCTGATTTCTAACACATACAGAACTTTGGATGAGGAAAATAACAAACTTATCCGAAAAGCATTCGATATTGCATTGGATGCACATAAAGATCAGCGAAGAAAATCTGGTGAACCGTACATTTACCATCCCATTGCGGTGGCCAAAATTGTAGCTACGGAAATCGGGTTGGGTGCGACGTCGATCGCCTGTGCCCTTTTGCATGATGTGATCGAAGATTCTGATTATACCTACGAAGATCTTAAGAAAATCTTTGGTGAAAAAATTGCCAATATTGTCAACGGACTTACCAAGATTTCCATCATGAACCACCAGAATATCTCGGTTCAGTCAGAAAATTACAGAAAACTCCTGCTCACCCTTTCAGAAGACTTCAGGGTGATCCTGATTAAGATTGCAGACCGCCTCCACAATATGCGTACGCTGGAAAGCATGGCTCCTGACAAGCAGAAAAAAATTGCTTCCGAAACCGTGTATATTTACGCTCCCATGGCGCACCGTCTGGGTCTGTACAATATAAAATCCGAGCTGGAAGATTTATCTTTAAAGTATAATAATCCGGATGTCTATACGGAAATAACGCAAAAACTGGAGCTCGCCAAAGAAAGCCGTGAAAGATATATCGAAGAATTTAAAACGGAAGTTTCTGAAAAGCTGCATGAAGAAGGTTTAAACTTTAAAATAAAAGGCCGCGCCAAAGCCATTTCTTCCATTTACAGGAAAATGCTGAAACAGGGGGTTTCTTTTGAAGAAGTTTATGACAATTATGCGATCAGAATCATCTATAAATCAGATGCCAAGAACGAGAAATTTCTGGCCTGGAAAATTTATTCGATCGTAACGGATGTATACCACAGTAATCCGTCGAGAATGCGTGACTGGATCACACAGCCGCGTTCCACAGGATACGAAAGTTTGCATTTAACGGTTTTGGGACCTGATAAAAAATGGATTGAGGTACAGATCCGTTCCGAGAGAATGGATGAGATTGCCGAAAAAGGAGTTGCAGCACATTATAAATACAAGGAAGGCTACAAGCAAAGTTCCGAAGACCGGAATTTTGAAAACTGGGTGACGGAAATCCGCGAAGTGCTTGAACAGCAGCAGAATCTTTCTACTTCGGAGCTTCTGGATAATATTAAGCTGAACCTGTATTCAAAAGAAGTCTTCGTATTTACCCCAAAAGGCGAAATTAAAATTCTTCCGACCAATGCGACCGCTCTTGACTTTGCATTTTCCGTACACTCTGATCTGGGAATGAAATGTTTAGGCGCAAAAATCAATGGGAAACTGGTGCCGATTTCGTATGTTTTGCAGAACGGTGATCAGGTAGACATCCTTTCTTCTCAGAATCAGAAACCAAAATCCGACTGGCTGGAATTCGTGGTGACTTCCAAGGCCAAATCGAAAATCAAGAGTTATTTAAATTCACAAAAAAATCAGCTGGTAGAAGATGGAAAAGAGATTCTTCAGCGAAAACTCCGTCATGCTAAGATTAATTTCAATGATGATGAAGTAAACAAGCTTCAGAAATTTTTTCATCTCAAATCTTCCCAGGAGCTTTTCCTTAAATTCCAAAGTAACGAACTGGATGCGAGCAGCTTAAGAAAATACATTGAAAGTAAAAATGTATTCAACAACCTGCTTTCAAGGTTCAGGAAGTCTCCTTCTAAGAATACTGCTTTTGTAGAGCCCAAAGAGCAGAATCTTGATATGATCGTCTTCGGTAAGGACGAAGAAAAACTTAATTACACGTACGCCAAGTGCTGTACTGTAATTCCGGGAGACAAAATCTTCGGATTCATTACGATCTCAGACGGAATAAAAGTTCACAGTGACAATTGCCCGAATGCGATCAACCTTCGTGCCCAGTACGATTACAGGGTCATTCCTGCCAAATGGGTTAACGCAGAAAGCTTTAAGAACAGGGTGAAAATTGAGATTGAAGGACTCGACAGGATGGGAATGATCAATGATATAACCACCGTAATCAGTGGTGCCATGGGAATGGATATGAAAAGCATGTCGATTGAATCCAATGACGGTATTTTTACGGGAACGATTAATCTTGAGGTCAAAAATAAAAGTCAGCTCGAACAAACCTTTAAAAAGCTTAATGACATTGATGGCATTTCGAAAGTAAGAAGGTTACAGTCTTAATTATGAATCTTACAAAGTACTTTAAAAAGTTTTTCAGCAGCAACCAGGCTTCGGGAATTATTCTGATTTTCTGCGTATTAATTTCATTAGTCATAGCCAATTCTTCTCTGGCGGAATCCTTCCAGAGAGTTTTGGACCAGGAAACCGGAACCGACATACTAGGACTGAAATATCCGGTCAGTATATGGATCAACGACGGGCTCATGGCTGTCTTCTTCCTTTTGGTAGGGCTCGAGATCAAAAGGGAAATAATAGAAGGTGAGCTTTCATCTTTCAAAAATGCCTCGCTTCCTATTTTTGCTGCTGTCGGCGGAATGATTGTTCCGGCTGTCATTTATACCTTTTTCAATTCAGGGACAACGTATGGCAATGGCTGGGGAATTCCTATGGCGACGGATATCGCTTTTTCGCTGGCCATTATTTCACTGTTGGGAAAAAAAGTACCAAACTCCATTAAAATATTTTTAGCCGCTCTGGCGATTGTAGATGATCTGGGTGCTATTTTGGTTATTGCCATATTTTATACCGAGCAAATCCACTGGATGTACCTATTGCTTTCTTTGGGGGTAACCGTTTTATTATTTGCTTTAAACTTTTTAAAGGTTACCAAAATTATTTTTTATCTTATTCCGGGAATATGTTTATGGTATTTCCTTCATCATTCGGGGATCCATGCGACGATTGCGGGAGTTTTACTGGCATTTTCCATTCCGACGAATATTTCAGATACGGAAATCTCTCCTCTGGAAAAACTTGAGCATCAGCTTCATTTTCCGGTAGGATTTTTAATCATGCCTATATTTGCGCTTACCAATACCAATATTACTTTTAACAATGAGATGGTTTCCGGTCTTACCAGCACCTTAGGCTTGGGAATTATCTGCGGACTTGTGTTAGGAAAACTGATCGGAATCAACTTATTTTCTTTAATTGCGATAAAATTAAAATTAAGTTCGCTTCCTCAGAACAGTTCGTGGAAACAGATGCTGGGGGTGGGTTTTCTTGCGGGTATCGGTTTCACCATGTCGATTTTCATAGCACTTCTCTCTTTTAAAAATGAAATTGAAATTCAGAATGAGGCAAAATTTGCCATCTTAATAGCTTCTTTTCTCGCTGGTGTTTCAGGATATCTGATCTTAAAATTAAGCTCAGGCAAAAGCTATTCTGAAGAAGAGGAAGAAAGCAATATCATTTAATATTTATTGCTTTTCAGGATCAGGATTCTGACTTCTGGACCGTTTCAGTTCGTCGGACAACAGTTTTTCCATTCTCACCTTTCTGATCGCCATATTCAGTTCATTTCCAAAAAGGAGAAGGTAGACATTCACATTAACCCAAACCATCAGAAGAATCATACTTCCTATGGAGCCGTAGAGCACATTGTAACGGGCAATATTTTTAACGTATAACGCGAAAAAATAAGTGGTCACCACAAACAGAACCGTTGTAAGAATCGCTCCCGGTATAGCTTGTCTGAATCTGGTAATCCTCACCGTTCCCAGCCAGTAAAAGAGCGTCAAAAGGATGAAATAAAACAGAGGAAAAGAAACAAAACCAATGATCTTCGAAAGATTATCTACCAGCCACGAAACATCATAAACCGGAGTAAACTGCTTCAGCACAATTTCAGAATAATATATTCCGAAAAGCGCAAGAAAAACAATCAGCACAAAGCCGATGGTAATGAAAAAGGACAGAATAAACTCTTTGACATCACTCATTTTTTCCTTCGTGTTTTCATTGAATCCGTTGATCAGGGAAAACGTCCCGTTTGTCGCGAATACCAAAGCCAGAACAATGGTTAAATTACTGATTCCCTTCATGTTGGGAATAATGCTTTCTTCAATATAATTCCGTACATCTCCTTCCATATTGGACGGGAAAACATTATGCATCAGAACATCAAATATGTAAAAATGAAGCTTCTCATAATGAGGCATATAGGGAATTACAGAGAGTATAAAAAGAATAAACGGAAATAAACTGATCGTAAAGCTCCATGATATGGCGGCTGCTTTCCTGCCGATTTTATCTTTAAAAATCCCCCTGATATAAATCTGAAACATCTGCCAAACCGATATTCCCAAAAGAGGAATATGGATGTCATCAAAAAAATCGTGAACTTTTACTAAAAATTTCGGAAGTTTCAGTCCCATATTATTTTAAAATATTATCTATTTTGTCAAAGTTTCTGTTTACAAATGTAGGAGAATTAAAACGAAAACCAATTCCTGCCCTGAACAGCCATTGCGTGGTGGAGTAAAAATTTTCGTTGGAACTGTTGATCCAGTTCACCTGTGCACCGCCGCCGAAAAACCATTTTCCGTTGTCATAACCTATTCTCGCGTTTGAAAAAAGACCCACATTATATTCATGGAAATTCTCATCCATCAGCTGTGCATAATAAAATTCCGGGTAAGCTTCTACAATCGCGTACCAATTATTATAAATCTTCTTTTGAACACCGCCACCCGATCTTAAAGCAATCCTAAGATCCTTGGAAGGAGAATCATCATTCAATATAAAAGTCTCGCCCTGGTAAACCGTTTTGTTGGTATTGTTCAGAATATTGTACTGATAAAAAAGACCTGTACTCACCACAAAAACATCTTTTAATGGCTGATACGTCATGTTATTAAAGCTTCTGTAATCTGTTTTATTTCCCATCCAAAGGTATGTTGTCTCTCCTTTAAAAGAACGGTATTTCGCATCCGGAAACTGCAGGTACCCTTCTTCATTATAATCATTGCCATAAAAAGCCTTCATAAATTCTTTTGTATCCTGGAAATACAGTCCTTTGACCTGGCTGAAATAGAGATACTGCCTGATCTTTTCGGTAAGGAAGAAAGTAAATCCGAAGTTGAAATATTTTGATTCCCCTTTTTCTGGATCATCGTTATTGATATGGGTAAACTTCGGTGCAAAGGAAAAACTGATATCAAGCCATCGGTATCTTAGAAAAAACTCAGTATAAAAAGCATCATTAGGCCTTAAACGGAATACTTTGCCTTCGTAAAGCAAACCAAACGAATTGTGAAGATAGCTCAATCCGCCAACTACCGCAATTTTGTGGCGGTCTTCCTGCAGATATTGATCAGCCTTTTCATCATTACTTTCCTGTGCGAAAGAAATTAACGGAAAAAAGAAACATAAAAAAGGCAGATTTATTACTTTCATCGGTCTGGTGTGGTACAAAAATAATACTTTTTTTAGACTTTGCTTGAACAGTGGAACTATGTGATGATGACTTTTCTTTATTTATGAATATCTTTGAAGTATAATTTAAGAAAAAAAATGCAGATTAACTTGCTTTGTATCGGAAAAACGGATGATAAGGAGATAACTTCTTTAATTAATTACTATTTAAAAAGACTTCCAAAACACTGGAATTTTGAAATTACAGAAATTCCTGATGTGAAAAATGCAAGAAATCTGTCTCCCGATCTGCTGAAGAAGGAAGAGGCCAAACTGTTTATGAATACCATCGATAAAACCGATCTCGTCATGATTCTTGATGAAAAAGGAAAACAGTTTACCAGCCGTGAATTTTCACAGAAAATTGATACATGGATGAATTCTTCCGTAAAAAAAATTCATCTTCTGATTGGCGGTGCCTATGGATTTTCAGATGAGATCTACGCCAGGGCAAATGAAAAAATCTCACTTTCAAAAATGACTTTTACCCACCAGATGATCCGACTTTTCATCGTGGAACAACTGTATCGTGCAGACCAGATTTTACAGGGCAAACCTTATCATAACGATTAGGTTATTTCCTGATCTCACATTTAGAATAATATTCCAGCAGCAGAGGTTTTTCATACCCTAAGCTTACCGCCTTATCAAGACTTGCGCAGGCTTCTTTCGGCTTTGCGGTTTCAAATAAGATCAGCGCCTTATTGACGTGCGCCTGGGAAAATTTAGGATCTATGGAAATGGCTTTGTTGACATCAGCAAGAGCCTCTTTGTTTTTCTTTAATTTAAAATAAACATCTCCCCTTCCGGTGTACAGGAGAGATTCCGGTTTTTCGGAAATCAGCTGATTGTAATCTTTAAGGGCGCCTTCCAGATCACCGCTGTTCTTTTTTAGATTCGCCAATCCCGTTCTGGCATAAATATTATCCGGAGCAAAACTTAGGATCTGGCTCAGGTCTTTGGCGGCTAAATCTTTTTTACCCAAATTTTCATAGACCTTAGCCCGCGTAAGATACATATCGGCATTCTCCGGCTCCAGTTTCAGCCCTTGATTAAGGTATTCCAGCGCAGCCTGTTTATTCCCTTTCTGGCCGTGAATAGAGCCTAAATTTGCATATACGGCAGCAGACATGGGATTGGCTTTCAGCGCCGATTCGTAAGATTTGAAGGCAGAATTTGTCTTGCCCAGTCTTCTTTGGGAAGTTCCGAGGTAATTATAATATTCGGATTTTAATTTCTGGATTTTCTCGGTCTGCACAAGTTTTGAATATTCTTCTTCAGCACACTTATAGTCTGCTTTCTGAAAGCATTCTTCGGCATTTTTTTTATCCTGGGCATTCAGAGACGATGTTGCAAGCACTAAGCTTAAAAAGAGTAAATGTTTTTTCATGAGGTTATATTCTGTTTGTTGATTACTTTTTTTGCGAGTGCAGCAAATATCACCCCCAATAAAGTTCCAACAAACGCCCCCACCAAAATATCTACCGGGAAATGCACTCCTAAATATATACGGCTGTAAGATACTACTGCCGCCCACACAAATATAACATAAGGAAACCATTTAAGCTTCTTTTTTAACAAAATACTTAAATAAGTTGCCAAAAAGAATGTATTGGAAGCATGGGCAGAATAAAACCCGAACTGTCCGCCACATTTTACAATCCTCATGTAATGCTCTAAAGATGGATCATGACAAGGCCTTAACCGTTCTACGCCATGTTTGAAGATGCCGGCGACCTGATCAGAAACCGTCACACCGATTGCAACAAATATCAGAATAAAAACTAATGATCTTAGTTTGTAATTTTTAAATAAGAAATAAAGGAAAATAATGTAAAGCGGAACCCAGATCCAGGTACTTGAAATCAGCATCCAGAACTGATCGAAAGATGAGTCTCCCAAATTGTTGAGAAACAGAAAAAGTTTCTTGTCTTCCTGAATAATTTCCTCCATATTATCTGCTTACAGGGCCTTCGTAGGTTTCATCCTCTGAAGAAGGCTTGGGTTTTGGAAGTTCTTCTGAAGTCTTGGGATCGGTAAGAATATTCTCCTGAACATCTTTCATCGGATTAAAATCCTTTGCAGCATCTTTTACTTTTTCAATCTCACGTTTGATCTCAGAAACAGGATTATCCGTCTCTTTCATAATTTCCGTTTTGATGTCTTCCACTGCCCCACGCATTTTCCTTACCCCTGCACCCAGATCGCGGGCAATTTGAGGAAGTTTATCCGGTCCGAATAATACTACGATTGCCACAGCAATCAGCGCCATTTCTCCAATGCTTAGTTCCATAGCACAAAATTACAAAAGATATGTGAATCTGAATACTTAATATTTAGTTTTAATAAAATATTAAGCTTCCGGACGGGTTCTTAAATTTCTTTGGTATTGATTTTTTTCTTACTGAAATTCAAATACGTAATGATTACGCTTACGGCCATTAAAATGAAAGCCAAAAAGAAGGGCGCCCCTGAAAATCTGAACGGAGCCTTATCATGGGTGAAAAAGTAAAACAAATTCGTCATCATGGGCGGGCCGATGATCGATGTAGCGCTCATAAGGCTGGTCAGTGCGCCCTGCAATGCGCCCTGCTCATTAGAAGGCACACTTTTCGTGATCACCGACTGAAGAGCCGGACCGCAGATTCCCCCGAGGCAGTAAGGCACTAAAAAGACAAACATCATCCACCCTTCGGTTGCAAAAGCAAATAATAACATTCCAATTGCATACAGCGTAAGTCCGTAATAAATACTTTTCTGTTCACCAAGTTTAGGCGTGGTATATCTGATGAGCCCGCCCTGGACAAGACCTACCAGCAAGCCCACAACCCCTAGAGAGATTCCGACCATTCTTTCGGTCCAGTTGAATTTATACATGGTAAAAAAGCTCCAGTTGCTCTGAACAGCATGTCCCGCGATATAAATTAGTATTAAAGAAACAATCAATCCGGAAATTTCAGGATGCTTTCCCAGGAACTTAAAAGAGCCAATAGGATTTGCTCTCTTCCAGCTGAATTCCCTTCTTTTATCTTTATCTAAACTTTCGGGAAGGATGAAATATCCATACAGGAAATTCAGCAAACACAGTACAGCGGCAGCATAAAACGGAACACGCGCTCCATAATGCCCTAAGAGACCGCCTACGACAGGTCCGATGATAAATCCAAGTCCGAAAGCAGCACCGATCAGTCCGAAATTCTTCGCACGGTCTTCATCCGTTGAAATATCGGCGATGTAAGCACTTGCGGTGGTCACACTTGCTCCGGTGATCCCGGCGATAACCCTTCCGATAAACAGCCATAGTATTGTCGGTGCCAAAGCCAGCAAAATGTAATCTATCGCAAATCCGAACAGTGAAATCAGTATAATCGGTCTTCTCCCGAACTTGTCACTCAGATTCCCGACCACCGGAGAAAAAATAAATTGCGTAAAAGCATAGGCAAACCCAAGCCATCCGCCATATTTTGCGGCTTCACTGATATCGCTGTGGATAAGCTCCTCTATCAGTTTGGGAACTACCGGAATGATGATTCCCCATCCTGTAATATCGATTAACAGAGTAATGAATATAAAGCTCATCGCGGCTTTCTTTCTTGAGTTTTCCATAATGTTGCAAAAATAGTGAAATCGGAGATTAGTTTGAATTGTCAATTGGCAATTTTGCTAAGGGAGTCAATTATTAATGATAATGGAAAAATTCATCATTGAACCATACGGAACCGACCATTGGCAAAAAAACGAAGAAAAAATTAAAAGCGGAGAAAAAAAGCATTAAACTACCATTAAACTTTATAAACTAAAAAAGCCTCTCATTAATGAAAGGCTTTCTCTTAT
This sequence comes from Chryseobacterium endophyticum, assembly GCF_056333165.1. NCBI lineage: Bacteria > Pseudomonadati > Bacteroidota > Flavobacteriia > Flavobacteriales > Weeksellaceae > Chryseobacterium > Chryseobacterium endophyticum. The sequence goes on from NZ_JBWGXE010000004.1 coordinate 158,460, forward strand.
TTATTGTAGTAAACTTTATTTTGAAGCAAGGACTTCCTTATCTGAAGTCGACTTACCGTGAACTTCTTCCTCCTTACCTGTTTTCAGGAAGTCGTAAGCGATCGCCGATGCAATAAAGATCGATGAGTACGTACCAAATCCGATACCGATCAACATCGCAAACATAAATCCTCTTAAGTTATCCCCACCGAAAATGAAGATCGCTAAAATCACAAGGATCGTTGTAAATGACGTGTTGAAAGTTCTACCCAACGTACTTGAAATAGAATCATCAAATAATCCGGCAAGGGTTAAAGACTTCTTCTCTCTTAAGTATTCCCTGATTCTGTCGAAGATGATTACGGTATCGTTGATTGAATATCCTAATACGGTAAGGATCGCCGCCACAAAATCCTGGTTGATCTCCATATTGAACGGCATGTATTTGTGAAGTAACGAATACGTTCCTAAAATAATAACCGCATCGTGGAATAATGCTGCAACAGCCCCAAGTGAAAACTGCCACTTTCTGAATCGCACAAGGATATAGATAAAGATACCTGCCAAAGCTGCAACAACCGCAAGAATACCATGCTTCTGAATATCATCAGCCACCGTAGGACCTACTTTTTCGGAAGAAATAATTCCCGCATGGTCTTTGTCAGCAGATTTAAATGCATTCATTGTCATATTGGCCGGTAAGCTTGATTTCAGGCCTTCGTAAAGCTTTTTCTCAACCGTCTGATCTGCTTTCAGCGATTCGTCATCGATCAGGTAATCCGTAGAAATTTTCAGCTGCTTGTCGTTCCCGAATGTTTTCGCTTCCACAGAAGAGTTCTTACCGTCTTCAGTCTGGAACATTTTCACAAGATTGGCTTCAACATCTTCAGCATTGACCGGTTTATCGAATCTTACGATATAGTTTCTACCACCGGTAAAGTCGATCCCGTATTTGAATCCGTGGATGGCAATCGATGCGATAGAAATTACCGTTAAGATCCCGGAAACGATGTATGCATATTTTCTTTTCCCGATAAAATCGATCCAGGTATTTCTGAAAAGATTTTTCGTTGCCCCAGTCCATACGGAAAGGTGTTTTCCTTTATTAAGTCTTGAGAAGATCATGACCCTTGAGATCAGTACCGAAGTGAAGAAAGTCATCAGGATACCGATTCCCAGTGTTAAGGCGAAACCTTTGATCGGTCCTGTTCCGAAAAGGAAAAGTACCCCTGCGGTAAGCAATGTCGTCAAGTGACCGTCGACAATCGCGTTCAATGCATGTTTGAAACCGTCTTTATAGGCTTCCAGAATGCTTTTGCCGGCGAAAAGTTCTTCTTTTGTTCTTTCATAGATAATAACGTTGGTATCCACCGCCATGGCCATAGTCAGTACGATACCCGCGATCCCCGGAAGTGTAAGGGTAGCATCCACGGAATCCATAATTCCGAAAATATAGAATAAGTTGATGATCATGGCAATCACTGCATAAACACCCGCTCCTCCGTAATAGAAAATGATATAAACGATAATCAGAAGGAATGCGATACCGAATGAGATCATCCCGGCGTTGATCGATTCCTGACCCAATGAAGGTCCTACTACCGTAGCCTGAACTACTTTGGCACCGGCCGGTAATTTTCCTGCTCCCAATACATCTACCAGTTCTTTGGCTTCTTCCTGAGAGAAGTTTCCTGAGATCTGCGTTCTACCGTTAGGGATAGCACCCACCACATTCGGTGCAGTATACACTCTGTTATCAAGGGTTACAGCAACTGGTTTTCCTACGTTTTTCTCCGTCAGGGTTTTCCATTCTTTGGCTCCTTTGGAATCCATCTGCATGTCTACCACTATTCTGCTCAGTTCATCATAGCCGATGCTTGCTGTTTCAACGGCACCGTCTACAGGGGCTTTTTGGTTGATATTTCCTCTGATAGCGTACAATACAAGGCTTTCCGCGTCGGTTGCTTCAGGCTTGTATCCCCACATGAATTGGGTATATTTAATGTTGGCCGGACGTAAAGACTGTGCTACTTTGCTGTTTAAAATTTTATTAACAGCGGCGGTATCAGACAGCTTCACATTGGCAACACCATTGGTTCTCAGTTTATCAATATGTAAAAGGTTCATGAAGTTGGTTGTTTTCGCAACCCCCATGGAATCACCTTTTGCAGCAACAGCTGCGGTTAAGCTTTGGAAATAAGGCGCTATTTCAGGAACCTGCTGTACTTCCCAGAACTGAAGTTTTGCAGAAGTCTGAAGCATCTTTTTCACTTTATCGATGTCCTTCATCCCCGGCATTTCCACTGAGATTCTTGCCGTACCCGGCACTCTCTGAACGTTTGGCTGCACAGCACCCATTTTGTCGATCCTGGTTCTGATTACTTCATAGGCAGTTCCTACAGAAGCATCGATTTTTCTTTTTACAATACTTTTTACCTGCTCATCAGGCGTGTTGTACTTCACCTCGGTAAGCGCGGTATTTCCGAAGATTTCCGGATCGGCCAGCTTCAGGTTGGTGCCTTTTGCCTTGTTGATTGCATCGAACTGCTCAAAGAAATTGTCGATGTAAGGTTTTGTGGAATTCTTCTGAACTTCATCGGTTTTGTTCAAAGCCTCAATAAGAACAGGGTTGGTGGAATAATTGGTAAGATCGTTTACCAGGTCTCTCTGGTTGATCTCCAAAAGAACGTTGATCCCGCCTTTAAGGTCTAGACCAAGCTTCATTTCCTTGTCTCTGGCTTTGGTGTAATAAAGTTTTGTGAATCCAAGATTCAGTGTATCCTTAGAAAGTCTTGCGATTTCTTTGTTATACTTCTCCTGATTGTCTCCTGCAATAGCAGTCGCCTGCTTTTCAATTTTGCTGGCGTACCATGTTGGTAATAGCTCATTTAAGCAAATCAACCCTAGTACAATAGCAACAATTGTAATAAGTCCTTTTCCTTGCATTTTGTTATAACTACGTTAAATTAAGTCGGCAAATATAATCATTTTCTTCAATTTTAGGAATTTTTAACAACAGAAATCATTTATTTTCAGATATATCGGCAATCTTATTTTTATTTAAGATTTAATAATTTTTTCGTGGTATTGTAATGAATTTTGTAATGATTTAATGGTACGAAATTTTCATTCTGATTTAATACATTAAATATCAAAATATTATGAAAAATCTACTTTTTTGTGCAGGCCTTCTTTCTGCAACCTTGTTTAATGCGCAAAGCATTAACCTTGAAGAATTTGCAACGGGATTCACGGCTCCTGTGGAAATCGTGAATGCCAATGACAGCAGAATGTTTGTCGTTCAGCAAAACGGAATCATCAAAATCGTGCAGCCGAACGGAACGGTCAACGCCACAAATTTCCTGAATATCAGCTCAAAGATCACCTACGGCGGCGAAAGAGGCCTGCTGGGACTTGCCTTTCATCCGCAATATGCTACCAATGGGTATTTTTTTGTGTATTATAACGATACCAGCGGAAATATTACTGTTGCAAGGTATACCCGAAGCTCCAATGCGGATGTTGCCGATGCGGCCACTGAAAAAATTATTTTAAATCAGCCCAAACCTTTTGCCAACCATAATGGAGGAAGCATTCATTTTGCACCTGACGGATATCTTTGGATCGTAACAGGAGACGGAGGAAGCGGTGGAGATCCCAACAATAATGCCCAAAATAAAAATTCTCTCCTGGGAAAGATGCTGAGACTCGATATCAACTCCACAGGGCCGTACAATATACCGCCTGACAATCCTTTTGTAGGTGCCGACGGAGCCGACGAGATCTGGGCTTACGGTCTGAGAAATGCCTGGAAATTCAATTTCGACACGGTTTCGGGAAATGTCATGATTGCGGATGTGGGCCAGGGACAGATCGAGGAGATCAACGGAATGCCCTTGACACAGGCCGGAATCAATTACGGATGGAGATGCTACGAAGGGAATGACTCGTACAATACATCGGGCTGTGCGGCACAGTCTACCATGACGTTCCCGGTAGCCGCCTACGATCATTCGGGTGGAAAATGTTCCATCACCGGAGGATATGTGTACCGGGGAACGCAATATCCCGCTCTGCAGGGAAAATACATCTTTGCCGACTATTGCTCTACCCAGATCGGGATCCTTAATAACGACGACTCTATTACCTGGACCCCTGCTTTTTCCGGAAACAACTTTGCCACTTTCGGAATCAACAATCAGAATGAGCTTTTCGTAGCAGCAGTGAATAACGGTAAGATATTCAGGGTGACGACCTCTTCACTGGCAACGAACGACAGCGAGCTATCATCTCCGATAAAGATTTATCCTAATCCTGCCTCTAAAAGAGTTTTTATTGAAGGAATAAAGGATAAAAATACAACGGTGGAAATTGTAAATACCGAAGGAAGAAAAGTTCTGGAACAGGCAAAAATTGAAAGCGACAACGGGATCAATATTTCTGGGATTCCGAGCGGCGTTTATTTCATCAACCTCAATTCCGGAAATCAGAAAGCTTACAGTAAAAAGCTCATCATTAAATAAACAAATCAACATCCATAATCCTTTAAGCTCCGGTATTTCAGCCGGAGTTTAATTTTGCTTTAAAACTTAATCCGAATGACTTTAAAAATTCATCTTGATGATTTTCTGAAATTACCTTGATAACTTTCCGAAATTATCTTGATAACTTTCCGAAATTACCTTGATGAGTTTCCAAAATTATCTTGATGATTTACAGAAATTATCTTGATGATTTACAGAAATTACCTTGATGATTTTCCGAAATTACCTTGATAAATTTTGAGATTGATGCGGATGATCATTTCCGGACGCGCCAGTTTAAAAAAAAATGCTTCTGCCTGAGGATTCGGACAGAAACATTTTAAGCCTATTTTTTAATGTTGTTTATATTAGATGGTCATGGAGAAAATCCTTGTTTCGGGTTTGTTTCTCATCATTCTAAGGTCGAATACCATCGCCACATTCCTGGTAAAGGCTCTTCCCTTCTCCGTTATGCTGATCCGGCTGTCATGAATTTCAACCAGTTCGTCCTTTTCCATTTCTTTTAACATCTCAAAGGCATTCTGCAATTCAGGAAATGCGTTATTGAGATCGAAAGTGGTTTCCAGCTGACACATCAGATTAAGAATATGTCTTCGTACCAGAAGGTCTTCTTCATTAAGGATATGGCCTTTCACCACCGGAATCTCCCCTTCTTCGACGATTTTCTGGTATTCTTCCACCGTTTTTACATTCTGGGCAAAAGCATACCAGGAATCTGAAATAGCAGACATCCCCAGGCCGACCATCAGCTGGGTTTTGCTGGATGTATAGCCCATAAAATTCCTATGCAGCTTCTTCTGAATCAGAGACTGGTAGAGATCGTCATGCGCAAGCGAGAAATGATCCATCCCGACTTCGATATATCCCAGATCTTCAAGTAATTTTTTACCATCTTCATACAGTCTTCGTTTTTCTTCGCCGCTCGGAAGGTCGTTTTCATCAAAACCTCTCTGCCCGACCCCTTTTACCCAAGGGACGTGGGCATAAGAATAAAAAGCCAGCCTGTCGGGCTTCAGTTCCATCGTTTTGCGGATGGTATATTCCATCGCTTCCCAGGTCTGGTGCGGAAGACCAAACACGAGATCATGGCTGATGCCTCTGTACCCGATTTCCCTGGCCCATTCGGTCACCTGCTTTACATTTTCGAAAGGCTGAATCCTGTTGATGGCTTTCTGAACTTTTAAATCATAATCCTGCACGCCGAAGCTTACTCTTCTGAATCCAAGATCATATAAGGTCTGAAGATGTTCCCTCGTCGTATTATTGGGATGTCCTTCAAAAGAAAACTCCTGATCTCCGGCAATATCAACCGTTTCGAAAATACCTTCCAGTAAGGTTTTAAGATTCTGTGGCGAAAAGAAAGTCGGGGTCCCTCCTCCAAGGTGTAGTTCCTTCAGTTTCGGCTTTTCGTTAAACAGATTAAGATAAAGCTGCCATTCTTTCAAAACACTTTCCAGATAGGGAATTTCTACACTGTGCTGCTTGGTAATCCGTTTATGACAGGCACAAAACGTACAGAGCGCCTCACAAAAAGGCAAATGGATATAAATGGAGATTCCTTCCTCTGCATTGGATTCCTTAAACGTTCGGATTACACTCTGCTTCCACCGTTCGGGAGAAAAACTGCTTTCATCCCAATACGGAACGGTAGGATAAGAGGTGTAACGCGGACCGGGAATATTATATTTATCTATTAAAGAATTCATTATTGATTTAAAATTTTAATGAACTTGCATCAAGTTTCATAATACAAAATTACGCATAACTGATGAATTTTTAACCATGAAATATATTAGCCTGTTTTGTGCAAATTTAAATCAATCCAATTGCTTTTGATTTTTCCGTTAAATTTCATTGGCATAGCGAATTTCTCTTCGTTCGAGGATATTCTTTTATTTAAAGCTTAACTTCATTAAAGAAATCTTGTCCTTGCCTGCGAATACAACGGTATTTCCATCAATCCACCTGCATACATAAAAACCTTTTTCATCCGAAATTTTCTTCCAGGTTTTCCCGAAGTCTGAGGAATAGCTGATGTGTTGATCTCCCACAGAAATGATCTCTTTTCCTTTGGAACCAGGCTTTATCTTTACACAGGTCATATAGCCCGCATTTTTCCCTGATGCCTGAATCTGCCAGGTTTTGCCGCCGTCTTTCGTGGTGGCGATATTGTTGATATTGGCTTCCTGCCTGGTGTAATCTCCGCCGACAGCAATCCCGAATTTATCTTCATAAAAATCGATGGAATAAATTCCTTGAGAAGATTCTCCCTGGATGAAAGGCGTATTGTAGATACTTAATTCCAAGGATCCGAAATCACCTTTTATGATTCTTGACACTTTTCCTCCTGTGGCTATCCAGAATTGGGTTTTATAAGTCGCAATATTGGTATTACTTGCCGCAAAGGCCGCTTCTCCTTCATTAAACTTTACAAACTCCTTTTTATCTTTTGTCCTGGTTTCATTAAAATCATAGATTCTATGGGCTGAGATCAGTGGCATTTCCAATCTCATGTTATGATCCTTGTCGGGATCACTCAAAGCTAAACCCATTTCTTCATCTGCAAAAACAAATGTATCATAAAAGGCTGTTTTTAAAGTATCCGTATAAATATTATGTATACTGAGATCCTTCTTATCTACTCTGAAAAACTCAGCAGGACTCTCGATATTTACAGCATAAAAAGCATTTTTATTCTGTGCTAACGTCCTGAATTGTAATTTCTTTTCAGATAATCTGATCTGCTTTTGATTTCCAGGATTTTTAAAATCCACAAAGCCGAATTTCGAATCCGTACCGCTGTACCAGACTTTATTGTCGTATATTTCTAATGCCCTGATGCTGATTTTATCGTTTAAAATATTTTTAAAGCTTTCTATCTTTTGAGAAAATGCAGAAATACCGACAAATAGAAATAAAAATAATAAGGCTTTTTTCATATTCACAAAAATATAAAAACCACAGCATGCTGTGGTTTTTGTTGATATATATTTTTAATTATAAATCTAAATCAGGTTTATCTAAAGGCTCCTGCTCTGCTTTGAAAGTTTCGCCATAACCAACTTTATGAAGCTTACTGTTCTTAAGACTGTAGGTGAAATAGATCAAAACACCCAGTACAAGCCATCCTAAGGAAAGGTATTTTGCTTCGTGGCTCAGGTTCCAGATCAGGTATACGTTGATGCAGATTCCCAAAGTTGCAATCACTGGTAATGCCGGTACTTTGAATGTTCTTGGTAAATGAGGTTCTTTTTTTCTAAGGATCCAAACCGCTACACACACCATTGTGAAAGCGAAAAGCGTCCCGAAACTTGTCATGTCTGCCAGCTTACTGATCGGCGTTAGAGCAGCGATGGTTGCAATTACGATTCCCAATAGCATTAAACTTTTAGCAGGCGTTTTCCTTACGGGATGTACGTCACTGAATAACTTAGGGATCAGGCCATCTTTAGACATTCCCAAGAAAATTCTCGACTGTCCCATAATCATTACCATTAAAACGGAAACCAGACCTACGGTTGCTGCAATCGTGATAATATATCCGGCCCAGCCCTGCCCTGCAATTTCAAAGGCGTAGGCTACGGGTGCTTTGATTGCGTCAGGATATTTACCCTGCGGATCAAAATCTGAATAATGCATCATTCCTGTAAGCACAAGAGATACTAAAATATACAAAAACGTACATACCAAAAGCGAAACGATAATCGCAAAAGGAACGTCTTTTTTAGGATTAATCGCTTCTCCCGCCTGGGTAGATACGGCATCAAACCCTATATAAGCAAAAAAGATTGCAGCCGCTCCGGACACAATCCCCTGAATGCCATAGGCTTCTTTCATTTTATCTCCTTCCATTACCATTTTCTGTGCAGGAATAAAAGGATCCCAGTTTGAAGTATTGATAAAGAAAACCCCTGCAATAATAACAAAAAGAACGGCAGAAACTTTCATGATCACAATAAGGTTATTGGTTTTGGCAGCTTCTTTTGTTCCTTTGATCAGGATACCGATCACAAATAAAACAATAAGAAAAGCCGGCAAATTCATAGAAAAACCTTCTCCCGCATAACTGGCAGGATCTGAAGTAAGATAATCCGGAAGATGAATCCCGAACATTTTCAAAAGTTTATTAAAATATCCCGACCAGGAAACCGCCACCGTCATCGATCCCATTGCGTATTCGAGGATAAGTCCCCACCCGATGATCCAGGCAAAGATCTCTCCTACCGTTCCGTAGGCGTAGGCATAGGCAGACCCTTCTACAGGAAGTATGGAGGCAAACTCAGAATAACATAATGCTGCGAAAATACAGGCAATTCCCGCAATGATAAAAGAAATAGCCAATGCGGGTCCGGCATGGTAGTAAGCTCCGGTACCTGTAAGTACGAAAATTCCCCCACCAATAATAGCTCCGATCCCGATAGCTGTAAGACTCCATTTACCGAGTACTCTTTTGAGCTGACTGCTTTTCATATCATTTTCGAAAGCACTCATCGGTTTCTTGGTCCAAATTTTAGACATATTTTATTATTTATTAAAGATTTACGAAAATATAAAAATTTTACAAACCTTAACGTTTATTAATAGATTTTCATCATTTATTTTAGATAAAGAAATATAAAAAACTGATTTCCATATTATTTAAATCATTTAAACTGTCTTAATTTTTGAGTATTTTTGAAGTCATGAATTTATACGATCTTTTCGTAAAGCCCTACGAAACCTACACTACATTTGAGATTTTCCTGGAAGCCTTTGCCAGCGTATTCGGAATTTTAAGTGTTTATTTTTCTATTAAAAAAAATATCTGGGTTTACCCGACAGGAATCATTTCCACTCTTCTATATGTTTACATTCTCTTTAATTTCGGCTTACTGGGAGACTGCATGATCAATGTATATTATACTGTCATGAGCATTTACGGATGGATACTGTGGGCAAAGAGCTCAGACGACCATATTCACGTCGATGTTACCTGGGCCACCAAAAAAGAATGGGGTTACGCGATTTTACTTTTTGCATTAAGTTTAATCTTAGTAAGTGGAGTATACTATTATAAACCGTATATCGATAATCAGTTTTCGATGGATAGGGTTACTTTAGGTCTTTATCATCTCGACTGGGGAAACTGGCTGGATGTTGTCACCACTTCCGTATTTCTGGTCGGCATGTGGTTCATGGCCAAAAGACGCATCGAAAACTGGATCTTCTGGATCATCGGGGATTTCATCTGCATTCCCATGATGATTTATAAAGGTCTTGGAATCACTTCGGTTCAATATTTGGTATTTACTATAATGGCCATCCAGGGCTTTATCACCTGGAAAAAAAGTTTAAGAAAAAAAGTTTGAGAAAGTCATGAAAAATTTATTAAAAATAGCATTCAGCGTTGTCACCATAGCAAGTTTAGCTTCATGTACAGCGTACGCGGATCCTTATGCAAATGCATACGGAGATCCTTATTATGATAACGGATATTATTACGCACCGCAGGGATATTACGGTAGCGGAGGATATTGGGGAAATGACGGATATTATTACAGGAATAATATGAATTATTACTATGATAACGGAATCCCATACTACTATCAGAACTACAACAACACGAGAAGAAAAGTCTATGTTGAAAGAAGATCCGATGGCGGAACCGCTTCTGCAAGACCCAACAACGGTTTCAGAGGAAACGGAAACAACGGAGGGTTCAGAAACAGCGGCAGAACTGATAATGGCCAGCGATCAAGCAGCGGCGGATTCAGAAGCCCACAGCAGAGCAGTACTCCGAAAAACCAGAATAACAACGGAGGATTCAGAAACAACTCGTCGAATAGTTCAAACAATACCTTCAGGAATAATTCTTCCAACTCCAATCCGGGTTCCAATTCCAACAGCGGAGGGTTCAGAAATAATTCCGGAACCACAACCCAGCAGAGCTCGCCCCAGCCAAACACCAACCGGAATACGAACAGCGGTGGTTTTAGGTAAAACGATTATAAATAAGAAAACGGACAGCTAACACTGTTCGTTTTTTATTTTAATTGCACTAATTTTGCATGTTAAATTCGAATCAATCAGCTATCATATGGAATTTTATAAATATCAGGGAACGGGAAACGATTTCGTCATGATCGACAACCGCTCCGGGGAATGGAACGACCTATCAATCGATCATATTCAGAAACTTTGTGACCGCCGCTTCGGAATCGGTGCAGACGGACTGATTAAAATAAACACAGCGGAAGGTTATGATTTTGAAGTGGATTATTATAACTCAGACGGTTCGAAAAGTTTTTGCGGAAACGGCGCACGATGCTCGGTAGCTTTTGCTTTTTTTCTTGATATTTTTGAAGGCCACTGCAAATTTACTGCGATAGACGGCGAACATATTGCAGAAATTCATAATGGTATTGTAAAACTGAAAATGTCTGATGTCGACACAATCTCTAATGACGGTAACGATTCGGTAATGGATACCGGATCTCCGCATTATGTGAAATATGTTGAAGATCTTGTTAATTACAATGTTTTCGCAGAAGGCAACGGCATCAGAAATTCTGAACATTATATGGAAAAGGGAATTAATGTGAATTTTGTGGAAAAAGTAAATGATGACGAAATTTTTGTAAGAACGTATGAGCGTGGCGTTGAGGATGAAACCTACAGCTGTGGTACCGGAGTTACAGCTTCAGCTTTAACTTTTCTTCAAAACCATAATCTAATTTCCGTTAAGGTAAAGACTTTGGGAGGAAATCTTAAGGTATATGCTGAAAAAGATGGAGATGCTTTCAGAAATATATGGCTGGAAGGTCCTGCAAAACAGGTTTTTAAAGGCAAAATTGACCTTATTTAAAACAAAATTAATCAAATAGTAAATGAAAAAAGCTATACTCATCATTATCCTTCTTGTTTTTGTGATAGGTGGATTTTTTGGTTTTAGATTTTATATAAAATATTACGGGAACAACATTAAAAAAGACGGTTATGTACTGATTCCCCATAACGCAAGCTTTAAACAGATTCTTGATTCTACCGCAAAATATGTGGATAACAACGAAGCGTTTGAAGCGGTGGCTAAAGAAAAAGATTTGGAAACACATTTCAAGCCCGGAAGATACCACTTTCAGAAGGGTTTGGGAAATGCCAAATTAATCAACATGATCAAAGCAGGAAACCAAAGTGAAAACAGCTTCAGGATCGGCGATTTCGGGGATGTTTACCAGATGCTGGGAAAAGTCACAAAAAAAACAGAACTGGATTCTTTAAAATTTGTAACCGGCCTTAACACCATTGCCTCTGAAAAAGGTTACAACAGCGCAGAAGACCTAAAAAAATATTTCTTTATCGATACGTATAATTTTTTCTGGACGGTAACTCCTGAAGAATTTTTCACTAAATTCGACGATCAGTACAATGAATTCTGGAACACTGAGAGAAAAGCTAAGGAACAGCAGTCCGGACTGACGAGAGATCAGATCTATGCATTGGCTTCTATTGTTTACAAAGAATCCGGAGGCAAGAAAGATGAGATGAGAACGATCGCTGGATTATACCTGAACCGCTACAGAAAAGGGATGAAGCTTCAGTCTGATCCTACGGTAATTTATGCCATCAATAAGCTGACGAATTTTAAACAGCAGATCAAAAGAGTTTTCTATAAACATCTGTCTACTCCATCACCTTATAACACCTACGCTAATAAAGGCATTCCTCCGGGACCGATCTGCATAGTAGATAAAAATTCGGTGGATGCGGTTTTAAATGCTGAAAAAAACGACTACATTTTTATGTGTGCAGATCCCGCACGTTTGGGATACCACAAATTCACGGCAAGTGCGGAGCAGCACGCCATCAATGCAAAGGCCTATCAGGACTGGCTGAATTCAAAAAACATAAAATAATAACCATATTAACTTTTTTTTAACTATTTAATAATTAACATTTCGCTTTTAAAAGCGACATATATATTACAAATAATAAATTAGGCTTAATATTTGAAATTAAAATCCAATTGACAATTTCATAATATTAAGAGAAATCTTTCACGATTTTACACAAAAAAATACCTTATGAATCAGACGGAAATCATTAACATTTTTACAAAAAAAACCTTAGGGCTTACTTTTGTACTTTCAGCAGCTGCCTTGGCTTTTGCACAGGAGAAGGTGGGTATTTCCGGGTCGGTCGTCAGCAAAAACAACCAACCCGTTCCTTACGCATCGGTTACGTTCAGCAATAAAGCAAACAAACAGTTCAGCGACGCTACGCTTACCGATGAAAAAGGACAGTACAAGCTTGATCTTACTCCCGGCCAGTATGACATTACGGTAGAGGCAATCGATTACAAAAAGAGCGTCATTACCAAACAAATTGCTGCAGCCGGCAATATCGGGGCACTTTCCATTGATCCGGAATCAAGTGCCACCAACATCAAAACAGGAGAAATCCAGGGCGTTGTTATCACTGCACCTTCCACAAAACCTTACAAGGTAGAGCTTGATAAAAGAACCTACGACCCATCCCAGGACATCGTAAGTAAAGGAGGAAATCTTCAGGATGTGCTTCAAAATGTACCTTCTGTAGAAGTTGACACAGATGGAACTGTTTCTATGAGAGGAAGTTCTAATGTCAAATTTCTGATTAATGGCAAACCCTCTGCACTTCTTGGTATTTCTGAAGGAAGTAATGCACTTCAAAGTATTCCAGCCGATCAAATTGAAAGAATTGAGGTGATAACAAACCCTTCTTCAAAGTTTGAGGCAAGTGGAACTTCAGGAATTCTGAATATTATTTTGAAGAAAAGCAAAAAAGTAGGATTTAATGGAAGCGTTGTAGGAACACTGGGTTACCAGCCGAGAACAATGTTAAATGCAAATCTAAGCTGGAGAAAAAATAAATGGACATGGTTTCTAAACGGTGGTGGAGGCTATAATGAAGCCACGAATACCAATAGAAACAGCAATACGAATTATGATAAGAATCAAGAGTTTCAATTATTGAGATCTGACCAGGAAACCAAGAATAAAAATTATTCTAAAAATTACAATGCAAATGCTGGATTTGTTTATGATATTGATTATAAAAACTCTGTAAATTTATCAGGAACAATACGGACTTTTGATAACGAAACAGATGGCAGAATAAATTATAATTATCTTTATAATTATGCTGCCTTTCCAAATCCTTATACTTTAAGAACAAGTGATGGTAACAATACCAACCTTGCATTACAGGGTGATTTGGGCTGGGATCACAAATTTGATGACAAAGGCCAAAATTTATCAGTATCATTAAGTCTTCAACGAAACAGAAGTAATAATTATACAGACATCTTCCAGGAATCTAATTTCAAAATAAGAAGAGATGAGCTTGATGTTGATAATGATGATGATTTTAATGAAATCATAGGTATTGATAGAGCAATGAGTTATCAAGTAAGTAATAACTCGCAATATTCTCTTACAAAAACGATAATTGGTAAAGTTGATTACGAACTTCCTATAGGTGAAAATTCAAAATTAGAAGCAGGTTACAGAATTGATAGTAATAACAATTTCTATGATAACACAGCTAATGAAGCGTTTGATTTAAATCTTCCCCTTACATTAATGCCTAAGTTTACAAATGTCACCAATTACGACGAATTATTTAATGCATTTTATTTGCAATTCCGTAGTAAAATTGGAAAATTTGGCTATCAGCTAGGCCTCAGAGATGAATTATCTAATGTAAAAGTTGATTATAGAAATCTTGACACTGACCCTAAAACAAACTCTATAAATAATAATAAAAACTACAACAATTTATTTCCAAGTGTATATTTAAGTTATGATTTAGGAAAAGATAATCAGTTTTTACTAAATTATTCCAGAAGAATTGACAGACCACGTTCTTGGTTTTTAATTCCATATTTTTCTATTACAGATAATCAGAACATATTCTTAGGAAATGTAAATCTTAATCCTTCATATGTTGATTCATTTGAATTTGGATACAGCGTTTCCAAGAAAAAATACACTTTGAATCCTACTCTATTCTATAGGAAAACTACTGATGATAGTAAAATTGTATCGTACCAGGAAGATGAAAATACAAACGTTTTCTTTACAACTCCCATCAATTTAGGAACGAATGAGCAATATGGCTTAGATTTTAATGGAACCGCTGATCCATTTTCTTGGCTAAAATTAATGGGTAGCTTTAGTGTATTTGGATATAAAACCACAGGAGAATTCAGTTATAATACTATTGATATCAAAGGAAATAACGTCACAAGAATTCAGCCATACACAGGAGACGGTCTATCGACGAGAGCAAGATTAAATGCTACCTTTAAAGTTGACAAAACATTTAGTTTTCAACTACAAGGTTTCTATAGAGGTCCTCAAAATACTGCAAGCCAGGATAGGAAAGCAATGTATGCTCTAAATCTTGGTGCCTCTAAAACAATCTGGGATGGCAATGGAACTATTGCTTTCAATATGCAGGATATATTTAACACCCGCTCTATGCGAAGCGTAGGTTATTTCCCTACAGGTGTTAGGGAATCATACATGCAATGGCAGCCAAGACAATTCTCACTCTCTTTAACTTACCGATTTAAACAAGGCGAAAAAGTCGACCAGCCTAAGCGTAAAAAAGACATCAACTCCAATGCAGCAGGAGACGATCAACAGGGAGGACCAATGTAATTTCCCTGATCATTAAATAAATATCCCGAAAGTAAATCTTCGGGATATTTTTATTTTTCAGCTTCTGCAGCTTCCGTTCTGGACAGCTTTTCGAGTTCCGCTTCGTAGATTCTTTTTCGAAGGTCACTGGAGGAAAAGCGATGATCTCTTTTATTGTAGAAGATTTCAATTCCTTTCTCCTCACAGTATTTTTTACCGGTAAAGTCCCTGTCAAGATAATCATCTCCTATGATTCTAACGTCAATAACGAAAGATTTCAGAATATCTTCCAAATCCTGCTCTGTATAATAAGGAATGATTTCGTCTACTGCATCTACTGCTTTTAATTGAATATATCGCTCAACAATAGTCTGCGTGGGTTTGTTTTTATTGGGACGGTCGTGTGAAGGATCTATCTGCAGACCTACAATAAGGTAATCACAGACTGTTTTCGCCTCTTCCAGCATTTTAATATGCCCTGCGTGAAGCAGATCGAAAGAAGAAAACGTAATACCAATTCTTTCTGTTTTCATATCTAAATTTTTTATATCAATTTCAATTGGTTCTTGTATCTAAATACCTCTGCCATTTCCATACCGTTCTCAATGCTTCTTCCAGAGGAGTATCAGATTTCCAATCAAGTTCCCTTTGTGCCTTATCTGCGTTAGCATACGCAATCGTAATATCTCCTTCCCTTCTGTCACAGATCTGGTACGGCACTTTTACATCATTAGCAACTTCAAAAGCCTTTACCACCTCCAAAACGGAAGATCCCTTTCCTGTCCCCAGGTTGAAAATATCGATTGTCGCAACATCAGATTCGTCTTTCATGAGCTTCTTTAAAGCCGCCACGTGGGCTTTTGAAAGGTCTACTACATAAATATAATCGCGCACTGCCGTTCCGTCTTCGGTAGGATAATCATTTCCCCAGATACTGAGCTTTTCCCGGATTCCTGCCGCCGTCTGCATAACATAAGGTACTAAATTATTTGGAATTCCGATGGGTAATTCTCCGATTTTAGCCGAAGGATGCGCACCTATAGGATTAAAATATCTTAACAGGGAAATCTTTCTGTGGTAGGCTTTGGCAAAATCTATCAGGATCTCTTCACCCATTTGCTTTGTTTTACCATACACACTTTCAGGCATTTTAAGAGGGGTATTCTCATCAATCGGCATGGTATCTGCCTGGCCGTAGACCGTACATGATGAACTGAAAATAAAATTGGAAATTCCTCTTTCCTTAAATTCCTGCAAAACGTTGATCAGAGTAAAAAGATTATTTTCATAATAGTCTACAGGCTTCAGCTGGCTTTCTCCCACCGCTTTAAAAGCAGCAAAATTGATACAGCCGTCAATCGGATGCGCATCAAAAACCTGGGTCAAAAGCTCTCTCCTTTTCAGGTCAAAAGGATAAAAAGCAGGTTTCTTTCCTGTAATTTCCTCAATATTCTTTAAAATAAATTTCTCAGAGTTGGATAAATCATCCACAATTACCACTTCGTAGTTGTTGTTCAAAAGTTCCACCACCGTGTGGGAACCGATGTATCCGAGACCTCCCGTTACTAATATTGCCATTTGTTATGTTTTTTTATGACTTTGTCAAAGTTGAAAATCTTTGACAAAGTTTAAGTTTAATTCTCTTTTGTGACATTCAACAAAATTTTCATAATCTCCGAACAGTTCAATCAACTCATTACGCTGGATATTTGTCCTGGTATCAGAAATTGCTGCAAGATAAGATGAAAATTTATAATTTTGGAAATTTTCCGGATTTTGATGGATGTAAATAATAAGATTTCTCAGATAATCTTCAGAGTCAACAAGTATTCTTTTAAAAGGCGATTCAAAAAGAGGACCGCTTCGCTGATAGACTTTATTGAAAGACTGTGTGTAGCTACTAATCAGTCTTGCAATCTGTTTGCTGAAAAAGCATTCTTCAGAATGAAGGCCATCCTTCTTAAAAGATGAAATAACATTCGTTCCGGCTTTTACCTTCAGTAAAAAATGAAAATGATTCGGCATGAGGCAGTAAGCATAGATATCAAAATAGGGAATCACGTACAGTGTTACTTTCCGAAGAAAAAAGCGGTAGTTTTCGTCATTTAAAAAGATCAACCGGGAATTTATTCCGCGGTTAAAAATATGGTAGAAACGACCAGGCTCAAGATGGTTTTCTCTTATTTTCATCGTTGTGTTGGTTTTTTGTTTTGTGTTTTTGTTAAAAACTTTGTCAAAGATTTTCAACTTTGACAAAGTGTTATTCTAAGTTTCCTGTCCTATTAAATCTATATTTTCATACTGTACTACTTTAAATTTGCGAACGACATATAAAACTCCGAATAAAACAGAATAAACAGCAAATGCAGCAAAATAATCTGTTTTACTAATACCAAAATCCTTTATGATAAAAATAGAAATTAATATACTTATTGAAATCGTGATGATCATTAACAATAATAAACTTGATAATAAAGCTACTGATTTTCTATTTTTAAGTATTAATGAGAAAAAAGAAAGCGTTGATAAGATAGCTATTGAAAATGTGGTTAAAGAAATAAAACTTCTTCCAAATCACTAAAAGAATCTGTTATTATTCTGTTATAACATGCAAATCCAGAAGCAATCATTAAAACGAAGCTTAATAAAATTGTAAACCAGTAAACGGCTTTATACCTAAAAACTTTTCTTTTCATCTATTATTTGCCCATAAACTCCAGCACCGCATCCGCAATATACTTCAGCTGTTCATCATCAAGCTCGGTATGCATCGGCAGGGAAATTACCTGATCCAGCAATTTATCCGTATTCACAAAATCGGCATCGTTGCTTTCCTGGAAATAGGCTTTCTGTTTTCTTAAAGCTACCGGATAATAGATCATGGCAGGAATATCTTTCTCAGTTAAGAATTTTTGTAGATCATTGCGCTTTCCGTTAAGGACTCTCAACGTATACTGATGGAAAACATGAGTGGAATTTTCAGCTCTTTTCGGCGTTAAAATACCTTCATGGCCCGCGAAAGCTTCATCATAATAATCTGCCGCTTTGGATCTTGCTTCATTATAATTGTCGAGGTGAGGGAGTTTTTTTCTTAAAATGGCGGCCTGCACACTGTCAAGTCTGGAATTTACACCTACCTCATCATGGTAATACCTTTCATACATCCCGTGGTTAACGATCCCTCTCAAACGATGCGCCAGCTCATCATTATTGGTGAAAATTGCCCCTCCATCTCCGTAACATCCCAAATTTTTTGAGGGAAAGAAAGAAGTGGTTCCAACTGTAGACATCGTTCCTGCTTTTTTTACCGTTCCGTCTGAAAAAGTAAACTCAGCACCGATAGCCTGTGCATTGTCTTCGATGACATATAGTTGATGCTCTTCGGCAATCTTTAAAATCTCCTCCATATTGGCACATTGCCCGAATATATGAACAGGGATAATGGCTTTTGTTCTTGGGGTAATGGCTCTTTTAATTGCTTCCGGAGAAATCGTGAAAGTATCATAGTCAACATCTACGAGAACAGATTTCAGCTTTAACAAGTGAATAACTTCCACAGTGGCTGCAAATGTAAAATCTGCGGTAATGATCTCATCCCCTTCTTTAAGGTCAAGCGACATTAAAGCGATCTGAAGCGCATCAGTACCATTGGCGCAAGGAATAACATGTTTTACGTCTAAGTAAGACTCTAATTCATTCTGGAATGACTTTACCTCAGGGCCGTTGATGAAAGCCGCTGAATCCATTACATTTAAAACCGCATTATCTACTTCATTCTTTATTTTGTAATACTGACTTTGTAAGTCAACCATTTGAATCTTTTTCATAAATAAATATTTCTGTAAAAATAAGGAATTTAAAATCCTGCCAAAAATTTTATTGATTTTGTTTTATCTTTATATAAAAATATTCTTATGAAAAAAACTTTACTATTTTTTCTTCTGTCGGGTTACTCGGTAAGTTTTGCACAGACATCGCTTGTTTTTGTGTTTTTTAAAGATAAACCCAATAAAAGTACATTTTACGCCAATCCACTTTCAGAGCTTTCCCAAAAATCGCTTGATCGCCGGACAGCATTGGGTGTAAACCTGAATGACCAGGATGCGCCCATCGAACATTCATACATTACCAACATTCAAAATCTCGGATTTACAGTCACTGATTATTCAAAATGGCTGAATGGGGTCGCCGTAAACGCTACTCCCGCACAGATAACACTCCTGGAGGGCCAAACCTATGTCAACTCCGTGGAGAGTTTTGCTAAAAATACATCAGGCGTTCCCAAAATAAAAAATATCAACAAATGGGAAGATCCAACGAGTACTGCCAATAAAAATTTAACGGTTTTTGATTACGGTTCAGGCGCTCAGCAGATTGATCAGATCAATCTTCGCCCCCTGCATCTTGCCGGCTATACCGGAACAGGCGTAACAATCGCTGTGATTGATGCCGGGTTCCCCAATGTAAATACAGGTTCAGCCTATGCAAGATTATGGGCCAATAACCACATCAAAGGCGGATACGATTTTGTAACAAAAGGAACAGATATTTACAATACTTCCCTCAATGCTCACGGATCCGTGGTTTTGGGAGCCATCGGAGGATATGTACAGGATACTTTTGCAGGTTCTGCCCCGGATGCCGATTTTTACCTTTACCGAAGCGAAAATGCCACCGTAGAAATCCCTGAAGAAGAGCTTTACTGGATCGAAGCCGCTGAAGAAGCAGACCGAAAAGGAGTCGATATGATTACCACTTCTTTAGGCTACTCAACTTTTGATGACCCGAAATATAATTATACGTACAGCAATATGAACGGCAGTACCTCTTTCATTGCCAGAGGTGCTGAGATCGCCGTCAACAAAGGGATTTTTGTTTTATTTGCTGCCGGCAATTCCGGTACGCAGCCCTGGCACTACATCATGACCCCGGCGGATAATGCCAAAGTCTTCTCCATCGGTTCTGTAGATGCAGCCGGAGCTTCTTCCGATTTTTCTTCTTACGGACCCAATTCTACAGGTGCCATAAAGCCGGATGCCAGTGCGAGAGGCAGTTTAGCAACCACCGTTAATAATGACAATTCAACGGTTATCGTGAGCGGGACATCCATCGCTACTCCGATTGCAGCGGGAGGGGTAGCCTGTCTCATCCAGGCATTTTCAACCATGGACAGGGATCTCATGAGGAACAGGCTGAGACAAAGCGCATCCCTTTATCCCAATCATTCGGATCAGATGGGCTTTGGAATATTGAATTTTGGAAGTTTCTACAACAATGTCTTAAACACTTCCGATCTGGTAAAGAAAAACAACATCGCTATTTTCCCGAATCCTGCCAAAAACATTCTGAATGTCGCTTCGGAAAGTGAAGTTGTAGCTTTGGAAGTTTATGACAACCTGGGAAGATTCATTACGAAAGCCAGCCATCAAAAATCCGTGAAGGTTGAAGATTTCCCGAAAGGCGTTTATTATCTTAAAATCCGGACAAAAGATAAAGTTTATTACGAAAAATTCATAAAAGAATAAAGCAAAAAACCTCTCAGAACGAGAGGTTTTTCAATGTAATGGGCTGCTAAAATTCGAGCTTGTCAAAATCTTTGATTTCAGATAAAAGAATTGGTTTCTGATGATCGATTGTAGACCAGGTTTCTTTGAAGACCTCATCCGCGTCTTCCACGTCTTTATTGATATTATCTTTAAACTGTTTTTTGCCCGTTAAAAAATTAATGCTCGTCTCGCTTAGCACGATCGGCCCGCGGTTATAACTATAATCGTAGCCAATCAGCTGGAAATCATTATTTCTGTACTTGAAAGTATACGCCCAGTATCCATATCTGCCGTGCATATAATTCACGTACAGATTATTCTTTTCGATGGAGACTTCCAGTTCAGGAGCATAATAAACGCCGCCGTCTTCATTTTCAGACGAAAAACAGCTTTTATTTTCAACGGCTTTCACGTAGCTGTTGTCTTCAGTCTTAAACAAAACAATAATTCCACGGCGGTTGCGGTCCAGCTTTCCCAGGTATTCATGGGTGATGATCTTATCTTTTTCAGTTCCTTTGATGATCATCACATAATCTTTGCGGCCGTCATTATTAAGATCGCCTTCAATAGTATCGAAAACGACAAATCCTTTCGGGACAAAATCGGATGGCGATTTTTTTTCACCCGATTTTACATGATCGTCCAAAGCTTTTTCCACCGATAACGCCTCATTTTTGGCAGCCGGTGGCAACTTGCTCTGTTCAGTTTCTTTTTTACACCCTTCAAACAAAAGTAAAGATGCGGTAACTGATATTGAAAAAAATAAGTTCTTCATCTTAATTCATTAAGCCGAGTTTCTGCTCGCATTGATATTCCCGAATAAAGAACGGGTCACAAGCTTTTCATACGCTTCCCGGTTTCCTTCACCCTTCTGGATCTTCATCAGCGCATATTGCTGAATACTCAGAAGCGGGAGCACAATTCTTTCTCTGATCTTCACCGATTTCCTCGAAAGCGGATCTTCTTCCTGAAGCATTTTGAAACCCGTAAGTTCCAGCATGATATTTTTGGAAAGATTATATTCATCAAACAAAACATTCCAGAAAGCTCCGAATTTAGGATTATTCTTAATGTAATAGGTCAAAGGGAAATACGTTTTATTCATACTCATCATCGAGTTTAATACTAACGTTTTAAAGAAATCCGAGCCTTTGTACAGTTCTCTTACTTCATCAAATCTCCCTTGTTCTTTCATCTGAAGCATGGCAAAACCGAAACCGAAGAACCCCGGAACGTTCTGCTTCAGCTGCGACCAGGACCCTACAAAAGGAATGGCTCTTAAATCCTCAAATTTCAGCTCATTGCCTCCACCTCTTTTCGACGGGCGGCTGCCGATATTGGTTTTCCCGTAATATTCCAGCGTGCTCATTTCCTGAAGATAAGGGACAAACATCGGATGAGCTTTTAAATCTGAATATTTTTTATAGCTGATGTCCGCTAATTCGATGATCAAAGCCCTTTCTTTTTCCGTAAGGTCTTTTTTTGAATTTTTAAAGACGTCGTTCTCTACGCCTGCCGTTAAAAGCTGTTCAAAATTATATTTGGCCTGCTCCTTATTTCCGAAAATACTGGTAATAGTCTGTCCCTGGATCGTCAATTCGATCTTATTATTGGCAATGGTTTTCCCCTGTGAAGCATAGAAATCGTGGGTCTTTCCGCCGCCTCTTGCCGGAGGTCCGCCCCTGCCGTCGAAAAAGACCACTTTAATTCCGCTTTCTTCGGACAATTTTGTAAGGACTTCTTTAGCTTTATAAATTTCCCAGTTGGCTTTCAGGTAGCCGCCGTCTTTGGTTCCGTCTGAGAAGCCAAGCATGATCGTCTGCTGGTTTCCGCGTCTTTGCAGATGCTTTTTATAAATTGGATTCTGATACAATTCATTCATCACACGTTCTGCATTGGCAAGGCCTTCCATGGTTTCGAAAAGCGGAACGATATCCATATTGATCTCTTCATCCTGATATCCGCAGATCCTGAAAAATGCATACACATTCATTACATCTTTTACCGCATCGGAATTGGAAATGATATAGCGGTTCATCCCTCTTGAGCCATTAAGTTTCTGGATTTCGGAGATCTGTGAAACCATAAGCAGGGTGTCTTTAACGATATCTTCAAAGTTATCAGGATTTACTTTCTCCGAAACCTGAATCAGTTTGTTGAATTTCTCCTCGTAATCAGCTTCGGGAGTTCCGTTCAGCTTAGCAAAAACTTCATCAATGACCTTCTGGTGAATCCTGCTATCCTGCCGCACATCCAGCGTGGCAAAATGGGTCCCGAAGATCTTTACGCGATCCCGGAAATCGGTGAGCAGGTCGATAAACAATGAATTATGCTGCTCTGCGAGAATGTTTTCCGCTTCATCAATTCTCCTGATAATATCTTCTGCCGTGATGGCTGCATTTCTGAAGATGGCTGCATACAGCTCGTTGCTCAGTTTGGTGAGCACTTCGGAAACCCCTCTGAAACTCAGTCTTCTCCTTACCGATTTCAGGTTATTGTAATAGGCTTTCAGAATCGCAAAGTGAAGTTCTTCAGAAACCCTTTTCGTGACTTCTGCCGTTACGAAAGGATTGCCGTCGCGGTCACCCCCCGGCCAGAAACCAAGCTGAATGAGGTCTTCATGAAGATGGAAATGATCATTCCCGAAAGTTGATTTAATTTTTGTAAAAAGCTCTCCGATCGTATCGTAATAAACATATCTCAGATAATAAATGATGCTCATGGCCTCATCGATCGGCGTCGGCTTTTCTTTATTGACGAAAGGTGTTTTTCCCAGCTGCTGCAACAGCATATCGATATTGGTGATGGAGTCGGTCGTGATGGCATTTCTGAGATCATGCAGAATTCTCTGCACAGAATTCGGATAAAACTGGGTAGGGTGCGCCGTAAAAACGATTTTAACGGTAAAATCCTTCAGCTTCTGCCGGACTTCCTCCAGTTTATGATCCTGAAGCGAATGCTCGTAAAGATTGGTCACCGTGCCTTTATCACTGTCGGAATGCAGGTTGGGAAACGCGGCATCCTCAATACTGTCGAACAAAACCACCTGTCTCTCGATGTACTGGATGATTTTAAAAAGCAGCTCAAGCTTCTGCTCGTCGGTCTGCAGATCGGTATGGCTTTCAAAGAATTCTTCAACGATTTCCTCGGGCGTTTTTCCGGCTTCGTACCCGGCTTTACTCTCTTCACAAAGAAACGGAAGCAGCATCCCGATATTGGTCATTTTATCATAAGGCAGGCTCATAAACAATGAATTGTAGATCTGGAACTTATTTTCCACGATCTGCCTGAATTTTTCTGCGCGTTGGTCGTGTATCATAATAACAAATGTAGGAGATTTTGATTTTAATTCAAATGCTGTTTTGAACTTGTTTACACTTATTTAACCTGTTTTCAGATATTTTTTATAGAAACCGTTCCTTAAGGCAGAAAAAACCAATGATCTCTACATTAAAAATACACCTAAGACGTATTTTTATATACTTTATGTTCACTTTTATACGCCTTAAGTTTATTTTTTTATACTTTAAGTATACAATTCTATGCTTAAAGTATATCTTCATGAGCATTATGCATATTATTATACACTTTAAATATATTATTCTACGCTTAACACGTAGATTAATATACTTTAAGTTAATATTTATCTGTTTAATGTTAATAATTATATACTTAAGGTTTATATTAAGGCTAAAAATACCGGTTTGATAACTCCTTCACCTATAATTTTGACGGAAGAACTTAAATAATTACTTTTACTTATCGCAAAATCAATTCTATGAAAAAACTAATCCTATTCCTTTTTCCTCTTCTCCTTTTCACGGCCTGCGGTGAAGACTGTTACAACGCTCCCCAGCCGGTGGTTTTTGAATTTGTAAATGCTGACGGGGAAAATCTGATCGCCAACGGAACGCTTACTACTTTTGCCATCCAGGATGAAAACCATGTTGGGGTGCAGCTGACGAAAACCTCCGACAACATGGTACTTCTTGAAAATGTCGGCGCCTACGACGGAACCAAAAATTATAAATTTTACTCAAACGTCAAGCTTTTTGATTTCTCGATACAGTCATCGGAATTCAACAGTGGGTGTGACGGGTTTCAGATCAACAAACTGACTTTTACCGGCGTAGGAATTGATGTAAAGGATGAAAACGGTTATTACCAAATCATTTTCCAGTAACCGATATTTCAAATTTGTAAAAAAAATACCCGCATGAAAATATTATTTCCGGTTTTGCTATTCTTCTCCAGCCTTTTTTTCGGTCAGAACCCGGTTCCTGCCGATTGTAAAAAAATCCCGGAGATCCTAGACAATCCGGAATTGCTTCTTCCTTTTATCGTTCCGGATCAAAAATACGATTACTGGTCGGTGCTCCGCAATAATCCCGATCCCGACAAAGCGGTGATCTATGAAAGCCAAGCCCCGGATTTTATGACTTTAAATGACCCGGCGCCGGAAAAAGGATTTTTTCAGAAGTGCCTGGGGGAAGACTGCTTTTCATATATCTTAGCCTGCGAAAATGGAAGAACGAAATATTTCTCCACCGAAAAGGAACTCAGAAACTTTATCGGACCGGTAGACAATCTCCCGGAAGCTCTGCTGATCGCCAACTCCTATGGATATTACGTTGACAGCACGAACCCATCCGCCAGCTCTTATAAAACAGATGATAAATACATTTCTCTTTATCTCACCAAGCTTAACAACAATGCTGCCGGCAAGGAATCTTTTTTGATTAAAATCAACAGAAAAACGGGAAGGCACGAGGTAAAAACGATCGGAACTTACTGAATGACTCCCGCGGATTGAGCGGATTGAGCGGATCTTCTTTATTAAAATCTACGTAATTACCATTATCTACGGGAGATTATTTTCCGGCTGCTTGTGAAGTTTTTTATGACGTGATAATTTTAATAAAAATGAATCATTAGAATTTTAAAACTTTATTAACGGTTATTTCACGATCCATTGCTTAAATTTGGGTTAAAATAAATTTAAGAACAATGCTTAATTTCGAGTTTAAAAATCCAACCAAAATACTTTTCGGGAAAGGTGAAATCGCTAAAATTTCCAAAGAAATCCCGTCTGAAGCCAGAATATTACTTATTTATGGTGGCGGAAGCATCAAAAATAACGGTGTTTACGACCAGGTAAAAGAGGCTTTGAAGGACCACGATGTGTATGAATTGGGAGGAGTTCCTGCCAATCCTGAGTACGAGGTGCTTATTAATGCTTTAAATTTCATCAAAGAAAAAGAAATCACTTTCCTACTGGCCGTGGGCGGAGGGTCTGTCATCGACGGAACCAAATTCCTTTCTGCCGCCGCCAACTATGAGGGTGAGCCTTGGGAGATCCTGAGAAAATCGGTACGCACGTTTGAAGGAGAAGGCATGCCTTTCGGTACGGTGCTTACCTTACCGGCCACCGGCTCGGAAATGAATTCAGGCTATGTGATCTCAAGAAGGGAAACCAATGAGAAACTTTCTTCCGGAGGTCCCGGACTTTTCCCACAGTTTTCGGTACTGGATCCTGAAGTGGTTAAAACCATCCCTGACAGACAAATCGTGAACGGACTTACCGATGCGTACACCCATGTTCTGGAACAATATATGACCGCTCCATCGTCTGCAGATCTTCAGGAAAGAATTGCAGAAAGCATTATGATCAGCTTGCAGGAAACCGCTCCGAAAGTGCTGGCAGATGAATTTGATTATGAAGCCGCCGGAAACTTCATGTGGTGCTGCACGATGGCACTGAACGGACTGATCCAGAAAGGGGTAATCACCGACTGGGCCGTACATGCCATGGGCCATGAGCTGACCGCCTATTTCGGTATTGACCATGCCAGAACCCTGGCCATTATTGCGCCATCCCATTACCGTTATAATTTTGAGACTAAAAAAGGTAAGCTTGCCCAATATGCCGAGAGAGTATGGGGAATAAAAGACGGAAGCATCGAAGAGAAAGCGGAATTGGGCATCAAAAAGATGGAGGAATTCTTCCACAGCCTGCATATCCAGACGAAACTTTCCGAGTACACAGAAGATTTTGAAGGTACTGCAGAAAGGGTAGAAAAAGCTTTCACCGAAAGAAACTGGACGGGTCTCGGCGAATACCGAAAACTGACTCCACAGGACGCACGCCAGATTGTAGAAATGAGCTATTAATAAAGCCAGCGTATGAAGACGGATGATGGAAGTTTATTTAAAATTGATTTATACTGAGTATAAATATTCTTCTTTCATCTTCGCTTTACTGAAAAAGTATTTTGTTTACAAACATTCGTTTAAAAAACCTTAAATTCATTAGAGATATTTCAAATTTATTTATATTTTAGCATATTCTTAAATTTGTGAAAATGAAAAAACAATTACTTTTATTTGCCTTTTCTGCGTTAGCGCTTAGTTCATGTAATGATGATGATATGCAGGGTTATGAAATGGATATGATGAAAGGTGAATGGAAAACCAGTAAGACAGAAGTAATTTCAGGAGCAGATAATAAAACCGTTATCGATACTTATGTTCCTACCGGATGTAGTGCCAACAATATTACAGAGTACCGCACAGATTATTACACGGCTTATACCGCATATGCCGGAACAGGAACAAACTGCCAGGTTGCCAGCAAATCCGAGGGAACTTATGAGTACGATACTGAGACCAAAAATCTTACCATAAAGTATACCAATGACAGCCCCAGAAAATACCAGGTAGTAGTGCTTACCAGCTCTGAGATGAGGCTTAAACAAATGTTCGGCAATATTGATCAGGACGGAGATCAGGTGATAGATTACACCTACATTTCTTACAAAAGATAAAAAAACAGACTCCCGGCATTCGGGAGTTTTTTATGGACAGAAATTTTTAAATGATTAAACAATGAAGAAGATGTTATCAGCATTTTTATTGCTGACTTTTGCCCTTTTCTTTTCACAGGAAAAAAAGCCGATGTTCTGGCAGGACATCCAGAATTTCAAGAAACAGGATCAGGAAACTCCTCCTCCCAAAGATGCCATTCTTTTGGTAGGAAGCTCGTCATTCACAAAATGGAAGGATGTCGCCAATTATTTTCCCGACAAAAAGATCATCAACAGAGGATTCGGAGGTTCTAGGTTAACGGATCTTAATTATTATGCAAACGATCTTTTAAACTACCAGCCCAAACAGATTATTATCTACTGTGGCGAGAATGACTTTGCAGACGACGATAAATTAAAGGCGGATGTGGTGGTAGAACGGTTTAAAACATTTTACAAAAAAATAAGGACTAAATTTCCGAAGATTGAGGTAGATTATATTTCTATCAAATATTCTCCGAGCCGCGAAAAGCTATGGCCGCAGATGAAGGAAGCCAATAAAAAAATTGCCGCTTTCATGAAAAAAGAGCCGAATGCCGAATTCATTGACATTACAAAAGTGATGCAGGACAGCAATGGAAACGTGAGAAAAGACCTGTTTGTAGAAGATATGCTTCACATGACTCCGGAAGGCTATGCGCTGTGGAAATCGGTAATGCTTCCTTATATAAAATAGTAGTAAGTAAATGTTGCTAAAAGCATCATTTTACATATTATAACACAAAAACTCCCGAAAATTTCGGGAGTTTTATTATTTCTTTCTCTTAGACTTCGAGATGGCTTTTTGCTGAGCCCTGTTGGCTCCAAACTTCTTAGGTGCTTTCCGTTTGGAAGGTCCGCCCCAGTTTTCTTTAGTATTTTTAGCTTTCTTTTCATGAAAAGCACCGCCGCCATCATTCAGTTTAACCTGGGCAGGATTTTTCATCACGACCTGTTCTTCTTCAGAAGCAATTTTTTTAGGATTGATCTTAACTTCTTCAGGAAAATCGATGAAGTTCAATTCTTTATCCATCAACAATTCAATATCGAGAATAAGCGGTTCTTCCTTTTTGGTCACGAACGTCACTGCTTTACCATCTTTATCTGCCCTACCCGTTCTCCCGATCCTGTGGATATATTGCTCGGGAATATCAGGAGTTTCAAAATTGATCACATGGGTAATATTCGAAATATCGAGTCCTCTCGCCATGACATCCGTGGTAATGAGTCCTCTTATTTCTTCATTTTCAAAACTTTTCATGGCTTTGAGCCTGTAATTCTGCGATTTATTGGAGTGGATCACATCAAACTGGCCTGGGAAAAGCTCCTCTATTTTATTGAAAACGAGATCCGCATTTTTCTTGTTATTGTTAAAGATCAATACTTTAGACATATCTGCATTGTTTTTCAGCAAATATTCAAGGAGGTTGATTTTGGTATTAAAGTTCTCCACTTTATAGGCGGTCTGCTCAATTTTTTCCAGCGGCGTTCCTGATTTTGCCAGTGAAATTTCGACCGGGCTTGCGAAATACTGATCCAGCATCTCATCCACCGCTTCCGTCATGGTAGCTGAGAAGAGAATATTCTGTCTCTTTCCCTTCATCATTTCGAAAATGTGGGTCAGCTGAGGTCTGAATCCGAGATTCAGCATTTCGTCGAATTCATCAATGATGAGCTTCTGCACTTCTTTCAGGGAAATGGCATTGTCAATGGACAGATCCATCACTCTACCCGGCGTTCCTACAAGAATATCACAGCCTGCATCAAACAATAATTTCTGTGTATTGATATTCTTTCCTCCGTAGATTCCGATCACTCTTGCTGTGATGTTTTCCGTAAGCTTTTCAAGAATTTCCGTTACCTGCACTACAAGTTCTCTTGTGGGCACAAGAATAAGAACCGTAGGATTTCCTGTTTTATTGTATTTCCAGGTTTTGAGAACAGGCAAAAGATAAGCCAGTGTTTTTCCGGTACCGGTCTGTGCGATTCCCATGACATCACGTCCTGAAAGAATCGGCTTCAGGCTTTTTTCCTGAATCGGGGTAGGTTCGAATAATTCCAGATCTGCTAAAACATCAAGAATTTTAACCGGAAGGTCAAAATCTGCAAAAGTGAGTTTTTCCATTTTGCAAAGATAGGCAATTAATTTTTGTGGAATTTAAGGTTTAAACTAATGATCTAAGTCCGTATTTAAACTTTAGCTTTCAACTTATTTTCTTGTTATCCTTAACAAAATAATTATCGTCAGAAAAACCGAAAATATAAATCCCAGTACGGCTACCAGCGACATTTCGCCAACTTTAGGCCCTGTTTCTGAAACAAAAACAATTGCCGTTGCAACCATATTCGCTCCTAAAACCATTGCTAGAATAAGATTAACAATTCCGGATTTGATAAGCTGGTTGGTCTTCTCTATATTTTTGATTTCACTTGAAACCGTAAATTTATTTTCATCCAGCTTCTGCAGAACGGAGCGTAATTCTCTTGGGATTTCGTCGACATTGTCTGTGAAATTCATCATCTTGTCCATCCCGGTTTTTAAAAGATTCTGCGGACTGATCTTCCGGGCAAATATTTTTTTTGTGTAGGGATGTAAGCTTTTCACGACATCCAGATCCGGATTTATGGTTCGGCCAACGCCTTCTATTAACCCTATTCCTTTAAACAACAGGTAAAAATAATCGGGCATGTAAAGACGGTTATCCTTTAGAACATCTTTCATTTTATTCATAATGGCATGAGGATCAATTTCCTTAAGCGAAGTCCTGTGAACGAAATCCAGGATATCTTCCACATCTCCTTCAAACCTTCTTTCGTCGGGAATCTGGTAGCTGACTGCCATTTTCTTGAGGTACCGCACAATTTTGTGGGGATTTTTGGCGACAAAGCTTACAATAAGATTTTCGAGGATCTCTTTATCATTAGGCGGAATTTTTCCAACGGCCCCGAAATCTATGAACACTACTTTTCCATCTTTTTTAACGAGAATATTTCCGGCGTGAGGGTCTGCATGAAAGAAACCGTAATCCAGAATCTGGGACACAAAAAGCCTTAAACCTGTTTCAGAAATATTGACGGGATCTATAGAATGTTCGAGGAGTGTTGTTTTATCGGTAACTTTAATTCCGTCAATAAACTCCATACAGAGCACGTTATTGTTGGAAAATTCTTCATAAACCTGCGGGACATAGGTTTCTTTACTGTTCTTAAAATTTCTTTTAAACTGAAGAATGTTTTCCTTTTCGTTGATGAGTGAAACTTCTTCCATCAAAGATCTTTCAAATGTTGAAATGGCCTGTTTCAGATTAAGCTTTTCGCCGATTTCAGAATAGGAAGAAATCAGCTTTTCAATATCCTTAATGAGTAACAGATCATCTTCTATAACGGCCTGTACATCAGGTTTTTTAATCTTTAATATAACCGGGCTCCCATCTGAAAGGCTGGCTTTGTAGACCTGCGCAATAGAAGCCGTTGCCAACGGATCTTTTTCGATCTCCGAAAAGTAATCGGCGATGATGATATTGAATTCATTTTCAAGAATCTCGGGAACATTCATTTCGATGCGGTCTACCTTATCCTGAAGCTTTTGCAGCTCCTGAATCAGTTCCGGCGGCAGCAGATCTTCCCTGTTGCTGAATGTCTGCCCAAGTTTTACAAAGGTGGGACCAAGCTCTTCCAGGGCGAGTCGTATCCTTTCGTACACCGTTCCTTTTGAAATAATTTCTTCCGGGTCGCCGGAGATCTCAGCGGGCTTGTTGCCCACGTTCATCCTTGACAAAAGATCTTTAAATCCGTATTTACTTAGTACGGAAATCAGTTTTGCAGATCTTTTCAGCTTTCTTTGTTGCTTGTCGAACATAATTTATAAAAATAAGAAAAACAAGCCACAAATATTTCAAAAATTATTCCTAAGGGATTAAAATGGTCTCTCAAATATACCGATAAGGTTTTATACGACAAAAAGTTTTTTCCATCTGGAAACGGTATTGCGGCTCAGTTTGTAGTGGAGAGCCAGCTTCGTATTATTGAGACCGTGCTGTTTCTGGAATTCAAGAATTTTAATAATGGTTGATTTGCTGTAAGACCGGTGCTGCTGATTAGATTTTATGATGTCCTTTGATACGGGAGCAAAAATGATGTTGTTTATGGCAATGACGTCAAGTTCAGAAAGTGTTTTCTTGCTTAAGATTTTTTCACAAAGCTTTTTCTTTTCCGGAAATTTTTTTTCGAGGATGTCGGTATATATTCTTTTAAAGTCGGGCTGGGAAGTATTCTTTTTCATTTTAGTCATTGTTAATATTTCCATATTTCTTAGTCCAGCGGTGCAGGGTGGATTTGGGAATCCGGTATTCTTTAACGATCTGGGGCATTGTTTTTTCCTGGGTTTCGATCAGTTCAACAATAAAATCAATAACTTCCCGGGTGTAGATGCTTTTCCTGAAGTTGGGAAGCTGTGATTTTTTTTCTTCCTGCTTATCGACTTTGGAAGGCGGCGCATACAGAATAAGATGCTGGGAATATATTCTGAAAAAGTCATATTCCAGGAGTTTGCTCCATCTCATGAGAATATCGCTGTCGAGACTTTTCGACCGGTACATCTCTTCAATCTGATCTTTTGTGGATTTCATGAATTTACAAATTCGTTCCAGATCAGTTCCTGTGTCTGCTACACGTGTCTGTATGATACTTCCGATGTGTATTTCTTTATAGTCAAATTTCATCCTAATTGGTATAATAATGTGAAAAAATATGGTGTATTTAGTTTTTTGCTGAATAAATCAATATGATAATTTGTTCAATTTATGAGGTCCTTTTCAAGTGTTTTATCACCAAATAAAGATTTATTAAAGTAGATTGTTTCATGGTTTTATTTTATGATTTTTTGTTTTTTTTAAAATTAAAATTAGGGTGTACTATTAGCTGCAGTTAGGCTCAACTATTTTTACAAATTTAATTAAAACAAAATAATAATACAATATATTTAAAATATTGATATTTAAATATTAATATCCCGAGCATTTTAACTAATATCAGTGGGTAAAAATTATAATTATACTATCGATAAATCAGGTGATTGCTAGGCATATACCACAAATCGGCCTGCAACTCCTCAATGATAAGCATATCTGCAATCAGAATAATTAGACTTTGATTTATTGTAAAAACAAAAACCTCCCGCCTGGAGAGGAATTTAATTTTTTTTGTTTTTAAAAGGTGAAAATTACTTCAGATAGGTATCGTAAAGATCTTTTCTGCGGTCTTTCATGACCTGGACAGAACCATGATGATGAAGATCTTTAAGGAGATTTAAATCTACGTCGACAATAAGAGTCATTTCCGTATTCGGTGTTGCCTCTCCTTTGACGGCATTAGAGGGAAATGCGAAATCAGACGGCGTGAAAACAGCTGCCTGCCCGAATTGAATATCCATATTATTGACACCCGGAAGATTGCCTACACAACCCGCTATAGCGACATAACATTCATTTTCTATAGCTCTGGCCGCAGCGCAATGACGCACTCTCATATAAGCATTCTGGGTATCAGTAAGATACGGAACGAAGAGAATTTTCATTCCCTGGTCGGCAAGGATTCTCGGAAGTTCGGGAAATTCTACGTCGTAGCAGATCACCAGACCGATCTTTCCGCAGTCGGTATCGAAAACTCTGATTTCATTTCCGCCTTTCATCCCGTAGTATTTCCTTTCGTTGGGGGTAATGTGAATTTTACGGTATTCATCGGTTCTTCCATCGCGGTGCAGGAGATAGCTTACGTTGTACAATTCATTGTTTTCGAAAACGGGCATGCTTCCTGAGATAATATTTACATTGTAGCTGATAGCGAGATCAGAAATCTTCATCTTGATCTCATCGGTAAGTTTTGCGAGCTCAATCATGCTGTCGCGCTCGGAAAGCTTGTTAAAGGGGGCGAGCAACGGCGTATTGAACAATTCCGGGAAGAGCACAAAATCTGCCTTGTAATCCCCCATCACGTCTACAAAAAATTCTAACTGCTCGTAGAACGCATCGATGTCTTTAAAATGCCTCATCTGCCACTGAACAAGACCAAGCCTGATGATGCTGTCCTGCATGGTGTTGGGCTTTTTGCTGTAATAGATATTGTTCCACTGAAGGAGCACGGCATTTTCCTTTGAAGATTCGTCCTCCGGAAGGTATTTTTTTAAAACCCGGATCGGCAGGAAATTGTTGGATAACTGGAATGACAAAACAGGATCATAGATTTCCTTATCCCGAACTCTCCTGATGTATTCTCTGGGTGATAATTCGCTGTGCTTATGGTAATTCGGGATTCTGCCACCCAAAATTATTGATTTCAGATTTAAAAGTTCGCACAGTTCTTTTCTGGCGTCGTATAATCTTCTGCCCAATCTCAGTTCGCGGAACTCCGGATCTACGAAAACTTCAATTCCGTATAAGACGTCGCCCGTGGAAGAATGGGTATTGAATGTATAATTGCCCGTGATATCACTGTATGTATGATCGTCCCCAAATTCATTGTAATTGACAATAATGGAAAGCGCCACAGCCGCCAATTTCCCGTCTACGGTGATACAAATCTGACCTTTTGGAAATATCGTGGTGAGCTTTTCGATGCTTCTTTTTGACCAGATTGATTCTGACATTTGAGGATAAGCCCTCTTCATGGTAACGACCAGTTCATCATAATCCTGTACGGTCAGTGGTCTTGTTTCTATTTGCATTTGATGTAATTTTATCTAAAATTAAAGAAAAATTTGATATTTTCCCGTGCATCGGAATATTTTTCATCGCATTATTGAGAGGATGTGAAAGATATTTGACACATGGGTCACAGAGATAGTTTTTTTAGTATTGAAAATAGAAGAACACATTCGAGTAAAAATTTTTATTGGGATTTAACCACAGATTTCACGGATTTTCACAGATTATTGTGCTTTGCTTTATTTAGCAAATTATTCATAGAGATAGTTGCTCATATTTAAACCTACATCGTTAAAATATAAAATGACTATGCTAATATCTAAAGCTAAACCACTAATATTTAAACTTACATTGTTAAAATATAAAATGACCATGCTAATATCTAAAGCTACATCGGTAATATTTAAACTTACATTGCTAAAATATAAAATGACGGAGCGAACATTTAATTTAACATTGCGAATATCTAAACCAACATCAAGATAATCACCGATGCTTCGACGTCCATGCTAAATAAGTTTAAGGTTAGTTCGGGATAAAAAAATATTATGCTTTCATTATTACAATACGAATCAGTAGTATCGGGCTTTAGCCGAAACTTATATACGATTTTGTATATAAATCTGTATCAGAGGAAATAATTTTTCGAGTTTCTATATTTTTCACCTAACCTATTCAAAACATCTCTTAATAAACTCTTTTCATAAACCCTGCCAGCTCCTAATAATCCTAAAAGTAAGCACTTTTATTTTAATTTGAATTTGGTGTTATTTTACTTAAATTTAGAGAAAATTGTTAAAATACATTTTAGCAATTCAAAAAGACATTGTAAGAACTATTCTAAAACTATGAGAATTTACCCATTAATTCAGTTGATTACTGTCGTCATCATTTCTGTTTTGAAAATATTTTATAAAAATTCTGTGATAAATCTTTCATATAATTTAAATTTATTTTCTGTTTCTCATATAAGCTTTGAGGAAGTAAAAGCTCTTATTTATGTTTATTTAATGGGATCTCTCGGATTAAATTATCTTATCTTTCATAAGCATATCATCTTTAAAATTATATACTGTTTTTTAATCGTCCTGAATATTTTATTGATCATTTGTTTATTAGAAAGGTTTTAAACAAAAAAATCCCGCCCGAAGGCAGGATGTATATCTAAAATTCAAGTCAAAATTATTCCCACTCGATGGTTGCAGGGGGTTTGCTTGAGATATCGTAAGCGACTCTGTTGATACCTCTTACTTCATTGATAATTCTGCTGGAAACGGTATCCAGAAACTCGTAAGGAAGTCTGCTCCATGTTGCGGTCATAAAGTCGATGGTATTGGCAGAACGAACGACGGCTGTGTATTCATACGTTCTCTCATCGCCCATTACGCCGACCGATTTTACCGGAAGAAGGACCACGAATGCCTGGGAAACTTTTTCGTATAAATCATTTTTATATAATTCTTCGATGAAAATATCATCGGCTTCCTGAAGGATTCTTACTTTTTCGGCATCTACGGCTCCCAACACTCTGATTCCCAAACCAGGACCAGGGAAAGGATGTCTGTGTACCAAGTGATGAGGGATTCCTAATTCTTCCCCTACTTTTCTTACTTCGTCTTTGAATAATTCTCTTAAAGGCTCGAGCAGTTCAAATTCCATTTCTTCGGGAAGACCGCCCACATTATGGTGGGATTTGATGACGGCAGAAGGGCCGTTCACCGACTGGCTTTCAATGACATCGGGATAAATGGTTCCCTGTGCCAGGAATTTTGCGCCTTCAATTTTATGAGATTCTTCATCAAAAACATGGATGAATTCGTTTCCGATAATTTTTCTTTTGGCTTCCGGATCATCGACCCCTGCTAATTTTGATAAAAATCTTTCTTTAGCATCCACCAGCTTAATGTTCATGTGGAAATGCTCTCCGTAATTATCCATTACTTTTTTGCCTTCGTCTTTTCTTAAAAGGCCTGTATCAACAAAGATACATGTCAGCTGATCACCGATTGCCCTGTGGATCAATACGGCCGCCACAGAGGAATCTACTCCACCCGAAAGTCCAAGAATCACCTTCTGGTCTCCTACTCTTTCACGGATTTCTGCAACTGTTTTGTCGATATAATTGGTCAGTTTCCAGTTTTTTTCTGCATCACAGATTCCGAATACGAAATTTTCAAGCATTTTTCCGCCTTCTTCCGTATGAGAAACTTCCGGGTGGAACTGTACGCAATAGATTTTTTTATCTTCGTTTGAGATGGAAGCTATTACGCCTGATTCTGCATTTAATTCGAAACCGGGAGGCAGCTGCCCTACTTCATCGAAGTGGCTCATCCAAACGACAGAGTTATTGGTAACGCCTTTTAATAAAGAACTTTCTTTTACAATTTCAAGGTGTGCTTTTCCATACTCTCCTTTTACGCCTTTATGCACTTTTCCGCCTAAAAGATGGGCTGTAAGCTGCATTCCGTAACAGATCCCCAACACAGGAATTCCCTGCTCATACAGTTCTTTTTGAACCAGATGGGCATTTTCTGCATTGACAGAGCTTGGGCCTCCTGAAAGGATAATTCCTTTTGGTTGCTTTTCTAAAATTGTTTGTAATGATGTATTGAAAGGTAAAATTTCCGAATATACTCCCATCTCACGGATTCTTCTTCCGATAAGCTGGTTGTATTGTGATCCGAAATCTAATATGATAATACCGTTATTCATTTTAATTATTATTAATGCTTTAGGCTATAGGCTGAAAGCAGTAGGCATTTGTAATTGTTTAAAGCTTTTCGCCTATAGCTTAAAGCTTACTGCTATTAAATTCTTTACAAAAAAAGACCTGGATTTCTCCAAATCTTTTTTCGTGATTTATGTTAGAACTTTCCGATGTCTTCTCTGTAGAAGCCGTAATCGAAATGTACGTGACTTGCGTCTTCGTAGACTTTTTTGCGGGCATCTTCGTAAGTTGCTCCGGTAGCTACAATATTGAGAACCCGGCCTCCGTTTGAAACTACTTTATCACCTTTCCTGATGGCACCTGCATATAAAAGCTTGCTGTATTTCATTTTATCTTCTCCTACAATCTCGAAACCTAATTCGATATTTCTAGGATAACCTCCTGAGCACATTACCAGGCACACGGCTTTTTCGTCTTTAAATTTAAGTTCGATCTCTTTACCGTCCATACAATCCTGGATGACATCAAGGAGATTGTTTTCCATTAAGGCCATTAACACCTGAGTTTCAGGATCTCCGAATCTCATGTTGTATTCCAGAAGATAGGTTCCGTTTTTGGTGACCATTAATCCGAAGAAAATGATTCCTTTAAAACCTAGTCCTTCTGCTTTAAGCCCATTAAGCGTAGGCTGCATGATATTTTTTTCAAAGTCTTCGTAATGTGTCTGCGTAAATTCGGGGCTTGGAGCGACACATCCCATCCCTCCGGTATTAGGTCCTGTATCTCCATTTCCTGCTTTTTTATAGTCTTTGGCAGCAACACAAGGGAAAAGTTTTTCCCCATTTGAGAAGGCAATAATTGAGGCTTCAAAGCCTTCAAGGTATTCTTCAATTACTAAACGGATTCCGGCATCTCCAAAGATCCTTCTGATCATGAAATCATGAATGGTCGCTTCCGCTTCTTCCAGCGTATCGCAAATCACGACACCTTTTCCTCCAGCCAGTCCGCTCGCCTTAATTACAAGAGGATATTGCTGTGTCTGAACATACTGTTTAGCGTCATTGTATGAATCAAATACTTCAGCTTTTGCCGTTTTGATATCATAGGTCTGCATAAATTTTTTAGAGAAAGCCTTACTTCCTTCCAGGCTTGCCACTTTGTGAGCGGGACCAAAAACTTTAAGATCGTGTTTTTTAAATTCATCCTTCAGACCAGCTACCAGCGGTGCTTCGGGACCAACGATCGTTAAATCGATCTTTTCTTTGATTGCGAAATCTCTCAGTTCTTTAATCTCCGATAAATGAACATTTTTTCCTATTACATCAGTAGTAGCGTTTCCGTTGGCGAAAAACATCTTAGTAATTCTCGAATCATCCTGAAGTTTAGCAGCCAAAGCAGATTCTCTTCCACCTTCACCTATGATTAATATTCTCATACTTTATTTAATTATCTAGTCTATAATTTACAAATATATAATTTTGAATGCTATAAATACAATCTCAAAATATAATTTTAGCCAATTGCCAATAGCCAGAGGCCACTTGCTTTACCATTAATGTAAAAAATGTCTGATCCCGGTAAACATCATCGGAATCTTGTGCTCATTGGCTGCATCGATGCTGTCCTGATCTTTTACACTTCCGCCAGGCTGGATGATTGCTGTGATGCCTTCCTGAGCGCAGAAATCTACAACGTCACGGAAAGGGAAAAATGCATCTGAGGCTAACACCAAATCTCCCGAGAATTTTTCTTTTGCTCTTTCGATCGCCTGTTGCGTAGCCCAGATTCTGTTGACCTGTCCGCCACCGATTCCGAAAGCCTGAATACCGTTGGAAACCACAATTGCATTAGACTTCACATATTTCACAACTCTCTGAGAGAATAGTAATGCTTTTTTCTGCTCTTCTGTTGGCTGAGTTTCAGTTACCACTTTGATATCATCTGAGAAGATACTGTCGTTATCCTGAACTAAAATTCCTCCGTCGATCTTCACCCAGGTCTGCTTATCGGAAACAGGGTTTACGATTTTTATAATTCTTAAATTTTTCTTCTTTCTTAAAATTTCTAAAGCTTCCTCATCGAATTCAGGAGCCATAACGATTTCAAGGAAAGTTTTATTTAATTCTTCAGCTGTAGCCGCATCGATTTTGTAGTTCATTGCAACAATTCCGCCAAAAATGGATACCGGATCGCATTCGAAAGTTTTCTGATAAGTTTCCAGTGCTGAAGTTCCGATGGCAACGCCACAAGGTGTTGAGTGCTTCACGGCACAGCATGCCATTTCTTCTTTGAATTCGGTAACGACTTTCCAGCAAAGATCCATATCGCGAAGATTATTGAAAGACAATTCCTTACCTCCCAACTGTTCGAAATCTTTCATGGCCCCGTTCTCAAAAGTGGAAACATAGTAAGCCGCTGTCTGATGTGGGTTTTCACCGTATCTGAGATCGGAAACTTTTTTGTAAGAAGCATTTAAATAAGTCGGATAATCTTCTTCCAAAAGCATTCTTGAAATCGCTGCATCATAAGCAGAGGTTAGATTGAATACTTTACCGGCAAGCTTTTTACGGGTTTCGATGTAGGTATCGCCGTTCTGCTCCATTTCGATTTTTACGGCTGCATAATCTTCCACATCCGTAATGACCGTCACAGAATCAAAGTTCTTAGCCGCAGAACGAAGCATGGAAGGACCTCCGATGTCGATGAATTCAACTTTTTCGTGAAGCGAAATATCTTTATTCACATTTTCGAAAAAAGGATAAAGATTTACGATCACCATGTCAATCAGACCAATTCCGTGTTGCTGAACGGTATTCATGTGCTCTTCGTTTGAACGAACTGCCAACAATCCACCGTGAACTTTCGGGTGTAATGTTTTCACTCTTCCATCCAACATTTCAGGAAAATCGGTAACCTCATCAATCTGAATCGGATTTAAACCAGCATCTTTCAAATGTTTGAATGTCCCTCCTGTAGAAATCAATTCGTAATTCTGGGCTTCCAAAAACTGCGCGAATTCGATCAACCCGTTTTTGTCAGAAACACTGATTAAAACTCTTTTTTTGCTCATCTTACTTTCAATTTTTTACTTTTTACAGCTATTTCAAACTGTGTCCGGGTCTTTCACCTCCGAACTTATTTTTACTTAGATTTTCTTGTTTTTCGAAATAATAAATCTAAATGTGTTGATTATTGCTTTTAATGCAAAGCGAGCTAAGACTATATTTTATTTCTGAATATTGTCTCAAAGACCAGACTATGTCGTGAATATTCAGTTTATACTTAGCAAATGATGTTTAACCACCCCGTCAAAAATTACTTCTTAATTTTTGCCACCCCTCCAAAGGAGGGGAATTTTTCGGTTGTTAACCATTACGGTTTAATTATTACTTAATACTTGATCTATTGCTTTCGGAAAAATTTCATATTCAATTAAATGAACTTTTTCCGCTACGGTTTCTGGAGTGTCATTTTCTGTGATTTCGAATGATTTCTGGAGAATCGCTTCTCCTTCATCTATTCCTGAGGTTACGAAATGCACCGTAGCGCCGCTTTCTTTTTCTTTCGCTTCAATCACCGCATTATGTACATGATGTCCCCACATTCCTTTTCCTCCGAATTTCGGAAGCAATGCCGGATGAATGTTGATTATTTTTTTCTTCCAGCTTTCACAGAATTCAGGTTTCAGAATGGATAAAAATCCTGCTAAAACGATTAAGTCTGTATTTCCGGGAATAACTTTGGCCAGCTCGGCACTGAAGTTTTTTCCTCTCGGAATCAGGATACTTTTTATATTATGTTTTGCTGCCCTTTCAAGTCCGTAGCATTCTCTGTCGGCCACGACCAAAGATATTTTTGCATTCGGGATTTCTCCGCTGTCAATAGTATCGATGATTCGCTGAAGATTGGTTCCCGAACCTGAAACGAGTATGACTAAGTTTTTCATTAATGAGTCAATTTGAAAATGAGTTAATTTGAAAATGAAATAGAAACATTATCTAATTGATAAATTGTCAAATTTTCAAATTAATCTTTTCGCTTCCTTCTGTGATTTCTCCGATTTCGTAAGCATCATCTAAAAGGTGAAGCACTTTTTCAGCATGTTCTGCATCTACCACAACGATCATTCCGACTCCCATATTGAAGGTTCCGAACATCTCTTCGCGGGTTACACCTCCTCTTTTTTCCAGTTCAAGCATGATGGTAGGAATATTGATTTTTGAAGCATCAATAGAAGCACATAAGCCTTCAGGAATGATTCTCGGAACGTTTTCGTATAAACCGCCACCGGTGATGTGGGCAATTCCGCATACGTTCACTTCTTCAAGAACTTTATGAATATCTTTATAATACAATCTTGTAGGAACCAAAAGTGTTTCATACAAAGGTTTTCCTTCAAATTCTTCGTTGAAATCAGGGAAAACTTTTCTTACCAGTGAAAATCCGTTGGAATGGAATCCTGAACTTGGCAATGCAATAATTTTATTTCCCGGTTTTATATTCGAACCGTCGATAATCTGATCTTTTTCAACAATTCCTACACAGAATCCCGCTACATCGTAATCTCCCGGCTGGTACATTCCCGGCATTTCGGCAGTTTCTCCACCGATCAGTGCGCAGTTGTTGTCTTTACAAGCTTCCACCATTCCCAAAACGATTTCTGCAGCAATTTCGGAATCTAGCTTTCCGCAGGCAAGATAATCGAGGAAAAATAATGGTTTTGCACCGTGGCAAAGGATATCATTGGCACACATGGCGAAACAGTCTACCCCGATAGAATCATATTTTTTTGAATCTAAAGCGACTTTAAGCTTAGTTCCCACACCATCGGTCCCTGAAACCAGGACAGGATTTTTGTATCCTCCGATTTCGTAGAAAGCTCCGAAACTTCCCAAATGATTCAAAACATTGGAATTGTGAGTTTCTCCAACGGCCTTTTTGATTTTATCAACGGTTTTGTATCCTTCTTCTTTGTCTACTCCTGCAGATTTGTAAGTGTTGCTCATATTATTAATGTAACAGTGTATCAGTTTAACAATTTACCAATGATAATCATTGGTAATGCACTAAATTGGCACAATTTATTTCTATGTTTAAATTTCAATTTTGAAAATAAAAAAGCCGACAATCTTAGTAGATTATCGGCCGTTGTATTATCTCAGAATTTCAGAGCCCACAACATTCCCTTTCTTTGAGAAACATTCTTTAAAAGTGGTCTGAATATTCATCTTTTTTTCTTTTTGCAAAGATATTAATTTTAACTTAATATTCAAATCTATTTTTCAAGGATAATTTCCAAGGCTGAAATTTTTGCGATTTTTTCCTTCAATTCACTGTCTTTCTCATCATTGGAGATTTTTTGTGCCGATTTGTCGAAATTATCGTTGAAGAACGGAAGGGTAAAAGTATCGACAATATTTCCACCGTGAAGGGGAAATCTTTTAGCTGCGGCTTCCAAAACACCTAACCCACCTCTCGCTCCCGGAGCTGTTGCCATCAACAACATGGGTTTTTCATTCCAGACGGCTCTGTCTTTGATTCTGGAAGTCCAGTCGAATACATTTTTGAACGCTGTGGAATAGGTTCCGTTGTGTTCTGAAAGCGAAACCAAAAGAATATCTGCGGCGTCGATTTTTGCAGCAAAGTCTGCGGCCTGCTGGGGAACTCCATTTTCTACTTCACGCTGATGTTTATAAATCGGCATTTCAAACTGATTCATATCGATGATTTCCACTTCTGCGTTTTCGATGAGTGAAGCGGCGTAAGAAACCAAAAGTTTATTGATGGACGTCTCGGAATTGCTTCCGGCTATGGCTAAAATTTTCATTGTTTTTCTATTTAAAGTTTACAAATTTAATATTATTTAAGGTAAGACGGCAAGTCCATAGGAACTTCCATGAGAAGAATTTCGGTATCTTCAACGGCTTCAATGTTGAAACTTTGGGTATCCCAGATTCCTAAACCGTCTCTTTCATTTAAAATCCTATCGCCTATTTTCGCACTGCCTTTCAAAACAAATGCATATACGCCGTTTTCTTTTTTATGAAGGGTATAATTTTTACCGTTTCCTTTGGTAAAGTTTGCCAGATTGAACCAGGCATCCTGATGAATCCAAACCCCGTCGTCGTTTTTATCTGGAGATAAAATCTGCTGGAAACCGTTTATTTTCTCACCTTCCTTAATGCTTTTCTGATCGTATCTCGGTTCAATATCCACTTCTCTAGGGAAAACCCAGATCTGTAGAAATTTCACTTCTTCATCTTTATTTTTGTTGTATTCGCTGTGCATCACTCCGGTTCCGGCGCTCATCACCTGAATCTCCCCTTTTCTGATGACAGCTATTGTTCCCATCGAATCCTTATGCTCGAGATCCCCTTCCAGAGGAATTGAAATAATTTCCATGTTTTTGTGCGGATGGGTTCCGAATCCCATTCCCTGGGAAACGGTGTCGTCGTTCAGCACTCTCAATACTCCGAAATGGGTTCTATCATGGTTTTGATAATTAGCAAAACTAAACGTGTGGTATGAATTCAGCCAGCCGTGATTGGCGTGGCCTCTTGTGTCTGCTTTATGATATACTGTTTTCATATTGTCTATTTTATAATACAAATTTACATTCAATAAATCGGTAAGGTGTTGATGTAGGATAAGAATGGGTTTAAGCTAATTCTTGTAATATTTAAAAACTATATGTATTTAAATTTCGGCTAAAGCCATTTCATTACATATAAAAAGCGGACTAAAGTCCGCTCCTATTGATTATTCAAGATACAAAATTTAATTTAAAAATGTACCTGCTGGATTTCTTCTTCTATTTCGTTTGGACTATCATGTTCTGATTTAACGAAAATCAGGGTTAAAAATGCGCCCAACAGCATACAGATTCCTCCTACAACAATGTAATCGATTGCCATTTTCCCAAAAATACCGCTCACAATCGGCCCTCCGAAAACTCCGTTGATGATCTGAGGAATCACGATAAAAAAGTTGAAAATTCCCATATAGACACCCATTTTCTTTTGCGGGATCGAATCGATCAGCATGGCATAAGGCATGGCCAGAATACTCGCCCAGGCAAACCCCAATCCGATCATTGAAATCCACAAATAATGAATGTCTTTAATAAAATACATGGCGATCAATCCCAGTCCTCCGCAGGTGAGTGCTAACGCATGGGTCTGCTTTTTACCTATAAATTTCGCAATAGGAGTAAGAGCAAAGGCAAAGAAGATAGCATAGAAATTATAACTTCCAAACAAACTTCCTGTCAAGTCACCAGCTTTATTAAATTCCGCAGAGTGGGTATCATCCGGAGAAAGCCCGAAATGATGTGTGGCCAGAGCACTCGTCGTAAAAACCCACATCGTAAACAGGGCAAACCAGGAAAAGAACTGTACAATTCCTAATTTTTTCATCTGGGAAGG
Source organism: Chryseobacterium endophyticum (assembly GCF_056333165.1). Taxonomy (NCBI): domain Bacteria; kingdom Pseudomonadati; phylum Bacteroidota; class Flavobacteriia; order Flavobacteriales; family Weeksellaceae; genus Chryseobacterium; species Chryseobacterium endophyticum. The sequence goes on from NZ_JBWGXE010000004.1 coordinate 202,825, forward strand.
GACATTGGCAAAATCTTTAAAAATATCCGAAAGTTTCGATTTTTCTTCTGCTATTTCTTTTCCGCCTTCAAATGACGCAAATTCTTCGGGAGAATATTCTTTGGTCGTTATTATGGTATAAAGAATCGATACGATCAGCACTGCTGCCCCGATGTAAAAAGCATAAATCACATTATCTGCCACAAATCCTTTCGGTGCTTCATTGGAAAAGCCCATTTTCGTGAGCCACGACGGAAGGTCAGACCCGATCACGGCGCCTATTCCGATCAGGATCGTCTGGACAGAAAACCCTATGGTTGCCTGGTGTTTCGGCAGCATATCCCCTACCAGGGCCCTGAAAGGTTCCATGGCCACATTAATGGATGCATCCATCATCGCCAGGAAAATAACAGCCATCAGCAATACATTGGCCGCCATCATCTGAGTGGCAGAAGCTGCATTGGGAAGCATCACCAGCCCTATCGCACATAAAACCGCACCGATTAAAAAGTAAGGCTTTCTTCTTCCCAACGGACTCCAGGTATTGTCTCCCATGTGACCGATAATCGGCTGAACAATCAGTCCCGTTACAGGAGCCACCAGCCAGAACCATGACAGTTCATGAACATCTGCGCCAAAATTAGCCAGAATCCGGCTTGCGTTACCGTTCTGTAAACCAAAAGCCATCTGAATTCCCAAAAACCCCATGCTCATATTGATGATCTGAAGCATGGAAAGATTTGGCTTTTTAACTTTTCCAGATTTTCCAGATTCTACTTTTCCAACCATTTCAGCCATTATTTCTTCATTTTTTGGATTAATGCATCTTCAATCGGCGTTTTTTCAGCGACTACTTTATCGACAATTTCATTGGGAACTGTTACCGAAAGGACATACTGCTTCACTTTCCAAGCTCCATTGATTTTTTCGACAACGCCGGAGCCACGGCATATTTTCATTTGAGTGTCGAGCAATTCATCAAACCACGCCAGTTTGCCATCTTTGCTGAAATAGATATTTCTTTTTAGAGAGGTAAAATTCCAGGTTTGCTTTTTGTCGAAGTGCGGTCTGGCCCAGGCCATAAAATCTTTTTTATTCCAGATTTCTGTTGCATCCGTACCGATGAATGTCGATTCATCGGCAAAATAATTGAAATACGCTGTAAAATCTGCTTTTGCAGCAGCGACATTGAATCCGTCGAGCATCGTTCCGATTTCTTTTTTCTCGTTTTCAAATTTTGTCTGAGCCGAAATGACCGTAAAGCTCAATATGCATAAAATGAAACTAAAGAATATTGTTGTTTTTTTCATATTTAATTTTAAACCTTTAAATTTTATTTTTTAACGCAAGTTTCTTCTTAACTACTAACTGTTTTTTAAATTATCAAAAGGCATTTGACTTCGCCGAATCTTCGATTTCACTTAAGTCAGATAAAGAAGATTGATTGTGATATGTTATTCAAACTTTATTTCAATTCAATAACCATCGATGTTTTCGCAGGGATTGTTAAGTTATTCTGTATTGAAAATTCTTTGTCTGAAATAATGTCTTTTCCTTTTGAAAATCCTTTCAGTGATTCGGAAAAATGTTTCAGATCCAAGGTCTGTTCTTTTTCATTGTTATTTAAAATGACCATCACACTTTCTTTTTCATTGTATCTAAAGTACACAAAAACATTATCCTGAGGAACAAAATTTTTAGTTTTTCCAGTGTGGATCACGGTTTTTCCTTTTCGCCAGTTTAATAATTTTTGGGTAAACTGATAAAATTCTTTTTGTTCGGGAGTCTGTTCCAAGGGTTTAAAAGCATTTACTTTATCCGATTTCCATCCACCCGGAAAATCCCTGCGGATATCGGCATCCCCGCCTTTATTTTTATCTCCGCGCATTGCGACTTCGGATCCGTAATAGATCTGTGGAATTCCGCGGACCGTGGAAATTAATGTTAAGCCCAATTTATAGGCTTTCGGATCATTATTGAATATTTCATTCCATCTTTCGGTATCATGATTTTCAAAGAAAACCATGACGTTATTGATATCGGGATAAAGGAAATCGCTTGCCAGGCTGTTGTATATACGGTTCATTCCCGTGTCCCAGCCTTCTTTTTCCTTTAAGGCTTTAGACATATCTCCATACAGCATAAAATCCATCACTGAAGGTAAATAGGAATTATAATGGGCAGCCTCACCCGTTTTTGAGTCTTTCTGCCACGCTGAGATATAGCCGGCGGTATTGAGCCACGTTTCTCCTACGATATTGAATTTCGGGTATTCGTCGGTAATTGCTTTGGCCCATTTCGCCATTGCCTCCTTATCGTTATAAGGATATGTATCTACCCTGAAACCGCCTAAATCCGCATATTCGATCCACCAGATTGCGTTTTGGGTAAGATATTTCAAAACCAGCGGATTCTTTTGATTGATATCGGGCATCGTGGTATCAAACCAGCCGTCCAATGCAACTTTTTTGTCGACCTCTGCAGCGTTGGTATCAAACTGCGTGGTTGTTTTGTAATTGGAGCGTTTAAAACCGTCCCGACTGTCATCAAACCAGTGAATCCAGTCTTTTGTCGGGAGATCTTTGAGCATCCAGTGGGAAATTCCCCAGTGGTTGGTGACGTAATCCATCACCAGCTTCATGTTTCTTCTGTTTAATTTTTGGGAAAGCTCGCGGTAGTCTTCATTGGTTCCGTAGCGGGCATCTATTTTATATAAATCGGTCTGCGCATAGCCATGATAAGAATAGACTTTTTCATTGTCTTCATTCACCGGAGTGAGCCATACTGCCGTCGCTCCTAAATTTTGGATATAATCCAGATTATTGATTATTCCTCGCAAATCTCCGCCGTGACGACCGTTGGGAAGACTTCTGTTTACTTTTTCCGTTAAGTCAGGACTTGAATCATTTTTCTCATCACCATTGGCAAATCGGTCGGGCATGATGAGGTACATCACATCCTTAGACGTAAAAGATTCCCTGTCTGCAGAATTGGCGGCTCTTTGTTTTAATTCATAAGTGTATGAACTGGTAATTTTTTTACCTTTTTTAGTATTGATCCTGAATTTCGGAACGTTGATTTCGTTTGTATTCAAAGTGATAAAAACATAATTCGGATTTTCTACTTTCTGAATATCCTTGATCTGAACGCCGTCTGAAATTTCGATGTCGTCACCGGCAATATTTTTTCCATAGACCAGAATCTGCAGTTCAGGATTTTTCATCCCTTTCCACCAAAAGGCGGGTTCTACTTTCTGGATTTGTGAAAATGCTACGGATGCTGCCGATAAAGCAAATATTGTGAATATTTTTTTCATTTTAAGATTTTTAAACGTTGACAAAGATTCAACTTTGAAATGTTCGTTTGTATGGTGTGTGATTATTGAGCCCGATAGAAACACGCAATAGGCTCAGCATATATTCTAAGCGAAAAAAGCTCCTGAAAATAAAAAAACTTTGTCAAAGATGAAACTTTGACAAAGTTGATTAGATATTACAAAGGTTTTATTGAAATCGCAAAACCACCGCTTCGTACCATTTTCATATTGATCTTAGACTTGCTTGTGATTTTCTTTTTGTAGATATTGTAGCTCTGAGGATTATCGATGTAATCTGCATCTTTGCCGTCTTCATAAATCGTGGCCTCATACTTTTTACCTTTATCGAGGAAAGAGAAGTCCACGGTGTAATCGCGTTTGTTCTCATCAGTAATTCCTCCCACAAACCAGTTTTCCGTACCTTTTGCTTTTCTGGCTGTGATGATATAATCTCCCGGTTCAGCCGATAAAATTTTGGTATCGTCCCAATCCGCCGCTACATCTTTAATAAACTGGAAGGCGTCCATGTGCTTCCTGTAGTTTTCCGGAAGGTCGGCAGCCATTTGAAGCGGCATGTACATTACAACATAAAGCGCCAATTGCTTTACCAGAGTGGTCTTCACAAAACGTTTGTCGCCAGGGAAATAGTAATCTAATTTTGTCTGAAAGATTCCCGGTGTATAGTCCATCGATCCACCCATCCATCTGGTAAACGGAAGAATAGTCTGGTGATCCGGGTTATTTCCGCCAAACGCTTCGTACTCCGTTCCACGGGCTGCTTCTGCAGAAATATAGTTGGGATAGGTACGGCTTTCTCCGGTAGGACGAACAGACTCGTGAGAGTTGACCATGATTTTATATTCGTTGGCCTTTTCTGCAATTCTGTAGAAATGGTTGATCGTCCATTGAGAATAATGGTGTTCTCCCCGTGGGATCATATCGCCCACATATCCTGTTTTCACTGCATCGTAGCCATATTTATTCATGAGCTGATACGCTTTATCAGCCCATCTTTCATAATTGGTTGCAGAACCAGACGTTTCATGGTGCATAATTAGCTTGATTCCCTTTGAATGGGCGTATTCATTGAGCATTTTGATATCAAAGTCCGGGTAAGGCGTGATGAAATCGAAAACAAATTCTTTCGAGTGGCCGAACCAATCTTCCCATCCGACATTCCAGCCCTCAATCAAAAGTCCCTGGAAACCGTTCTCTGCTGCGAAATCGATGTATTCCTTAACTTTTGTGTTGTTGGCCGCGTGTTTTCCGTTGGGTGTTAATTTAGAAAAGTCGGTTACTCCAATACGGACATTTGATTCCGGCTGACCGTAGGCCCACTGAGATTTTCCGATAATCATTTCCCACCATACACCCATGTATTTTGTGGGATGAATATAAGAAGTATCGGTATATTTTGTAGGTTCATTCAGGTTGAAAAGCATTTTAGAATCCATCACCTCTTCTGCTTTCGGAGCCACAATAATGGTTCTCCAAGGCGTTACGGATGGGGTCTGAATATATCCTTTTGCGCCTTGCCTGTCAGCAGTAAGATGGGTTTTAAATTTAAAATTAACCGCATCCACTTCAAGATGAGAAGCCGGATAATCTAAAACGGCTGCTTCTGCAACGTTAATATATAATGGTTCTTTACCTTCCTGCTTGAGCATTACCGGTGACTGCACTGCATTTTTTATCAAAGTCTGCGAAGCATTAGCATCTGCGGCTTTCGGCCATCTTGCGGGGATCTCGGAAAGTTTTGTCTCCTGGTATTGGTATTCCTGGGAGTCATAATCGGCTACTATCCACCAGGCTTTCATATCCGTCGGGAAGTCAATCTCGGAATCCTCTTCACGGATCACGAAATAATTCAGGTTTTTCTGCTGTGGGAATTCGTATCTAAAGCCCAATCCATCGTTAAAAAGTCGGAACTTCACGATAATATTCCTGTCAGTGGTATCCTGATGCAGCGTAACTGCCAATTCATTATAGTTGTTAATGTAATTTTTCTTCTCCCCTAAAACCGGTTGCCAGGTTTCGTTCTTAGCATCACGTTTCTCGTCGACTTTCGTAAAGCCGTTGTTAAGATCAAATTTTACATCTTCGGGCTTAGCAATTTCAGATGCAAATTTGATCGAAGTATCTTTAAATAATCTCAGTCCCAGTTTTGAATCTTCAACTATTGTTTTTCCATTATATTTAAGATTGTAGTAAGGTACGCCCTGCTTGAGCTGGAAATCCATTTCAAATTTTCCGTCCGGCGATTTTAAAGATTGTGCATTCACACCCGCAAACATCATTGAGAACAATAATGCCCCCATCGTAATTTTCTTCATAATGATTATTTATAAACTTTAAAAATAAAGAAAGTGCTGCCGAAAAGCAACACTTTGCTATGTTATTCAACTTAAATTAATATTATAACGGCTGGATTTTGTAAGTTCCCATTTTTACATCAACAGAGATTTTATAATTACCTCCGGTTCCATCAAATTTAATATTTCCGTTACTTCCTTTTGGTCCTAAATATCCTGTATTCCCATCGGCTGTAATATTTCCCCAATCCAGATCTCCCCAGCTTTGTTGTCCTAAAAACTTAAACTCAGAAGCAGCCGGAAGTGCCACAGTATATTCAAATTTACCATTTCCTAAGCTTGTCATCGGAATAGCTGTTGCGGAATTCCAACCGTTTACAGTTCCTACTAAATATACATTTGCAGGATTCCATGTATTAACAGGAGAAGCCGAAACTGTAATAGATTTTACCGTAGCATCAGCGTCTATCTGCACCTTATACATTCCAGACGCTCCGGTAAACTGTATATTTTCAGGTGTAGAAGGTGATAAGTTGGTAGACCATGTTTTAAAATACCTGTTTCCGGCGTTCATTCCCGCAACATCCAAACTGTAGTTAAGAGGTCCCCAGTCCTGTTGCCCCAGGAATCTGAAAGATTTACCATTTTCGAGATAGGTATAAATGGTAGAAAGGTTGTCTTTTTTATAAAGCAATTGTGCTGTTCCCGCGTTCCAACCTACAGCCGATGCGTCTCCCACAATATAGAAAGAAGGAAATTCTGTAAGGTAAGGCGTAACTTTAACAGTTACAGAGTTAGAAGTAACAGCATCATAACTTCCTAACTTTGAAGATAGTCTCACTTCAATATCTGTTGCAACACCAGGCAACAATCCTGCGTCTAATAAGACAGTATTGAATTCAGCAACCGTATAGCTAACTTTTTTAGCTCCATCTGCTAAATCTATATTTTTTGGGCTGGCAAAATTTGTTCCCTTTACAGCAATTTGTAATTGATTCTTTTGTGCTACTGCTACTCCATAATCAGGATTACTCCAATCGAATGTAATGGCAGTTTGAGATTCATTATCTTTTATTAAAACTAAAGTAGTTTTATCTGCTTTAATACTAGATGCAGACGGATTCTGTAAAACAGCCTGATCTTCATCTTTATCACAAGAAGCTACTAAAAAAGCTACCACAAAAAGTGTGAATATTTTAAATACATGTTTCATTTTAATAGTGTTTTTTTATTAATAGCCAGGATTTTGAACCAAATTAGGATTTGCCACGATCTCATTAGCTGGCAAAGGAAACAGATTTCTGTAATCCTCAACAGCTTTACCATCTTTCACACCTCCCTTCCAAGGCCATAGATAAGAACCAGTCGTAAATTTACCATAACGGATCAAGTCCGTTCTTCTTGTTCCTTCCCAAGACATTTCTCTTGCTCTTTCATCTAAGAAGAAATCGGTATTAATTGACGCAACTGTATTACCTCCAGCTCTTGTTCTCAAGGCATTCACATATCCTAATGCAGTAGTAATATTTCCTCCTGATCCTCCTCTTGTAACAGCTTCACCATACATCAAATAAATATCAGCCAAACGATACAATGGAATATCTGCATCGACAAAATTACCTGATGCGTCTGATCCAGGAGCACCGTTAGAAAATTTTATATTTTTATATTTAATAAATGCATAACCATCTGTAAATGTTGATACATTATTTATTTCTAAATTCTGACCAGTAGTGTAGAAATTTCCTCTTTGATCACTTGGAGAACCTGCAAATAGATTAACAAAAGATTTTGTAGTTCTTAGGCCACCCCAACCCCCATTTATTCCAAAATCAGAAGCAGGCATAGATCCTCCAACAGCGGCATGTACCATGAAAGTTGAACCACCATAAGTTTTTGTACTTGTACCGTCGTAGTTTACAGATAAAATAACTTCAGGATTACTTACATTATTATCAGCCATAAATAATGATCCATAATTTGATTTTAGAGTATAACCAGCACTTATAATTTTGTTACAATACGTAATACAATCTGTATATCTTCCTGTACCTGTGTAAACTTGAGCATTTAAATACAATCTTGCTAGTAAAGCCCAAGCTGCAGCTTTATCTGCTCTTCCATACTCATTAGTTTTTGCATCTTTAAGATCATTGGCACAAGCTAAAAGTTCAGCTTCTACATATTTGAATAATTCTGCTCTCGCAATTCTTGGTGGAGGAGTATTAATAATATCTGTAGCTTCTGTTACATTAGGAACATTTCCAAATAAATCTAATGCGTGATAATAAGATTGTGCTCTCAAAAAACGCGCTTCGGCACGCATATATTTTGCCTCAGTCAGATTATTTCCTGTAATGCCGTTTGTAGAAAGTTTTTCATCTGTAGTGTTTTTAATAAATTCATTACTTGTAGCAATTACACTATAGATTCTGTAATATATCGCTGTTATGAAAGGGTTTGAAGCATCCCAAGTCATTTTATGCATTTCTGGTAGACCGGAATCTGCCCAAGCGATAACCGCTTCATCAGTTGTTAATACCTGCATACTGTACATTTGACGAAGATAATTGGAAAATCCACCATCAATGCCTCCAATATCCGTATTTGCATCTCCGTTATTCTGATCTCCTTGTCCTCCAATTGCCAATCCAGCATAGATTTTTGCTAAAGCAGGTTTATAGTTATTAAAATCTTTATATAATACAGAGGCAGTAAGTCCTAAACTTGGTTCTCTTTCCAGATCTTGTGAGCACGAGCCTGCTGAAATTACAGTTCCTAACACAATAGACCCTATAATTATTTTTTTGTATAAATATTTATTTTTCATGTTAATTAAAATTGAAAGTTAAATCCTAATGAATACACTTTAGGCCTTTGATAAAATCCATTATCTACACCATTAAAAATCTCTGGATCAATACCTTTATATTTAGTGATTACAAATACATTTTGTGCCATAGCATTTATTCTTAAATTAGTTCCCTTACCCATAAATTCTCCTACATTATAACCAATCGTCAAATTATCCATCCTTAAAAATGAAGCATTTTCAACAAACATATCAGAAAATAACTGTGTAGTTGCAAATTGGGTATTTAAAACACTTACATTAGTATTACTCAAGAAATTATTATTTTGAATATTTGCAATTGAACTGTTAGAAGCTGAATTATTATAAACATAGTTTCCTAAGATAGCCCTAAGTGTAGTTCCAAAATCCCATTTTTTGTAAGATATTTTAGTTGAAAAACCTAAAATTGCGCTTGGGTTAGGCGATTTATAAAAATATTTATCAGAATCATCAATTTTTCCATCTGCGTTTCTATCTACATATACTCCTTCAAGAGCTTTTCCATTACTATCATAAACTTGCTGGTAGACAAAGAAAGAATTGGGTGCATATCCTACAGAATTCCATTCTATATAGTTATTAATTCCTGTAATATTTGATGATGATGTCTGAAATCTATACGAAGAATCAACATATTGTGAGAAGCTAATAATTTTAGGGTTTGCCTTACTGAAGTTAAAATTAACATCCCATGTTAAGTTCTCATTCTTTACAGGTACAATATTCAGATTAAATTCAATTCCTTTATTATCAATTACGCCAACATTTTTAGTAACAAAGTTATTAAGACCTCCTGCCCAAGTCGGTACATTCGCAATTAAGCTGTTATCATCCGTTCTTTTTGCAAAAAGATCTACCGAACCGTTGATTCTATTATTCAAAATTCCAAAATCTAATCCTATGTTTTTTGCAGTAGTAGTTTCCCATCTTAAATTTGGGTTATAAATATCAGGTCTTAACAACGTGTAAAAAGTGTCACCAAGCTGATACTGTGAAGTACTGCTATTACTATATGAATATGACCCAAAAGCAGTATAAAAACCTCCTGTTTCTTGTTGCCCAGTTTGTCCCCAACCTGCTCTTAATTTTAAAGAATTAATAAGTTTTACATTCTTCAAAAAACTTTCTTCATTAATTTTCCATGCAACAGATACACCGGAAAAATTCCCCCATAAATTATTTTTGTCTGTTCCATTCCAGAAAGTAGATGACCCATCTCTTCTTATTGATCCGTTAATAATATATCTATTGGCTATTGTAAAAATACCTCTTGCGTAGTATGACTGCATCGTTCTTTGATTATCTCCCGCAGTCGAAAAATCGGTTTTTTGACCATTCCCGTAATAAGTTGGTGCTACTGGAGTTATCTCATGTTTATCCTGATAAGAATAACCTCCAATAATATCAATATTAGTAGCTATAGCGTCTATTTTTTTAACATAATTAAAATATGTTTCCAATAATTTACCTTTAGCTTCCTGTGAATATGAACGATAAGATCCTAAAGTACCAATACCTTGTGCATAATTTGCAGCCACGGCAGTAGAACCGTCACTTTTTGCGTAATCATAAGAAACATTTGCTACCAATCTTAAATCTGGTAAAAAATGAAGCTTATAATCAACTTGCAAACTTGGAATAATTCTGAAAACAGATGATAAATCTCTTTTACTATATAGTAGACCAAGAGGGTTTCTTGTTCCATTGACATTTAGTCCGGTAGCTGTGTTTGCAGAATCCAACCACTCATAATATCCTCCGTAATTAGAATTACCAGAATATATCGGTTGTGTCGGATCAAAATAAATAGCAGCACCTATCGCTCCTCCATCAGGGAATCTGTTTTCCGTAAATGTTCCTTTTAAATTTGCATTAATTGATAAATGGTTGTCAAAAAACTTTGGCGATAGATTTAATCCCAAAGAAGTTCTTCTAAATTCATTAGTTTTTACAATACCATTCTGCTCATTATATCCTAAAGATAATCTATAAGGTAAACCTTTAATTCCTCCAGAGAGAGACACATTATTATCAGTACCTAAAGCCTGTTGATAAATTTGGTCTTGCCAATTTGTATTAGCATTTCCCAAATAAGATTTTTGCTGTGTTGTACCATAGGTATTTACAAAGCTTCTGAATTGATCTGCATCCATAACATCTGTATTCCCCATTTTAGTTGAGACAGAAAAATTGGTATTAAAATTTACCCTGAATTTTCCCGCCGTTCCTTTTTTGGTTGTAATTAATATAACCCCATTAGTAGCTCTGTTACCATAAATGGCAGTAGCAGAAGCATCTTTAAGAATATCAAAAGTTTCGATATCATTTGGATTAATTAATGATAATGGATTCGTTGCCCCTGCTAAACTATTTGTTTCTAAAGGTACTCCATCAATAACTATTAAAGGATCATTATATTGGAAAGAAGAACTACCTCTCACCCTGATTGTAGATCCTGATCCTGGAGCTCCACCATTTCCCGTAATCTGTACACCGGGAGTCTTCCCGACAATTAATTGATCCGCAGTAGTAGATCCTGCATTAAAATCTTTAGAGGAAATTGAAGATATCGACCCCGTAAGATCCGTTTTCTTCTGCTTCCCATAACCAATCAGAACAACCTCCTCTATTTTTTTCTCTTTTGTAGCAGAGTCGGTGGTTTGCGCATGAATTATTGTACTTGCAAATAAAAATGCAGGCGCAATTTTTAATACCGTTGTAAAATTTTTCACAATATTATTTTTTATATAGTTTCTCTTTTATCGTACATGGCCTAGGCCTGCTGCAATTTAAAAAAAATTAAGAATTATCATAAATTTTTAAAATTTTTATTAAAATTGTGTAAATTAAACGATTGTTTTAGCTTACACATCTATCTATCAATCGTTTAAATTAAAATATGCATAACATAACAGTGGATTAAATTTAACAAAAAGTTAAACATACGTTTAACTAAATGTAATATCCGACTGCCCTTATAGACTTTATCGCGCCTTAAAAAGGCCCTGTCATATTCCGTATATATTCCCTATCTTTGCCTATATAAAATTTTACTATAAATGTCGAACAGAAAGATGATTACGGCGGCTTTGCCTTATGCAAACGGACCGGTTCATATAGGACATTTGGCAGGTGTCTATATTCCTGCAGATGTTTACGCAAGATTTCAACGGAGAACAGGAAAAGAGGTAGCATTTATCTGTGGTTCGGATGAGCATGGAATTCCTATTACCATAAGGGCTAAAAAAGAAGGGGTTACCCCACAGGATATTGTAGACAAATACCACGAAATCATTAAAAAATCTTTTTCAGATCTGGGGATCTCATTTGATGAATACTCCAGAACCACGTCTGAAAAGCATTATGAAACCAGCCAGGATTTCTTTAAGGTACTCTACGAAAAAGGGAAGTTTACAGAAGAAGTATCCGAACAGTATTTTGATGAGCAGGCCGGGGAATTCCTTGCCGACCGCTACATCGTCGGAACATGTCCCCACTGTGGAAACGAAAACGCCTACGGAGATCAGTGCGAGCGATGCGGCTCTACCCTTTCGCCTTCAGAGCTGATCAATCCAAGATCGATGCTGAGCGGAAATGTTCCCATCTTAAAAGAAACAAAAAACTGGTACCTGCCGCTGAACGAATACGAAGACTTCCTCAACGAATGGATCATTGAAGGCCATAAAGACGATTGGAAGCACAATGTGTACGGACAGGTAAAATCATGGCTGAATGACGGACTGAAACCCCGTGCCATGACCCGGGATCTCAACTGGGGCGTGCCGGTTCCATTGCCAGGGGCCGAAGGAAAAGTATTGTATGTGTGGTTTGACGCACCGATCGGATATATCTCTTTCACCAAAGAATGGGCAGAGAAAAACGGCAAAAACTGGAAAGATTACTGGCAGAGTGAAGAATCTGATCTGGTTCACTTCATCGGAAAAGACAATATTGTATTCCACTGTATTATTTTCCCGAGTATGATGAAGGCGCATGGTGACTTTATCATGCCTGCCAATGTACCGGCATTTGAGTTTTTGAACCTTGAAAATGACAAAATCTCAACCTCTAGAAACTGGGCGGTTTGGGCACATGAATACGTGGAAGATTTCCCGGGACAGCAGGATGTTCTGAGATATGCTTTATTGTCATCAGCTCCGGAAACCAAGGATAATAATTTTACCTGGAAAGACTTTCAGACCAAAAACAACTCTGAGCTGGTAGGGATCTTCGGAAACTTTATCAACAGAGTAGCCGTCCTGATTCATAAATACTACAACGGTGTCGTTCCGGAGGGAGATGTTAACGCTCCTGAATTACAGGAAATCAACAAATCGGCGAAAGAGATTTCAGGCTTCCTGGAAAATTACGAATTCAGGAATTCTTTAACGGCTTTGATGAATCTTGCTCGTTTCGGAAACCAGTATCTTCAGACTGAAGAGCCTTGGAAAACGATCAAGGATAATCCTGAAAAAGCAGCTCATTCGCTATTTGTCGGAGCTCAGATTGCCGTAGCATTGGCGCAGCTGTGTGAACCCTTTATGCCTTTCAGTTCCGAGAAATTATTAACGATGTTTAATGCTGAAAAGCAAAGCTGGGCGGATATTGAAACAAAATCTGTATTCATCAAAGCCGGTCACCAGATCAACGAAGCCTCTCTTCTTTTCTCAAAAATTGAAGACGATGTCATCGAAGCCCAGATCCAGAAACTGGAACAGACCAAACAGAACAATAAAAAAACAAACCCTAACGCAAACCCTATGAAAGAAGAAATCACTTTTGATGATTTTACAAAGATCGACCTGAGAACAGCCACTATTCTGGAAGCTGAAAAAGTGGAAAAAGCAGACAAATTGCTGAAACTGACTGTGGATACAGGCGTTGACGTAAGAACGGTCGTTTCCGGGATTGCAGAAAGCTTTACCCCTGAAGAAGTGATCGGGAAGCAGGTGATGATCTTATTAAATCTTGCGCCAAGAAAAATCAGAGGTATTGAATCCCAGGGAATGTTATTGTTAACCACAAAACCGGACGGAAAATTATCTTTCGTAACACCGGATGACAGCAATGTGGAAAACGGGATTGAAATAGGATAAATATTATAAACTTCAATAGATAAATGGGCATTTCGATGCCCTTTTTTTGGTTATGGTCAGCAAAAATGTACTCCGAAAATTACCGGATGCCGAGCTCAGGAAATATCTTATCGCAGGGAACCGTTTTACCCCGGAAGCCGTGGAAATCGCTCTTGAGATTCTACAGGAAAGAGGTCACGTCTTCAGCGAATCCGAAAAATCAACTGTCGATGAGATCATCCGGATTAAAAAACAGGATGAAGAAAACAGGATACATGAAGAAAAGGAAACCTGGAAAGACCATATTACAGAAGACCCTAATGCCATAAAGCTTTATTCCAGGACCACAATTTTTGTTATGACAATCCTGTTTACTACCCTTCCCGGATCTGTCCTGTTATGCCTTAATCTGCTGGCAATCAGAAAATATACTGTTGCTGTTTTCACCTTATTGGCGGGCTTCGGGTATTTCTTGCTGCAAACTTATCTTTTCTCAACCATCTTTCTTACAACACATTCATCCTCGCGATACAGTCCTGAAATGGGAATCATTGCACTGGGGGCGCTCATCTTACTGGTAATATCAGTCCTCTTCATGCCCAAAAAATTACCTTACCGGCCAAAACCGCTGTTCCTTCCTGTTGTTTTAGCCATCCTGACGCTTATCATCATGCTTATCAATTTTAAAGGGTGGTTTTCAGCATATCCTGTGGTCTCGGTTTTCCGCCTGGTCAGGGATTTCTCAAGCATGCCCGGGCAAATTTAAACTCGATAAACCCCTGCTTATTTTTTCGTGAGTTTGGCCAGATAAGATTCATCTTCCTGAAGTATTTTCTCAATGGTAAAACCGTTGTGTTCAGCGGCATTTTTTAAGGTATTAAAATCCAGATACAGCCATTTGATCGGCTCCTCAGATTCTCCTTTGTAGTGAACCACATAATCGAGCTCGCCATAATATCCTTCGGCAGGAATATACACACCGCCGTCTTCGTCACGGTCGAACATATACAGAATATCCGTGCTGTCGATCAGGATCTGTCCTTTTTCATTCAGAAGGGCATAAAGTTTTTTAAGATAAATATCAATAACCAGAAGGCTCTGAAAAATACCCGTTCCATTCATCAGCAGGAGAATCGTATCAAAAGTATCCCCGGAAAAGGCAAGCATGTTTTCAGCCACGGCTCTTTTTACACCCCTAAGCCTGCAGATTTCGATGGAAAGAGGGGAAATATCCAGGGCGGTCACTTCCAGATGCCTGTTATTCTGAAGATAAAGCGAATGCGATCCTGCGCCCGCACCAATATCGAGGACTTTTCCCCGAGACAGTGTTAAAGCTTTCTGTTCGATGTCATTCATTTCTTCAAAATCACGGAAGAGATAATCTACCGGAAGTTCATCGAGTTCGGAAATAGAAGTTTCGGTCTGCAGATCCTGAGAATTTTCCTGATGGTAATAATCCCGGATCGCCTTTCCCATAAGGTCTTTCATAGCGTTCTAAAAAAAGCAAAGATAGTGTTTTGATCAGACTTATCTGATACAACCGATCATCCTACATAATTCCCTGTATATTTATTACATTTAAAACCAGAAAAAACTTAAAAATAAATATGAATCAGATTATTGCTACACAAAACTCTTCTCACAATTCCACTGATGAAGTATAAGTTTACGGTTCAGAACAAATCTCTACCGGTCTTTTAATGGTCGGGATGGGTTATTTACTGGTTTATCCGGGTTCACAGACCCAGATTTTCAGCTTCTGAACCGGAACAAAGCTTAGGGAAACCCTGACGGCATGGTTAAAATAAAATCCGCTACGGTTCTGCAACCGCAACGGACCATTAAACAACCTGTTCAAACATCTAAGCTACTCCTCAGAACCTTTTGCATCTTTCTTAGGAGAAGTTTTTACAAAGAACTGCTTAAGATCATTCAGCTTTGTTTCAAAACCTTCTGCTCCCGTACCTGCCATAAAGCCGGTAAAACCATAATCTACCAGAGACGCCTGATAATTGTCGTAATCATGAAGGATCTTTGCATTCTGAATTTTAACATAAAGAATATTCAACCGTGCACTTATATGTTCCATAACCAGGCGGCTCGCAAAATCATTGTTGAATTCTACCCAATCGACCTGGGTCGTGCACAGATCCGGCCGGTTGACCAGGTAATCATTCACCTTGTTAACGAAAAGCTTATTCTGCTCATTGATGCTTCCATACTTCTGTCGGTCTTCTGAAGTTAAAGTAATATTAATTCTCGAAAGGGCATTTTCTAGTCCGGTTAGTGCATTCTTCACATCATCTATTTCCTGCCCGGTAAGATGAACATTGTTTAAGTTGGTAATTGCCATAGTTGCATTGTTTAAAATTGATTGATAAAATTATATTTGTCAGGACTAAAATATACTGGTCCCGGATCATTAACAATTTTAAATGCCGCTTTTTACTTTTAGTGCGTTAATTCGCATTTTTGGCGAATTATTATAGCATAAATTTCATTATTTAAGTTTGATTACAAAATATTTTTCACTTCCTAATTCATGGTATAAGAAGAAACAGTAGGTATGATTAATTAGTCCGTATACATCTTACAAAATGCAAAGCTCCATTCTATATACATAAAATGAAGCTTTGACTAAGTAAATGAAAAACAAGGTATCGTTAAAGCGCAGGACCAGCTGCGTCTTTTATTTCTTCGAGAAGTTTTTTCCGCTCACGGAGCCTTCTTCTGGCAATGACCGATTTCCCGGTGAGCATTCTTATAAACCGTACATATTCGAAACGTTCTTTTCCGAAATGATGGGTAAAAATATAGATCAGAATACCGATTCCGGCCAGGATAATATATCCGAATATCTTTTTGGAGGCAATAATAATGGCATTCAGCTGAATGAGTTTCATATTGGCGGCCACAGTCTGCGGACTTACCGTCATCCCATCCATATATACGGCAAGATCTCCTACCGCCACCACCTGGAAGCGGTACTGAACCCATGAATAAAGAGCGGAGAAAATGCCGACAGCGAGAAAGGTTCTCCACACCAGCACGAGACCGATGGCGGCCAGCATATCATCCATTTCAAGCTTATCCAGCGTATAAAACCATACGGAAATAAACAGGGCTCCCATTCCGTAGCCTTTCAGGAACATAGGAAGATACCAGTACTCATAGCTGAATTCCAGGACCATTGAAAAATACATCACCATCGCATATCCTAGCATCGCTGCAAAGCCGGAGAAGATGAACATTTTCAGGGGAATCTCTTTTTTAAACCAAAAAATAGCAGTGCCTCCTGCGAGGATGAGCCCGGGAATCATCAGGAGATTCAGCCCGGCATTCGTCAGCTGATCATATCCTAAAACACCGACGGCAAAAGTATTCTGAATAGAAGTTGTCCCTAAAAACATCCCCAGGCACAAAAGCATGAACAGCCCATGCTGAACATTATTTTTAGTGAAAATTTTAAAGGATAAATAAGGTCTCTTTAAAGTCATCTGCCGGATCACAAGCAATGCAAAGCTGATGAAAGCCGCTATCCCGGCGTTGATGATCCGGGCAGACCGCACCCAATCCTGCTGTTTTCCAAACGAAAAAACATAGGCCGAAAACATAAAAGTCGCCACAAAAAGCAAAACACTGAGCCAGTCGATATAATGCAACGGAACCTTTAAGGCAAAATACTTATCGTGCATAAAAATCCAGTGCAGAAGAGCGAGAATGAAACATCCTACTGCCGCCATGATGTAGAAATGCTGCCAGTTGTAACGGATGGAAATATCAACCGCATAATAAGCCACTACCTGATTCAGCACGAGAACAAAGGTATAAAAAGCCCCGTAGAATATTCCGCGGTTGCCGATCATCGCCATCAGCGGAAGAAAAAGCTCGATCGTCACCATCATCTTTAAAAACCCGATCACCAATGAGCTGAAAACAAAAATCAGAGGGTCATAGGTGGTGGAATTCAGATAGCTTAATAATCCCAGAAGCACGAGCAGTACCGTCATTTTATCCCGTACCTTAAACCTCATCTTCATTCGGAGGACGATCGGCATACAGGCGCCCATACCGATGGTGGTGGCATAGTTGGCCCACATAAAATATTCCGTCATCGCACCGGTTCCGCTGACCAGATAGCTGATGTTTCCCGTGTACACCCCTCCCAGTGGCATCACCACCGCGAGCAGCAACACAATGAGGAGCAGCTGTACAGGTTTGGGAACCCAGTCGTTGTATAGTCCTTTATTGTACATTTCTTTGATTTAATGTTAAAAAAGAGCCAGGTAAAAAGGTAAAAGTAAAAAGTGTGGTGCGAAATACAGATTCATCAACTGATGAAAACTTTCACACATCTTTCTTTCATAACTTATATTTAATGCAACCTACTTTATACTTTTTACCTGGCTCTTTTTACTTGCCCTTTTCACTTGGCTCTTTTTACTTTTTACTTTTTACTTACCAAACTCACGTTTACATTCATTCCGGCGCTCAGTTTATTGAGGTCTGCCTTATCGTTTGAACCTGTAAATTCTATTCTTACCGGAATTCTCTGCTGAACTTTGATAAAGTTTCCGGTAGAGTTATCCGTCGGAACACTGGAATACCTTGATCCTGTTGCGGCTGAAACGGCCGTAACCACTCCTTCAAACTGTTTTCCTCCCAGTGCATCTACCGTCATCATCAGCTTTTCACCGATTTTCACATCCGGCATCTGGCTTTCCAGGAAGTTGGCCGTTACCCATTTCTGTCCGTTTAATACAATGGTTGCTACCTGCTGCCCCGGCTGGATCAGCTGCCCTTCGGAAATGGTTCTTCGTCCCATTACTCCGTCATACGGCGCCGTGATTACGGTGTATGAAAGGTTGATCTTTGCCATATCCAAAGCGGCTTTTGTTCTTTTGATTTCCGCATCATTGATTCCCAATTTGCTTTTCACCTCGGTCGTAGAAAGGTTTGCAGATTGTTTTTGGTTAACTAATGTTTCATAAGCAGCCTTTTGTGCATCATATTCAGTTTTTACCTGGTCGTATTGCTGTCTGGTCACCGCTTCGGAAGCCAACAGGTTTTTGTAGCGGTTAAGATTCTGTTCAGCATTCCAGAGTCTTGCTTTGGCACCGGCAATATTGGATTCCATCACACTGACATTATTGGAAACGGTGTTCACAGAAGAACTTGTAGCCGTTCTCTGGGCAAGAGCATTCTGATAGGCTGCTTCTGCCTGTCCCAGCTGCGTAAGAATTTCACGGTCGTCGAGGACAACCAGGGTATCACCTTTCTTAACTTGCTGATGTTCTATGAATTTTATTTCTTTAATATACGCTGAAACCCTTGTGTTGATAGGATTGATGAATTCCTCTACCTGGGCAGCTTCGGTATAGGTTTTATCCCCTACGTGAAAATATTCACGCACCAGCCAGAACAGTCCGAAACCGATGACCAGGAAGACAATCGTATTGGAGATGATTGCCCTGATCCTGTTCTTTTTATTTTGTTTCTTTTTCGCTGCAGCAGGGCTTTGGGTCTGTGCAGAAGATGCATTCTGTATATTTTGTTCCTTGTTTTCCATTGTTTTATTTACCTTAAAAATTATAATGTTCCTGTCGATTTTAGAAGACTGTAGTATTGATACAGCATATTGATTTCCGCGTTGGCATAATCTAATTCCGACTGCAATTTCTGGTTCTGCGCATCGATCATTTCTGCCTGTACCGCCAGCTGATTGAGGTATTTGGCCTCGGTAATCTTATAGTTTTCCTCCGCCAGTTTTTTAGCATCATTAAGGATCTCAGCCTGCTGTATCGATTCCTGATATTTGATGTAAGCGGCGTTCACCCCCATATCCACATTCTGTTGAGTCAGCGTTACGGCATCATTCGCCTGGCTTTTCTGAAGCTCGCCCAGCTTTACCCGCTCTTTGGTTTTATAAAGATTATCAATATTGTAGCTTAAGGAGATCCCGGTCTGCCATCCTCCTGAATACATATCCAGAACAGGATTTCTTGTCGTGATCGGCCTTTGCACCGTATACCCTCCGAAACCTGAAATCGCAGGCATCTTATCGGTTTTAATGATCTCAATATTCTTGTCTGCTACATTCACGTTGGTCTGCGCAGATTTTAACAACGGATTATTGTTGTGGGCCAGATTCAGATAAAAATCGATCCCGATACCGGACTCTTTGTTTTCCAGGCTTTCGACCGGCATTATTTCCGTATCTGAAGGCAGGCCGAGCGCAAGATTCAAATTATAATTGAGGATTTGTTTGTTGTTCACCAGCGTCAGAATTCCCTGATCCAGGTTTTTAATGGCCAGTTCGCCACGGATCACTTCATTTCTGGTGACCATCCCCTGCTGGTAGAATTTCTGAATATTTTTCAGACGTTCCTGGGCCAGCTTTTTATTGCTCTCAAAAACCTTCTGCTGATTTAAAATTTTATAGACATCAAGATAATTAGAGATCACCAAAAACTTGACGTCCTGCTTGTTCTTCTCCAGATCGAGCTCCGAAAGCTGCTCACGAAGTCCGGCAAGCTCAATGGATTTATTCACCAAACCTCCTTTAAAGATCAGCTGGGTTGCCTGAACCCCATAAGTGCTTCCGTAGTGCGGCATCGGAATGTTTGTGGAATTGGAAAAGTCTTTATCGATAGCTACCGCATCTCCCAGATAAAACTGGCTCGTAGAAGCCGTAATATTGGGAAGTTTCTGAAGTTTTACAACGTTTGTATTCTGCTTTGCGATATCGATGTTCTGCGCCGAAACTTTCAGCTGCTGATGATTCTGCAGGGCAAGTTCCGCCACTTCATTTGCGGTCATCTGTTTTATTTCCTGTGAAAAAAACAGCGCAGGAAATACTGCCAGCATTACCGACAGCACTGTTTTTATATTCTGTACCATTTTACCTTGTTTTACGAATGCAAAGTTATGGCACTAAGGAACCCAAACAAATGTTTGAATTTTGGAAAAAGATGTTCAAATGTAAGATTTCAGTTTTCGAACTGATTTCTGTATTGCGACGGACTTTCGCCTAGATGCTTTTTGAAAAAGTGAGAAAAAGAATACGGGTCGCTGAATCCCAGTATGGAAGAAATCTCCGAAACAGGCTTACTTGAAGAATTCAGCAGTACCTTCGCTTCATTGATGACAATTAAAGCAATGATCTCACTTGCCGACTTACCGGTCACCGACTTGATGACCGACGAAAGATGTCTGGTTGTAATCGACTGTCGTGCTGCATAAAACTCTACACTTCGTTCGTTATTATGGTATTTGGCGACATCATTCAGGAAAACAAAAACGATTTCCTCCTGTCTAGACATCTGGTTCATGGCAGTATTGTCCTGACTGGAAATGATTCCGGCCATCTGATAGCAGAATACTGAAAACAGATGCTCCACGATCTCCTTTTTATAGGTCATCTCCGTTTCAGAATCAAGGATATACTTTAAAAAGTTGACGCTTTTCCACACCACCTCCATTTCGTCTGCATGAAACGGAACCCCGATATTCATCTGCTGACGGAAATAGCGGTAGGTAATCAATCGGTTGAATTTTAATGATAAAGCAGAAATAAATTCTCTTTTATAGGACACCATTCTCGACTGGAAGTCATCACTCACCGAAATCATTTCATAGACGGTCTGCGGATCGGTGACCATAAACATATTGGCAGAAAGCTCCAGATCCCGGAAGTGCTGCTTCATTTTTATGGTTCCCGATTTGATAAATATAAATGCCGGGTTCTCCGGACGGAAGGGTTTGTCGACCGCAATTCTCTCGAAGATATTATGTTGCGTAAAGATCTCAACCCCGAATTTTTCTAAGACAGACATAGACACAAATGTAAGCAATCTCTTGAGTGATTACAAAAATTTATTATTTTAGTACGTCCAAATTACAGCTATGAGAAAAATTGATTTGCTTTTTGCAGAATACAGTGAAAGCCACCGGAACTCAACCAACAAACTGATCCACTGGATCTGCGTTCCTTTGATCTTCTGGACGATCTTAGGGTTTATCTCACTGATCCCTTCCAAATCCATCTGTTTCATTTACATCGGCTGTATCAGCTATGTGAGCCTGATCGCGATGGCGCTTGTGACTATTTTTTATGTACGCCTTTCTGTCCTGATCAGCATCATCATGGTCATCATCATGATCATTATGGAAAGTTTTGCTTTCGGCATCAATATCAGGTTCAGGGAAAACGCATGGATCGTTTATCTTTCGGTGTTTATAGTGACATGGATCCTGCAGTTTCTCGGCCATAAAATAGAAGGTAAAAAACCATCTTTCCTGAAAGACCTGCAGTTTCTCCTGATCGGTCCGATCTGGCTGCTGAGTTTTATCTTAAAGAAAACAGGAATCAAATACTAGTGATTGTATCGGCACTACGGTAAAAAACCCGGCCCGAAGACGAGTGCTCCGGGCCGGGTTTTAAATGAAAAGTCCATATCTACATTTTCAGCTTCCTACTTTGGCATCTTTCAGGTAGGCCGCAATACTTTCTTTCGGGAAAAGATCAAGGACATCTTTAATATCGATGATCTTATGCTTGTTTAAAATGCTTTCGATGGATTTTGAAGCATCAGGCTGATTGATCAGACGGTCGAGAAGTCCATAGGTATTGACCATTTTTTTGTGGGTATTTTCCTCATCCCCTCCAAACCATGAACCGTTAAAATGGTGACTCACATAGTTTTTCGGAAGATCCTGTGAAAAATAAACGGATGGATAAAGGGTTACGTCGTGCTTCAGCTTCTGAACCGTATCGCTGTACCGGTCGGCACCATATTCTTTTTCAAGCATTTCAGAGAAAATATCGGTATTGATGCGTTCTTCAAATCCATCCTGGCGGTCGTAATAATCGACAAAATCTTTAGCCAATTTGTGCCCCGGTTCGGCCATCCAGAACGCGGAATACGGAACGCCTTTCACTTCAAAGCCACAAACGGCCTTCTCCGTAAGAAATTCGTCCAGCGGTAATTTCAGCTCCATATCGGTATCCATATAAATACCGCCGTGTTCATACATCACTTTTGAGCGTACATAATCTGAGACAAAAGCCCATTTTTTCTGTTCAAAAGCTTCCCTGACATAATTATTGTCTTCTAAAGGCGAATTGCTTTCATTCCATTCAACGATTTCGTAATCCGGATGGATTTTCTTCCACGATTCGATGCAGTGTTCTGCCAGCTCATGTTTTGCATGGCCTCCGAACCAGCAGTAGTGTATTTTTTTGGGAATCATAAATATATTTTAAGTGATTGGTTTTCTAAGATGGCCGAAGCCCTGCTTTATGTTTGCAAAAATTAAACCTTACTATTCAATTCTCAATTTTTTACGTACCACATCACCAAAACTGTAGAATAAAAACGATCAGAAAGAGAGATTTATCCCTGATGTTTTAATTTAATCAGACAAAAATCAATTCTGGTACATTTATTTCTGTACCGCTGATATTTACAATTTTTTATCACGAATACATTATGGAACAGCACCCTGAATCCCGTTATCTTCCTGAGCAATATGTTGAAATCTCTCTTCCCGAATGGGCAAAAAATGCCACGATTTACGAACTTAATATCAGGCAGTTTTCAGAAGAAGGAAGTTTCAAAGCGGTAGAAAAGCAGCTTGGACGGCTAAAAAAAATGGGAATCGATATCATCTGGCTGATGCCGGTACATCCTATCGGGGAACTCCACCGGAAAGGAAGCCTGGGAAGCTATTATTCGGTAAAAGATTATCTCGCCGTAAACCCGGAATTCGGAACGGAAGAAGACTTCAGACATCTGGTAAAAGCAATTCACAATGAAGGCATGTATGTTATTCTCGACTGGGTTGCCAATCACACCAGCTGGGACAACCCACTCGTTTCCGAACACCCCGAATGGTACCGAAAGTCGCGCAAGGACACCTTCCAGTCGACCCGATGGAGAGATTATGACGATATCATCGAACTGGATTACCAATATCCTGAACTTCGCAAATATATGACGGAAGCCCTTAAATTCTGGATCCGTGAGTATGATATCGACGGATACCGCTGCGATATCGCAAGTTTCATCCCGATCGACTTCTGGGAAAATGCACGGGAAGAGCTTGACGCCTTGAAGCCTGTACTGATGCTTGCAGAAGCAGAAGACCGCGAACTTCACCGCAGGGCTTTTGACATTACCTACAACTGGACCTTATGGAATATTCTTCACCAGATCGCTCTCAATGAAAGAAGTGTAAAGACACTCACGGAAGCCTATATCGCCGAACATGTATCTATTTTTCCGAAAGCCGGGATCCGTTTGAATTTTATCGATAATCACGATAAAAATTCCTGGGAAGGCAACCAGTACAGTAATTTCGGAGAGGCTCTTGCAGCAGCTACCGTATTCACTGTAATCATGGATGGCATGCCCCTGGTCTACAGCGGACAGGAAGCCGGCCTCGATCGCTCCCTGGAGTTTTTCGAGAAAGATCCTATTGAATGGAAGTCTCACGAAAACGAAGAACTTTATACTGTTCTTTTCAAATTAAAGCACCAAAACAAAGCGCTTTGGAACGGCAATTATGGCGGCGAAATGGTAAGGATCATCAATGACAGGATGGACCAGGTGATTTCATTTGTACGGGAAAAAGAGGGGGACAAAGTTCTGGCCTTTATGAATCTCAGTGATGATCCCGCGCTCGTTCAGCTTGACACCTCATTCGATACCGGAATGTACACCAATCTTTTTACAGGAAAGCAGCAGCAGGTTCCTGAAACTATGATTCTCAATATGAATCCATGGGAATACTTGATTCTTCACCGTGAAGAACGATCTCCGATTTAATTTTCAAGGGCATAAACGGCAAAACTGGCCAGCCAGTGATCACCCCCGTAATTCCCCTGAAATAGAAGAGGTAATCCGTTATTCAGGAATACATCTGCCGTTCTCCGGAAACTTTTTTTGAGTGGATGGCGATCAGGAAGCGATTTTGTAATGCCTTTCATACACCATGCTTTTGAGAAAGAAAGCCCCACAAGGTGTACCGTCTGATAGTCACTGAGATCACTGACAACAGGAATCTTTTCAATATTTTCCAGGCTTCGTCTTTCATAAAAGCGGTTGAGCCAAAGCACAAAATCTTTCTGTGGTAAAACCCTTCTCATTAAATCTGCAATTTCAAGGCTTGGCGAAAAGAAATCGGAGCCGTCGGGTTCAAGATAGGCGGGTGTCTTTTCATCTTTTAAATAAAAATATTTTGCTTTTTCTATAAGCTGATTTTCAAAATCCTTATCTTCCGTTGCTCTTGCCCAATCCAGCGCAAAAGCCATCGCAAAGGCCGTATTCGGATGAACGCCTGTCCTGTTCGGATAGGTTTGTTTTGGCAAATAGGTTTTCCAGGCCGTTAAAATTTTATCTGTCAGCGGCTTAAGATTCTGGTGCCACGTTTTGGCTTTCGGGTGGTTCCAGGTGGCCAGCTCCTCGTCGAGCTTCAGTAACCATGCCCAGCCGTATGTACGTTCAAAAGTAGTCGTCAGCTGATATTTTGTAAAATAATCGGCTTCGGTCTGAAGATTTTCTTTTGTGAATGAATGGTCAAGGATATTTTCAATGTCTTTAGCACCAGATAAACCAGGTTTTGTTTTTAAAAGCCTCACCAGCATCCAGTGCCCATGTACGGAACTGTGCCAGTCGAAACATCCGTAAAAAGCGGGATGCAGATCTTTAGGACTTAAAGGAACTTCGCTGGCGTTGTTAATAATATGTGCCGTTTTATTAGGATACTCCTGAGAAATGCAGTGCAAAGGTTTTTCCGACAATTGTACCGCCATTTCGTCGGTGAGCTTCGGAACTTGCTGAGAAAACATTAAAACAGGAGAAAAAATAAGGAATAAAAAGCTCTTTTTCATGGATTAAAAATATAAAATTAATTCCAACTCCATTAAAATTATTCAGTAAAAAGCAGAGAAAAATGAACCGTATCGCAGAGAACAATAAATTTTCAGTACAATTTTTGCTTTGTTCTCAAAAAAGCTTTTAACATGAAAAAATTACTTATTCCCCTTTTTTGTATTTTATTAATTCAATGCAAAAAAAATGAAACAGAGGGTCTCAACGCAAATATGGTTGATATCGTCCAGGAAGATAAAGTAGCTTCGCTTGATGCACCACCACCGCCAAATGCTGAAGCAGAAAAGATGATGAGCCCGGTAAGCAGCCCACAAAATTCATCTTTACAGATTAATACGATTTCCAAAAAGATCATTAAAAACGGTAATATGAGAATCCAGGTGGGCGATATCAAAAAAGCCCAGGGCCAGATTAATTCAATCCTCAAAAACAACAGCGCATACATCCAGAAAGAAGAATTTCAGAACACGGATACCGATGAAAACCTGGACATTGTCATCAGAGTATCTCATAAAAACTTTGATGCCCTGGTCAACTCATTTTCAAACGGTGTCGGTGCGGTTTTATCTAAAAATATATCTTCCGATGAGGTAACAGAAGAATATACGGATGTTTCCATCAAACTGGCCAATAAAAAGATCTACCTTGAGAAATACCGTGACATGTTGAAAACGGCAAAAACTACGAAAGACATGCTGGAAATTCAGGAAAACATCCGCGCCCTGGAAGATGAGATCGATGTCGCCGAAGGAAGGCTGCGCTTCATCGATGACCGTGTGAATTACAGTACGCTGAACATTAATTTATATAAAGAAAAAGTAAGAAGCTCCGCAACCTCAAAAATAGGTTTCGGAAGCCGTTTCGGGGATTCTGTAACGGAGGGTTGGAATAGTTTCGTTGAATTTCTATTGGGCATTATTTCCCTGTGGCCATTCCTACTGTTGATCCCGGTGATCGTGATTGCCTGGAAGAAATGGAGGAATAGAAGAACAAAAAGACAGAATTTGCCGAAGAATGAGTAAGCATTTACTTTCCTAATACAAAAACCGCCGGGATTTTATGAAGTTCCGGCTTTTGTTTTTGCCATTCTTTTATTGTTTTGGTTTTGATAAATTCATGCTCCGGATCATTGATACTGGCCGCAATACATAGCTTCGTATTTGGCGATAAAAACTTACAGAGGTCTTCAAAAAGCGGGTTATTACGGTAAGGGGTTTCCATAAAGATCTGCGAATACCCTGTTTTCTGAACCAGGCTTTCAAGCTGAAGAATTTGTTTTTTCTTTTCCCCTTTATCGATCGGCAGATAGCCGTTAAAAGTAAATTCCTGACCGTTGAAACCACTGGAAATCAAAGCCAGGATAATTGACGACGGCCCTGAAACAGGAATAACGCGGATGTTTTTTTCATGACACCATTTCACCATCAGATTACCCGGATCAGCAATACACGGCAGCCCGGCTTCCGAAAGCAGTCCGAAATCCTGGCCTTTCAGCATAAGATTCTGGGCTTCTTTAATATCGGCATTTTCAGTGTATTTATCCAAAAGAAAAAGTTTTAGATCCGACTGTTTCTTTTCGGGAGCAAAAAATTTAATAACCTTTCGTGCGGTCTTTTCATTTTCCACAAAAAAGTAATCGGTCTGCATGATATAATCTTTGATCACAGGTGAAAAGTGCGTGATAGAAGTATTTTCGGAAAGGTAAGCCGGAAGTAAGATAAGCATTTGTTTATTTTTTAAATCTTTCTTGTAAAGAAGGTTGTCTGTAATATTCTGTCATATCCATTGAAAAAGAAACTGATGTTATTCTCCACAGACCATTGATCTTCATCAGTGTCCATATTTCTTTTCCCCAATTTTGCATTACGCCATCGTACCAGAAGCTGTAGTCAAAATTAGCAGAAGCAATTGATCCGTCCTGTATAATTTTAACATTATCAAACCGCTCTTCAGATTTGTTGTCTTTAAAACTTTTGATAAATGCTTTATAATTATCGGTAAAAAAGTTTTTTTCATGAGGATCTTTTTCCAAAACTTTTCTGTAAGTACGGTCAGTATAAATTCCTGTCCAGAGAACAGGTTCCTGAAAAAGAGAGATAAATCTGGCTTCATCCCTCGTTTTAATACAACTCATAAAATCAGTCATTATTTGCCTGATCTCATTTTCATCTTTAGTCTGCGCGAAAATAAAACTGCAGCTCAGCAAAAGCAATAGAGACATTTTTCTCATAGTAACTTATATGTTTTTCAGAATGGCGTCACATCCGCGATCCAGCAGCTGGAAAACGTCCTCAAAATCATTCATATCTCCCCAATACGGATCGGGAACTTCGGCATTTTGATGATCGCCTAAAGTTTCAAGAAATAATGAGACTTTCTTCCTCTGGCTGTCACTTTTTGCTTTGGACACCACATCTGCCAGAACATCCACATCCATGCAGTAGATCTTATCAAATAGGTCAAAATCCTGTGCCGTGACAGGTCTTGACCGTTGTTTTGAAATATCGATCCCATGAAGCGTTGCGGTTTTTATGGCTCTTTTGTCCGGATGTTCACCTTCATGAAGTGAAATCGTTCCCGCAGAATCCACCAAAAAATTCTCCGGCGCCTTTGCTTTCATTATTCCTTCAGCAAGCGGACTCCTGCAAATATTACCAAGGCAGACCATTAACATTTTCATCGTATAATATCCTTAAAAAACTTCTACAAAACTATATAAAAAATGAAGAATAAAATTATTCTCCATTTTCTTTATAATCATTAAATTATTTTTTACTGCTTAATTCTTTCAGACAATTCTTTAACGTATTTCTTTACTTCCTTGTCTATTTTGGAAACATCTTTAATGGTTTCGCAGGCATACATTACCGTAGAGTGGTCTTTCCCACCCATTTCTTCGCCGATCTTGGTGAAAGTGGCATTCGTTAATTCTTTCGCAAAATACATCGCCAGCTGTCTGGGAAGGGCAATTTCTCTTTTTCTTGTTTTGGATAAAAGCTGCTCTCTTTTAATTCCGAAGTAATCGCAAACCACTTCCTGGATATAAGGAATATTGATAATCTTCTTCTGATTGGCGGCAATCTTATTGATGGTATCTTTTAATAATTCAAGACTTAAGTCAGATTTATAAATAGTAGAATACGCAATCACGGAATTGATCACCCCGATAAGTTCTCGTACGTTTGTTTTTGCTTCTGAAGCCAGAAAATCAAGCATATCATCAGTCAAAACAATACCGTCTCTGCTCAATTTGTCAACGATAATTTGTTTACGGGTACTGTAATCCGGAGATTTGATCTCTGCAGAAAGCCCCCATTTAAATCGGGAAACAATTCTGTCCTGGATATCCATAATATCGGCAGGCGCTTTATCAGAAGTAAGGATAATCTGTTTTCCGTTCTGATGAAGATAGTCGAAAATATGGAAGAAGCTGTCCTGGGTAGCCGATTTTCCGGAAAGGAACTGAATGTCATCAATGATCAGCACATCTACCATCTGGTAAAAATTGGCAAATTCTGTCTGCTTATGAGCTTTGGCCGCAGAAATGAACTGCTGGATAAATTTCTCAGAAGACAGATACAGGACTACTTTATCAGGAAACTGGCTTTTCACTTCCAGACCTACCGCCTGGCCAAGATGCGTTTTTCCGACTCCGTAACCACCATATAAAAATAAAGGGTTGAAAGCCGTTGCGCCAGGTCTTTTCGCGATTGATCTTGCCACTGTCGCTGCAAATTTATTGCTTTCCCCTTCTACGTAATTGTCAAAAGAGAAATCAGATTTCAGGTTGGAATCAATATTCACTTTTTTGATTCCCGGCACCACAAAAGGATTCACGATATTCGATGAAAACCCCTGAGGCATGGTCTCCTGTATCTTTGGAGTAGGAACCGTTTTTCCTTTCATATTCATGGTAACGGGTTTTTCCAAACCGGAAGGCTTGTTTTCCATTACAGAATACCATAATTTCACACCTTTTCCTATATTTTTCTTCAGGGCAGCAGAAAGTAAGGACAGGTAATTATCCTCTATATATTCCTTGTAAAAATCACTCGGGACCATCAACGTAAGGTTATTGTCAACCAACGAAATTGGTTGTACCTTATCAAACAGCAAGTCGAAAGATTTTTCAAGCTTTTTAAGATCAGAATTGTCTTCAGCTGCGTTTAGATTATCGCGCATGAACTGAAGGCACTTCTGCCATGTCAACATTAAATTTTCATCCATAATTTATGCCCCGATTAGTTCTTGTTAGTATTGTTTTTGGAAGGAAGACAAAGGTCTATATTTTTTATTTTAAAAAAAAATATTGCACTTATTGATTATTTAAAAATATATTTGTATGTATATTTAAGCCACAACAATGATACACACAAAACACTCATTACGAGTTCGTTACGGAGAAACAGACCCTATGAAATACGTTTACTACGGCAACTACGCCGAGTACCTCGAAACAGGAAGAGTGGAGCTCTTCAGAAGCATAGGAATGTCGTATAATGAGATTGAGAATCAAGGAATTTGGCTGCCTGTTTCGGAGTATAAAATTAAGTATTTAAAACCCGCTTATTACGACGAAAAATTAGAGATCCACACCTATATCAGGAAAATACCCGGCGTGAGAATAGAATTCGATTATGAAATCTTCAACGAAGAAAACATTAAAATAACCGAAGCCTCCACTACTCTTTTTTTCCTGGATGCCAAAACCAGTAAAGTAGTAAAATGTCCGGATTATCTGATGGCACTGATCAAAGAAAACTGGAATGAATAAATTTCAATCATAATACTAAAATAATGAAGATTGCATTTTTGGGCCCTGAAGCCAGTTTTACCCAACTGGCCGCGATTCAGCTTTTCCCGGATCATGAGCTTATCCCCCAACCCAATATCTTAGACTGCTTTACCGCCATTGAAAAAGGTGAAGTGGAAAAAGCCGTTGTCCCCCTCGAGAACTCGATCGAAGGAACAGTTTCCATGACGCTCGATTATCTGTACAAAACGGAAGGCATCAAAATAGAGGCTGAGGCCGTAATGCCTATCGCCCACCACCTGATGATCCATCCAGATTCCGATCCGGGCGGTATTGAAACAATATATTCCCATCCTCAGGCCCTGGCTCAAAGCTTTCATTTCCTTGATGATCATTTTAAAGATATCCGGAAACAGGATTTTTCTTCCACCGCCGCCGCCGCAAAATATGTAAGCCAGGCCCCTGAAAGAAACCTGGCAGCCGTTGCCAACCAGTTTGCCGCCAATCTGTACGGACTGAAAATCATTCACCAAAACATCCAGGATTTTGAACAGAATCACACGAGATTCATCATCATCTCCAGGAAAAACGACCGCTACAAAAATGATAACCTGAAAGTTTTAGGTGAAAAATCAGGGCTTCTTATTACCCTTCCCGAAGACCATGCCGGAGGACTGCATCAGGTATTGTCTGTTTTTGCATGGCGAAAGATGAACCTCAGCAAAATAGAATCCAGAACCTTAAAGACCGGTTTGGGAAATTATTTCTTTTTCATCAATGTGGTGGGAAAATGGGAAACCGCTTTGCATCAGAACGCCCTCGAAGAACTTAAAGCGCTGGATGCCGAAACCCGGTTTTTAGGGAGTTATAAAGAATTTTCATTGGACAGCTGACGTACAGCATCATATTCTCTTAAAAAACATTTGATTATATTTGATCATCTTAAAACCGGAACACAATGTATATCCTGGTCATTATTTTAACGATAATCGTTATTGTTCTTTTTGCCAAACTGAATACAAGGATCAGGCGTTTGGAAAATGAAATTTCTGAGCTCAGGAAAAAACAATCCGAACACCAGAACGAAGAGAAAGGAAATGTTCCCCGGATTACCATCTTTACAGGAGAAGACGTCAATACAGATGCCGCTCTCCATGAAATCCGCGAAGATGAAAACCAGCCGACAGACCGTATCAGGCCGGTCGTAGAGTTTTTCCGGCAAAATGCCTTAACCATCGCCGGGATCTTTACCCTTGTGCTGGGCATCGGGTATTTTGTAAAATATGCCATCGACAAAAACTGGATCGGTGAAATTTCCCGGGCAGGAATAGGTTTTGCAGCCGGCGCCGGAATTATCGGGATGGGTCACTTTCTACGCAGAAACTATCCTTCCTTTGCCTCCATCATTACTGGGGGCGGTATTTCAGTTTTATATTTTACCACGACAATTGCATTCCGGGAATACCATCTTTTTACACAGGCCACAGCCTTTTCGGTGACGTGTATCATTACGGTCATTTCAATCCTGCTTTCTTACTATTATAAAAGTGAAATCCTCATTATCTTTTCTTTATTCGGAGGTTTCCTTGCTCCGCTGATGATCAGCAGCGGGCAAAGTAATTACCCGTTCATGTTCACTTACCTTACGGTGATCAATATCGGGATGCTTGCAGTAGCCTTTTTGCGGAAATGGAAAAGCATCGGGTGGATCGCTTTTATTTTCACCCAGCTCTATCTTTTCTACTGGACGCTTGAGGCCACCGCAATCATGGCGATTTACTTTTTTGTGATCAGCTATATTCTATTTTATGCATTTGCCCTGCAGAATTATTTCAGGAGTAATCATTTATCCGCCTCGGATGTTTTAATGCTGGTGCTTATCAACTTCACAAGTATTATCGGTACGGTTTATATTTTTAAGCAGTTAAAGTACGAGCCGGTCCTTGTATTCCCCGTCGGTTTTAGCCTGGTTAATTTCATCCTGCTTTACAGGGAAAATTCAGGAAAGAAATTCGGACTTGTGCATTCTGTGTTTTCAGGAATTGCCGTCAGCCTTATTACGGTCGCTGTGGCATTACAGTTTAAAGCACATCTCATTACCAGTGTATGGGCCGTTGAAGCGACACTCCTGCTGTTTATCTGGAAAAAGAATAATCTGCACATTTTCAAAATCTTTTTTTACATCCTGTTCCCACTTGTGATTATTGCTCAGATGGTGACATGGACTGAATACATACACGCACAAAACCTGAGTCCGGTTTTTAACCCGGTATTCCTGACAAGCTTCGTCACGATATGCACCACACTGGTCAATTTAATACTCCTGAAAAAACTTCCGGAAAACAAAGGCCACGACAACAGCTTCTTCGAAAACCTCTTTACGTCGGTCAGTTACACATTGGTATACATGGCTCTTCTCCTGGAAATCCTGTATCATATCTCAGGAAGACCGCTGATTATCATATTCAGCACCACCATGCTGTTCACTATTTATTACGTTTTTGCCTTCTTGCTGTTCAGAAAAAAACTGAATATCGGTAATACGCTAGAAACCGGACTGCTTTACATATTTTTATCCCTAATTGTCTTTCACACCATCATCTCCGGCTCCGGAATGGTAAACGATATCGTATTGAAAAAAGTAGGAATCAGCAACTATGCATGGTATCTTTTATATATCGTTCCTTTCTGCTACACCACATTAAAAATCCTGCGGGATTCTGCATTTTTCAGGATTAAATTTTCTTACTGGATGCTCGCAGCGGCGGTTGTGTCGGCGGTAAGTATGGAACTATATCACGTTTATGTTCTTCTTTTTGCTAAAACCGAAACGGAAATATCAATGCTGCAAAACCATTTCAGTATCCTTTATCTTCCGATCATCTGGGCCGTACTGGCCAGTATTTTCATTTATAAAGGATTAAAATCCGGCACGCAGGAAATTGGCAGAGTGGGGTT
Organism: Chryseobacterium endophyticum; assembly: GCF_056333165.1. Classification (NCBI taxonomy): domain Bacteria; kingdom Pseudomonadati; phylum Bacteroidota; class Flavobacteriia; order Flavobacteriales; family Weeksellaceae; genus Chryseobacterium; species Chryseobacterium endophyticum. Next base: position 235,966 of record NZ_JBWGXE010000004.1, read on the forward strand.
TGCGCTGTTGGCGGTCATGATTTTAAAATTATATCTGTATGATGTCTGGAAAATGGATAACATCTCAAGAATTACAGCGTTCATCATCCTCGGAATCATTTTACTCCTAAGCTCCTTTCTTTTTCAAAGGCTGAAAAACCTTCTGAAAACCATTGTTGATAACAAGAACAAAGATGCTCTGCCCGATGGTAAGAATACACAATAAAGCATCTGTTTTTAATTAATTTTCAAATAACTCTAAAAATTCAATTACGATTTATAAAAATTAACTATATTTATCAGGTATTTAACAGGACCTATTGCCGAAATATTATGAAAAAAATATTCTACTCTTTTTTACTGTTGTCATCCGTTACACTATTTGCCCAGAAGAATACTTCCGTAAAATTTGCCGTGGCCAACGATATTGTCGGGACAACGGATCTCTTTGCAGGCAGCTTAAAAAACAGTATTGAAAGTACACGCTCCTACAAGTCTTCTGCAGAGCTTCCGCAAAATCTCAAAAAATACAGCTTTATGGCAGACAACGGCCTGGTAGAATACAAGCTTAAAAAAAATCAGGTTGCAGCCCTCGACAGAACCTCACTTTCTGCGCTGAATGTACGTTATGGTCTCGCCAAAGAAACCCCGGTATTCATCGACGGCTATGAGTTTAAAAATACCAGCCTTATCGTTTTTGAAGAACTTCTCAACAAGATCAATGTTATCGACAGCAATGGCTCAAAAGCCTTGTCTGTGACCACAAAAAAGTAATTTCTTAATGATATTTAACCAGAAAGGATACTCACTGAAAGTATCCTTTTTTATTTAATGTTGATTAAAACCGATGCTGAAAATCAATATTTATCATTCCACTTTTTCTTCAGCTCCTCGTGGATCTTTTTTTCCGTTGCATTATTTCCGGGCTCATAGAGTTTTACCTCTCTGATCTCCTCGGGCAGAAAATCCTGGTCTACGAAATTCCCGTCATAAGAATGTGCATATTTATATTCTTTACCGTAGTCGAGGTCTTTCATCAGTTTGGTCGGTGCATTTCTCAGGTGTAGCGGGACAGGCAGGTTGCCGGTTTTCTTTACCAGCGCCATGGCTTCATTGATCGCCATATAAGTCGAGTTGCTCTTCGGAGAGACAGCCAGGTAAACTGCCGTTTCACTCAGAATGATCCTTGCTTCCGGATTTCCGATCACATTCACGGCCTGGAAACAGTTGTTGGCGATTACCAGGGCATTCGGATTGGCCAGCCCGATATCTTCCGAGGCCAGGATCAGCATTCTTCTGGCAATGAACTTGATGTCTTCACCGCCCACCAGCATCCTTGCCAGCCAGTATACGGCACCGTTCGGATCACTTCCTCGCATCGATTTGATGAATGCCGAAATAATATCGTAATGCTGCTCCCCGTTTTTATCATACAGCGCCATGGTTTCCTGCAAAACCTCCATGACATCGGCATTCGCAATCTCTTTTTTGGAAGAACCTTTATACTGATTCAGCACCAGCTCTACAGAATTGATGAGCTTTCTCGCATCACCCCCGGAATACTGGATCATGGCTTCTTTTTCTTTCACCGTAAAACCGGTTCCTTCATCCCGGTTGAATCTTTCCAGCGCAATATCGATCAGTTCCTCAAGCTTCTCATAGCTTAACGCCTTCAGGACATACACCTGGCTCCTCGACAGCAATGCGGACACCACCTCGAAGCTCGGATTCTCCGTTGTAGCACCGATCAGGACGATCCAGCCTTTTTCTACGGCATGCAGAAGCGAATCCTGCTGTGATTTGTTGAACCGGTGAATCTCATCAATAAATAAGATCGGTGATTTTCCCGAGAAAAGATTCTGCTTTTTGGCATCCTCGATCACGTCGCGCACGTCTTTTACGCCCGAAGAAACCGCAGAAAGCTTATAAAACTTCCTTCCCGACTGCTCAGAAATAATTTCAGCCAGCGTCGTCTTTCCGGTACCGGGCGGCCCCCAGAAGATCAGTGAATTGAGGCTGTTATTCTGAAGCATTTTCCGTATGGTCCCCTTTTCCCCGGTCAGATGCTCCTGACCGAGAACCTCATCCAGGGTCTTGGGACGTAATTTTTCAGCTAATGGAATATTTTGATTCAAGGTATTTAAATTAATTGTTTGCGTTGATGCATTGAATGTGAATACATTTTATTACTTACAAAGGTAGAGAAAGTATTTTTTTAAAATTATATATTAAACGTTTTTAAACTTATTTCAGAATTAACTGCAAACTGAATTTTCGACCAAGTCAACGCTTCTGTTTATTTTATTTTTCAATGCTTAAAACCAATTCTTTTTATTTCCCTGCGTTTTTAACTATCGCAAGGGTAAACAAAGTTGGTTACTATACATCAATCTTTAATAAAGATAAACAAAGGCATTTCATTTAAAAGAGTAAAACAAAAAGCGGGAATAGGGTAAATTGTTAGAGTATGTTTAAATTTTTATGATTCTATTATTTTTTATAATGCAAAGATGATTTTGCAGGCCGGTTACTTTAGTTGGCAAAGGCAAATAAATTTGCTTCGCGAAGCTTATACGTGAGCTTCATTAATCAGCTTGCTGATTCGCTCTTTGCTTCCTTTAAAGTATCCATCATAAGAATAAAACTTTGCGTCGAATAAATATCCCGCGGATTTTGTAACATTTAATCAAATGACTCTTAGTTCTTTGAAATTAATTCAAAATATCAGACGGATATTTACTCAAAAAGAAACCCGCCGGTGAAGGGCGGGTATATATATTTCCTGATTCGTCGATTCGAATGTTATTGCTGTAAAGGAGGTTGCTGATTATTCTCGGGAACCACCCTATCCTTTCGGTTTACCAGCAGCACATTGTACTGGTCGGTTAGCGCATTCAGCCGATTGATGACCGTGGTGTAGGGTGACGGTGAAGTTTCTGTCAACAGATGGAGCGCATCGATACGGTCTCTCAGTGCATAATAGGCGGCATTGGTTTCCTCCCTTTTCGATTTGATGGTACCCGGATTCGCATCGCCATACTCCTGGGTACGGGAAAGATACTTTGCATTAAACTGCTCGTTGGCATCTTTCAGCTCGGCTACCCAGCCGGATAAATCAAAAAAGGCGACGGCTTCTGCCAGTTCGGATTTATTTTCCCAGTCGCGGATCAGGTTGTTGAGGGTGGCGGTTTCCGCCTGATAGTTGAGACGGGCAATACTGTTACCGTACAACGCGATGCTGTCGAGAAGCGGTTGAGCATTCAGTTTTCTAGCATTTTCAAAATGATAAGATTGGGACAAAAGGTAATAATTAATTCCGATAACAGCATTATCCCTTCTCTCATCCAACAGCAAAAGATCCTGCGTTTTCTCATTAGCCAAGGCTTTTTTATAAAGATTTTCCAACTCTTCAATTCTGGCATTAAAAGCGGAAAGCTTGGCATCGATCTGTAAAGTTTCGGGATTGTTCAAGGCGATAATTCCTGAGAAGTCTTTTACATACTGCAGGTATTCTGCATTGCGGAGTTTAGGTAAATCAATAAAATTCATCATTATATGTATTTAATTATGATAAACCGTACGATACGGTTTTTGTTCTTACTTTAATCCGAAAGTCTCTGAGGGATAAGAATACCTTTCGGGTGTTCCCGAAAACCTCCTGCAGCTTGCAGGGAACTTTCGGCTGTTCCCGAAAACTTCCTGCAGGTTGCAGGGCACTTTCGGGTGTTTCCGAAAAGTCATTGCGAGGGTGCGACAGCTTTTCGGGAAAGGCAGACCTCTTTACTGTTTTGTTATTGTTTGTAAAATATTTCTGCCTGTTCTTTTTTAATTCTTTATGCATTCTCAAAACTGTCCGGGAATGACGGAGAATTATAATTTGAACAGAGCAAATATAATTTTTTTTCTTAAAATAAACAGACGTCAAAGACATTGTTTTGCAATTCATTTACTTTTATCATTTCTGAGGGATAAAAAATTCATATATTTAGCCCTTACAAAAACTAAATTAACCATGAAGAGAAAAATTGTTCTCAGCCTGTCTTTTCTGACAGTCTTCCTCACCCTACTGTGGTCTTGCCATAGTGAAGATTTTATTCAGCCGGAAGATGCCAGTCAGCTATTTGCAAAAAATGCAAGCTCAGCCAAATTTGTTTCCCGGAGTTTATGGAAAGAAGATGTGCTGTATATTGGAAAAGTGCAGCAGGTCTTTCTGAAGCACGCCAACCTGGAGCGTTTTAGTACAAATTACGGAGAACTCAACTGGGATTACGCCATGTCATACGGACAGTTTGGGGAAAAATATGCGCTGGTCCCTATTACAAAGAAGAATAAAGTCGTTCTTTTGATGGAGGCCGTCAGAATCGGAAGCAAAGTGTATTTTTATGAAAAGAAAGATGAGAATCTTCAAACGTTTTTTGAACAGGTCATGTATTCAAACATTGTAGGATTTGAAGAGAAAATAAATACACAGGGAAGCCCATCGGCAAAAGGTCTAAGTTATGTATGTTCCACAAGAACGATTCACGTAGGCTGTGCCAACGGGGAAGTCAATTGCCCTCCAGCGAGTAATACGACAATGGTCTGCGAATGGGTAATTAGTAATCACCCTCCAAAAGGATTACCTCCTTCGGGAGATCCAAATTTTGAAGGTGGGGGCGGAAATGATGGATACGAATATCCTGAACCTCCTGTGGAGACTCCTTGTGAGAAAACGAAGAATATATTGGAAAAACCTACGGTACAAAAAATCATTAATGATGTAAAAACACAGGCTCTAAAGACATTAAGTGATATAAATGAAGGAGAATTGGGTTTTAAAGAAAAGAAAGATGGAACCATAGCACCTGCGGACGTCAACGCATCGCATAAAGTGATATATAACAATGTTACGGATGGCTACGGAGGTTATCACAACCATACTGCTAATGGCACACATATGTTTTCTCCACCGGATATCGCTGACACGCTGTTGGGCTTTGCCGCAGCGCAGGATAATGTAAATGATGCTTATTTTGGAATGATTGCCGCGGAATGGTGCAATTGCCCGCCAAGTAATAAAAAAATATTGCATTATGTTATTCAGTACACGGGAGAGGCTAATGACTTAGGGACTGGTGGAAGTTATAATTTTACGCAGGCTCAAGTAAATCAGTTCATATCTGATTATCTTTCAATTATCAAAGACTTAACAAATAAATCACTAAATGGCACAACTTATATCAAGAATAATGCAGGCGATCTAAATGAGAAAGGTTTGGAAAAATTATTTTTTGAAACGCTGGCAGTTATGGGTATGGACGGAAAGGTAAATTTGCAGCGAATAGAACCTAGTGGAACTGTATTTAATGTAAATTTAGACAGCAATAATATGCCAGTGGCAACACCTTGTCCTAATTAATAAATTTCAACAAAAAATTATCACTATGATACAATCAAAAATATTAATAACTACAGTATTAATTATAAATTTAATATCTTGTAAAGCACAACAAATTTATCCATTACAAACTTCTATATCTACTGTAACAAATTTATCCCACTTAAAAGATACAAATAACGAGCTACAATCATTTGTTGGTACATACTCATCAACGTATAATGGAAATCAAATCATTCTTTATATTACGAAAGAAAACGATAAATTGTTTAACACCAGAGGTAAACAAATTTATAGAGATGTTTTAAATGTTAAATATATTGTAAAGAATTCTTCAGGAAATATATTACAAGATACTAAGAACATAACTCTTCCTACAAATGACCTAAAATATTCTATCTATAGTTTATGGGTTACGGAAAATGGTAGTAAAGCTGAACTAATATATAATGGGACAAACTGTAACGTAGGATTTGGAGCAATAAATCTAAAAAAGATTAGCTCAACACAAATTTCCTGGGAATATCGTCCAAATGATATCACAACAACAGCTGCCAAATGCCCTCCTAATTTGGATACAACAATTTATCTGCCGGAAACAAAGGACTTAATTTTTACGAAACAGTAGTGAGAAGTTTAGTAACATACACCTTTGTATTTGTTGCATTCCTGCTTAAAGCACAGATTCTTCCGATAAATACTGCTTTGAATGAAATCCCGGCTGGTGCCCATCTAAAAGATACGAACAATGAATTAATTCCTTTTGCAGGAACTTACAAAGCAAACTATAATGGGAATGAGATTACTTTGTTTATTACTAAACAAGAGGATAAACTTGAAAAAAGTACACATAATGATTATTATATGGATGCTTTAATTGTAAAATATATTGTCAAAAATTCAACAGGAACTGTTTTACAAGACACAAAGAATAATAATGTATATAATATCGAGTTCTATAGCATTGATATACCTGCTCCCAATACGGTAGGATTTTTATACAGTGGCGCAAATTGCAGTGTTGGGTGGGGAGAAATTGATCTTAAAAAAATCAGTCCTACACAAATTTCCTGGGAATATCGTCCAGATGACATCACAACAACAGCTGCCAAATGTCCTCCTACATTGGATACAACAATTTATCTGCCGGAAACAAAGGATTTAATTTTTACGAAACAGTAATGTCAAAGCCTCTTCGGAGGCTTTAAAAGTGAATGAAGATCATCAAAAAACAAATACGTATGCTGAAAAAATTATCATGGCTGCCTTTCATGGCAGTGATTCTCAGTCTTTGTTCCTGCAGGAATGATGTGTTCCCGGAAAAAGAAGTTTACTCAAGCAGCAGCAGCTTCCAGCTAACCTCAAAAAGAATTTCTTTAAATCATAGCAAACACAAAACAAAGCTTATTACCGAAATGCAACAAGCAGAAACGGCATTAAAAAAAGCAAATACTTCTGTCAATGGAAGGTTAGTAGCATATGATGATTTCACCATAGATACCAATGAGATTATCTATATTGAGAACGGGCCCAATTACCACACTTATACCTTCCGTATTATAAAACAAAACGAGAATGAAGATTCCCCGATAGAAAATCTGATTTTAACGCCTTTAACGGATGGAACATACAGGAAATTACTGGTTTCCTATTATCTTACCCCGCAGGAAAAAAAGCTCCTTCAAAACGGAGTGCAGATAAGTACCAAAGGAAAAACCAGCGTAACGGTTCTGGGAACGGGAACAGTAAATATTCCTACAGCAAAAACAATACAGGTATGCGGGTATGTAGCTTACGAATATTACACATGGTGTGGCGAGCATATACACCATAGCGGGGAAGGAAGCGAAACCTGTTCAGCTGATGAAAAATCGCATCTTGTAACAGGTTATATGTACATGTGCGAATATCTTGGTGACGGCCAAAATAATATTGGAGGATATGGGCCTCCGAATCCTAATGGCTCATCAGGGTACGGAGATAGCGGGAGTGGCAGCGGCGGAGAAAATCAGGATCCATGGCAGTATCCCGATCCGCAGGTTTTCACCGGTCCTCAGCAGGCAGACTTCGACCCTACAGACCAGGGAGACTGTCATGTAATACCTACAGAACCTAATGTGGGGGAACCGGAAACTCCTTGTGAGAAAACGAAGAATATATTGGAAAAACCTACGGTACAAAAAATCATTAATGATGTAAAAACACAGGCTCTAAAGACATTAAGTGATATAAATGAAGGAGAATTAGGTTTTAAAGAAAAGAAAGATGGAACCTAGCCACCTGCGGACGTCAACGCATCGCGTAAAGTGATATATAACAATGTTACGGATGGCTACGGAGGTTATCACAACCATACTGCTAATGGCACACATATGTTTTCTCCACCGGATATCGCTGACACGCTGTTGGGCTTTGCCGCAGCGCAGGATAATGTAAATGATGCTTATTTTGGAATGATTGCCGCGGAATGGTGCAATTGCCCGCCAAGTAATAAAAAAATATTGCATTATGTTATTCAGTACACGGGCGAAGCAGCGGATATAGGAACTGGAGGAAGTTATGTTTTTACATCTACACAAATGAAACAATTTGAAAAGGACTATCAAAAAAAAGTAGATAAATTGTTAAAAGATTCTTCTTATTCCATCAATAATGGTGCGATGCTTAATGAAGCTGGACTTGAAAAACTCTTCTTTGATACATTAAAAAACATGGGAATAAATGGAGATGTAAATTTACAAAAAATAGATTCTAATGGTTCTGTTATAAATATAAATGTAAATAGTAACGGTATACCAACCGGAACCCCTTGCCCTATTTGATCAACTTTAAAATATTAGTACATGAAAAAAAGATTTTCTATTCTAGTGTTAATTATAACATTAATATCGTGCAAAGCACAACAGATTTATCCTTTAAATGCAGATTATGAAGAGGTACCTCAAAACTCATATCTAAAAGATTTAAACAACGAGCTTAACCCTTATATAGGTACTTACAAAGCGAATTTCAATGGTAATGAAGTAATCCTATATATATCTAAACAAACACAAAAACCGGAGAAAACAGCGCAAAAAAATTATTACATCGATGCTCTGATAATAAAATACATTATAAAAAATTCAGCAGGTTTAGTTTTAGAGAATACCTTAAATAATAATTTATATAACATTGAACTTTATAGTATCAGCACAACGCCTTCGCAAAATGCAGTAAACTTTTTCTATAGTGGTACTAACTGTAGTGTAGGATGGGGAAGAATTATATTAAAAAAGCTTAATACTACACAAATTTCCTGGGAATACCGCCCAGATGATATCACAACAACAGCTGCCAAATGCCCTCCTAATTTGGATACAACAATTTATCTGCCGGAAACAAAGGATTTGATTTTTACAAAATAGTAATGAGAAGCTCCCAAGAGGCTTTTTAACTTACACCGATATGAAAAATATATTTTTAATATCAATAATCTTACTAACCATATCTTGTAAGGCACAACAGATCTATCCACTAAATACAAGTTTTTCTGATATTCAGAATCATACCTATTTAAAAGATATTAATAATGAGTTACTCCCTTTTACCGGAAAATGGAAGGCCAATTTCAGTAACAAAGAAATCATAATTAAAGTTGATAAGATTAACCAACATCTTATAGAATCTGGTAGAAAAATATTTTATCAAGATGTACTATTTATTCGCTATAGTGTAAAAAACGCGCAAGGAACAGTAATAAAAAGTACAATTAACTTACCTATATCTCAATCTGGAATCAAGAGCATTGGAACTTTTCCTAATCAAAATCTTGTATCTTTTGTATATCAAGGAGGTGATTGCCAGTATGGATGGGGAGATGTTGATTTGCAGTTAATAGATGCAACACATATTAAGTGGAGCTATCAACCTGAAGGTGTAATTTTAACTAATATAAACTGTCCCAATGGAGCAGATACTACCATCTATTTACCAGAGACAAACAATCTAGTTTTTACAAAACAGTAATAAAAAGCCTCTTCTGAGGCTCTTTAACTTACACCGATATGAAAAATATATTTTTATTATCAATTATCTTGCTTACCATATCTTGTAAGGCCCAACAAATTTATCCACTAAATACAAGTTTTTCTACAATTTCTAACAATGCATACTTAAAAGATATAAATAATGAATTATTGCCTTTTGTTGGAATATGGAAAGCTAGTTTTAACAATAAAGAAATTACTATTAAAATAGACAAGATTGACCATCATTATATGAAATTGGGCACACATATTTATTACCAAGATATGCTATTTATCCGCTATAGTATAAAAAATTCTCAAGGTACAGTAATAAAAAGTACGATGAATTTAAGTATTGAGAACTCTAATATTGAAAGTAGTACAATTTTTCCAAATCAGTTGATTTCTTTTATTTATTCAGGAGGTGATTGCCAGTATGGATGGGGAGATGTTGATTTACAGTTAATAGATGCAACACACATAAAATGGAGATATCAACCGGAAGGTGTAATATTAACTAACATAAACTGCCCTAATGGAGCAGATACGACGATCTATTTACCAGAGACAAACAATCTAGTTTTTACAAAACAGTAATAAAAGCCTCTTCGGAGGCTTTTAATCATTATTGAATCGACAGCTGATTGGTCTTTTCAAACTTGTTGCAATTCGGATAATCTCTTCAAAACCGCAAATCGGCCAACCCCGGAAATTCTCCGACGAACACGCGTCTGTGCTGCCGAAACTTATGACATATTTAAACCGATTTCCATTTTTTTAGCCTATTTTTGCAATGTTTTGAAAGTCACAGCCAACAAGATCATCACATTTCCCCTGGTAATTCTTATCCGGTTTTACCAATGGTTTATTTCGCCGCTGCTGCCCAAAAACTGCAGGTATGAACCTACATGTTCGCACTATATGGTAAAAGCGTTGCAGATTCACGGACCTATTAAAGGGTTTTGGCTGGGCGTGAAGAGAATTTCAAGATGCCATCCCTGGGGAGGAAGCGGGTATGATCCCGTACCCCCAAAAAAATGTAAACATTAGAATAAAAACAAACTACTAAAAAAATAGAAATGAGTAATATTTTTTTCAGAATGTATCTCGTCATTTTTGCGCTGATCAGCCAATGTCTTTTTGCGCAGAATTATCCGGACGGAATGTCGGAAGGGACTTTAAAAGTAAACTCCGCACCGGTTCCCGTAAAGATCTACAGCACAACGGAACTGGGAGACCTTAATGCTTTCCCGGACAGGAAAGTAGACGGAAATGTCCTGATCATCCTGAACGAATCCAATCTTGAACCTGCTTTCTTCAGCTTCGGCGCTTTAACCCTGGATAAATTGAAAAAGACGGGATATCAGCTTTTGGATAAGAAATTCAGACTGATCGAATCTCCTGCTACAAAAGAGAGTATCTCCACTTTCAAGTATGCTGTAAAATCAAATAAAGTGATCACCTCAGCAGACCAGGTGAGCCTGGAGACTCCTTTTAAAATCTGGGATCCGTCGAAAGGAATTGTGCTGGGCCCGATCACCCTGCATTTTTACAGCTTAATGTTTATTTTCGCATTCGGATTCGGCTATATTTTAATGAACAGAATTTTTAAAATTGACAACGTAAACCAAAAATATCTTGAGCCGCTCTTTACCTGGACCCTTATCGGAACAATCCTCGGAGCACGTCTTGGACACGTCATCTTCTACCAGCCGGAATTATTCAAAGAAGATTTCTGGAGCGTATTCCTGCCGATCAGTACCAAAAACGGATTAAAATTCACAGGTTTTTCGGGACTGGCAAGTCACGGAGCAACTATCGCTTTGATCTTTACCACTCTTTATTATTCATTTAAGATCATTAAAAAAAATCCTTTCTGGGTATACGACCGATTGGGAATCGTCGTTGCTTTGGGTGGAGCATTCGTAAGAATGGGGAATTTCTTCAACTCTGAAATTATCGGAAAACCGGCAGATCCCAACTCTCCTTTTGCTTTACTTTTCCCGCAACAGAGCAGTGAATATGGAGTAACTATTCCGAGATATCCTTCCCAACTTTTCGAAGCTGTTGGCTATGTGTGCCTTTTTATCCTTTTGTGGGTTTTATACAGAAAAACGGATAAGAAATACCAGCAGGGATGGCTTTTCGGTTTATTTTTCATCATTCTATGGGCGATCAGATTCTTTGTGGAATTCCTTAAAGAACCTCAGGGTGATGAATTCATCCAGTTTGGAGGGCTGAATACAGGGCAGGTACTATCGATCCCTTTCATGATTGCCGGAGTTGTGATCATGATCATTTCTAAAAAATTCAAAATTACGCAGGCCGAAAACGAAAAACCTGAATAGTTTTTAAAATACATCAACTTACGGAACAGCCGTAAAAAAAGCAAGTCTCTTCAGGCTTGCTTTTTTGTATTCTGCGGGGTTATTGCTAAACTTAGTTTCCCTTATTTATCTATTATTTATCCAATCATTATTTCACAAAACCTTCTGAAGTTTAGCATTCAGTTCCGCAAAGACATTTCCGAATTCCGCAATAACATCGGTAGGCAACATAAATTCCCTGGAATGTTTTTCAGAAGCGAGCTCCGCGGCTTTACCGTGAAACCACACGCCAAGCAGGGCGGCCTCTTCTTCAGAATACTGCTGGGCGAGTAACGAAGTAATAATACCCGTCAGAATATCCCCACTACCTCCTTTTGCCAGCCCGGAGTTTCCTGTGATATTGTAGAAGACCTTCCCTTCCGGGGTGATCACCTGCGTATGATGGTCTTTTAAGACGATATAGATTTTAAGTTCCTGAGCTTTGTTCCTGGCCAGTGCTGTTCTTTCAAAAGAGTTTTCCGTCTTTCCAAAGAGTCTTTCGAATTCTTTCGGATGAGGGGTAATAATGGATCTCTGCGGAATTAAAGAAGAGACACTATGATTCTCAGCAATGATATTTAATGCATCTGCGTCCAGAATTAAAGGTTTTGAATAGCTTTTAAGGAATTTTAAAAGACCTTCCGCTGTTTTTTTGTGGGTTCCCAGTCCGGGTCCGATTCCGCATACGGAGGTTTCATCGATTTCGAACCGCTCTATATAGTTTTCGCCGCCTTCTGTAAACATGGCTTCGGGATCGGAGGTCTGCAGAATTTCATATCCGCATTTCGGGGCCAGAACGAAAGTAAGGCCTGCCCCCATTCTGAGAGCGGCTCTTGCAGAAAGTACCGCAGCCCCTATTTTCCCGTAGCTTCCGCCTGCGATGGTGGCTTTTCCGTAAGTTCCTTTATGAGAAAACTCGCTTCTTACTTTAAAGATGCTTTTGATTACTTCCTCATCGGTGACAAAATCTTCGGTTTCGGTGTCATTGATATAGTCCTGACTTAAGCCGATATCCAGGATATGAACTTTGCCGGCAAACGTTCCTGTTTCAGGATGCAGGAAAGTCTTTTTCCAAAACTGGAAGCTGAGCGTATAATCTGCCATAAAAACCGCAGCGTTCTCGTTCCCGGGAATACCATCAGCCATAAGTCCCGACGGCAGGTCAATAGAGATCTTTATATTCTTTTTTCGGTTTAAAAATTCTACCAGATCTTTACTTTCTCCCTCCAGGATCCTGGAAAGCCCGATTCCGAAAAGAGCATCGATAATGACGGTCCTGCTGTCGAAGCGGTAGCTCATTGCTTCTTTCAATTCTCTTACGGTGATCCCTGATATTTCTTTGATCTGTTTAAAATTTTCCTGGGCATCGGGAGAGAATTTCGCTTTTGAATGGGTAAATACATCGATATCAAACCCTTTTTGGTACAGCATTCTGGCCAGGGCAAATCCATCCCCGCCGTTGTTTCCGTTTCCGCAGAATATGGCAAAATTCCGGTGATGATTGCAGTTTTCCGAGATCCAGTCTACACAGGCTTCTGCCGCTCTTTCCATAAGCAGGATCGAAGGAACAGGCTCATTCTTTATGGTATACTGATCGCAATCGCGGATCTGCTGTGCTGTGAAAATTTTCATTGATAATGTTTTGGTAAGGTCTTTTAAGCAATTTACGAAAAAGTAAATTTAAAAATTTACGTCAAGAGATATATCATAGATCACATTAAAATTCATGCCTGATTTTTATTAATTCCTTAAGAATATATTTTAAATATAAATAGTTTACCCATTTTTTTGTAACTTAATTCCCTGTTTTCGGATAAACTTAAAAAAATATAATATGGGATTTGTAAAAGAATTTAAAGAATTTGCATTTAAGGGGAATGTTCTCGACCTGGCTGTCGGGGTGATCATTGGTGCTGCTTTCAGTGCTATTGTCAAGTCATTTGTAGATGATATTATTACGCCTCTTCTTCTGAATCCGGCGTTGGAAAAGGCTAATGTAAAAAACATTGCAGAGCTTTCATGGGGAGGCGTGAAGTACGGGAATTTCCTGTCTTCGGTGATCAGCTTCCTGATTGTGGCCTTTGTATTATTCCTGCTGATCAAAGGGGTCAACAGCCTCAATAAAAAGCCTAAAGAAGAAGCGCCTGCGGCACCGGTACTTACGGAAGACCAGAAATTACTGATGGAGATCAGGGATCTTTTGAAGACAAAAAACAATTTATAAAAGGAAAAGCACTTCGGTATGAAGTGCTTCTATTTTTTACAAACTACTGAATCTGCAATATACTGGAGATCTGCTCTGCCAGTGAAAGCCCGATCCTGTCCTGAGCCTCCAGCGTGGAAGCGCCGGTGTGCGGGGTCATTGAAATTTTAGGATGGGTAAGGATTTCTTTGGATGGTGTCGGTTCATTGATGAAAACATCGAGTCCGGCAAACTTCACCTTTCCTGAATTGAGGGCTTCGATTAAAGCAGCTTCATCGATCACGCCGCCTCTAGAGCAGTTTACGATGGCTACCCCATCTTTCATCATGTCAAACTCATTCTTTCCGATCATGTATCCGTCTTTCTGGGCCGGAACGTGCAGCGTGATAAAATCGGAATGCTGAAGTACATCCTGTAGCGGTTCGGTTTCGATATCTACATTGATAAACTGTTTATTATAGAAAGTTACTTTGATGCTTGCTTTTCCTACGTTGCTGTCAGCTGCCACGACTCTCATTCCGAGGCCTAGGGCGATCTTGGCTACTTCCTGCCCTATTCTACCCATTCCTACGATTCCTATGGTTTTGCCTTTCAGTTCGATCCCGGCGGCATAAGCTTTTTTAAGAGCGGCAAATTCGGTATCACCTGAGACAGGCATTTTGCGGTTGGAATCCTGAAGGAATCTTGCTCCTGAAAACAGGTGGGCAAAAACAAGCTCGGCTACCGATTCTGAAGAGGCAGACGGTGTATTGATGACATGAATTCCCTTTTCTCTTGCGTATTCCACGTCGATATTATCCATTCCGACACCGCCGCGTCCGATGATTTCCAGGGACGGACAATTGTCAATAAGGTCTTTTCTTACCTGTGTTGCGCTTCGTACCAACAGGGTACGGATTTTATGCTCATTAATGTACTCCATCAGAAATTCCTGGGGAACTTTTGTGGTGATCACTTCAAAACCTTTTTCAGTTAATGCATCAATTCCGGATTGATCCAGGCCGTCGTTTGCTAAAACTTTCATAAACTTATGGGATATTTTACTGAAGATTAAACAACATGATCGACCGTAGGAAGAATTAATCGTTTAATCTATTTATTAAAAAATTTATTCTTCTTCTTTGAAAACTTCTATGGTTACCTGCTTTTCAACAAGATCGGTAAATTTGCCTTTGTATCTGGTTGCTCTTACGAGGTGGTTATCGATCCAGTGGTAGTTCCCGCCTCTCGGTTTCCCGCATAATACACTGTGGTATTTGAATCCGTGCTTATTGAGCCAGTCGATGGTGATCTGCTTGAGGTTTTCCGTTCTTGAGGTAAAGAAACAGATCTGATGACCTTCATCGTACCATTTATTGATGGTTTCAAGGGCATCGGGAAAAGGTTCGCAGGTTACCATTCTTTCGGGTTCTTCGTTCGGAACATCTTCGGTAATCGTTCCGTCGATATCGATCAGGTAGTTTTTTACGCCGTCTTTCAGGATCGGGCTAATGTGTTCTATGTACTCTAATTCCATCATAAAAATTTGAGTGACAAAGTTAAGGCTTTTACATTAATATGCCCCGCCAAAGTTTATAAATATGATTTTTTTAAACTAAATTTAAATATTTAACAAATAATTTTAATTAAATAATGAGAATATTATCATTAAAGTTAAAAATATTCTTTTGGGCGGCTAATAAAATTTAGCAGATAAAATAATTTCATGAATTTCATCTCCGTGAGTGAATTTACTATCATTTATTCATCTTAAATCATGATGTTTATCCAAAAATTTCCAAAATACATTTATTACACTTACATTTGTAGAAATGGAAGAATACGTAGTTTTAGTTAGCCCCGAAGATCAGGTTACAGGCCTCATGGAGAAGCAACAGGCGCACATCAACGGCCTTCTGCACAGAGCTTTTTCAGTATTTCTTTTCAACGGAAAAGGAGAAATGCTTTTACAGAAAAGAGCTTCCGGAAAATACCATTCTCCATTGAAATGGACCAACGCGGTGTGCTCTCACCCAAGAATCGGGGAAACTTATCTCGAAGGGGCAAAACGCAGGGTAAAGGAAGAACTGGGCATTGAGGCTGAACTTTCCGAAAAATTCAGTTTCATTTATAAAGCCGATGTAGGGAACGGACTTTGGGAGCATGAGCTCGATCATGTTTTTGTAGGAACCTTCGAAGATGAATTTCATCTTAATAAAGAAGAAGTGGAAGAAGTACGATACATTACCCCTGAAGACCTCGACCTCGAGATGTCCGAATATCCGGAACATTTCACAGAATGGTTCAAGATCATTCTTGAAGAATATAAACACCATTTCAATTCATGAGAAAAATAATTTCTGCTTTCCTGCTGTTGACGGGATTGTTTGTGTTTGCACAATCTATTCCTACGGAGACCTACGACAGCGAAAATTACTCCATCAGCCATCCGGCCGGCTGGAAAGTGACCAATAACGATGATATCATCAATATTTTCCCTCCCAATCAGGTAGGCGCCATCACGATTTCCGAATACCATGACCTGAATCTTCCCAAGGCTGAAACCAAAAAATTCATCCTTGCGCTGTATCAGTCTTCAGATGATGAAAAGAAAGTGATTTCCAAAGGCAGTAAAAAAGGATACACCGAATATTTTTACGAATACTTCGACGAGAAAGAAAAGCTCATCTGGCTGACAAAAGTTTTCCAGAAAGACAAAAACCTTTACCTGGTTTCCGTGAATTGCGGACAGAAATACTGGAACGGAAATTATATGAAGATTTTCAACGAAGCTTTTGACAGTTTTAAAATAAAGAAATAGAAATAAAAATTAACTATGAAGAAGACAGCATTGTACGACAAGCACGTATCTTTGGGTGCTAAAATCGTACCTTTTGCAGGTTTTGAAATGCCTGTACAATATTCCGGAGTGACGGAAGAACATTTTGCCGTAAGAGAAAAAGCGGGCCTGTTCGATGTTTCCCACATGGGACAGTTTTTCATTGAAGGGCCTGGTTCCAGAGACCTTCTGCAGTACGTGACCACCAATAACTTAGATACTCTTGAAAACGGAAAAGCCCAGTACTCATGCCTTCCCAATGAAAACGGAGGAATCGTGGATGACCTTATCGTTTATAAAATGGCAGACGACAAGTATTTCGTAGTGGTAAATGCTTCAAACATCGATAAAGACTGGGATCATATTTCGAAATACAATACTTTCGGGGCCAAAATGACCAATGCTTCAGACGACATGTCCTTATTGGCTGTTCAGGGACCGAAAGCCACTGAAATTCTTCAGAAATTAACAGAAACCCCTCTTGCAGACATTCCTTATTACCATTTTACGGTAGGTTCCGTAGCCGGAGTGAATGATGTTATTATTTCCAACACCGGCTACACCGGAAGCGGAGGTTTCGAAATTTATTTTAAAAATGAATCTGCCGAGAAACTTTGGGACGCCATTATCGAAGCCGGCGCCGAAGAAGGAATTATCCCTTGCGGATTGGCTTCCAGAGACACGCTACGTCTTGAAAAAGGATTTTGCCTGTACGGAAACGACATCGACGATACCACCTCTCCTATCGAAGCCGGATTGGGATGGATCACAAAATTCGATAAAGATTTTGTTTCCAAAGAGACTTTTGCCAAACAGAAAGAAGAAGGTGTTACCAGAAAACTGGTGGGCTTCGAGCTGACCGACAAAGGCGTTCCAAGACACGACTATCCTGTTGTAGATGCAGAAGGAAACGTGATCGGAAAAGTAACTTCCGGAACACAGTCGCCCATGAAAAAAGTTGGATTGGGTCTTGCTTATGTAGACAAACCGCACTTCAAACTGGGTTCTGAAATCTTCATCCAGGTAAGAAACAAGAATATCCCTGCCAAAGTGGTGAAAGCACCCTTTGTTTAAATCAGACAACCTCACTTTGTCAAAGTTCAAAATCTTTGACAAAGTTTTACAAATAAATGTAAAACCTGCCGTTTGGGCAGGTTTTATTTTTTCCGGGGCCCGACCCTAAGGCCAGCAGGTAATTACAGTAGCATCAGGCTGACTGTATTAAGATTTGGCTAAAGCCAATGAGCATATTTCATTTTTTAAAAAAGGGCTGAAGCCCATTCCTATTGATGTTTATCGCTTTAGCCCGAGCTTGGATTCTACTAATCAGGATTTTTGAAGCTGTTGATCACGAAACATTTTGTTTGAGACTTCCTGCAACTGTATTTTGTTTCCCGCAAACTGTTGGAGACTTCCTGCAACTGCATTTTGTTTCCCGCTAACGATTGATTCACAAAAAAACCTAACGGGTTTTAAAAACCCGTTAGGTTTATACCGATTCTTGAATTCAGCTCATTATTCCACTCCAAAAAACGTCTTCAATTCCTCTACATTTTTCTTATCATTTCCAATGAAAATACGGTCATCCTTGAGAAATACCGGACGTTTCAGAAAGGTGTAATGATTCAGCAGCAATTCTTTAAAGTCTTTTTCTGTCAGGGATTTTACATCCAGCCCTCTCTGCTTGATCTGTGTAGACTTTCTGCTGAACAATGCTTCATAAGATCCTGTTTTCTCATACATTTCAGCCAATTCCTGTTCGGTTACCGGCTCTTTCCTGATCTCTCTTTTGTCCCAGTCTGACAAATCGAACTGTGCAAGGATCTTCCTGCAGGTGTCACATGTATTTAAATGAAATACTTTTTTCATAAACGAATAAATTTAATAGTAAAGCGGAAATTCAAGAGTTTCCGGCCTTCAAAAGTAAGATTTAATCTAAAATTTTAAAAATTATAAATACCTTTATTCAAATTTTATGACTCATGGATAACAAGCCTATTACTTTTCAGTTTATTTCCGAGCCTTCGGATGTGAATTACGGCGGCAACGTACACGGGGGAAGTGTAATGAAATGGATCGATCAGGCCGGCTATGCGTGCGCCACCACCTGGAGCGGAAATTATTCGGTAACGGTTTATGTAGGCGGAATCAGGTTTTATGAACCCATTAAGATCGGGGAAATTGTAAAGGTTGAAGCCCAGGTGATCTATACCGGTTCTTCCAGCATGCACATTTCTATCAATGTATTTTCCAGAAACCTCAAGCAGCCGAACTTCGATAAAAAGACGCACTGCATCATCGTTTTCGTAGCGGTGGATGAAAACGGAAAGAAACTTCCCGTCCCCAAATGGATTCCCGAAACCGACGAGGAAAAGCAGCAGGAACAGTACGCCAAGCGCCTGATGGAGCTGCGAACCCAGATTGAAGATGAAATGAAACCTTTTCTGTAATGCATAGAAAAGACTTTATCAAAATTTCCTCCCTGGGATTTTTGGGTTTGTATTCCTGTGGAATGTCTCATTTAACAAATAAAAAAAACACATTGGCTATTCAGTTATATACCGTTCGTGACGCTATTGCGGAAAATCCGGAAAAAACCCTGGAAAAACTTTCAGCGATGGGTTTCACCGGGCTTGAAATTTACGGCTACAACGGTACTTTTTTCGGCAAAAACCGCAACGAATTTAAAAATATCCTCAGCAATACGGGAATGACCGTCATCAGCTCGCATCACACCACAGGAATACTGCATAAAGAACAGGGCACCTTGCTGGAAAACTGGGAAAAATCAGTAGAAGATCTTCATTTTATAGGCTCGCAGTATATGGTCTGTTCTTACCTGTTCCCGGAAGAAAGAATTCTGGAAAATTACAGAAAACTCCCTGAGCTCCTGGAAAGATCCGGTGAGACCGCTAAAAAAGCAGGAATACAGTTTGCCTATCACAATCATGATTTTGAATTTGATAAATTCGACGATACACAGACGGTTTATGATTTTATTTTAAATGCGGCGTCACCCGATTTAGTGAAGATGGAACTGGATTTATACTGGATGGCAAAAGCCGGCATTGATCCTCTGCTTTACTTCGACAAATACCCGAAGAGATTCCCATTGTGGCATGTAAAAGATATGAATTCCGCTACCAAAGATTTTACCGAAATCGGAAACGGCAGCATTGATTTTCAAAGAATTTTTAAAGCTAAAGAAAAGGCAGGTCTCCGGCATTGGTTTCTCGAACAGGACTCCAGCGACAAAGATATGTTCGAAAGCATCCGCATCAGCCGTGATTTTATTGCCAAACACGATTTCTTTGTGAAATAATTTTTATCTTTGTATCAACAAAAGGAAATGGTGTTCTTCCTTACCCAACCGCTTTTCAAAGCTGATGACGCCTGATTAAAAAGATTATTAACAGTAATTTGATCAGGGAAGTTATGTCACAACCTTCAGGAAATTTAAAAAGAAAGACAAAAATTCAAATCCTGTTTTTTTCCAGGAAATATCCGGCATTGCTGTATGTCACTAAATGGTTTTCAATAAGCATGATCGTCGGACTGCTTGTAGGAACTGCCTCGGCAGGGTTTTTAGAATCGCTGTCGTGGGCCACAAATTTCAGAGAAAAACATCTCTGGATCATTGCTTTTCTTCCTTTGGCAGGATTAGCCGTCGGTATGCTCTACTATTATTTCGGAAAAGATGCAGAAGGGGGGAATAATCTACTTCTGGAGACGATTCATCAGCCCGACAAAGAAAGAATTCCTTTTAAAATGGCCCCTTTTGTTTACCTGGGAACGATCGTCACGCATTTTTTCGGAGGATCCGCAGGCCGTGAGGGGACAGCTTTACAAATGGCAGGAGCCATTTCGGATCAATTCACTCGCCTTCTTCGGTTAAGCCAGAATGAGAGAAAGATATTAATTATCTCAGCCATCGCAGCGGGCTTCGGTTCGGTTTTCGGAACTCCTTTGGCGGGTGCCGTTTTCGGACTGGAAGTTTTCTTAATAGGTAAAATCAGGTATAATGCGCTTTTCCCTGCTTTTGCTTCAGCAATCCTGGCCGATTGCGTGACAAAGCTCTGGAATGTTCAGCATACCCATTACCACATCGACTTTGTCCCAAAAATTGATTTTTTATCTTTTATTTACTGCATCATAGCAGGAATTTTGTTTGGGGTCTGTGCGGCAACATTCAGTAAAATGATGCACAAAACGAGTTTCATTTTCAAATCCAAAATACATTATCCACCCTTCAGGCCTTTGCTTGGAGGAGTTATCGTCGCTCTTGCCGTATTCGTGATGGGAACGACAAGATATATCGGGCTCGGAATTCCCTCTATTGAAGAAGCCTTCGGGAAACAGCTGCCACTGTATGATTTTGCTTTAAAAATACTTTTTACGGTCGTTACCCTTTCCGCCGGCTTCAAGGGTGGTGAAGTAACGCCTTTGTTCTTCATTGGTGCGACCTTGGGCAGTGCCCTTTCCATAGTGATCCCGCTTCCTTTTGCACTGCTGGCAGGCATGGGTTTCGTCGCCGTATTTGCAGGGGCCACCAATACTCCGCTGGCGTGTACCTTAATGGGAATAGAACTATTCGGTGCTGAATGTGGCGTTTATGTCGCGGTGGCATGTGTGGCAGCCTATCTTTTTTCAGGAAATAACAGCATTTACACGAAACAGAAGATCGGAGAAGCCAAAAACAGCAGATTTGATAACCTTGCCGATAAAAACTTCGAGGATGTATAATGGCAGATTTATTCATAAATTTTAATGTAAATTCATACCTTTAATGATGTTTGATTACCGATTAAAAGTTTTTCACACCGTTGCTTCCCGTCTGAGCTTTACCAGAGCTTCAGATGAACTGAATATCTCACAGCCCGCCGTTACCAAGCACATTAAAGAAATAGAAAACCAGCTTCACACGAGATTGTTCGACCGGAAAGGGACTTCCATCCAGCTGACGCCAAGCGGGAAAATTTTATTTGAATATGCTGAAAAGATCAGGAATATTTACCGCGATCTTGAATTTGAAATCAGCCAGATGAATCAGCAATATAAAGGAAAGCTGATCATCGGCGCAAGTACCACAGTAGCACAATATGTTCTGCCGGAAATCCTGGCTAAATTCAAATCTTACTATAAAGACCTGAGAATCGAACTGATTGCCCACAATACAGAAATGATTTCTGAACTGCTCAAAGAAGGAAAAATCGATCTCGGCATCATTGAGGGCGAATAGCAGTCCAGTTATTTTGAATACCGGAAATTTAAAAGAGATGAGATTGTTCTCGTGGCAAAATCCGGGCATCCGTTAGTGCATAAAACAATAAATGTACAGGATCTGTATTCGGTTGATCTGGTTTTCAGGGAACACGGCTCGGGATCATTAGAGTTTATTCAAAACCGTCTGAAAGAAAACGGAATTGACACGGATAAGCTTAATGTAGTCATGCAGCTCGGGAGCAGTGAAAGTATTAAAAATTACCTTTTGCATTCGGAAAGCATGGCCTTTCTGTCGATCAGCACCGTTTTAAATGAACTGAAAAACAATCTTTTCAGCATTGTTGACATTAAAAATTTTACCATTGAAAGAGATTTTCATTTTATTCTTCCGAAAGGTGAGCAGTCGAATCTAATAAGATTATTCCTGAAATTTGCAGATGTAAACTAACGCATTATAACCAAAAGTTATCCATTATAACAAAATACGATTTATCTGGTGATGATTATTTGTAGAATTTTGAAGAATAATTTAAAGTTTTACACATGGAACAATTCATTCAAAATGAACGTTTACGCAAAACCATCTTCATTCTTACGGCGATTGTCTGCCTTAGTCCTTTTGTTTCTTCACCGGTTGCCTTGCTTATGGGATTTGTGCTGGTAATGCTTATCGGAAATCCTTTTGAGAAAAGCCTTAACCAGTATATTCATGTATTGCTGCAGGTTTCGATTGTCGGTTTGGGATTCGGCTTAAAGCTGAATGAAGCTCTGGAAGCCGGAAGATCTGGTTTTATGCTGACGGTGATCAGCATTTCTACAGTGATGACGCTGGGATATATTTCCGGGAAATTGCTGAACATTGAACGGCCTTTATCTTTTTTAATTTCTGTCGGAACGGCAATTTGCGGGGGAAGTGCCATTGCAGCAACTTCTCCTATTATCAAGCCTCAGCCTAAACAGATATCGCTTGCCCTCGCGATTGTATTTACATTGAATTCCATTGCTTTGTTTGTCTATCCGGCCATCGGGCATTTTTTACATCTCACACAGGAACAGTTCGGGTTGTGGTGCGCGATCGGGATTCATGATACCAGTTCGGTCGTAGGAGCGGCCGCCAAATACGGCAACGAAGCACTGAATATTGCAACGACCGTTAAGCTGGCCCGTGCCTTATGGATAATTCCCGTTTCTTTGCTGACCATGTTTATCTTTAAAAGTAAAGAATCAAAAATAAAGGTTCCCTGGTTTATCGGGTATTTTATTCTGGCTATTTTGCTTAATACGTATTTCCCGATCGGAAATTTAAGCGCTCTTATTACCATGGCTGCTAAATCAGGTTTAAATCTCACTCTATTCCTTATCGGTTCTACACTTTCAATCAGCGCCTTAAAAAGTATTGGGATAAAACCACTGGCATTTGCTGTTTTCCTGTGGATTTTCATCAGTATCGGAAGCCTGCTGTTCATTTTACATTGTAGGTAATGGGTTTTTGAAACCTGCTACCCTAGCCTTGATTGCAGCGGCATCCTTTTGGGTGGCGGCCGGCACGGAGCGGTGGCGGCCACCCAAAAGATACAGCGGAAAGCAAGATTAAGCTCCTAAAAAATGGGCATTGAAGCATTCTACGTACCGGTTATATTATTATGACAAAAACCTCCCGGAGAACCGAAAGGCTTTTGCGTATTAAATGTGGAAATGTTTATTCTGTCTGAAATAACTCTTTACTTAGCAGGTAATTACCTGAGGACAAGCGATGTAAGATGAGCAGTACTTAGGGCCTGTAACAGCACCGGTACAGCTACATCCGCAAAGTGACAGGTCCGGTGTTCCTAAAGAACCTCCGCCTCCTACACCTCCTACGATGTTTTTAAGTTCTGAATTTTTTAATTTCTTGGCGTTTTTCAAAAAATTTTTCATTGTGATTGGTTTTAATGGTGATATATTTTAATTACATTCAAAGTTAAACAAATATTAATTATTCGAAGCATAATTTAATATTAAATTTCATAAATTATTTATATTGTTCAACTTAATTAATTCTTATAACGGAAGTGTTGGCCTAAATATTTTAAACAACCCTGATTATTCTATAAATTCAAGGTCTTTGTCATGGGTTTCGGATATGGTCAATGATGAATAAAAGGCGAGTCCGAAAACAATAACTCCAACAATTGCCGCACTAATGATGACTGAAAAATCACGCTTAAAAAAGTCGAAGGCCAGGATCATCACAGGAACAAGTCCGCGCACCATATTCGGAACGGTGGTGGTAGCCGTATTCCTGATATTCGTCCCGAACTGTTCTGCGGCGAGTGTGACGAACATTGCCCAATATCCTGTTCCCAAGCCCAGCCATACGCAGAAAATATAATATTTCGTTTCCGAATCGGTATTACCGAAAAGCATGACCGCCACGCCGACAATGGTAAAGGCCAGCATGTATAGAATGGCTTTTTTCCTTGATTTTAAAAGATGTGAAATAAATCCGCTTGCCAGATCACCCACAGAAATCCCTACATACGCCCACATGATTGCTTTTCCGGGACTGAGATCTTTAATGCCAAGCTCGGGAGCAAACTGATTGGCCAAAACAGCCAATATACCAATGCAGAACCAGGTGGGCAATCCAATGGCAATACATTTGAGATACCTCGTCAGCCGGTCTTTATTCGCGAAAAATGACAGAAAATTTCCTTTTGAAACAGCCTGATGTTCGATGTTTTTATAAATCCCAGATTCCGATACACTGATTCTCAGGAATAACAATAAGATTCCGAGGATGCCACCAATAATATAAGAAATGTTCCAGCCGCCGGCTAATTCTACGGTCAGTTGCGCGACAACCGCTCCCATCAGTCCGAATCCGGCAACGACCGAAGTACCGATAGCTCTCAGATTCTTCGGCAGGCTTTCAGAAACGAGTGTAATTCCGGCGCCAAGCTCCCCGGCGAGGCCAATCCCTGCAATGAACCTTAAAGCGGCATATTGATAGACTAAATGTTTTTCAGGAAAATAAGGTAAGAACCCACAGGCAATATTCGCCAGTGAGTACACTAAAATTGAACCGAACAATACCGACAGTCTTCCTTTTTTATCGCCGAAAATTCCCCAGAATATTCCTCCGATGAGCAATCCGACCATCTGTGCATTAAGGATGAATGTTCCGTCCGTATCGGGATTTAGACCTAAAGCTTTTAAGCTTGGAATCCGAACGATACCGAACAACAGCAGATCATAAATATCCACAAAGTAGCCTAATGCAGAAATAATGACAGGAATGGAGAAAATATACTTCATTTTTGAAGAAAAAGAAAGCTCTTGCATCTTTGATTAATTTTGCTAAAAATAAAAAACCTTCCAATTTCTTGAAAGGTTTTTATGAAATATCTTTTTATGATTATTATCTGGCAATATTCACCGCTCTTGTTTCTCTGATGACGGTTACTTTTACCTGCCCAGGATAAGTAAGCTCATTCTGGATTTTCTCTGAAATGTCGTAAGATAACTGAGAAGCCACTTCATCATTTACTTTTCCGCTTTCTACCATTACTCTCAGTTCTCTACCCGCCTGGATGGCATAAGCCGATGATACGCCATCAAAACTTAACGCAGCCGATTCAAGATCTTTGAGTCTCTGGATATAGGATTCAAGAACCTGTCTTCTGGCGCCCGGCCTTGCCCCGGAGATCGCATCCGCCACCTGAATAATCGGTGACAGTAATGAAGTCATTTCCACTTCATCATGGTGAGCTCCGATAGCGTTTACCACTTCTGCATTTTCACCGTATTTTTCAGCCCACTGCATTCCCAGTAAAGCGTGCGGAAGTTCAGATTCCTGCTCCGGAACTTTTCCGATATCGTGTAAAAGACCTGCTCTCTTTGCTAATTTTACATTTAATCCTAATTCAGCAGCCATGGTTGCAGCGATGTTGGCTACTTCTCTGGAGTGCTGTAGTAAGTTTTGTCCGTAAGAAGAACGGTATTTCATTCTACCCACAATTTTGATCAGTTCAGGGTGCAGCCCGTGAATTCCAAGATCGATGATCGTTCTTTTTCCTACTTCAATAATTTCCTCTTCAATCTGCTTTCTTGTCTTTTCTACTACTTCTTCGATTCTGGCCGGGTGAATTCTTCCGTCCGTTACCAATCGGTGAAGGGATAATCTTGCAATCTCTCTTCTTACAGGATCGAAACATGAAAGAAGAATGGCTTCAGGAGTATCGTCAACGATGATTTCTACTCCGGTAACGGCTTCCAAAGCACGGATATTTCTACCTTCTCTACCGATAATTCTTCCTTTTACCTCATCAGATTCGATATTAAATACCGATACGGAGTTTTCGATCGCCTGTTCGGTACCAATTCTCTGAATGGTCTGGATAACGATTTTTCGGGCTTCACTTTTTGCATTAAGCTGAGCTTCTTCCATGATACTCTGAACGTGTGCCTGAGCTCTTGTTTTAGCCTCTGCCTTCATGGTTTCCACCAATTCTGCCTTTGCCTCTTCCGCCGTGTAATTGGAAATCTTTTCAAGAATTTCAACTTTCTTAGCGGTAGCAACATCCAATTCCTGTTGTTTCCTTTCTAAAATTTCTGTCTTTTTAGAATAATCCGCGATCTGTTTATCAAGATCTTTTTCCAGCTTTCCTACTTTGCTAAGCTCGTCATTAAGCTTATGCTCTTTGTCTTTGATTCTTTTTTCAACCTCCTGCATTTTCTTTTCGCGACCCTGGATATCTGCATCATGCTGGGATTTAAGCTCCAAAAATTTTTCCTTGGCCTGGAGATTTTTCTCTTTCTTTATGGATTCTGCCTGTACATTGGCTTTTTCTATAAGATTTTCGGCATTCTTCTTTGCATCGTCTATAATGAATTTTGCTTTAGTATTCAGTGAACTCCTGGAGAAAAATATTCCTACAGCAGCTCCGATTACCAAACAAACAACGCCGACTATAACTTCTATCATAATTTATATTGAGTTTAATTGTATTTACATAAAAAAAGCCCACAATAATCCAGAGATTGAGAGTAAACTCCTAATCAACACGATTTGAACTGATTTCCACTGTCTGTAATCCGGACGAACCGGCACGCCATTCAATGGACATTTGTTCGGTAATTGTTTAGCGTTGAGTTTACCTTTAATGTGTTAGAATTATTGTAGGCAGCATTTTCCGGGAAAAAAAATCTATTTCCCTGTTTCATTCAACGATTGATTGATATTTGCTAATCTTTCGTTGGTAGATTGTATTGTTTTTTCGTAGTTCATCGACACAACTTCGGAATTGGTTCCCAGTTTCAGGGCACACATTGCTAATGCATCCTGCTTGTCTCTGACATCAAAATTCTGTTCAAAATCTTTAATCATATTTTCAATCTGCTTCCCGACTTTACGCAGTGTTTCTTCTTCTGCTGCCGGTACGTTCAGCGGATATACCCTTCCTGCAATATTAATGGTAATTCTTCTTACTTCCATTATAATCCACTGTTTTGAAGCTGCGCAATACAGAAATCTATTTCCTTAACCAATCTGTTGATGTGATTCTTCATCAATCTGTTATGTTCAGGATTTCCTGATATTGCTGAATAAAGTTTTATATTTTTTTGTTCTTCTGCTAATACCTGATTCTTTCTTCTTTCCTCATCGTATTTCTTCTTCAGGTCTTCATGCTCAATACTTAATTCCGAGAATTTTTCAGTAAGATTTTTATAATTCTTTTGTAATAATAAAATCTTTTTTTCTAATTCTGAAAAATTGTTTTCTAAATCTTGAAGCATTTCAGGTTTTGTATATTCTAACTAATAGCAAAAATAACAAAATATTAACACTAACAAAAATAAAAGTCCTTATATTTTGATTTCAAAAGGAAAAGGAGACACAAAATGCATCTCCTTTTATATTTTATGAATATTTCCTATTCGAATTTCAGCACAAAAAATACGGCTCTGGTCTGTAAAGTAGACATTGCAGAAGTCCAGTACGGCGGCGTTGTCGCGTTATCTGCCACAATTTCATTGTTCATGATAAAAGTACCTCTGATTGCCGGAGTAAGTTTAAATTTATTAAAGTAAAACTGAATCCCCATTTCTGCCGACCACGCAAAATTATGCGTTGTTGATCTGAAAACCTGCTGAAGGTTATCATCTGTAGAATCTGAATTTGACTGGAGGTTGACAATATAGTTTACCCCGGCAGCAACATACGGTCTCGAGTTGTACCATCTTCTTCCATGGAATTCAAGCAATACGGGAACGTCTACCAAAGTCGTTTTAATTTCTCTTACCCTGTCTTTCTCCGTTAAAGGAAAAGGGATAAAAGGAGCATTCGTTAAAGTACCTGCTGCGTATTGGTCATTCGACTGGGTATTAAAAGTGAGTTGTCTCTGACCGAATTGTAACCCTGGTTCCAATCTTACATCCAGAAAATCGTTCAGTCTCCATTTTGCGATCAATCCGGCACCGAAGCTGTAACTTTCCTTAGATGAAACAAGATTCTGATTATTATTCATCCCATATCTCGGATCCAAAACGATACGGTAGTCTAGTCTGTTACCATTCAGATAAAAACCCCAGCTGAATTTCTGTTCGTCGAAATCTTCCAACTTATCCATTCTGTTTCGGGTTCTGAATTGCGCGTTTGCAAAAACGGCGATATTTACTGAGGTTAAAACCAGTGCTCTTAATAAAAATTTACTCATAGGTTACTTTGTTGCTTTATAAATTGTGGCTATACCTAAACTTAGTTTTTTATATTCAACTTTTTTAAATCCTGTATCTAAAAGAATTTGTCTCATCTTTTCCCCGAAAGGAAAAGCATTTACAGAATCCGGAAGGTATGTGTATGCCCTATTATCCTTAGAAACCAGTCTGCCGATGGCAGGTAATATATTTTTGAAATAAAACATATAAAATGGCCCCATGAAACCCTCAACCTTTGAAAACTCCAGTATATAAACACTCTTGTTATCTTTAACCACTCTTCTCAACTCTGCCAAACCTTTGGTAAGGTTCTCAAAATTCCTCACTCCAAATGCAACGGACACTGCATCGAATCTATTTTCCTCGAAAGGTAAATTTTCCGCATCCCCTTTTTGCATGGAAATTTTGCCGTCTAATTTAAGTTTTTTTATTTTAATAACGCCAACATTTAACATTTGTTGCGATAAATCTAATCCTATCACTCTGGAACCTGTTCCCTTTTCAATTGCGATCGCCAGATCTCCTGTTCCTGTAGCCACATCCAGCACTTCCTGCGGATGGTCATTTTTCATCCATTTCACCAAAGTATTTCTCCATAAAACATCAATTTTCAGGGAAAGCACACGATTCAGAACATCGTATTTCGGTGCAATATTGTCGAACATATCCTCTACCTGGCTCTTCTTCGTAGCATCAGAATTGTAGGGTGTAATTTTGGTAATATCTTTTGTCAAAACTTAAAACTTGTAATATTCGTTATAATAATTTAGGTAATCCTGTTTTCTGAAGATCTTTGATCTGGACTCCACCTGCTGGATATTTTTGATCACTTTGTCGTAATCTTCATCTACATTGTAATAAAAATCGTCAGTAAATAATTTGTTAAAGCGTCTTGCTCCTCCAAAGTATGCTTTTCCGTCAATAACGGTTTTATCAAGCGCCAAAAGTAGTGAATCTTTTTTAAGGTTGTAGCCATAGTACTGATCGTTGATATAATAATCCTGGTGCGCAATATTAATAAGGCCGCGTACTTTATTCACCTCAAATGCAGAATCAAACAACAGCTTCCTGTTCCCGTCGAAAACCTTGATGGAGTTTTTACCTTTGTTCAGATCCACATGAACGGTCTGTCCGCCGGCAATCGTTCCTTCGGATCCTTCATTTATTTTATAGTAAAACGTTGCGGAAGTAGGATTGTCTACGACATAATAATTTTTTTTGGCTAAAAAGAGGAAGTAAATCCCAAAGGCGAATACAAAAGCCACAATTGCAATGATTAAGCCTTTTAAGGATGGATTATTTTTCATAGGATTGTAAAGTACAATTTTTGCAAATTTAATAATATTTTTAATTCTCTGTTATTAATATTAATTATTAACTTTGCATCTTTAAAAAATCATTTAAACGAATGCCGAATACGATCATTATTGGTTCTGGATCTTACCTTCCCAGCAGAATTATTGGGAGAGACTATTTCTTAGATTCAGAGTTTTATACAGAAGACGGGGTAAAGATTGATAAACCTGCTGAAGAAACTATTGCAAAATTTGTAGAAATCACAGAAATAGAGAACCGGAGATTCATAGAAGAAGATCTTTCAAATTCTCAAATCGGGTATGAGGCTGCCAAAATAGCGATTGAAGACGCAAAAATAGATCAGGAAGATCTCGATTATATCATTTACGCCAGTAATTTCGGGGAAGTAACCGTTCACGGATATGCCGATTTTATGCCTACGATGGCGGCGAGAGTAAAGAACAAATTAGGCATCAGAAACAGAAAATGTGTCACTTATGATATGCTTTTCGGATGCCCGGGATGGGTGGAAGCAATGATCTTAGCAGATAATCTAATAAAAGCTAAAGTTGCCAAAACAATCCTTGTAATCGGTGCTGAAACCCTAAGCAGAGTAACAGATCCTCACGACAGAAACAGAATGATCTTTGCAGACGGAGCCGGAGCGGTCGTTGTAAAAGCAACCGACGAAGAAAATGTAGGGATTATTGCCCATAATACCATTTGTGATAACGGTCTTGAACTGGATTATTTAGCCAACGGACCATCCATCAACAAAGAATCTGACCAAACCCGTTTATTTGTAAGAATGCAGGGCAGAAAGATTTATGAATATGCCCTTAAAAACGTTCCTGCAGCGATCAAAGAAACCATCGAAGATGCAGGCCTTTCTATTGAAGACATTAACAAAATACTGATTCACCAGGCCAATGCGAAGATGGACTACGCAATGATCGAAAGACTTCATAAACTTTACGACGTGAAAGATTACGACCATTCCATTTCCCCAATGACGATTCAGGACTTCGGAAACTCCTCCGTGGCAACAATTCCTACCATGTATGATTTAATCATTAAAGGAAAAATGGACGGTCAAACGTTTAAAGAAAAAGGTAACATTGTGATGACGTCGGTAGGTGCCGGAATGAACATTAATGCTATCGTATACAGATTTCCTTAATCGTAATATTTAATTTTAAAATACAAAAGCACAGGGAAATGATTCTTTGTGCTTTTTTTAAACCTGTTATGCAAAAAAACTTTTTAATAATTGCTGCCATTTTCCTTTTTCTGGAAATATATATTTATCAGGCCATCAAGACCCTCACCGATAATTTCTGGATCAGGATTGTGTATTGGGTGATTTCGCTTTCAGTATACGGATTTTTAGTGTACGAAATCACAAATTTCAGCAGGGCCGACCGAAATATGATGAGAGCCCAGATCATGATCTCACTGTTTCTGGTCTTTATTCTTCCTAAAATTTTCGTCGTCCTCTTTCTTCTGATCGACGATATCATCCGAATCTTCGGATATCTTATCGGTTTAGCAGGGTCTTCAGAAAATCATTTCCCGGAAAGAAGAAAGTTTTTAAGCATCGTGGGCCTGGGTCTGGGCGGTGTTCTTTCAGCTCTTTTTATTGATGGGATCACATTCGGAAAATACCGTCATAAAGTAAGAAAAGTAAGAATCAATTTCACCAATCTTCCAAAGAGTTTTGAAGGCTATAAAATTGTACAGATCTCGGATGTTCACAGTGGAAGCTTTTCCGACCCTGGTAAACTTCAGCATGCTATTGATCTTATTAATGAACAGAATCCCGATCTTGTTTTATTTACCGGTGACATGGTGAATAATGTTGCTGAAGAATTCAAACCGTTTATCCCGCTGTTTTCAAAAATAAAAGCCAAAGACGGCAAGTTTGCCGTTCTTGGAAATCACGATTATGGAGACTACGTACAGTGGGCTTCACCTGAAGAAAAGAAGCAAAACCTTAAAACCCTTATCGATTATGAAAGACAGGCCGGTTTTGATATGCTCCGTAATGAACACCGGATCATTGAGAAAAATGGCGAAAAACTATACATCCTGGGCGTTGAAAACTGGGGTTTAAAACCATTCCCTCAATTCGGAAGATTAGACGATGCCCTTAAAAACGTACCGGAATCAGCCACGAAAATTCTAATGAGCCACGACCCTACCCATTTTGATTACGTGGTAAAAAAGCACCCTGGAAACGTTCACCTGACACTTTCGGGACATACTCACGGTATGCAGTTCGGACTGGATCTTAAAAATATAAAATGGTCCCCGGTTCAATACAAATATCCTAAATGGGCAGACCTGTATGAAAGTGAAGGAAAAATGCTCTACGTGAACAGAGGGTTCGGGGTACTGGCATATCCGGGAAGAGTGGGTGTTTTACCGGAAATCACTCTTTTTGAACTGGCATAATAACCGTCAATCAAATAATCAGCAAATGAAGGATACCGGCGAGAGACACATCATACCTCATCATTTTACAAACAAATCTGAACTATATCTGCATTTCATGCACATTGCCACCTACGAATACGCTAAAAAGTTTGTAGGAGATAAAAAAGTCTTAGACTACGGATGCGGGTCCGGGTATGGCTCACACATGCTTTCCGAGACTGCCGCAAGCGTTACAGGGGTTGACATCAGCAAGGAAGCAGTTGATTTTGCAGACCGTGAATACAAATCCGGTAATCTGAATTTCAAAACAATTGCCGAACTGGGAAATGAAAAATTTGATATCATCACCTCTTTTCAGGTCATTGAACACGTTCCGGATGATAAAAAATATACCGCCAAACTGAAGCAGCTCTTAAATCCCGGCGGATTACTGATTATTTCAACTCCCGATAAAAAGCACCGGCTTTTTAATTACATCCAGCAGCCGTGGAATATTTTCCACCTGAAGGAATATACCCCGGAAAGCTTAGAAAAGCTTCTTAAAAAGTATTTTACGAAGGTAGAAATTTTAAAGATAGGTTCAGATTCGGATCTGATCCATGAAGAGATCACAAGAACAAGAAAGCAGAGACTAGCTCTATTGCCTTCTACTTTAATTATCTATCCTCATTTCTTAAAAGTCTTTCTTTTAAATCTACAGAAAAAGGCATTTGACCTTGTAAAGAAAATCAGAAACAGAAACAATAAGCAAAGTCAATCGCAGCACAACACTTCCCCTGATCTGGCAGGTAAATATTCGCACGAAGACATCGTATTCGACAAAGAAATGTCTTATTCTACAGATCTCCTTGCCATCTGTAAAAATGAAGAACAGATTTAAAATATATAATCTTTCATCCGGGAAGTTGCCATTTCTTTTTCGTTGATCCAGCTAAGGAGGGCATCCAGTTTGTCCTCCATTTTTTTGCCTGAATTCAGCCTTCTGAAAAAAGGAACATCAAAATGGTATTTCCTGAAATCGGTAAATTGCCACGAATTAAGATAAATCAAAACAAAATCGTCTTTTTTAAGAGTCTCAAAAACCATATTCTGGTAATAGCTTACAGGCAGAATCTGAAATGTAAAATCATTATAAGGAAGCTGGCTGTACGGGGAGATGCTTTCCGGAACAATACTCAACCCATCCTCTTCTACAATTTCAGTATCTCTTTTCAGACGTTTGAAAGGGAAAAGAATATCAGCATTGTCAATATTTGAAACATAATTAAATTCCATCAGCTTCAGATCAGAAAGAGGAATTTTCACGTCTTTCTGTCGGATTCCTTTGATCGGTTTTACCAGAAAATCCTGAATACCCTTCTTCACATTTTCAATTTCTTCCTGAGTGGAATCTTGATTATAAAAAGCAATTTCATGCCCTTTGGATGAAATTGCTTTTAGTAAATCGTGCAGCTTTTCAGCGATGGAAACCTCTACAAAAAAGCTTGCTTTTATATCGTGGATATCTAAAATCCTGAGGACAGCCCTGGTGTTATCAGCGGTAATTTTAAGCCTTTCAACATCAGAAACATGGGCATCTTTTTTACATAAAGCTTCGATAGTGATGATGTTAAAAGTCAATAATACCATATAAACTTAATTTTAGATAAAATTTATAATAATTTGAAAATCAGATGTTAACAATACTTTTATTTAAAGTAAATTTAAACTAACCTTAATGCTTACCCAACTTTACTTTAAGGTTCTTAATCATGTCCCTGGTCATCTCCGAAATTCCAAATTCATACGATAAGCCCCAGTCTTTTTTCGCTACGGAATCATCAATTGAGGCAGGCCACGAGTCTGCAATCTGCTGTCTGAAATCCGGTTTGTAATTGATCTCAAAAGCCGGCATTTCTTTTTTGATTTCTTCGGCAAGTTCTTTTGGGGTAAAAGACATCCCTCCCAGATTATAAGAAGAACGAACGGTTAAACTTTCTTTCGGAGCTTCCATTAATTTCAATGTTGCATTAATAGCATCATCCATATACAACATCGGCATTCCTGTATTTTCGGAAATGAAACTGGTATATTTTCCTTCTTCTATAGCTTCATAAAAAATCTCTACGGCATAATCTGTTGTCCCTCCACCGGCAGGTGTTTTCCAGGAAATCAGTCCGGGATACCTGATGCTTCTTACATCTACCCCATGCTTATCAAAATAATACTCGCACCACTTCTCTCCTGCCATCTTCGATATCCCGTAAACAGTCGTAGGATTCAATACTACATCCTGTCCTACGTTTTCTTTGGGAATCCCTTTTCCGAAAACAGCAATTGAGCTTGGCCAGAAAATCTTCCGGATAAGCCCTTCTTTTGCCATTTCACAAAACTGAAGAAGAGGCTCAAGATTAAGCTTCCAGGCAAAAATCGGCTGCTTTTCAGAAGTTCCGGACAATAACGAAGCCAGGTGATAAACCGTTGTGATTTCATAATCTTTTACGACCTGTCTTACCAGCTGCGTATTGGTAACATCCATTCTTTCGTAATGTCCTGCAGAGGTGATTCCTTTCTGCCATCTGTCGAGGCCCGAAGCCACTACATTGTCAGCTCCATGAATTTCGACAAGTCTGTTGGTAAGCTCGGTGCCGATCTGTCCTAGTGCACCGGTAATAAGAATTCTTTCCGTGTGGGATTCCATTTTGATTTTTATTAGTTGATGAAAGCAAAAGTAAATATTTTAAAGCCTATCTTAAAACAAAAATGTAAATTGGATTAAAAATTTGCAAATGAAAAACATTTTTATTTTATTTATTGCGTTTACTTCCACACTTTCAGCACAATATACCGATTTCAATACGGTAAAGGAAGTTAAAGTGAGGAGTAAAGGGGTTGTTGTTTCTGCCCATCCGCTGGCCAGTGAAGCAGGTGCCGGCATACTCAGATTGGGAGGCAACGCTTATGATGCCGTGATCGCGACACAATATGCACTTGCCGTCGTTTATCCTCAGGCCGGAAATATCGGAGGTGGCGGATTTTTAGTAGGCGTTAAAAACAACGGTGAAAAATTTACGCTTGATTACCGGGAAACAGCTCCCGGAAAAGCGACTCACGACATGTACGTCGATAAAAACGGGAAAGCAGACACGAACCTCTCACAAAACGGCAGACTGGCCGTGGGAGTTCCCGGAAGTGTGGCAGGTTTCTTTGCAACGTTAAAGTACTGCCGACTCCCAATGGATAAGCTGATTCAGCCTGCGATCGATTTAGCAGAAAAAGGATTTGCCATAACCCGGCAGGAAGCAGAATTATTAAATGCCCATAAAGAATACTTCCAAAAGCATAATAAGGGTAATATGGCTTTCGTAAAGGATATTCCATGGAAGGCGGGCGATCTTCTTGTTCAGAAAGAGTTGGCCCAAACGTTAAAACTCATTCAAAAATACGGGCAGAAAGGTTTCTATGAAGGTAAAACCGCAGGACTCATTGTTTCTGAAATGAAAAAGGGAAACGGAATCATTAGTTTGGAAGATCTAAAAAACTACAAAGTTGCAGAAAGAAAAGCCCTGGAATTTGAATATAAGGGGAACCACATCGTTTCGATGCCTTTACCTTCAAGCGGTGGAATTTTACTTGCTCAGATGTTGAAAATGGCGGGTTATGAGAATCTGGAAAAATATCAGTTGAATTCTGCACAAGCGGTCCAGATTATGATGGAAGCCGAAAGAAGAGCGTATGCCGACAGAGCAGAATACATGGGCGACCCCGATTTTATTCAGGATAAAACGTCATACCTGATTTCTGACGAATATTTAAAAAACAGATGGAAAAGTTTCAGCTTTCAAAAAGCTACGGCGAGTGCAGAGGTCGGAAAAATCATTAAACAGACTGCAGAATCTACACAAACCACCCATATTTCAGTTATTGATAAAGAAGGAAATGCCGCTGCGGTCACCACCACTTTAAATGGTTTGTACGGAAGCAAGGTCGTAGTATCCGGAGCCGGCTTTTTCCTGAATAATGAAATGGATGATTTTTCCATAAAGCCAGGCGTTCCCAATATGTTCGGCGCTGTGGGCGGAGAGGCCAACGCTATCCAGCCTGACAAGAGGATGCTTTCTTCCATGACGCCGACGATCATGATGAAGGAAGGTAGACCCTACATGGTAGTAGGAACGCCGGGAGGTACTACAATTCCTACTTCGGTCTATCAGTCCATTGTGGATGTGGTCGATTTTAAACTAAATGCCAATATTGCGGTCAATTCCCCGAAATTCCATCACCAGTGGCTTCCGGAAATTGTCGCCTACGAAAATTGTTTTCCCGAAACGACCATCAGCGCGCTCGAAAAAAAAGGCTATAAAGCGGAACGCTGGAACCAGATCGGCAGAACGGAAATGATCCTGATCGATGACGACGGAAGCATTCATGCCGTAGCTGATGGCAGGGGTGACGATTCTGTGGCCGTAGAGTAATAATTTTAAATAATAAAGTTTTGGCAAAGGCTTTCGGCCTTTGTCTAAACTTTTACTGACTTTTATCATCCCGACTAACAAATTTTTCATAATTTTCGCCCTTTAAAACAATCTCATTGAAAGCAAAAAAACTTTATCAGCAGCTTTATTTCCAGGTGGTCGTAGCCATTCTGGCCGGTATTCTTTTAGGTAAATTCTACCCGGAACTCGGAGAAAAGATGAAACCTTTAGGCGACGGATTCATCAAGCTGGTAAAAATGATTATTGCCCCTGTGATCTTCATTACGCTTACTTTAGGGATCGCTCATATGACAGACCTTAAGAAAGTAGGAAGAATTGCCATTAAGGCCATGATCTACTTCTTGACCTTTTCCACGCTGGCCCTTATTATCGGACTGATTGTCGGAAACGTTTTACAGCCCGGCCACGGCCTCAATATAGATCCCTCCACTCTTTCGGGAGATGTTTCCCAATATCAGCAAAAAGCCCATGAATCTACCCTCACCGGTTTTATCATGAACATCATTCCCGAAACCCTTTTCAGCCCGCTTGTGGGAGAAAATATTCTTCAGGTACTGCTCGTTGCCATCTTAATGGGGGTTGCCCTGGTTTTAACAAAAGAAAAAAGCAGCAAGGTCACTGAATTTTTACAGGATCTCTCCACTCCGGTATTTAAAATCGTTCACATGCTGATGAAGCTTGCCCCCATAGGAGCTTTCGGGGCGATGGCCTTTACGATTGGGAAATACGGCCTGCATTCTGTTCTGAATCTCATTTTTCTGGTCGGAACTTTTTATATTACATCAGCCCTTTTTGTTGTTTTGGTGCTTGGAGCCGTTGCCTGGTACAACGGTTTTAATATTTTCAAACTGATGTATTTTCTGAAAGAGGAGCTGCTGCTGGTACTTGGAACCAGCTCTTCAGAATCTGCGCTTCCGGGAATTATGGAAAAACTTGAAAAAGCCGGATGCTCCAGAGCCATTGTAGGCCTTGTAGTGCCTACAGGATATTCTTTCAATCTGGACGGCACCAATATTTATATGACTTTAGCCTCGCTATTTATCGCCCAGGCCCTTAATATTCATCTTCCCATAGAGAAACAGATCATGCTTCTGCTTGTTGCCATGCTGAGCTCAAAAGGGGCAGCGGGCGTGACCGGAGCCGGTTTTGTAACATTGGCCGCCACTTTAGCCGTAGTTCCTGAAATTCCGATTGCGGGAATGACACTGATCCTGGGAATCGATAAATTCATGAGTGAATGCAGAGCCTTAACCAATGTCATCGGAAATTCCGTAGCAACGGTAGTCGTAGCCAACTGGGAAAAACAACTGGATAAGGAACAGCTCCGGTATTGTCTTGATCATCCGGATAAGGTGGAAAAAAAGCTGGAAATCTGAAAATTACCGGCATATATATCTTCGACTTTCTTTCACCAATAATCTTTCGAGAATCTTATTCAATATTCTTCATGATGGCTTAGACCCCGCTCAGGTCGCAGCTACCGAATACTCTCTGTCATTCCATAGGAATATCCGTACACCTTAAGACGCTGGAACACTCACACTCTAACACTCTTCTACCTTAACACAACTATCACACACTTTGTCATTCCGTAGGAATCTCGGCGTCGTTGAGCCTATTCCGATGGAAGATTCGGGCTTAGATCCCTACGGGATGACAAGGAAGCGTGATGACGTTAAATGGTGGCTGAGGCTACTCGAAGCCACCAATCCTTGCAGTGTAATGCGGGCCTTCGAGAACCTCAGGCCTACTTTTCGTCGTTCTGTAGAAATATTCATAATCATACACTTTAAAAATTCTTACTCCCACTCTCAAACCCAACGGTGGCTTCGGCTCCGCTCAGCCACCTCTCCCACAAAAAAAATCCGGCTGGGAAAGATTCCCAAAACCGGAGCATCATTATACTAGAAGGATTTGTCAGTTTATTTCAGTGAGGAATCATTTTCACTGACTAAAATGATTTCCCTGTCATAATTCCAGTAATTTATTCGTAACAGAAATTATTGTATTTAATAACAATGCGGTTGCCTGCTCCCTTGCAAGCATCTTGTGAGCCTCGTAGCAAGACCCTTGCTTGCGCCCTTGCAATCCTCTTGCTTGCACCGAAGCAATCCTCTTGTTCTTTTACAAAACAGTCAATGACTTATCTTGGGTAGCAGTTCTGAGCTCCTTCAAAAAATGACTACCTGAATAATAAGTACGCCAATGATATGTGCCCCGGCAGCCAATACCATGGATTATTATGCAGAACGAAAAAGAAATATAGGGACTAAATATTTTCGTTATCAGTTTTGGCCTAAAGGCTATTATATGAGAATATTTAAACTTGCCGGCTGAACTTTTACATGAACAGGTGATTTTATTTTATTGAACTCACCATCAATATGCCAGTTTTTTGTATTTACCTTAAACTCAATGTCGGAAACCGGAAGATAAGTGATATAGTTGTCATCTTTCAGTTTTTTGGTAAACATCCTAAAGGCAAAAAAGGGAGAATATGTGATCGGAAACTTTTTTACCAGAACCATATCTACCAGCCCGTCACTCTTACTGGCATGGGGAGCGATGTAAGCGTTGTTTCCGAACTGACGGGTATTGGCAATATTAACCATCAGATATTTGCCGTTGTACTGCTTGTACTGTTCATCAAGAAATTTAACCTTTTTAGGTTTAAAGCTGAAAAAAGTTTTTAAGGAAACTCTGATATAATTTTTGAAACCGCGGGATGTTTTTTCAAACTCCTTCACCACTTTCCCATCGAAACCGGTTCCTGAAACATTGATGGAAAGCCTTCCGTTAATGGTAAAAGTATCAATCTTCCTCGATTTTCGTGCTTTGAGTTTCTCGAGGAGCTCATCCAGATTTTTACTGAAATTGGTTTCGTTCGAAAATCCGTTTCCCGAGCCTGCCGGAAAGATGGCCAGCACTTTTTCCGTATTGATCAGGTTTTTTGCGACGGTGGAAATGGTGCCGTCACCGCCTATAGCCACGAAAATATCGACTTCACCAAAATGGTTCTGAATAAATTCATCGGTTCCCAGAATTGATTCTGATATGTAATACCGAGGATCTTTGATCTTTGTATTCAATTCATTGAGAAACGGCTGATAGTTTTTTTTGGCCGAAAAAGGATTGATGATGAAGGCAACTTTTTCCATTGATGCAAAAATAAAAAATGCTTCCAGATTAGAAAGCATTAAATTCAGTTAATTTTCATTCTGCGCGCAAATTCAGGTTTAATGTACCCGCTCAGGTCGTTCCATGAAACGGCAATGATAAGATCACCAATGTCGTCATTACGGATAATTTCGTTTGCATTATAGTGAAAATACAGATTGTAGTCATCAAAATAGAAATTCCGGCTCACCGGAAATGCGGCTGCGGAAATTGCGGCATAAGTCTGAGGATCATAGGTTTTGATCTGCTGCATGATGGTTGTCTTTTCAAGATTTACTTTCAGGGTGCGCTTTACCGTTTCTTCAGAAAGTGTGATCATATCGGAAAGTTGTAGCATTTTAAGATTTTTAAAATCAAATACTTTTTCTTTATAGGAATACCTGACTTTACTTTCTCCCGTAGACTCGCTGATATAATACTGTACGGAGACATAATTATTCCTGTTCATCCGGACATTCATAAAAGAGATGTACGACCACTGTTGCTGCTGTTTTAGATTCAGAAGTTGGGCTGTGTTTCTTAAACGGTTACTAATCTCGTTTTTGTCCTGCCTCAGATCGTTCTGAAGTCCGTTTCTGGAAAAGTCAGCCGATTTTTTTCCGGGATAAATCTCTTTCAAAAGCTGATCATTTTTCAGATTGGGAAACCATAAAAGTTTTGAGGAATAACGAAGCAAAACCGAATCGGAGATCTTCACTGTATCTTCTTCTATTACGTAATCTACAGGAGTTCTCCCGAAATTTTGTTCGGTTTTTTTCTTATCATTTCCCAGTTCTTTGCACGAGAAAATTACCAGAAAAAAAGCGGATGCCCATATGAAGTACCATTTTCTCATCATTTGTGTCATTTGAAAGTTCAGTTGCTGATATTCATTCTTTTCTTAAATTCAGGATTGATGGTCCCTTTCAGTTCCTCCCATGATACAGGAATAGTGATATCTCCCGCAGCAAAAGCGGCGATTTCGTAAGGACTATAATGGAAGTACAGGTTCTTTTCATCAAAATAGAAATTTTCGGTAGCCGGAATTGTTTCTACCAGAAGCATTTCGGAATTATTTACCTTCCCTTCGCTGTCGGTGGTTCCGCTGTTTATTTTGTTGATATTTTTCATGAGTATCGATTCCAACTTGGCTTTGGGTAAAGAGGTAATATCTTTGAGCTCTATTTTTTTATTATTTTTTAAATCAAAAACCCTTTCTGAAAACCCGTAATTATCGTGTGCCCCACCTTCGTAAGAACCCCAGGTATACTCAATATGCATATAATCATTGACTTTTGATTTGAGGTTCATCCCCATATCCGAATACCATTGCTGGGAGAAACTGATGTCAGAAATCCAGTCTTTCGCATCTTTCCTGATATTATTGAA
Source organism: Chryseobacterium endophyticum (assembly GCF_056333165.1). NCBI lineage: Bacteria > Pseudomonadati > Bacteroidota > Flavobacteriia > Flavobacteriales > Weeksellaceae > Chryseobacterium > Chryseobacterium endophyticum. Next base: position 277,387 of record NZ_JBWGXE010000004.1, read on the forward strand.
ATACTCATCCTTATTTTTTTCAAGGAGTGCCTGAAGGCCGCTCTTCGAGAAATCCTGGATATTTTTGTCCCCGAAATAAATGCTGTCTAAAAGATTCTTGCTTTTAATGCCGGGAAACACTAACATCTTGGAGGAATATTTAACGATTAATGAATCGCTGAGCTTTATAGAATCACTCACTTTTACAGAATCTACGGTGAATGTATTGCTCTGAACGGAATCAATCTTAACACTACCAACGGAGTTGTTTTCTGTCTTTTTACAGGCTGAGACCGCAAAGAGCGCTGAAAGAGCCAGAACGGCGATCGTATTTTTCATAATTCTAATTTCCTACGTACATGCAAAAACCATTCAAAAAATGAATGGTTTTAAACTTATTTCGAAATTTTCCCTGTTTTTATTTTTTCACCAAGCTGATGACCTGATTCTCATGCTTGGAGGCCACGCCCCAAATCTGTTTGAATGCAGGATAATATTCCTTTGGATAGGTTGGGCTCGATACTTTTGTTGTGGTAGTCACTTCAATGGTATTTCCCTTTTGTGCAGCAACATAGCTGTATTCAATTTCCTTATCCTCCGTAACGATCTTTTTGTTCTTTGGCATTTCTTCGATGGTGTAACCTTCCGGAATTTCAAGAACGATCTTTTTTACCCTCGTAAATGGTGAGGTGAAATCGATCATAAATTTTCTTTCTTCCGCCTGATCAAATTCGTTGGAGTTTTTATTGAGAAACAGCATTGGGTTGATGATCATCTTTTTTCCGATCCTGTCGATCAGATTCTCTGAAGCAAACTTCATCGTACTTTCAAAATCTCCGTTTTCCGCAACCTTTGAATCGATATCCGTAAAATCAATGGAAAAATTGTCTTTGTACTGTTTCTTGTATTTATCGGCATTATCGTCATAGCTTTCTTTAGCAAACATCGCGTAAGTCCCGGTATCTTTATCTGAGTAATTCCCTGAAATACTTCCGTCTACATTGATTTTTCCCACTGCCGTAAGATACGTGTAACTCATTTTGGCATTGCTGAGGGAAAGCTGCTGGACCTTATCTTTGGAGATGAGGATCCCGAACTGATTCCAGTCTCTTGGTGGCAACTGATCGATGGAAGACTGCTTCGCTGTGGCATCAAACAGATGGAATCCGTCTTTTGTCTGGATGGCTACAATGACGAAATTCATGTTTGAAACGTTGGGAGACGCAATATTGATAAGGCCGTTACTTACGGTTGAAATGGTAAGAGGATCTGCCTTAAGACCTGCTTCACGAAGCATCATCACCAGAAAAAGATTGATTTCTGCCGCATTTCCGGTTTTGGTTTCAAGCATTTTTTTAATGCCTTCATCTGCATAAATTCCTCTGTCATTGTTCCAGGTAAAGGTATTTTTCACATAATTGAATACTGCATTGGCCCTTTCTACTTCGTCGGAGATTCCCGAGATATTGGCCGGCATATTTTCCTTAGCTAACCTCGTTTTTTTCAATTCGCCACCAAAATCGTCGTTTTCATATAAACGTTCCTTTATTTGTTCCCATGATGAAGAATACAGCTTCAGTTCCCGATAATTGGTAGAATGCAGCTCGGCACTTATTTTTGTTCTGTAGTTCCTGTCATTATTAACGAATTTTTCGGTTTTAAAACCTTTCACATTTTCGTATCCGAATCTGTATGTTCTGTAGTTTATTCCATACATCATTCTCTCATCGATTTCACGGAATTTCGGGTTTAGAAATCCTGTATAGTTTACGTTATATGAAATATTGGTAGGGCTGTCTAAAACATATTCCGTGTACAGCGACGGAGTATCGGTTTCAATGAGGATCTCCGGTATAATAAAAAGGAACGGAGATGTAACTTCGTATTGATACTCAATGACAGAACCGCTTTTAACGTTAGGAAAAGCAAATTTGGTAATCGTCACATACTTGCTTTCTTTACTTTTGTATTTGGAACTTTTATCAACCTTTGTCGCTACGGAAGCTCCGTTTTCAAGGTTATAGGTAAAAGCTTTCATTTTAGATAGTGTTTCCTGAGTGCTTCCGTTCTGATAAAGCGGGATTTCCAGATTCAGCCAGTCTTCAGCTTTATCTTTATCGTAAATTTTAACTCTGTAAAATGCTGACTTTATAAGGTTTCCCGAATTATAATCAATATTGAAGTGTAAAGATTTATATAAAATCTCTGCAGGCGCATTTTCGTCAAGTGCCGATTTTTGCTTTTGCAGGTCTGCGTCGTTAAATTTTGGAGGATCGAGAAATTTGTGCTTCTGAGCATCTAAAAAAAGACTCAAAGAGCAAAAAGCGATGAATAATATTTTTTTCATGTTAAACTTTAGATATTAAAATTTTTGAGTTATCGATATTTATAGTTTTTTTTCTGAAATTAACGTAATCGTTATATTTTTCTTTAGGATAGAGCCCTTTGTTGATTTTAATCATTCTTTTCACTTTCAGACCTTCTCCGTTTTTCACAAAATTTAAAGTATAAGTTCCGAATTCTGAATTGAGAACAACATTTTCAGGAAGCTCTTCGATCTTATAATTCTGCGGAATCGTAAAGTCGATTTCATAATCATCTTCAAACGATTGTCTCAGCTCAAAAGGAAGCGTCCTGTTTTCTTCCGTTTTATAAACATTATCTGCATAAATAGGAACCGCTCTGAAAATCATGCTGCTCCCTGCATTTTTAGAATAATTATTGGCTTTAAAATCAATATCATACTTCGCAACTGCGCGATCCTTATCATTAAGGAAATTTTTCATTTCAACCTTTTCGAAATGTAAAATACCTAACATATTTTTCACCGTTTCATTGCGCTCTTTCGGCGACAGAGACGTAAGAAAAAGATTGTTGTCGTACTGAACTCCCGTGTAAGAAAAGTTACCTTCACCCGTGATGCTATTGTCTTCGTTTACTTTAATTTTAAGCAACTGGTTTTCTTTACTTTGCTCGGCAGGATATGAAGGCGTATCCATAACTTCAATCCCGTCTTTTTTTACCACCAGAACATTCCTGTCTGTCGTAGTGTATCCCAAATGATTAAAGGCAATCTGTTGTGATGTATTCTCGAGCCAGATATTTCCCTTATCGGTCGGAACCATTAAAATAATATGATTACCACCCATTTTCGGGAAATCTTTATCAAACGAAACCGGTGAAGATTCTGAATTGATCTTGCAGTAATACGAAGGAATACCTGCCTCATCCAGCATCGTTTTCATGTAGGTGGATAAACCCTTACAGTCTCCATAGCCTTTTTTCTGAACCTCATCCGGAAGCATCGGCTGCCACCCTCCGATTCCCAGCGCTACGAAAATATAACGGGTCTTACTCTGCATGTACTGGTAGATCTTTTTCACCTTTTCTTCGGTGGTTCCCTGTAAATTTAATGAAGCAACCTCAGCTTTGATGGCAGGAGTGGATACAAAGACCGGTTCGAGGATATTGTGATAATACCAGGTTCCAAAATCTTTCCAGTCGTTAAGAGTTCCCTGTTTTCCTTCAAGATTAAATTTCTTTAAAGCAAAGCTTACTTTTGGTAAAATCCTTACCGGCTTGGGAAGCAAAACCGCATCATCAATAGCAGGAACATTTTTATAAGTATATGTTTTTTCACCGGCGGTTCCACTTTCCGTAACTGCAGTATAATTATAAGGTGAAGGATAAATTTTTGATTTCAGCTCTATTCCCGAAGTATTGATGATCTTCATCTGAGCCTCTTCCAATGATACCTTTGTAGAACTGAATGGTGTGAAATCCGGTAAAAAAACGGTATTCTCGTCACCAATCTGATAAGAAAACTCAACCGTATAAGGATATTGCGTCGGTGTGTAGGACAAAGCCATTACCCGGTTGTCCGAATAGAATGTTCCCTGGTTGTTGTTGGCAAAATCCCCGAAATCCGATTTGGAATAAGACTTTATTTTCTTTCCGCCTTCATCGTAAATATTGACTTTCACATCGGAAATACTGTTTCCTTTTTTGTAAGGAATGTATACCTGTGCATCCGAGTCTCCATCTTTATTGAGAACCGTTGTTACCGTATAAAGCTGATATTTAATATCATCTATTTTATTGATCTGAATGGTTGTGAAATCTTTTCTGATAACGGCATCAGCATTTTTCTTAAGATTTTCAGGAATGGCTGAAGCCGGGAAATTCTGTGCACAATACAGTGATGCTACAGAAAGGGCGCCGGTACAAAGTATTTTAATCATGGTTATTAAAATTTAGCAAAAATAATAAAATCTCTGCATGTCTTAAAATTAAATTTTATACATCAATGTGAAAACTAAAAAAGACCTCAGTGAATGAGGCCTTTGTATATTAGTAGCGGTTAATTATGCATCAATTTTTGCATATTTAGCATTCTTCTCAATAAACTCTCTTCTTGGTGGCACTTCATCACCCATCAGCATAGAGAAAACACTGTCTGCTTCTACAGCGTTGTCAATGGTTACCTGCTTAAGGATTCGGTGTTCAGGATTAAGGGTTGTTTCCCAAAGCTGCTCAGGATTCATTTCTCCAAGACCTTTGTAACGCTGTACCTCTACCCCTTTTCCGTCAGGTGACATTTCAAGGGTAAATTCTTCACGTTCTTTTTCGTTATAGGCATATACTTTTTTGTTACCTCTTTTCAATAAGTACAAAGGTGGCTGGGCAATATAAATGTATCCGTTTTCGATCAGCTCTTTCATATATCTGAAGAAGAAGGTAAGGATCAGCGTTGAGATGTGAGAGCCATCGATATCGGCATCGGTCATGATTACGATCTTATGATATCTGAGCTTCGCCATGTTAAGGGCTTTGCTATCCTCTTCAGTTCCTACGGAAACGCCAAGAGCGGTGTAGATATTTTTAATCTCTTCGTTATCATAAACTTTATGAAGCATCGATTTTTCCACGTTCAGGATCTTACCTCTCAACGGAAGAATAGCCTGGAAAAAACGGTCTCTTCCCTGCTTTGCCGTACCTCCTGCGGAATCTCCCTCTACAAGGAATATTTCAGATTCTGCCGGATCTTTTGAAGAACAGTCAGACAATTTCCCGGGAAGTCCTGAACCGCCCATTGGTGATTTTCTCTGAACCATTTCACGGGCTTTTTTCGCAGCCTGTCTTGCTTTTGCAGCTAAAACAACCTTTTGCACGATCTGTTTAGCTTCAGTCGGATTTTCTTCAAGGAAGTTGGTAAGCATTTCACCCACAATTTTATCAACAGCTCCTGAAACTTCAGAGTTCCCTAATTTTGTTTTCGTCTGCCCTTCAAACTGGGGTTCCATAACTTTTACGGAAATCACGGCTGTTAACCCTTCACGGAAGTCATCACCGGTTACTTCTACTTTTTCCTTCTGAGGAATCCCCAGATCATCGGCATATTTTTTAAGAGTCCTCGTTAAAGCACGTCTGAAACCTGCAAGGTGAGTTCCTCCTTCGTGGGTATTGATATTATTAACGTAAGAGTGAAGGTTTTCGGTAAACGAGGTATTGTAACGCATCGCCACTTCCACAGGGATATCATCTCTTTCGCCTTCCATGAAAATCACATTTTCCATGATGGATTCACGGTTTCCGTCGATGTAGGCTACAAACTCCTTCAAGCCGCCTTCAGAATGAAAAACTTCAGATCTGAAAGTACCGTCTTCAAGCTTTTCTCTTTCATCGGTTAATGTAATCGTGATTCCTTTGTTAAGATAAGAAAGCTCTCTTAAACGGCTTGCCAAAGTATCATAGTTGTAAACCAGCTCTGTAAATATAGAATCATCCGGCTGGAAAAACTGTTTTGTCCCTCGCTGGTCGCTATGTCCGATTTCTTCAACACCGGTCTGTGCTTTTCCTCTTGAATAAATCTGCTGGTATACATTTCCGTCTCTGTAAACGGTGGTTACCATTTCATTGGAAAGTGCGTTTACACACGACACCCCCACACCGTGAAGACCTCCGGAAACCTTATAAGAATCTTTATCGAACTTACCTCCGGCCCCGATTTTTGTCATTACAACCTCAAGAGCAGATTTTTGTTCTTTTTCATGGAAGTCTACCGGAATACCTCTACCATTATCGCTTACCTCGATTCCGTTTCCTTCTTTAATAGCAACGAAGATGGTATCGCAATACCCTGCCAAAGCCTCGTCAATAGAATTATCCACTACTTCATAAACCAAATGATGAAGGCCTCTTACCCCTACATCACCAATGTACATTGAAGGACGCATACGAACGTGTTCCATTCCTTCCAATGCCTGAATACTACTAGCTGTATATTGTTTCTGACTCATATAAAATATTAAAAATCCTGCTAAATGCAAAGACCCACAAATATCGTGATTTTTTTCGAGGTGTGAAAGTTAAAATATGTCAAAAACGTACTGATTTTTCCACAGAAAACGATATGATTTAAAGCTAAAAAATACAAAGTTAAGGTCTTTAGCGTGAATAAGAACTGTTGTAAATCATATTAAAAATAAGCAATTTATCCTTAAATTTATTTGCTTAAAAAGTTGATGTTTATGGACGATTTCCTTGCAGCCCGGGCCCAGATGGCGATGTCCCTCGGTTTTCATATCATTTTTTCGTGTGTCGGTATGGTGATGCCGTTCCTGATGGCTTTTGCCCACTGGAAATATTTAAAAACAAATAATGAAATTTACAAAGGGCTTACCAAAGCCTGGAGCAAAGGAGTAGCAATACTTTTTGCAACGGGAGCCGTTTCCGGAACAATGCTTTCTTTTGAGCTCGGACTTCTGTGGCCTCAGTTTATGAAACATGCCGGACCCATTTTCGGGATGCCTTTTTCCCTGGAAGGCACCGCTTTTTTTATTGAAGCCATTGCCATCGGTTTTTTTCTTTATGGCTGGGACCGATTCAATAAATGGTTTCACTGGTTTTGCGGATTTCTTGTAGGGCTCAGCGGACTGGCCTCCGGAATTCTGGTCGTTGCAGCCAACGCCTGGATGAATTCACCTGCCGGGTTCAATTATATTGACGGGCAGTATTTAAATATAGATCCCATTAAAGCAATGCTGAATGAAGCATGGTTTCCGCAGGCCCTCCATATGACGGTTGCTGCATTTTGCGCCACAGGATTTGCCGTTGCCGGAGTTCACGCCTACATGATCATGCGGAAAAAGAATGTTGAATTTCATACCAAAGCGTTTAAAATTGCCGCCGGCTTTGCGCTTATCGGAGCCTTTGGAGCCCCTTTAAGTGGCGACGTTGCCGCGAAATCCGTAGCGGAAAGGCAGCCGATAAAATTAGCCGCTATGGAGGCGCACTTTAAAACGGAAAAAGGAGCCGCTTTTGTTATCGGAGGCATTCCGGATGAGAAAAAAGGCGAAATAAAATATGCGATAAAAATCCCCAAATTACTGAGCTTTCTGGTCAGTAACGATTTTAATACAGAAGTGAAGGGATTAAATGATTTCCCAAGGGATGAATGGCCTCCGGTAACGGTTGTCCACTTTGCTTTTCAGATCATGATTTTCTTCGGAGTCGTAATGATTATCATAGGAATTATTTACTTATATGCCTTCTTTTTCAGGAAAAAATGGCTGGAAAAAAGATGGCTTCTGAAAACTTTTTTATTTGCCACACCTTTCGGATATATTGCCCTGGAGGCAGGCTGGACCGTCACAGAAGTGGGCCGGCAGCCATGGATCATCTACGGCATCATGAGAACGGTAGATGCAGTAACGCCGATGCCGGGAATACAATATTCTTTCTATTTCTTTACAGCCGTTTTCGTATCCCTGTCCTTCGTCATTGTTTTCCTTTTGACCCGACAGATAAAAATGGTTCCCAAGCTTTATGATCCTACCGATCCTCAGTTTAACCCTAAACAAAAGAAATTATGATCTACGTAGTTATAGGTTTTCTTTGGCTTTCCATCTGCCTGTATGTGATTTTGGGTGGAGCAGATTTTGGCGCCGGAATCGTAGAACTTTTTACGAAAAAGAAGAACCGTTCCAAAACGAAAGTCCTTATGTATGAATCTATTGCTCCCGTTTGGGAGGCCAACCACATGTGGCTGATCATTGCTATTGTTATTCTTTTTGTGGGATTCCCTGAAATTTATACGACGCTGTCGACTTATCTTCATATTCCTTTAGTATTGATGCTAATCGGAATTATTGCAAGAGGTACGGCTTTCACGTTCAGAAATTATGATGCCGTAAAAGATGAATGGCAAAATTTATATACCCAGATATTTTATTTTTCGAGCCTGTTTACCCCATTTTTCCTTGGATTAATTGCTGCTGCAACCATCTCACATTCAATCAATCCGGATGCGAAAGGCTTTTTAGAACTGTATATTTTCAGCTGGCTGAATTGGTTTGGTGTCGCTGTGGGACTTTTCACTATTGCGATCTGCGCGTATCTGGCTTCCGTTTTCGCCTTGAGGGAAACAGTAGACCGGGTTGAATTAAGTTTAATGATTAAAAAATCAAAACAGACAATGGTTTTTGTAGTGGTGACAGGCGCATTGGTTTTCCTGACCGCTTATCTTTCAGACATACCTTTGGTAATGTGGGTATTTTCAAAACCACTGGGAATTATGGCCACTGTTTTTGCAACGATCTGCCTTCTCTTAATTCTTCGTGCTATGAACAACAGGAAACTCCTTCCGGTGAGAGCATTAGCGGGATTTCAGGTCATTATGATTTTGGTTGCCGCCACCTATCAGCACAATCCGAATATCATTCTCTTTGGAAACGGGCAGCACCTTTCATTAATTGAACATGTCGCAGCTCCAAAAACAGTTTCCGCACTGGGATGGGCGCTGATCCTGGGATCTATTTTTATTTTACCATTTCTGTTTTATTTAATGGCTTCATTCAGCAAACTACGAAAGTAAATCAATAACTCATATTATGCGAAGCTACTCAGATAAAAAAGAGCTTATAGAATCGATTAAAAAAGCATATTTCCTTTATGATCATGAATTTGACGGGATTGAAGAGGCCGATAAGGATCTGCTGAAGGAAAATATCAATAAAACACCTTCACAGAATCTCTCTTATCAGATCGGATGGACAGGCTTGCTTTTAAGCTGGGAATCAGATGAATTAAAAGGGATTGACGTAAAAACCCCTGCTCCCGAATATAAATGGAACAACCTGGGAGCACTTTACAAATCTTTCTACCAATCGTATGGTATTTACAGCCTGAAAGAGCAGCGCGAGATATTATCCGGTCAGGTAAAAAAGATCCTCGAATGGATAGAAAACCTTGACGATGACATCCTCTTTCTTCCGGGAAGAAGAAAATGGGCCACGACGCCTGCCCAATGGCCTGTCTGGAAATGGATAGATATTAATACAGTGGCTCCTTTTAACAGCTTCAGATCCCAAATCAGAAAGTGGAAGAAAGTATAGAAGAAGGCTTATTTGAGTGATTATTAATCATTTTTTAAGCACAACAATTTCGACCCGCCTGTTCCTGACAAAATCTTCTTCTGTCCGTTCAGGATAAACCACAGGATTAAGATGCCCAAGTCCGCTAACTTTTATTCGATTTGGAGTTATTCCCTGTTTTTCGAGAAATTGCCGGATGGCATCTGCTCTGGTAAAGGAAAGATTAAATGTTTTCAGATCAAGATCTTCCCCGTCAAAATTATCATAATCACAGCAAATGTGTCCCTGCAATTCAACCACCAGCGACGGATTATTTTTCAGGATATCGGCAAGCTTTGCCAAAACTGCATTTCCTTTCGGAAGCCAGATGTGACGACCCCCGAAAAAATTCACATTCGGCAGCGAAAAGGTGTCCCTTACTTTCATGTCAGAAATTTTACGGCTGAAAAAGCTTGCAAATGTTTTCCCGGTTCTCACTTCTCCCTTTCTCATAACACGATCGATAAACAAATCTACCCTCCTGTTTTGTAAGCGTAACTCTTCCGTACTGTTATCATTGATCTGCTTTTCATTTCCCAGACCTGTTACGCTTTCGAGTTTAATATTATCTTTTATTTTTGTCTTTAAATAAGCAGCCACCGCGTGGGCCCGTTTTTCAGAGAGTATCTTATTATACTCATGGCTTCCGGAAATATCGCAATTCCCGAAAATCCTGATCTTCAGATCATTTTTTAATCCGGCTAAACTATCCAGTTTCCGTTGAGAATCTTTCGTAAGTTTGTCGCTGTCGTACCCGAAATAAACAGAAGTATGCATCTGCGCCTGAAAATTTACAGCGAAAAAAAACAGCAATACGAGAATTTTCATTTCATAGTTTTTAGTGAAAACGTAAAATCAGCGAAATTAGTCTCTTTTGTTAAAAAAGACTCCGGCGGAAGCTTTGCTTCCGCCGGAGTCTAAATTATATAAATTTAAATAAACTTAAACCAGTTTCATCAAAAGGTTTTCATCAATTTTTTCAACTTTCACTAAATTATTCTTGGTTAAAGTTTTAGAAGCTTTATCCCATTTTTTACCGGAAAGCTGGCTTCTTTCTTTTACTTCAGCTAAAGTGAACGGCTCTTCCTGAGAGTTTAAAATTTCCAGGATCACCTTTTCATCTTCTCCTAATTCGATCTGAGGAACTGCTTTTTCCGGCTTCATCTGCGGGAAGAACAATACTTCCTGAATAGAGGCATTGTTTGTTAAGAACATAATTAATCTGTCCATTCCGATTCCCAATCCTGAAGTTGGCGGCATTCCGTATTCCAGGGCTCTTAAGAAATCTTCGTCGATAAACTGACCGGCCTCATCATCTCCTTTTTCAGATAGTCTCAACTGATCTTCGAAACGTTCTCTCTGGTCAATAGGATCGTTCAGCTCAGAATAAGCATTTGCAATTTCTTTACCGCAAACCATCAGCTCGAAACGCTCTGTAAGTCCTTCTTTGCTTCTGTGTTTTTTGGTTAAAGGGGACATTTCAACAGGATAATCGGTAATGAAAGTCGGCTGAATGAAGTTTCCCTCACACTTTTCACCAAAAATCTCGTCAATTAATTTTCCTTTCCCCATCGTTGCGTTCACGTCAATTCCGATCGATTTGGCAAAGTCGAACAATTCCTGCTCTGTTTTTCCAGTGATATCAAAACCTGTAAATTTAAGAATGGCATCCGTCATTGAAATTCTTTGGTATGGCGCTTTGAAATCCACTTCATATTCTCCGAAAGTAGCTTTCGTTGTTCCGTTTACCTGAACGGCACAGAATTCAAGCAATTTTTCCGTGAAATCCATCATCCAGTTGTAGTCTTTGTAGGCCACATAGATTTCCATAGCAGTAAATTCCGGGTTATGCGTCCTGTCCATTCCTTCGTTTCTGAAGTTTTTGGAGAATTCATAAACACCATCGAAACCGCCTACGATCAGTCTCTTTAAATATAATTCGTTGGCAATCCTTAAATATAATGGAATATCCAAAGCATTATGATGGGTGATGAATGGCCTTGCAGCTGCTCCACCAGGGATCGACTGTAAGATCGGCGTTTCCACCTCAAAATATCCCGCATCATTAAAGAACGTCCTCATTGCATTGAATAATTTTGTTCTTTTAACGAAAACTTCCTTTACCTGAGGATTTACCGTTAAGTCTACATAACGCTGTCTGTATCTCATTTCAGGATCGTTAAATGCATCATGTACGACTCCGTTCTCATCGGTCTTTGCCTGCGGAAGAGGTCTTAATGATTTGGTAAGAAGGGTAAAATTCTTTACCAGAACTGTTTTCTCGCCCACCTGAGTGGTAAATAACTCACCTTCCACCCCGATAATATCACCAATATCCAGCAGATGTTTGTAGACTTCATTATACAGAGTTTTATCTTCACCGGTACAAATTTCATCCCTGTTGAAATAAACCTGAATTCTACCGGCAGAATCCTGCAACTCAGCGAAAGACGCTTTTCCCTGAATTCTTCTTGACATCAGTCTTCCTGCAATCTTAACCTGTTTATTATCAGCGAAATCCTGTTTTATAGATTCTGTAGTATCTGTGATTACATATTCATCTGCAGGGAACGCGTTGATCCCCATTTCAACAAGCTTGTTCAGCTTTTCTCTTCTGATAATTTCCTGTTCTGATAATTGCATTATTTCTAATATTTCAATAACGCGCAAAGATAAGGGTTTTTGACCTTAAAATTCAAAATTTATCTCAATTTACCGGAAAATAAGGTATTATCAGAACAAAAAAGCCGTTCCTCTATTTTGAGAAACAGCTTTTATTATTTTTAATATGGAAGAATTATTTTTTCTTCAAGGTTAAAATATATTCCACCATTTTTTTTGCTTCATCTTTTGAAACCTGAGGATGAGGAGACATGGGAACTCCGCCCCAAACTCCGCTTCCGCCTTCGATGATCTTTGAGGCAAGAAGCTCAAGATCTTTATCAGAATATTTATCTGCAATTTCCTGATAAGAGGGACCTATCATTCTTTCATTTGCTGCATGACATCCCGAACAGTCCAGACTTTCGATGATCTGATCTCCGGAAAGATTGCTCTTTGCAGATTCCGCAGACGCTTGTTTTTCGGAAGACGCCTGGTCGACAGGTACATTCTCTTTTTTAGAACAGGAAAACATCAGAAGCCCTAAAGCTCCTGCCAGAAACAGTTTTTTCATTATTTAGTAAGCGTATCCGCCTTTGCATCTTTTGCAGGAACTGATACAGCAGCATTTACATCAGCTTCCGGAGTATCTCTTGTTGTTGCGCTTGAGTCTACCACAGTTGGGGCATCCGGCTCAGGCAACATGGTATTGCTGTCTTGTAAATCATGATTCGGCTTCTTGGAACAGCTAGCCATTAATAAACCTCCGATAAATGCGATTGCTAATACTTTTTTCATTTTTTCTCTATAAATTATTTAGCAAAAATATAAAAAATAAAGTTTTAAAATCATGATTAATATTCATTTTAAAGATATTTTGTGAGAAAAAAGCCAATGAACACGACAGGATAACGAGATTGGCTTCACCCGATCAAAACAAACCGGAATTAAAATTTTGATATTTTCATTTTTTGTATTTAAAAATTTTCTACATTTGTACCATGTTTAATATCAGCAACAATAAAAATTGGTGGTGGCTTTCAAACTCTTCGTCGGGTCTGAAGTTATTGTCGTGTTGGTGATTCTTATGCAGCGCTTATAATTAAATCAATTATACAATAAAGACTTTGACGTATTCCGTTAAAGTCTTTTTTTTATTCAATCCACAAAATCAAACGATCATGTTCAGTAAAAAAATAAAAATAAAAACCGTCTCCGCAAAAACCCTCGGTGATCTCCAGACCCCGATGAATATTTATCTGCAGGTGCGCGATAAATTCAGGGATACCATCCTGCTGGAAAGTTCCGATTCTAAAAATATTGATAATAATTTCTCATTTATTGCGATCAATGCCATCGCAGGAATTGAAATAAAAAACCTGCAAGAGTTTGAAATCAAGCTTCCCGGCCAGGAGCCTCAGAAGTTTGCTTTACAACAGGATATTGCAACTATTTTTGAAAATTTCTCCCAGGTATTCGAATGTGAGAAAACACAGGATCCCGTTGTGGAAACTGCGCAAAGCCTTTTCGGGTACACCAGCTTTGAAGCTGTACAATCTTTTGAAAATCTGAAGTTTAAACCCCAAAGCCCGGAAGTTGAAATTCCTCTTCTGCGTTATCGTCTGTATCAGTATGTCATTGCCATTAACCATTACAACGATGAAATGCATCTTATTGAAAACCAAATTAAAGGCATAAAATCTGAAATGCATCTGCTCGAAAGTTTCATCAAAAATAAAAATGCAGTGGTTTATCCTTTCGAAAAAGACGGACAGGAAACATCCAATCTTACGGATGAAGAATATCTTGACCTGGTAAAAATAGCCCAAAAACACTGTTTGAGAGGCGATGTTTTTCAGCTGGTGCTGAGCAGAAGGTTTGAGCAGAAATTCAAAGGTGACGAATTCAATGTTTACCGGGCCTTGCGAAATATCAATCCTTCGCCCTACCTGTTTTTCTTTGATTACGGAAATTACAAATTATTCGGATCAAGCCCCGAAAGCCAGCTTATCATTAAAGACAGCAAAGCCGTTATTCATCCGATTGCAGGCACTTTTAAAAGAACCGGCGACTTTGAAACCGATCTCCAGTCTATGGAATCATTAAAAAATGACCCTAAAGAAAATGCGGAACATACGATGCTTGTTGATCTCGCGAGAAATGATCTCGGTAAAATCGGAAAAAACATCACGGTAACAAAACTTAAAGAAATACAGCTGTTTTCACATGTCATCCACATGGTGAGTGAAGTGACCGCCGATTTGCCGGAAGAAGCCAAACCTTTTGAAATGATGGCCGCTACATTTCCGCAGGGAACCTTAAGCGGAGCTCCTAAACACAAAGCTTTACAGCTGATCGATACATACGAGAAAGATTCCCGCGGATATTATGGCGGATGCATCGGCTATTTCGGATTAAACGGAAGCTGTAACCAGGCGATTATGATCCGAACATTCTTAAGCAAAAACAATACGTTATACTATCAGGCCGGAGCAGGACTGGTCGCAAAATCCCACCCGGAAAGCGAATTGCAGGAGGTGAATAACAAGCTTAATGCGCTGAAAAAAGCAGTAGAAAAAGCGGAAAAGCTGGTCGATAGTTGACAGTTAATGGTTAATGGCTGATAGTTAACTGTAAAGATCTACTAGATATTAAATATATATAAAATACAAATTATGGAATATACTAATCTGGACGTTTGGATTGAGTCAAGAAGACTTACCAATCTTGTTTATAAGTCAACGAAGAAATATCCAAAAGAAGAAATTTTCGGATTACAAATCAAATCAGAAGATGTGCAGTTTCCGTTCCCTCAAATATTGCAGAAGGTTGCGGAAGAAAAACAAGTAAAGAAACCATACATTTTCTTTTTATTGCAAGAGAAGAGGCTCTTTGTATGAATTGTAAACACTACTTTATTTATCTTCCGATCTACAATATATAAATGAAAAAGAGTTTACAGGAATTTTAAATCAAATAATCCTTGGTAAAAAATTACTTAATGGATTTATCAATTATTACAAGAAAAAATAATATGGAAAATAGTATCCCAACAACCAGCAACCGACAACCGACAACCAAAGTTCTCGTTTTCGACAACTACGACAGCTTCACCTACAATCTCGTTCAAATTATCGAGAGGGTTTTAAATACCAGAGTTGATGTGGTAAAAAATGACCAAATCACTTTGGAAGAAATCGCTATCTACGATAAAATCGTTCTTTCCCCAGGTCCCGGAATTCCTGAAGAAGCCGGAATTTTATTGGAATTAATCAAAGAATACGCCCCTACCAAAAGTATTCTGGGTGTTTGCCTGGGCCAACAGGCTATTGCTGAAGCATTTGGAGGAAGCCTGATCAACCTGTCGGAGATTTTCCATGGTGTGGCGACGCCCGCAGAAGTGGTAAAATCAGACACCAAAATTTTCAAAGGTCTTGCCAGCGGACTTGAGGTCGGCAGATACCACAGCTGGGTCGTGAATCGTAAAGATTTTCCAAACGAACTTGAAATTACGGCCATCGACGATGAAGGGATGATCATGGCGCTGCAGCATAAAACCTACGATGTACACGGCGTTCAGTTCCATCCCGAGAGTATTCTGACCCCGGAAGGAGAAGCGATTATCCGGAATTTTCTTTTGAATTAAAATCTTTTTAAATCCAAAACAATGAAAGAGATCCTTGAATACCTTTTCAATCACCATACTTTATCCAAATCCCAGGCAAAAGCCATCATGATTGAAATTGCTCAGAATAAATTTAACCCTCAGGAAGTGACGGCCTTCATCAGTATCTTTCTGATGCGAAATATTACGCTGCCTGAGCTGGAAGGTTTCCGTGAAGCGCTTCTTCAGATGGCCGTTCCCGTAAACATCCAAGCTAATGATGCCGTAGATATCGTAGGAACCGGTGGTGACGGGAAAAATACAATCAATATTTCAACATTAGCGAGCTTCGTCGTTGCCGGTGCCGGTCAAAAAGTGGTAAAACACGGAAATTACGGCGCATCAACAATTACAGGATCATCTAATGTCCTTGAAGAAACAGGATATGTCTTTAAAGATTCTTCCGAAAAACTCCAGGAAGATCTTGACAAAGCCAATATCTGTTTTTTGCATGCGCCCTATTTTCATCCTGCCCTTAAATCGGTAGGCACATTAAGGAAATCACTGGGACTAAGAACATTTTTCAACCTGTTGGGTCCGCTCGTAAATCCTGCCAAACCCCAATTTTCTGTCATTGGCGTATACAATCTTGAAATTGCGAGAATTTACCAGTACCTGCTTCAGAAGGACAAACGCGAATTTATGATCGTTCACGGACTCGATGGTTACGATGAGATCAGCCTCACCCAAGACAGTAAAATCATCACCAAAGAAAGTGAGGAAATATATTCCGCTGAAGATTTAGGTTTTGAGGCGGTAACGGCAGAAAGTATTACAGCCGGGGCAAGTATTCGGGAAACAGCAGAAATCTTTAGAAATATCCTGAAGGGAAATGGCAGCAACCAACAGCATTCAGTTGTGCTGGCCAACGCTGCCGTGGCGCTTTTACACACCCAAAAATTCGGAACTTATGACGAATGCCTATCCGCCGCCCGCGAAAGTCTTTACAGTGGAAAAGCTTTTCAAAGTTTCGAACAGTTAGTCAAATAATTAAGGTAATAAAATGAATATACTGGATAAAATCGTTGAAAGAAAAAGAGAAGAGCTGGAATTGATGAAGGCAAAAATCTCTCTTCAACAGGTAAAGGATTCTGAATTTTTCGATCGGAAAACATTTTCACTAAAGGAAACTTTAAGGTTAAAAATCGGAGTTATTGCTGAATTTAAAAGAAAATCTCCGTCAAAAGGCATTATCAATGACCAGATTTCTCCCTTGGAAGTTGTTTCAGCCTACGAAAAGTCCGGGGCAAGTGCCATTTCTATTTTAACGGATAAAGATTTTTTTGGAGGAAGCTCTGAAGATATTATAGAGGTAAGAAAATCCATCAATATTCCTATTTTAAGAAAAGATTTTATGATCGATGAGTATCAGTTTTATGAGGCAAAATCAATGGGAGCAGACGTTGTACTGCTGATTGCGGCTTGCCTTTCAGCTGATCAGGTTAAAGATTTTACAGATCTTGCCCACCAGCTTGGTCTTGGAGTTTTACTGGAAATTCATACGGAAGAAGAACTGAAACATTGCCATCAGGACATTGACTTGGTCGGAATTAACAACCGGAATTTAAAAAACTTTGAGGTTAACCTTGATCATTCTGTTCGGCTAAAAAATTTACTTCCCGAAGGGATACTCTCCATTGCAGAAAGCGGCATTTATACTGTTGATGATTTTAAATATCTGAAAGAAAAAGGATTTGACGGCTTCCTAATGGGAGAATATTTTATGAAAGATAAAAATCCCGGCAATAAATTTTCCGAATTTATTGCCCAGGTCACGAGGTAAAAAATGTAATAAGACGAAAATGACATCCATTCAACCATTACCCAGCCATCATCAACAGCAATCCAGGCTTAAAGTTTGCGGACTGACCCGAATTGAACAGATCCAGGAACTCATTTCACTGGGGACTGATTTCCTGGGATTTATTTTTTATGAAAAATCACCGAGATATGCGCTGAATCATTTGACCTTACATGAAATATCAGAGATTCCCCACACAAAAAAAGTCGGCGTTTTTGTAAACGAAACACCTGAAAATATAGTTCGAACAGCTGACGCAGCCGGACTGAATTTCATCCAGCTCCACGGCGATGAGCATACAGATTTTGTTTCTGAATTGAGAAAAAAATTAGATCCTGAATCTGAAATCATTAAGGTTATAAGAATTGGAAATCAGAACGTGAATGAATTACAGGAAATCATTCATCAAAATCAAAACACCGTCGATTATTTCCTTTTTGATAACGATTCATCAGCTTTCGGCGGAACAGGAAAAACCTTCGACTGGAACCTGTTAAATGACATTGAAATTCCTCTTCCCTATTTTCTCAGCGGGGGCATTTCACTGGAAAATGTTGAAAATAGCAAGCTATTAAAAAATAAACCGTTTGCCCTCGATATCAATTCACAATTTGAAATAAAACCGGGAATTAAAGATGTGGAAAAAATTAAAAAAATAAAATATGAATTATAAAAATCCAGATCAACACGGCTATTATGGAGAATTCGGAGGAGCATTCATCCCCGAAATGCTTTATCCGAATGTTGAAGAACTGCAAAAGAATTACCTTACCATCATTGAATCGGAAGACTTTCAAAAAGAATACCGGGAGCTGCTGAAAAACTATGTAGGTCGGGCAACACCACTATATTTTGCTGAAAATTTAAGCACGAAATATCAGACTCAGATTTATTTAAAAAGAGAAGACCTCAACCATACCGGAGCACACAAAATCAATAACGCTTTGGGACAGGTTTTATTGGCCAGACACCTTGGTAAAAAACGGATTATCGCAGAGACCGGGGCCGGACAGCATGGTGTTGCTACAGCGACGGCCTGTGCTTTATTAGGGTTGGAATGTATTGTGTACATGGGAGAAATAGACATTCAGCGGCAGGCACCGAATGTAGCGAGAATGAAGATGCTCGGCGCAGAGGTTGTCCCGGCAACTTCAGGATCCAAAACCTTAAAAGACGCCGTAAACGAAGCCTTAAGAGACTGGATCAACAACGCTTCCACGACACATTACGTGATCGGAAGCGTCGTGGGACCTCATCCTTTTCCGGATCTGGTAGCGAGATTCCAAAGCATTATTTCTAAAGAGATCAAAGAACAGCTTTTGGAACAGCGCGGTCATGAAAATCCGGATTACGTCATTGCCTGTGTCGGTGGCGGGAGCAATGCTGCAGGAGCTTTTTATTATTTTGCAGATGATGAAAATGTAAAACTGATCGCTGCTGAAGCCGGAGGTTTCGGAATAGACTCAGGAATGTCTGCGGCCACAACATTCCTAGGAACTTTAGGCATTCTTCACGGAAGCAAAAGCCTCGTAATGCAAACCGTAGACGGGCAAGTAATTGAACCACACTCTATTTCCGCGGGGCTGGATTACCCCGGAATAGGGCCATTCCATGCTCATTTATTTAAACAGAAAAGAGCAGAATTTTTTAGCATTAATGATGACGAAGCATTACAGGCCGCCTTTCAGCTGACCAGGATCGAAGGGATTATCCCTGCTTTGGAAAGTGCCCACGCTTTGGCAGTTCTGGAGAAAAAAAGTTTTGATCCTAAAGATGTGGTGGTCATCTGCCTGAGCGGCCGTGGCGATAAGGATATGGAAACTTACCTGAAACATTTAAAATAATTTACCTCACCATCCACTATCAACAACTCTCCATTTATGAAAAAACTAAACATATACTTCACGGCAGGAATTCCCCAATTGGAAGATACCGCAGACATCATACGTCTTATCCAGAATTCCGGGGCGGATATGATCGAAATAGGAATGCCGTATTCTGATCCCGTTGCGGATGGGCCGGTCATCCAGAAAGCGCATGAACTCGCCTTAAAAAATGGCATGACCATTGAAAAACTTTTTGCCCAACTGAAATCAATTAAAAACGAAATAAAAATTCCGGTAATCCTTATGGGATATATCAACCCTGTTTTAAGTTTCGGATTTGAAAATTTCTGTAAAGAATGCTCCGAAAGTGGAGTTTCAGGATTGATAATCCCCGATTTGCCGGCAGTTGAATTTGAAAGAAATTATCAGCGTATTGTAAATCATTACCATCTTAATTTCACCTTTCTGATCACTCCGGAAACCTCTGAAGAAAGAATTTTGTATCTGGACTCTTTAAGCTCAGGATTTCTTTATGCGGTAAGCTCCTCTTCCACAACAGGAAATCAAAATGCTGATTTAAAAAATGAAAAATACTTTGACCTTATAGCCTCTCTGCCATTGAAAAATCAAGTGATGATAGGCTTTGGGATTAAATCAAAAGAAGATTTTGAAAACGTTACCGGGAAAGCAGCCGGTGGCATCATCGGGACTGCCTTTGTCGATATTTTGCTTCATCATAGAGACTGGAAGCATAAGGCTATAGATTTCATCCATTCCATTAAAGGCTAAAAATCACTAAATTTGTATCTTCAAAAAATAAAATGAATACACATCAGAATAAAGTCGTGGAATTTGAAGACCTGGGAACCCTTGAATACCAACCGGCATGGGATTACCAGGAATCTTTAATGAAAAATATTATAGATCTTAAAATTAAGAACCGCGACTTACCGGCAGAGCAGCACGCTACGACACCCAATCATTTCCTATTGGTAGAACATCCGCATGTTTACACCTTGGGAAAAAGCGGTCATGAAGAAAATATGCTGGCAGGAATGGACAAGCTGAAAGAAATCGATGCCACTTTTGTCAAGGTAAACCGCGGCGGAGATATCACGTACCACGGATACGGACAGATTGTCGGATATCCTATCCTCGATCTCGAAAACTTTTTCACCGATATTCACAAGTATATGCGAAACCTTGAAGAAGTCATCATCAGGACCATCGCTGAATATGGTTTGAAAGGTGAACGATCCCAAGGAGAAACAGGCGTATGGCTGGATGTGGGTAAACCGTACGCCAGAAAAATCTGCGCCATGGGCGTAAAAGCTTCACGCTGGGTAACGCTGCATGGTTTTGCATTAAATGTAAATACCGATATGCGATATTTCGAATATATTATTCCTTGCGGCATCAAAGACAAGCAGGTCACTTCCCTGAAAAGAGAGCTTGAAAGAGAGCTGACCCCTGAAGAAATCGAAGATCTCAAAGCAAAGATCAGAAAGCATTTTGAGGAGGTTTTTGAAGCGGAATTGATTAACAAAAATTAGATATTTTTCAGCAAAATCTGTTTCTATTCTTGAATCAGATTTTTTTTATTTAAATTAAATTGCACACAATTTAATTTGGCAACATTTTTGCATAGACTAATTCAAATAAAAATAATTAACAAAATGTCATTAATAGAAGATTTAAACTGGAGACATGCTGTAAAAGCGTATGATCCGGCGAAAAAAGTTTCAGAAGAAGATTTAAATAAAATTTTAGAAGCAGCAAGACTGGCACCTACATCATCGGGTCTTCAGCCTTTCAGAGTGGTTGTGGTGGAAAGCCAGGATCTGAAGGAAAAAATGGTTAAAGGTGCTTTGAATCCGGAAGTGATGAAGGATTCTTCTCATGTTTTGGTTTTTGCAGCGTGGGACAGATATTCCGATGAGAAAATTGATAAGGTATACGACTATCATACCGATGTAAGGGATTTACCAAAAGGACGTTTCTCAAGCTATACGGATAAACTGAAAGAAATCTACGGTGCACAGACTCCTGAGCAGCATTTTGTTCATACGGCAAGACAAACTTATATTGCTCTAGGACTTGCGATGGCTCAGGCTGCAGAACTTAAGATCGACAGTACCCCTGCCGAAGGATTCAGCAATGAGGTGGTAGACGAAATTCTTGGACTAAGAGAATTGGGACTGAAAAGTGTGAGTTTACTGTATCTTGGTTACAGAGATGAAAAGAACGACTGGCTTTCCCACATGAAAAAAGTGAGGATTCCGATGGAGGAATTTATCATTAAAAAATAATCAGCAGTTTAAATTTCAGCATCATGGAACCACAGGAATCTTTAAAACTTCAAAATCAGCTCTGCTTTCCGCTGTATGTGATTGCCAAGGAGATTACGGGTTTATACCGGCCGTTTCTTGATGAGCTTGATATCACCTATCCCCAGTATCTTGTTATGATGGTGCTTTGGGAAAACGACGGTCTTCCGGTAAACCATATCGGAGAAAAGCTTTACCTCGACAGCGGAACCCTCACACCCCTTCTCAAAAGACTGGAAGGAAAGGGATTTATCGAGCGGAAAAGAAAAAAAGAAGACGAACGGGTGGTACAGGTATTTATCACGGAAACCGGGAAAGCGCTTCAGTCAAAAGCCTGTGAAATTCCTGAGAAGATTTATAAAAAAATTGATGTTTCCCAGCAAGACTGGGTTGATCTGAAAAAAAGTGTCCAGAAAATATTAAACAAAATAGAAAAATAATGAAAACCTTATATACAACAAAAGTGACAGCAACAGGTGGCAGAAATGGCCATGTGAAAAGCGACAACGGGGTTATTGACCTTGAAGTAAAAATGCCTAAAGCATTGGGCGGTGCCAATGATGATTTCGCTAATCCTGAAATGCTTTTTGCCGCAGGATATTCAGCGTGCTTTGACAGCGCTTTAAACAGAGTGATTTCTCTTTCGAAAACAAAGACCGGAGAAACAACGGTAACCGCAGAAGTAAGCATCGGCCAGATTGACAATGGCGGCTTCGGACTGGCGGTACAACTGGATGTGAATATCCCGGGAGTTTCTATTGAAGAGGCTCAGTCATTGACGGAAAAAGCTCATGAGATCTGTCCTTATTCCAATGCAACCAGAAATAATATTGAGGTAAAACTTTCGGTAACGAACAACTAAAAATATTTCTCATTTATAAAAAAATCTGTTTCTCAGGAAGCAGATTTTTTTGTTTGAGGCTAAGAGTCTGTTTAAATTTGAGTTTATTTTTAACATTAAGCCATTAAGATATTTTAGCTAAAAAAAATAAATTTATTGGATACCTTCTGTTCTTTAAAGGTGAATTTTTTAAGTAAAGAGCTTACGCAGTGGTAAAGGTTAAGAATAAACAAAGTTTATTTTAATTCAGAAAATTAAGAAATCACGGAAACATTTCTGAGTTAATATTTAAATTAACTATCTCCCGGAAGCTCCTTCTTTCTTAAAAGCATCCACCTTCTGATACCTGTCGTTCTTTTCCTTTTCTTTTTTATCGGAAATTAAAATTCCGGAAAGGTGATCGATTTCGTGCTGGAAGATGACGGCGGTGAACCCTTCTACCATTTCCGAATATTTCTGCCCTTTCAGATCGACGTATTCCAACCGGATGACTTTGCTTCTGTAAAACTGGTCCCTGAAATCAGGAATCGACAGATCGCCTTCCGGTCCGAGGTTCTGTAATTCTGATCTCCAGAGAATCACAGGATTTATAAAATACTCCAACGGTTCTCCGGGTTTATCAAAACGCTGCACCCAGATTACCTTCCTGTTGATGCCGACCTGAGGAGCGGCAATTCCTACTCCGCCATCGGTTGACAATAAAGATTCTTTCATTCTTTTGACTAAAATTGCCGTGTTTTTATCCAGCGGATCAATTTCTGTAGAAAGGCTTAGCAGTGTTTTATGCTGATGTTCATCAGTGGTCTGGTAAATCGGTAAGGCCGTGTTCGGGTCGCCTTGATTGATCAGGGAGATTTCGTCAGGAGTCAGTTTCTGTGCCTGGGCTAAACCGATACAGAAAATCAGTAGAAAATATATTGTCTTCATGTAAAAGGAATATGTAGCAAAGATAAATGATGTTTTTAGGTTTTGGCTAAAGCCTATTGAATTTTTTCAGGCAAAAACGGGCTAAAGCCCGTTCCTATTGATGAATTCCTGTATTTCATCAGAGAATTGTACGGAAAGATTCGTGTCCGGATTCTTTCAGAACGACAAAAGGCGTGGAAAGCAAAAACGGGCTGAAGTCCGTTCCTATTGATGAATTCCTGTATTTCATCAGAGAATTGTATGGAAAGATTCGTGTCTGGATTCTTTCAGAATGACAAAAGGCGTGGAAAGACTTATTTTTTCACTGAAAAATCCTTTTTACTTTTACCTTTTTCCTTGGCTCTTTTACCTACCTCTTCTAATATGTTTTCGTCATGTCTGTAGGAATTACAAGGTTAAAATCTGTCGGCACATAGTCTTTCCCGGGGATTTTGAATTCGGGGCTTTCGGATTCGAATACGGAGATGACGGCCATTTTCAGGCTGGGGTTTTTCTGTTTGATGTACCAGTAAATACCGCCGAATTCTTTGCTGTGGTAATTGCCGTTGTAATGGATGAAGGTTTTTCCGGGCTGAAAATTCTTCAGGATGGATTCTGCCATGGTGGCGTCTTTAATGGCCTGGGCAGAAATGAAATTCATGACTTTCATCTCTTCGGTATGGTCACCCATCATTTTCTTCATTTCGGGATAGCCGGGTGTTTCAAGGGTGACTTTGATGGGTAACTGGGCGATGTATGTTTTGTCTTTAGCGGGTAAACTGTTCAAAGATTCAAGTCCTTCTTTTGAGGTTTGGGAAGCATATCTGCGGGGAACATTGGTAGCGATGAACGGTATTTTTTTATTTTTCGCAAAATCAACCAGGGGTTTGTAATCGGTGGAGAAGTTATTCCACAGCCTTGCTGAATCTTTTAATGTTTTAGCATCTAATTTCCCACTCAGATAATCATTCAACTGAGACTGGTTGTCTCTTTCAAACATTTCGGCTCCCAGGATAATTTGTGTATTCTTCTGTTGATACAACGCTTCGGTGATCTTCAGCTGCAGCCAGTGGTTGATGGAGTTGTTGTGGTTTTCTCCAAAGAAAACAATATCGTAATCAGCAAGTGCTTTTACTAATTTTTCGGTACTGATTTCCTTTCCTTTCTGGTTATAGAATTGATAGGCTTTAAAATCCTGCGCACCCAGTGAACAGAAAACGGCAAGCAAGAGTATGGAGAGGATATTTTTCATTCTTAATTGATTGGGTTATTTAATGTATGGCAAAGGTCGGAAAGATTATTTTAAATTCACTTTTAAGACCTGTTCAATTTTACATTTTAAATATTTGATATTTGGTTGGTTAATTCGGGTATTTTACTTGAAAAAGTGTTGTAAAAATGTATTGGGAATCATCTGAAAGCATAAACTTCTCGATACGATTTCTTTCAGAAATCTACTCGAAGGGACGTGGCGGTAATTACACAATACGAGCGTACGTCCGTCTGTTCGAGTGTTTTTGCAGTGAAGCTGCGAAAAATGTATCGAGAACCTGTGGGTATGGCCACCGGAAGCGCGACTTCTCGATACGATTTTTTTCAAAAATCTACTCGAAGGGACGAAAGTGCAAAGTGCATTGCCTTTTATACTTCGGACATTGTCTTATACACTTTGGACAAACCTTTATTTATTCCGGACAATGCCTTATATACTCCGGACATTGTCTTATCTACTTTGGACAAAGCCTTATCTATTTTGGCGGATGCCTTATCTACTTTGGCGGAGGTCTTATCTACTTTGGAGGATGCCATATCTACTTTGGCGGAAGCCTTATACACTTTAGCGGATGCCTTATCTATTTTGGAGGATGCTTCATATACTTTGGAGGATGCCTTATCTATTTCGGGCGGGTCTGTTTTAATTTAACTCTAAAAAAAAGCCGCCCTGCAAAACACAAAACGGCTCAAAAAAAATGATCTAACTATTTATTTTTCGAGATCTGATACAAGATCTTTCCATTCCTGTAACTCAGGGATGCCCGGTTTTCTTTTTCCGAAGAGCTGAACGATGAAATCGCCTTCTTTGTTGAATACTTCAATAGCGGTTACTTCGCCGTCTTCTGTAGGTTTTTTCACGATCCAGGCTTCCGCGATTTTGGTGACATCGAGGTGTAGGTTGAAGTCGGGGTCCATTACATTGAACCACTGCTGGTGCCATAATGTTTTCTTCACATTACCGGTGTGGATCTGGATAATTCCCCTGTTGCCCACGAAGATCATGATCGGAAGCTCTTTTTCAGAGGCGTCTTCCAGCACGTTTACGACTTTAGAGCTATCGATTTTTTTGGTGAACCCTTCCGGCGCCAGTCTTAAGGCCTGTGTTCTGCTTACGCCGAATTTTCTGGTCATCATGAAGAAATCGTGGGTATCTTTCAGTGATTTCCACGCATTCTGGAACCCTTCTACGTCGATTTCGGCATCCGGTTTTTCTTCTGCTTTCGGAGCTATGGTTTCAGATTCGAAGGATGAATTCTGCTCATCCGCTTTAAATTTTTCAACCAATGCATCAAAAGCGGCTTCGTTGCTGTCTTTGGTTAAATAAATTTTATGTAAAGCCAAACCGTCTTTTCCGAAAAACTGAAGGCTTTTTTTATCGCCTTCCACTACGGCAAAAGCGAATTTCCAGTGGTTCAGGAAAATTCTGAGATCGATATCTTCGCCTACGAAAAGCTGTGCGTGGGGACTGCTGAAATCACCGTTCTGGTAAATGCCTTTTCTTTCATGAACACATTCGTCGTTGCGGGTAAGGGCCATTACTTTACCCAGATGCTCCGCTTCGGTTAAAATATCTTTAAACTCCGGCTTTAACACCGTTACGCCTTCACCAACATTTGTTGCTAATAATTCTGCTTCGCTCACACCAAGTTCTGCGGCGGCATTCCTGATTCTCAAATGTGGATTTTCAGCTTTAAGAGCTTCCCATTTTTCTTTAAGATCGTTTACTAATGTGCTCATTATTTTTATTTTTTAATGGTTAAAATTGTATAATTTCTTGTTATGGTTTCGTTTCCTGTTTTGCTTTTTACGTCTTCCTGTCTTTCGGAAATCTGCATTCTTTTGAAATGGCTTTGGGAAACGGTTTCTTCCATTTCATCGGTGTTGTAGAGTTTGAATCCGAATTCCGTGAAGGGGAGCTTTTCCATAAAATCCCTCTGCCCGAAAGTGAGGACAAAAGCACCGTTGTCTTTTAAAACCCTGTAGATTTCATTTAAATACTGAACAGGCTGCTGCCAGAAATAGACTGTGTTTACGGTAAATATCTTGTCAAACATTTTGTCGCCGAAGGGCAGCGTTTGTCCGTCATATAATAGAAACTCAGCCTGGTTTCCAAATGTTTTATTCAGCCGGATGGCTTCGTGGTGCATGGTTTCCGAAATTTCTATTCCTGTATAGCGTATGCTCTGAGCTTTACTTAATATATGCTTTACATGGCCTGCATTTCCATGCCCGATTTCCAGGATATGTTCATGGTCTTCTATGACGAGCGCGTGAATGCTTTCCAGGGTCATTCCGATGTTGGTGGCATTCATCATTTCGCCGATTTCAATGCCTTTCTCACCTTCCGGATGGGCAAGGTGCTGTGCTAATATTTTTGAGTTTTCGTTATCCATTATCCAAAAATAATCATGGGGTTAGCGGTAATCGGGTGTTCGCAGATGGTACACGGAAAATTGTAGGCTTTGCTGATATTCTCAGGGGTAAAGACTTGTTCCGGTGTGCCATAGGCGGCTACCCTGCCCGATTTCATTAACAATATTTTGTCTGCATATTGTGCTGCGAGATTGAGATCATGGAGCACCACTATCGCAGAGTTTGCTTTTTGGGTAAATTTTTTAATAATTTCCAGGGCTTTGTACTGATGTTTTACATCAAGGTTATTCAGCGGCTCGTCCAGAAAAAGGAGCTTGTGGGCAATGCTGTTCCGGAGCTGGGCCAATACCCTGGAGAGATGTACTCTCTGCTTTTCTCCTCCCGACAGCGTATTGTATTCCCTGTCTTTGAGATGAAAAACATCGGTTTCATACATCATGTTGTTCATTGCTTCAAGGTCTTGCTGTCCGGGCTGGGCATCGAAATACGGATAGCGTCCCATCATTACGACGTCTTTCACTTCCAGCGGGATATCGTTGCTGTTGTGCTGGGAAAATTTGGCTTTATGCTTTGAGAGCTCACTGACTTTCCATTCGCTGATATTTTTATCTTTAAATAAAATCTGCTGCTTCGATTTCACTTCATTGGCCAATACACTCAGTAGGCTGGATTTTCCGGCTCCGTTGGGACCGACGATGGCCAGGAATTCACCGTATTCCAGATGAACATCCACGGCATCGAGGATATGGAATTCTTTATGTTTATAGCTGATCTGATGTGCCTTTATCATGGCATTGATTTTTTGAATTTAACTAAAATCGCAATGAAGATGGGGCCTCCCATCAATGCGGTCAGAATACCGATCGGGAGTTCCGAAGGCTCCACAATGCTTCTGCTGAAGGTGTCGGCCGTTAATAATAAAATACTTCCGCAAACGGCAGATAAGGGCAGGATAAAAGCATAGTTGGATTTAAACAAAAGCCTTAAAATATAGGGTACGATAAGGCCCACAAACCCGATGGTTCCAGAGAACGCCACACAGCTTCCGATCATGAGAGCGGTGATGATGATGATCTGTTTCTTCAGTTTTTCAACATTAATTCCTAAATGCTGGGCATCTTTTTCACCGAGCATCATGGCATTTAAAGCTTTTCCTTTTGGCAATAGAATGAGGTAGGAAATAAGTAAAACAACGGCTAAAATGATATTCTTGGTCCACGTTGCCGCTGCTAGACTTCCTAAATTCCAAAAGGTGAGATCTCTTAACTGGTCGTCTTTTGAGATATAAATTAAAAATCCGGTGATGGAAAAACCGATGGCGGTAATGGCTACTCCGCTCAGCAACATCATGACAACATTGGTTTTTCCTCCGCTTGTGGAGATCCTGTACACCAGCAGCATGGATAAAAAGGAACCGATGAACGCCGCAATACCTACTAATGAAAACTGTACTGCTTCAGGAAGATACTGCTTGAAGTGTCCTCCTAAAACAATAGTAACAGCGGCAAGTAAGGTGGCTCCCGAGGTAAGTCCGATTAAATCTCCTGTGGCTAAAGGGTTTTTGAACAGGCCCTGCAGGCTTGTTCCTGAAACGGCCAGCATGCTTCCGATCAGGATGGCCATGATGATTCTGGCTGCCCGCACCTCCCAGACCACATACCGGTCACTCATGGATAAGGAAGGGTCTCCGCTGAATACTTTTCCCAGGACTGCAAATGCAGACTGCCCCCCGAAATCGTAAACGCCGGTATTAAGAGACCATACTGCTATAAGGAATAGCAGTATGGCACTTGTGCTCATGTAAACGTATAATTTACTTTGTGTTTTCAACTAAAAGTTTGTTTAATGCAACAGCCGCTTCTCCAAGTCTTGGTCCGAAACCTGAAACCAGGCCTCCGTCCATCGCGATGATCTTTTTGTTTTTACCGGCATTGGTCTGTGATACTCCCGGCATTTTGAGTGCGCCTTCATTTCCTCCGGCACCCTGTAATCCGCTGGTGAAGAAGAATAATACGTCAGGGTTTGCTTTTACAACGGCTTCCGGTGTTAACGGTTTGAAATCTTCAAAATCATTCACGGCATTTTCACCGCCGGCCAGTTCAATTAAAGAAGCCATCGGGGTATTTTTCCCGGAAACCATCAGCATGTTCCCTCTGGCGTAGATGAACAGGACTTTAGGTTTTTTGGCAATGGGCTGGATCTGTTTTAAGTCGGCATCAATTTTATCATTGAGTTTCTGATAATCTGTATTTCCGATTGCTTTTGCGACGTCGGCGATTAATTTTTTGGTTCCGTCTACGGTGAATTCCTGTTTGAATACTTCAGTTTTTATTCCTGAGGCTTTGATTTTACCCATCAGTTCAGGGTTGATGTCTTTGTCGGAAGCCAGAATTAAAGTCGGGGACACAGCCATGATCGGTTCAATGGTCATGGATCTTACGTGTCCCAGGTCTTTCGCCGTAGCTTTCAGAGATTCGGGGTAGGTACTGGTAACGTCGGTTCCTACGATTTCTTTTTCGTGGCCTAAAGCAGCCACGATTTCCGTAATCCCTCCGTTCAGGGTTACGATTTTATTATTAGATTTTGGTGTTTCGGCATTTACTTCCGTCTTATTTTCTGTTTTGGCACCTTCTGCTTTTTTACAGGAATACACGGCTACCAGCACAGAAGCGGCAAGAATGAATTTTTTCATGATACTTATTTATTATTTGATTGATTTTTAACCTGAATTATTGAATATGTTATTAACTACTGACTGCTTTTTAAGTGTACAAAAGGCGTTTGACCCGACTCAGTATTCTTATATCAGATGGTATTATTTTATAAAGGTTTATATTCAAATGAAGGAAAGCCTCTTTCGCCTTTCACGCCGAAGCTGTCGGTCTCGGCCTTGGTAAGTCTTGTAAATCTCAGCTTGAAATAAAACCCGTTGGCATCTTTAATAATATAGAATCGGTCTCCGTATACTTCCAGTCCATTGACACCGACAGGATTTCTCCAGTTTGCCCCGATCGTACGCTGATCGTTATAAACAAATTTTATCTGGTCGATATCAGAGGTTTTAAAATTATTATAGGCTTCGACACCTGATGCACCGGCAGGCACGATCACTTCGTAAGCGCCTGTTCCGCCGATGTTATTGGTGGTGACAAAGTCTGCATATACATAACTTCCGGCTCCTGAAATGATGTTGGTAAATACGGTAAAACACAGGTCCCATTTTTTATTTTCGGGCTGAATGAAGACTTCTCTGTTATTTTCCAAGCTGATAAAATTGTAGTTGTAGGCAGCATTTTTATTGATGGTAATCTCCTGATAGTTGTCTCCGTTGATGTCAGCATATTTCACTTTATATCCCTCTGCGGCTCTGAGGATCTGTACTTTTTTCCAGCCCCTGCTGTCGCCTCCTGTCGCAACGGAACCAACAGGAACATTCCCAGTCGCAATTTTTTTACCCATATTGACCAGGTAAATTGCGTTTTGGGAATCCACGGCTTTTATCTCTTCGATAGCCGTATAACCGGAAGGAAAATCTCCCTTCACATCGTCAATATATATTTCATTGGCGGGATTGAAATTGGCTACCTGTACCTGAGTTTTTAATGTTGCTACAGAAGTTTCATTGACCTGACTGAAGTCTGTAACGTTGGGAATTTTAGCGGCAGCCATCATAATGGAAGAATTCAACACTACTTTAAAGGCAGATCCTGAATAAAGGGCAAGATCCCAGTCTGTTCTATTGTTGATGGTCTGACCGGAGAGTTTCGTATCGGGATCTATTTCGCTTAAATCGATCCAGACCTGATTGGGCTGTGTAGCGCCTCCGACAGAAAGATCTACCAGGGAACCTTCGATACGGGATACCGGCACCGGATCTTCATTATCATTGATGCATGACTGGAAAATAAAAGAAGTTCCTATCAGTAAGCAAAAAAGTATTTTTTTCATTTCCAAAGTTTTTAAAAATTATAATTGAGTCTGGCGAAATAGCTTCTTCCGTAGAAGAGATTCTGCTGACTGGCAGCGGCATTATGACTGTTTCCCGCCTGAATGGTATTTCGTACACTCGTTACATCAAATATGTTTTTCACCCCTGCACTGATTTCAAAGTGGTTTTTAAAGAATGGCTGGCTGACCGTAAAGTTGAGCATATTAAAATCTCCGATCTCTCCCAAAATGTACTGGCCGGGATCGGTAGGATTATTCTGATCTCCCACATGGGTGTATCTTCTTTGGGTTCCGGTATATTTATAGTAGAGGGCAAATAGTGTTTTTGTTGAAGACAATGTGTAATTGGCGGCAATATTGGCTTCTGCATAATAATTGTAATCGTCCGGCGAAGTAAGGTCTCCGGTGTTCAGAACCTGGGAAATTCCCATCATGGAAACTCCTGCGTTTAAAGTGAGATCACCTTTCCTTACATTGATACCGCCTCCGAACAATATCGATTTGTAATTATCAACATTCAGGTAGGTGATCTGAAGCGGACTGTTGTTGATGATCACATCTTCAATCCTGTTTTTTACATCGAGGTACATCCCTGAGACACTGAAATTGAATTTCCAGTCCTGGCTGTTGGTAAATGCATAGTCCCAGAATGCTGCCGCAGAATACCCTGTTTCGGGCTTCAGGTTTTCATTTCCCCTGATATCATGATTGTTATCAACGACAAAAGTGTAGAGTTCGTCGTATGTCGGAAACCTGTTGGCAGATCCGAAGACTGCCCGTATATCTGAATTTTCGGTGGTCTTGAACCGTAAAGTTCCGGAATAATTGTATTGTGAATTAAATTTATCGCTTAAAGCCAGTCTTACTCCCGGTCGGAACGACAACCAGTCGTTGATCTTCCATTCTGCGGAAAGGAAATTGGCGTAATTGAAAACGGAACGTTCAATGCTTCTGCCATTGTTATTGCTTTCAAAAGTAGAGGCATCGGCAAAACCTTTGGTTCGGTCTAATTCATATCCAACCTGGAAATTGATTTTTTCATTATCTAAAAAATTACTGAACATCCCTCTTGAATACAACACATCGGATTTGTAGAATGTAATCTCCGGATCTCTTGAAATTTCCTTCCTGTTCGGAACATCATACGTATAGAGCTGTGATTTTCTTTCCTGGCTCTGGTAAGAAAAATCACCGTTATAGTTTATTCTGCCCAGCTTCGTCTGTATATTGAACTGATGAATCCATCGGTTTGTACGATAATCCTTATCATTCGCGGTATAGGTGCGTTCACCGCCACCCAATGGAAGTTCAGTTAAGAGAGGATTGTAAAAATTTATTTTCTCGGTAAGGAAATTCAGCTTGTAGAAGAAGCTTGTATTATTCTTGCTGTAGCGAATTGTCCCGTTTGTGGTGAGCTGGTCTTTCGGGAGCCAGTCGTACCCGCGCTTTCCGTCATTACTTTCACTGAAGTATTTATATCCGTTCAAAGAGCCTTTATATCCCTGAAAGTCATTATGATTAACATCTGCGGTAATCGTCCAGCTGTCGTTGATTTTATATCCTAAATTTAGAGACTGGATGTGGCGGCCGTTTCCTTTTTTAAGCCAGTCATACTCTTTTCGTACCGTTTCTTCCTGCACGGATGCCAACGCTGTAAATTTTTTACCGTAACTTTTTTTGGTAATGATATTGATGACCCCTGCCACGGCATTGTTTCCGTACTCAACACCCATAGAGCCTTTCACCACTTCTATCCTTTCGATATTATTGACATTGATTTTGGTAAGATCTACCAGATTTCCCATTCCTTCATCGCTTACCACGGGAATGTTATCAATAAGGATCTTCGTATATTCTCCACTGAGGCCCATGATATTGGCACTGGAATTTCCTGAGCTTTTATTGGGTTCTATTAAGATGTTTAGATTTTGATTAAGCACTTCTGCAACATTGGTCACGGCCATATTTTTAATTTGCTGTGCATCAATTACTTCAACTTTATAAATCGATTTATTGATTGACTGTTGCATAAACTGTCCTGTGATGACCACTTCATCAATAGCTTTCTGTTTCAGAGAATCTTTTTCCTGTGCATTCACGCATAAAACAACGGATAACGATAGTATGGAAAGCACTTTCTTCTTCATAGATGGAAAATTTTCGACAAATATATAACTTTATTTAGAACAGTTAAAAATAAAATTATTAATTTTGTGGAATAATTCTAAATAAAAATAAAGTTATGAAATCAAAACTACTTTTAGGAACGATGCTGTTTGCCGCCATGAGCGCCTACGCACAAGTAGCGACCCTTAACGAGAATTTCAACAGTTTTACTCAAGGCCAGGGGCAATCTGTTTTCCCGCAGAATCAGTGGACGGCTATTTATCCTGCGCCGGTTGGTAATCCTCCTCCAATGATGAATATTATAGCAGCCACTGCCACTGATAATTTTGTACAGGCTTATTCGGGAGCCAATCAAAACAGTCCTGAATATTTGATTTCACCACAGATCGTAGCGCCTGCAGGAGACAAAACATTAACATTCAAAGCAAGAAGAAATACAGGATCGGCACCAGGATCAGTACAGGCAGGCCTGGCTTCAAACCCTACGGATATGAGTACATTCGTACCACTGGCCAACGCAACAACTTTAACAAGTGATACGTTTCAAACCATTACCATCCCGGTACCGGCTTCCACTTCACAATATATTGTATTCAAATTTGTAGGAGCATTTGCACCGCATACTGTCATTGAGATTGATGATGTAGTTTACAATCAGGCTTCAAGCCTTTCGGTTTCCGATCAGGTGAAATCGAAAGAAGAAGTTCGATTTGCAGTGAATGCCGATCAGATGGCTTTAGATTTTATCATAAAAAAGGACCCGAAAAACATTCAGGTATATTCTGCGGCCGGCCAAAAAGTCGCTGAAGGTAAATTATCCGGAAGATCCTTTGATATCAGCAGACTTCAAACCGGTGTTTATTACATCCTAATTGAGACCGCGGAAGGTTCTGCCGTAAAATCTAAATTTATTAAAAAGTAAGATTTATTAGACCTCATAATTAGTGAAGGCCGGCTTATGATTTCATAGGCCGGTCTTTTATTTAACCATAACATGCAATTGTTATTGTACATCCTATAATGAAAATTTAAAACAAAACACGACAAAAATCATATTTTATTTAGAACAATTAAAAATAATTTATATAGTTTTGTAGAATAATTCTAAATAATAAAATAAGAGATATTATGAAAACAAGATTACTTTTTGCGGCCATGCTTTCGTTAGGAGTACAGCAGACTGTTCTGTCACAGGTTGATGCAAACGGATATACCACAGTAAATATGTCTATGGGGGCAAGCTATCAGAATCGTGTATTTTTTGATCTGAGTGCTAACAATATCGTTTCTCAACCAGCCAATACATGGGATATTGCTTTCTACAGAAACTCCAGCATGAATTTCGGCACGAGAATCAATGACGCTCAAAATATAGAAGTGTATCAGGCATCAAACAATCCAAATGACTGGAATACCATCACGACAAACAGCGTTACATCGTACGGGGAACCACTGTACAATCTCGACAATACGAACACCATCCAGGAAGGTGCTTTCGAACAGGGAACGGCCACCTATGGATGGGGAGAATACAATCCCGGCAATCATCATATTGAAGGAAAAGTGATTTTTATCCTGAAATATGTTTCTACAAACGCCTACTACAAATTCATGATCGAAGACTATTTTGGCGGCTATACTTTTAAATATGCAAAATGGAACGCGGCGACTTCATCCTGGGACGCTACCGTTTCCAAAACGATCGCCAACGGTACTGATGATGCTTATTTCAATTACTTTTCATTTGCAACCGGTGATAAAGTTGCCAACCTTGAGCCATCAAAGAACAACTGGGACCTGATGTTCACAAGATACTGGACCGATTATCCTTATGTAGACCCGAACACAGGACAGCCCGCAACCATGAAGTACAGAATGTCGGGTGTGATCCAGAATACAAACATCAGCGTGGCAAAAGTTCAGCCTGAAACACAGGCTGCTTCTACAGCTGCTATTCCGGCTTCTTCCGCCTTTTCAAACAATATTACGGCAATCGGTCATTCGTGGAAACCCACTATGGGCGTGTACAGTGACGTTGTATACTACATCAAACAGGGATCTGAATATTACCGAATGTATTTCACTTCCAATGAAGGTTCTCAGACGGGAAATATGTATTTTAAATACAAAAACATCACGTCAACACTGGGAATTACCGAAACGGCAGGCAAAAAAGCATCTTTTGGAATTTATCCGAACCCAACAACTGCAGATAAACAGGTAACCGTCTTATTTGATGTTAAAGAGAAACCAGGCAATAAAGGAAATGTTGAGGTTTATGATCTTTCCGGTAAAAAAGTATATTCTGCTGAACTGACCAACCAGACAGGCTTCTACAAACAGGATCTGAATCTTTCTCAGCTCTCTTCAGGAAATTACCTGGTGAAAATTACGTTCGGAGGAAGCACGGAAACGAAAAAGTTAATCGTGAAATAAGATATAAAAGTCAATGGTGAATTGTCAATGGTGAATTTAAAACTGACCATTCACTATTGACCATTTACTCTAAAAAATAATACTTTCTATTTTTTCTAATGAAAAGACTGCTCGCAATGGTGAGCAGCCTTTTATATCTCAGGCAAAATCTTTTGAAGATGTTTTTAGAGCGTTTTAAAACCCTTATAAACAACGGTAGAACTTTCCAGCATCTTAGAAACATCTTTTCTGAAATTGAGCAGATGATCCTGGCCGCTGTGACGGTTCAGATGCTCTTCCGTTTCCCAGAGTTCGATCATAAAGAAAGTTCCTTTCTCATTTTTATCTTCGATCAGATCGTATTTCAGGCAGCCTTCTTCTTTTCTGGTTTCCTTTACCAGCGCCTGGAAAAGCTCTACAGCTTCCATCAGATAGTTTTCATTAAACCTGAAAACCGCAACAACGTGTATGTTCATAGTATTTTTTTGATGCTGTAAAAGTAAATTATTTTCAAAACAGGGGATGTTTTTATTTCTTTTATTTTTCCACAGTGCAGGATCAGTGCTTAAAAAACTGATTTGTAAATGGTAATAGAACTCATGATGATGACCAGCAGCCCGATGATTACAAACATGCTTTTCACGGGAAGTTTCGCGGTTAGCATGGCAGAGAAAGGGGCGGTAAAAATTCCTCCGATGAGCAGACCGAGGATGATATTCCAGTGCTGGATGCCCAAAGTAAAGATAAAGGTAATGGCTGCCGTTAGGGTTAAAATAAACTTGGCTACGGTAGAACTTCCGACAGCAAATCTGGGTGTAAAGGAGTTTCTAATTAAAGTTCCTGTTACCAAAGGACCCCAGCCTCCGCCGGCAAAAGAATCGATGAATCCTCCGGCAAGCCCGAGTCTCGTAAGGTTGGTTTTCTTTTTTAATTTTTTATCCTGTTTATTTTTAAAAGCATTGGATAAAATCTGAATTCCTAAATACAGCGTATAAAAAGAGATAATCGTTTTGGTAATTTTTGAATAATATTCTCCCAGGTACGTGAGAGATACAGCACCGAGAATCGCACCGAAAACCGCCGGAACAGCCAGTTTTTTAACCAGGCTTTTGCTAACGTTTTTCAGCCTGATATGGCTGATGCTCCCCGCCGCCGTCGTAAAACTCTCCGCCGAATGAATACTGGCGCTCACCGCATGCGGCGGAATCCCGAGAAACAGAAGCGTTGTGGTACAGATCACACCGTAGCCCATGCCCATTGAACCGGCCACGATCTCTGCTAAAATCCCGACGAGCATCATCCAGTAAAAAATATAATTATCTTTGGCCAGGACCTTAAAAAGCTCATCCAGATATCCGAATTCGTACATGGAGAAAACCGTAACCGCCAAGATGGCTACCGTTACCAAAAAGATATTGAGTCTGAACTGAACTTTCCTTGATATGATCATGGCCGCTTACTTTCTAATTAAAAACATCAATACGTTACAGGATCATAACAGCACCTACCGTAGAATTGCTGGTTTCATCGACCAGAATGGCATTTCCTGTTTTCTGACTTTCTTCAAAGTTATCAAAAACCAACGGTGAGGCCGTTTTAAGACGGATCTTTACCACTTCATTAAGCTTAATGCTGTCGGTCACCGGTATTTTTTCAAGGGTATTGACGTCAATCTTATATTCAATTTCCTTTACCAGGGCTTTCAGAAGCTTGCTTTTATGTTGAATAAAATATTTGCTGCCCTCATTGAGCTCTTTTTTATCCAGCCAGCAAACGACTGCTTCGATTTCGTTTTCAACCTTCGGAAGACTTTCGGTATGTACGATAAAATCGCCACGGCTGATATCAATATCATCTTCAAGATGAATTACGGCAGGCTGATTTTCTACGACCACATCGACTTCTTTTCCGCCTGTTTCTACTTTGGAAATTCTGGTTTGAATATGTTGAGGAAGCAAGGTGATTTCGTCTCCTTTTCTATACGTTCCTGAAATAACTTCACCCGCATATCCGCGGTAATCGTGCAGCTCATCGGTTTGCGGACGGATTACATACTGCACCTGAAATCTCGGACTGTTAAAGTCTTTTTGATCATCAACTTCCACATTCTCCAGAAAATCAAGAAGTGCAGGGCCCTGATACCACGTCATGTTTTCAGATCCGGAAACGATATTGTCCCCGTGAAATGCCGAGATCGGAAAATAGCTGATATTCTTTAAGCCAAGTTTTTCTGCGACCAAATCATATTGAGCTTTTATATCATTAAAAACCTCTTTAGAATAGTCGACCAGATCCATTTTGTTGATGGCTACGACGACATGTTTCATCTTTAACAGAGAAGCGATAATCGAGTGTCTTCTGGTCTGTTCGATCACTCCCTGTCGGGAGTCGATAAGAATGACAATCAGTTGGGAATTTGAAGCTCCCGTAATCATATTCCTGGTGTACTGAATGTGTCCCGGTGCATCTGCAATGATAAATTTTCTTTTTGGCGTAGAAAAATAACGGTAGGCCACATCGATGGTGATTCCCTGTTCTCTTTCAGCCCTTAATCCATCTGTTAAAATCGCAAGGTCTACTCCATTTTCGTTTTTATTCTTTGATTGTTTTTCCAGCGCTTCGAGCTGATCGATCAATATATTTTTGCTGTCGTAAAGAAGTCTTCCGATCAGGGTACTTTTCCCGTCGTCTACGCTTCCTGCAGTGATGAATCTTAGTATGTCCACGTTTATTGTAGTTATAAATGATAAATTATGAGTAATTAAAGCTTACAGCTTTCTGCTTTCTGCTTACTGCCTAATGTCATGCTTAAAAATACCCTCCTTTTTTACGGTCTTCCATAGCGGCTTCGGTCACTTTGTCATCGATCCTGGTTTCACCGCGCTCAGAGATTCTGGATGCTGTGATTTCATTAACAACTTCATCAAGGGTTTCGGCACTACTTTCTACAGCCGCCGTACAGGTCATATCCCCTACCGTTCTGTATCTTACTTTTTTATTGACGATGGTATCGTTTTCATCGATCTGGATAAAATCGGAGACTGCGATGAGCTGCCCGTCGTACTCGATGACATCGCGGTGGTGTGCAAAATAGATCGAGGGGAGCTGAATATTTTCTTTTTTAATGTAGCTCCAGACATCAAGTTCCGTCCAGTTGGAAATCGGGAACACCCTTACATTTTCCCCTTTGTTGATTCTTCCGTTGTAAATATTCCAGAGTTCGGGGCGCTGCAGCTTCGGATCCCACTGTCCGAATTCATCGCGAACGGAGAAAAAACGTTCCTTCGCCCTGGCTTTTTCCTCATCTCTCCTTGCGCCGCCGATACAGGCATCAAAACCGAATTCTTCGATGGTATCAAGCAACGTATGCGTTTGCAGCCAGTTCCTTGAAGCGAATTTCCCTTTGGGTTCCGCCAGTTTTTTTGCTTTAATGGTATCTTCCACTTTCCGTACGATCAGTTCGGCTCCTATATGTTCGGCCAGATAATCCCTGAATTGGAGGGCCTCCGGAAAATTGTGCCCCGTATCGATATGTACCAGAGGAAAAGGAATTTTCATAGGGGCAAAAGCTTTTATGGCCAGATACACCAGGGTAATGGAATCCTTCCCTCCGCTGAACAGCAGGGCAGGTTTTTCAAACTGGGCGGCGATTTCGCGCATGATATATATACTTTCAGCTTCCAGCTGTTCAAGATAGTCTAGTTTATAAGTATTCATTTGAATGTAAAAAATTTGAATTAACGCGCGTGAAGGCCGCATTCCTTTTGTGAACTTTCCCACCACCAGCGTCCGGCACGAGGATCTTCGCCTTCCACGATGGGCCTTGTGCATGGTTCGCAGCCTACACTGATAAAACCTTTTTTGTGCAAAGGAAGTTCCTGAACATTGTTTTGTTGAAGGTAAACCAAAACCTGCTGATAGTTCCAGTTGATCAACGGATTGTATTTATACAGGCGGCGTTCTTCGTCCCATTCGATTACCGGCATATTTTCACGGTTTTCCGACTGTTCTGCCCGTAAGCCCGTAATCCATATTTTTGCGTTTTCAAGGGCGCGATTTAAAGGTTTAACCTTTCTAATAAAACAGCATTCTTTCCTGTTTTCCACGGAGTGATAAAAGGCGTTGATCCCTTTTTCATTGACAAATTTTTCAACATCTGAAGCTTCCGGGAAATAAACTTTCGTTTTGGTTTTGTACCTGGAATTGTTTTGTGAGAGTAATTCGTAATGCTCATTAAAGAGCCTTCCCGTATCCAGGGTAAAAACCCTGATCGGCAGTTTATTTTTGAAAATGAGGTCTGTGATTAGCTGGTCTTCCTGACCAAGCGATGTCGAAAAAACAGCGGTATCCGGGAATTTAGATGAAATAAACTTCAATCCCTCCTCTGCGGAAAGCTGTTTCAGTGTTTCTGCATCTTCTTTTGAAATCATAATTTATTCATTTGAAGTACTGCAAATATCCAATAAAATTATTATCCCACCAAAAAAGTAGACTAATAATTCAAAAAAAGGATCCGGCTAATCTACCAGATCCATTAAAGTTTTTCGTTCCAGAATATTCAGTGAGGCATCCCGAACTTCAATGAGTACATCGTGCAGACTGCAGTGATCTTCATTACAATCGTCACATTTTTCATAAAAATTCAGGCTTACGCATGGAAGCAGAGCAATCGGCCCGTTGACCAGACGAATTATTTTAGCCAGTTTTACATTTGCGGGATCTTCTTTAAAGAAATATCCTCCCCCTTTTCCTTTTTTGCTATCAAGAATCTCCGCTTTTTTCAGTTCGAGAAGAATATTTTCCAAAAACTTCAAAGGAATTTTCTTGTGCGCTGCAATTTCGGAAATCAGTACAGGGCCGTCATTCCTTTTTTCCACGAGGTATGACAGTGCTTTAAACGCATATTGAGATTTTTTAGACAGCATTGAAACAAAAATAAGAAAAAAAGTGGAACCGTCAGAAGAGCCAGGGTAAAAGTGTGAAGAGCCAAGTAAAAAGGCAAAAGAATCAAGTAAAAGGAAGATTTAAAAATGGGAAAAAATTTTTCATCTTTCACTTTCACTTTACCAACTTGGTTCTTTCTACTTTTTACCTGGCTCTTATTTTTTCTTTACCTTTGTACGTATGTTTAGCAAACAGGAAGCACAGCAGTTAAAAAAAGAGTTTTGGACGGCCTTTGGAAAATCTTTTCCAAGAAAGTGGCTTTTGTATGATACCAAGATCAAGGATATGTCGTTCAAATTTTATGCAGATAATAAAAAAGCAGAAGTCTCCCTGGACATCGAGATGAAAGATGAGATCTTCAGAAATGCTTATTATGAAAAAATCTGGTCTTTGGAAGACATCCTGAAAGATTTCATCGGAGATTTTTATAAAGACGAATATTATACCCTGGAAAACGGGAAAGTAATGGCCAGAATCTGGGTAGAAAAGCATGGCGTTTCCATTTTCAATAAAAATACATGGCAGGAAATTTTTGAATTTTTTGTGGAGAAAATGGATGGATTTGAACGGTTCTATTATGAGTATGAAGATTTCATAAAAGACGTTTAAGATAAAATATCCTGGCTTTAAAACCTGATCTCATTTTATTTTCACTATTTTAGACACACCAAACCCGGCATTCTTATGGGCCGGATACATCACAAATATTACATACTATGGAAGACAATCCCATTTTTTTTGCCGACGGCGCAAATCCGAAAATGCTTGAAGCCAATCAAAAAGCACAGCAAAATTTTAAATATTTCTGGAGAGAACAATCCTGGGAATACCGCAGAATTATTCCTGCCCTTACGGTTTCCTGCGTGAAGGTTGCGTTTTCAGAAGACCTTCCCGATTCGGAATTTCCTGCGGTTGAGCATATGTGGATCAACGAAATTGATTTTGACGGCGACACCGTAAGAGGCTACCTCATCAATGAACCCAATCAGCTTACGAATATTCAGGTTGGAGATTATGTAGAAGTTCCTTTAAACGAGATCAGCGACTGGCTTTTTGCTATTCCGCCAAGTGTAAAGAAACCTACAGGCCTTTCCAAATTATTTTCATCTTCTTCCGAACCTTTGCCAAAAACCTATGGCGGATTTACCATTCAGGCGATGCGTGCCGAGATGTCTCCTGAAGAAAGAGAATCGCACGACCATGCCTGGCAGCTTGATTTCGGGGACTTTGACGATATCCAGGTGGTAAACGGTCAGAAAGAAAATCCTGGGAATCTCACGGAACATCCGATGAGCATTAATATGCGTGAAGAACTGATTAAATTTATCAGTCAACATCCGGAAGAACTGACTCAGCAGGATGATCGTGGCTATACCCTTTTACACCGGGAAACCATTGCCGGAAACCTGTCTTCTGTAGAAGTTCTTCTCGGGGCCGGCGCAGATAAAAACCTGAAAACGGCTCAAGGAAAAACAGCCCTCGATTTTGCCAGGCAGCTTCAATGGGAACATCTGATTCCTACGCTGGAAAAATAGGTTAGAGAAGCTTTACATCTTGATGGTTTTTGCTAAAATGGCAATGCAGAAATTTTATAGCTAAATAAACCACGCTGTCAGAAATTCTCTGAATTTCTGCCACCCCCTCCGGAGCAATCCTACGCTTAGTGAAACTTAAATATGCCAATCATTTCAAAAAACCTTAGCGTGCTTGGTGTTCAAAACCATTCTGCTTATTTGCTGAGTGAAATCTATGATTCGACGTAGTCAAACACCCTTGCGAGCAGAAAATCATCGCCATCCTTTAACCAAACCTTGCGTCTTTAGCGTTCAAAACAAATCCTCACTATTCTACTCAGACTCTACCTCCAAACGGCTCCCTGGTCTCTTCTAAGTGAAACGGCTTAGTGAAACTTATTAACTAAAAACCACACCGTCAAAAATTCCTTCAGAATTTTCGCCACCCCTCCATCGGATGGGAATTTTGCGGCGATCGGTATGATGATGTTAGCCGATTCATACGACAGTCAGCTCCATGGTCTCTTCTAAGTGAAACGGCTTTGTGAAACTTAAATACGCCAATCATTTCAAAAAAACTCAGTGTTCTTAGTGTTCAAAAACAGAATGTTAATTTTATTCCAAATAGAACAAATCTATGACTCCACTCTTTTTAAAGTCAGATTTTAGAATTACCTTTAATATTCAAATCTTATCAGACTATTAAAATAAAAATTTATGAATTCAGAAAACAACCTTTCATTCCACGAAATATTTAAATCCGAAAATGAAATCCCCGAAGAATACAAAGTGCCTGAAATCCATCAGCGGGAGTATCTTCTTAATGGAGAATTAGTTGCATGGAACGGCGATGTACAGGAGATCTATTCACCGGTCTGCATCCGTAAGGAAAACGGACTGGAGCGTAAATTACTCGGAAGCATTCCGAATATCGGGCCTGACGAAGCCATGAAGGTTCTTGATGCCTGTGTAAAAGCTTACAACAATGGGCTGGGAGAATGGCCCACGATGTCTGTAGAAGGAAGAATCAAATGTATGCAGAAATTTGTGTACCTGATGATCAAAGAGCGTGATGTGATTATCAGGCTGCTGATGTGGGAGATCGGGAAAACGCTGGCAGATTCTACCAAGGAATTCGACAGAACCGTAGATTATATCAACCAGACAATCGATGCCCTGAAGGACCTTGATCGTGAATCGTCGCGTTTCCAGCAGGCGGAAGGTACCATTGCACAGATCAGAAGAGCACCGCTCGGTGTTGTATTGAGCATGGGGCCATTCAATTATCCTTTGAATGAAATATTTACCACGCTCATCCCTGCGCTGATTATGGGAAATACGATCCTGTTCAAGCTTCCGAAGCACGGCGTTCTCGCACATTATCCTTTATTGAAGGCATTTAAGGAAGCCTTTCCGCCGGGAACGGTCAATACTTTATACGGCAAAGGCGCTGAGATCATCACTCCGATCATGGAGAGCGGGAAAGTGAATGTGCTGGCTTTCATCGGTTCCAGCAAAGTGGCCAACGGACTGAAAAAACTTCATCCGAAAGTTAATCGTTTACGTGCTATTTTAAGTTTGGATGCAAAGAATGCGGCTATCGTTACCAAAAACGCCGACCTTGACGTAGCGGTGAGCGAATGTATATTAGGTGCACTTTCTTTTAACGGACAGCGCTGTACGGCATTGAAACTGATCTTCGTGCAGAAAGATGTTGCAGAAGAATTTACCCAAAAGCTGACGGCTGCGGTGGCTGCGATGAAGCCCGGTCTTCCGTGGGAAAAGGATGTGAAGATCACGCCACTTCCGGAAGTCAATAAACCGTCTTATTTAAAGGAATGTCTGGAAGATGCCAAAGAAAAAGGCGCAACAGTGCTGAATGACAACGGAGGTTTTATCGAAGAGTCTTTCTTCTTTCCGGCTGTCGTATATCCTGTGAATTCTGAGATGAAGCTGTATCATGAGGAGCAGTTCGGCCCGGTGATTCCGGTGGTTCCGTTTGAGAATATTGAGGAACCGATCGAATACCAGGTGAATGCCGATCACGGGATGCAGGTAAGTATTTTCAGCGAAGATCCGATGGAAGTTTCTAAGCTGATTGATCCGTTTGTGAACCTTGTGAGCCGTGTGAATATTAACTGTCAGGCACAGCGAGGTCCGGATGTGTTTCCTTTCACGGGAAGAAAAGACAGTGCGGAAGGGACGCTTTCTGTTTTTGATGCATTGCGTTCGTTCTCAATTCGTTCGCTGGTGGCTGCGAAGGTTACGGATTCCAACAAGAATCTTCTGAACACGATCGTAAGGGATCATGATTCTAATTTCCTGAGCACGGATTATATTTTTTAGATTGATATGAATCGGATGTTTATTTCCAGATGTACGTTGATTTATATGAATGTGCTTTATTAACACATAAGGCACAGAGATAAGTTATTCGTATTGAAAACAGAAGAGCATATTAGATAAAAATCAGAGATTTTTTACTGGGAATTTAACCACAGATGTACACTGATTTTTACAGATCTTAAGGTGTAATTATGGCTTCAAAGACGTTATGTTGAGAGTCTGATGAGCCGGTTGCATATTTACACAAATTTGCACAGATGATTTAGAATGAAAAAAAAATATGCTGATTCAGGATTAAATTTAAAATAAGCTTATAAAAACAAATCCGCAGTCCATTGTGCTGCGGATTTTCATTGAAATCAAAACTTATATATTGAAGATTTATTGCGATGTAAGAAATCTGCTGATGATGCCGTTCAGTTCTTCGGCGTGGGTTACATTCAATCCGTGTGGCGCTCCA
The DNA here is from genome assembly GCF_056333165.1 of Chryseobacterium endophyticum. Lineage (NCBI taxonomy): Bacteria > Pseudomonadati > Bacteroidota > Flavobacteriia > Flavobacteriales > Weeksellaceae > Chryseobacterium > Chryseobacterium endophyticum. The sequence continues at coordinate 322,147 of NZ_JBWGXE010000004.1, forward strand.
TCGATAATCATGAAATCATTGTTGATGATTCTCCGGGCAGCCTGTTTTCCTGCCGTATCAATCGGAACGATATTATCGGAATCTCCGTGTACAATGAGTGTTTTTACCGTTATGTTCTTAAGTTCCGGACGGAAATCGGTGTTGGCCCAGCTTTCTGCACATTTTATCGTGGCAATCGGATTGGCAAAGGCAGCAATCGCCCAGTCGTAATCCAGCTGTTTCTGGCTCACTGTTTTGGAAATCAGTCCGACATTGTAGAAGTCTTTATGGAAAGATTCCAGAAAGGTAATTCTGTCTGTTTTCAGGGCCTGCATGATCTCGTCAAGCTTTTCTTGTGGTACCCCGTCGGGATTATCATCTTTTTGTTTAACAAGTGGAATGATGGATGAAATTAAAGCCACTTTATCTACATTCTGGGTTCCGTAATTGGTAAGGTATCGAACGACTTCACCACCACCCATGGAAAATCCGAAAAGGATTACGCTCTTAAGGTTAAGCTGGGTAATGATTTCGTGAAGGTCTTCTGCAAGTCCGTCATAATCATATCCGTCTGCTGAAGGCGATGATTTCCCGAAACCTTTGCGGTCATAAGTAATAACACGGTATCCGAGATCGAGAAGGACGGGAATCTGCATTTCCCATGATTTGCCGCTAAGCGGCCATCCGTGGATTAAAACAATCGGCTGACCCGACCCGAAATCTTCATAGTAAAGCTGGACATTTTCATTGTCCTGTTTGGTAATAAAAGGCATATTGATATGTATTTGGTGTACACTATGGCTCACAAATATTAAGCCATAAATAACATAAGATCAGTCAGAAAATCTTTGATGAAAAGAATATTGCATGTCAAAACCCTTTGCCTACCTTAGCATTTGAATAATTTGATACATATATTCTGAGAGTTTGATCCGATTAAATATTTTTCGCCGCAAACTGTAACATTTTTGTAAGAAGAATACTAACCTCACAGAGAGTAAGAAATTATGGCCTCAACAGAACAGGAATTTTTAGAGAAAATTGAAAAGCACAAAGGAATCATTTTCAAGATTTCTAAAATGTATATGGACGATAAAGACGACCGTGATGATCTTTTCCAGGAAATCACGTATCAGGTCTGGAAAGCATATCCCAACTTCAGAGGTCAGAGCGAATTCTCGACCTGGCTGTACCGCATTGCCCTGAATACAGCCATCATCTTCCTTAAAAATGAGAAAAAGAGAAGCTTCATTTCCGGCGGTGAGTATGCCGAATATAAAATCGCCCATGAAGAATTTAACGATGAAAAGGAAGAAAAACTGAATGCCATGTATAATGCCATTCACCAGCTGAATCCGATTGACAAGGCTTTTATTTTCTACTACCTTGAAGATTTTTCCGGAAAACAGATTGCCGAACAAATGGGAATCTCCGAAGGAAATGTGAGGGTGAAAATGAACCGCGCGAAAAATAAACTTAAAGATATCTTAAGCTCAAATAAATCATAATTTTAAAATCAATTGTCATGAATATAGACGAATTAAAAAATACCTGGAATCAGGATGATTCCTTTGAAGAGACCCCGGAAATAAGTACCGAGCAGAAAAATAAAATCAATCTTCCACTGGAAAAAATCCGTAAAAATATGCGTATGGAATTCTGGTCTACGGTAGGGATTTTTGTTTTTGCCTTTGCTGTGATCGCTGTTTCTCCCGGACCGTTTAAATTTAAATTTTATATTACCATTCTTATTGCATCAATGGTTTTTGTGACTTTCTTTTTTTTCAGCAGGTTTTTTACCATGTATAAAAATATGAGCAGTCCGATGATGAGAACCTATGACAGCCTGAAAGACCTGCTGCACCAGTTTCAGCTCAATAAGCAGTATTATCTTTCTTTTTACCTGTGTTTTGTACCTTTTTTAGTGTGTGAAATTATTATTGTCCTTGAGTTTATTCCAAGGCCTGTACCTCTTTCAAATCTGAAAATTGCGGGCATTCTTATTGGAAGCCTCGTTACTGCTATGCCGATGCTGTTTTTTATCGGGAAATGGTGGTTCCATAAATTTTATGGAAAGTATATCGCTCAGATCGAAAACCTTGTCAGCGAATTGAGAAAATAGACTCGGCGGGCTTTTAGCCCGCCGTTTTTATTGGGTATAATAAGCTGGAAACTCCCTGATGATAGCATACAGATCTCGCCATTCAAAATAATCAGGGCTTACACTGCTCACATTTTCAAAACCTTTCTCCCTGAAAAGCTTTTTTGTTCTGGTTACATGAAAGTATTGGGAAACCACAATAATACTATTGAAAGCGAAATGTTTTCTTAAGGTTAAAGTATTATTGACGGTTGCTCTTGTGGTATTTCCAAGATTGTCAACTATAATGAGAGAATCATTAATCCCTCGGGAAACAAGAAATTCTTTCATTTTATCGCCTTCGTAAAATCCTTCTTTTCCAAATCCTCCACTTACGAGAATTTTTCTTACCCTGTGCTTTTTTATTAATTCCTCTCCCGTTTTCAGACGCTCTTCCAGTCGTTTTGATAATGTGCCGTCTTCATTAACTTTACTTCCGAGGATCACGGCAATGTCGGCACTTTTCCCATTGTCCGAGATTCCATCAATAATGATATATAATGAATGGATTACTAACCAGAGAATACCTGTAAATGCAATGATTTTTAAATATTTCAAAATGTTTTTCCGCATTATTTCATCCGGTATTTTTCATTTCTTGCCTTTTCGTTTTTAATTTCGGTCAGGATGCGGTCGAGCTGAGGATCTTTTTTTTGAATAATGTCTACCATGGTTTCATTTACGGGAATATCCGGTAGCACGCCTTTTTTAGTATGGGTAGGGGTAATATCCGGCTGTACGAGAACAAGCCCTATCGGAAGATCTATTTTCGAATTCGGCAGAACCTGGTAAGAATAAAATCCCGCTACCGTTCCGTCATTGGCACCACCCGTTTCTTCCCCGACAAGGATTGCCCTTTTATCATTTTTAAGCTTGGAAGTAAGAATGGATGAAGCCGAAAAACTTGAGCCGTTGATCAGGACGAAAATTTTCCCTTTGAAGGCATTTTTGTCAGGTTTGGATACCCTGTCAGCTTTTATTTTGTAATAAAACTTTCCGTCTTTCTTGTAAGTGCTGAATGTCTGTGCAAAGAAAAAAGCCGGATAGGTAAGCGTTTTAAAAGTATACTGCAAAGGATTGGATTTGCGGAAATAGTTTGTCTTTAAAGGTGTTGTGGCAGAATTTACCTCAGACGGTTTGATCAGGATATACGGCTCGGGAGAAAGATAAGAATACAGCTTATGGATTTCTTCCAGCGAGCCACCGTAGTTATTCCTTACATCGAGAATAAGATACGAGGCACGGGCATTTTTAATTTTTTCAAAGGCATTCCTGTAAAACTTAGCAGAATAATCTCCCGAAAAACTTTTCACTTTAATGTAGGCAATGGAGCTGTCTGCATCGAGAAATTTGAAATTTCTGTTATAAGAATCGCTGAAAGCCACATAATCATTGATTTTTTTTTCTTCGGTTCTTTTTTTATTCTCTTTTTCTTTTTTAAGATCATCTTCAGATTTTGATTCTCTTGTCAGCGTATAGGTTTTTTTCTCCCCGTTGAACAGGGTTTCTATCGTCGCATAATTTTGATATCCTTTTTCGGCAACATAATAGTTGAAGAACAGATCTTTCAGGAAATAAGGCTTGAAGGTCGTATTGAATCCGTCGGTGCTGATCAGTTTTCTGTACCTTTCAATATAATAGGAAACAGACGTACTGTCAATGGAAATGATTTCCGTTCCGGGTTTTATATTTTCAATGGAATCTTTATTCCTGATGATAAAAAGCCGGTCATCTTTTACATAATATTCGAAGCGGCTGAACATTCCTTTTTTATTTTCGAGGGCTTTGATTTCTTTTTTAGTGATCATTTTGGAAGGGATTCTGAGCGAAAGATGGCCTTCCCGGGTATCTGATACCACGGGCTGCAGCTTGAAATAAAACTGAAGCGGGGTAAGAGGTGTATTGATGGTGTTTTTTACACTGTCGAATTTACGATCCAGATCTTCTTTGGAGATATAAAGGAAAAGTGAAGGATGCATTTCTTTAATCTTGGAATAAGCAAAATCTACGTCTTTTTTCAATTTTTCGGGCGGAATACAGATATTCTGCCGTTCGTTATGTTTACGTACAGATCCGCAGGCGGTTATCAGCAGAAGAAAAAGCAGGAAGAAATAATTTTTCTGCACTTTTTGTTTTTTATTTCAAAAATAAAGCTTTAGAGGATAAGTTTTGAAAAAAGGCGTAATATTTTCATATAAATATAAAGGTTTTTAGTCGGGTCAACCGTCTTGTGATATAATGTTACAAATTAACATCCATTTAAAGAAATGATTTACGGATTTATTATTTTAGTTATACTCATCATTGCCTTATACTTTATGATTACCGGACAGGAGGTTTTCGGTTCCGAAGCAAAAGGAGAAAGGCTTCTGAGAATGCAGCATTCCAGATACTATAAAAACAAACAGTTCCAGAATCTGCATGATACTCCGGCACTTGCTGAAGGATATTCGATGCCGAAAGTGATGTTTAATTTTTTATTTGATAAAAAGGACCCGCATCTCAAACCCTCTTATAAAATCCCATCCTTCCATACAGATCTTAAGAATATCCCTAAACATCAGGATGTTTTTATATGGCTTGGACATTCTTCTTATTTTATACAGACCGATGGCGTTTCTTTTCTTGTAGATCCGGTGCTGAGTTCCTACGGTTCGCCTTTCAGGTTTTTTAATAAAGCTTTTTCGGGAGCAGATACTTTTAAGCCGGAAGATATTCCGTTCATCGATTACCTCGTCATTACCCACGACCACTACGACCACCTGGATTATCCAACGGTTAAGGCAATGAGAAACAGGGTCGGAAAAGTTATTCTTCCCTTGGGTGTTGGGGCACACCTTGAAAGATGGGGCTATACAACCGAACAGCTTATTGAAGAAGAATGGGAAACGGAAGTGAATCTGAAAAATAATATTCAAATCATCTTTACGCCGGCCAGACATTTTTCAGGACGAAAAATGAAAAGAAATGTCACATTGTGGACATCATACGTTCTGATAACACCAACCAAAAAGCTGTTCCTGGGTGGAGACAGCGGTTACGACACTCATTTTAAAATGATTGGTGAAAAATATGGTCCGTTTGATTTTGCCATTATGGAAAACGGCCAGTATAACGAAGCCTGGAAATATATTCATGCACTGCCGGAAGACGTTATTCAGGCCAGTATTGAGGTAAAGGCGAAAAATATTATTCCGGTACATTCCTCAAAATTTGCCCTCGCCCTACATCCCTGGAACGAACCTTTACAGAAAGTCACGAACCTTGCCAAGAACCGGAATTTATCGGTGCTTACTCCCATGATCGGACAGCCTGTTGACCTCAATGGGCAGGATTATCATTTTGAAAAATGGTGGGATACCGAATAATCAGGCATGCCAGATATCCCTGTATCTTGAAGGATGATTTTCAAACTGTTGCCTTACAAAATCGCATTCCGGATCTACCAGAAGGTCTTTTTCTTCGGCATACCGCACAAGCTCATCCAGCAATAGTTTGGCATAACCCTTTCCTTCGTGCTCCTCATCCAGTTTGGTATAATAAACAATAAGCAGCCTACCATCCACCTCAATAGACATATAGCCTGCCTTTTGTCCGTCTATTAATATCTGTAATTCATCCTGGTAAGGCGATATTTCAAATTTTACAGTTTCCATAGTACTTGGATTTTTGGGGTTAACAAAATGATTTTGAGAGTTTTCCTCTTTTAAAATTACAAATTTAAATTGAGACTAATGTTTTTTTATAATTTTTTACAACATATTGTGACTTAATGCCGTTATACAGTAGATGTTTAAAAATATGGTGATACTTTGGCACTGTAATTGAGAATCTCAAAATAATTTACACTAACAAACAGGATGAAGGCAGATTTACTGACAGCCATACTTACCGGTGCTTACGGATCGGCATACACACAATCTGATCATTTTTATAACGGATACAGAAAAAGCATTACCGACATCAACTGGGATTCTGTCGTGCAGGATCTCCTATTATCTGCAACACAGGCGATGAGGCTTTACGAACTTAATGAGCGCTACCGGGATTATAATTCCTGGAATGCGGTATATGCCAATAATCCTGATCAATGGAGTTCCGACAGATATGGTGAAATGGAAACTATTCTGGGAAAAGAAAAATATGAAGTCTTTAAAAGTCTTTACTATAAAGGCGAAAACCCGATGGTCTGCTACAGGAGAAATACAGATAACTTTTAAGGTCCATTGGCCGAAAGCTAAAAAGCATGTGGGCTGAGAAACAGGTGCAAATATCAACAATTTACTTCGTTTTAATGATTAATGGCTGGTCTGGAGATCAGTCATTTCATTTTATCTATTAAAATTATTTATTTAAAATTATTTTGTTTGAATTTTATAATTTTGATTCATGGAATCAAACGAAACAGTACATGGTTTTTACCGACGGATCGGACTGGAATGTGTAAAAACACCGGGTTTAGGGCATTTTAATGTTTTTTCAAGGGAAAATTGCTCTCTCATTACGCCTTACAGCAGGCGCGACTATTACAAAATCTGTCTGATCATCGGTAAAGGAAAACTCCATTATGCTGATAAGTGGATTGCCGTCGATCGGCCGGCTCTGTTGTTTTCAAATCCGCTGGTCCCCTATTCGTGGGAGGCGGAAAATAAGGACCAGAAAGGTTTTTTCTGTCTCTTTACCGATCAGTTCCTTCATGACGGAAGCAGGCTCGGAACCCTTCAGGAGTCGCCATTGTTCAAAATCGGAGGTACGCCGGTGTTTTTTATTGATGAGGATCAGCAAAAGACCGTTGCAGATATTTTCATTAAAATGATGAATGAGATTCAGTCGGATTACCTGCACAAATATGACATGTTGAGGGCTTATCTTCATCTTCTGATCCATGAAACCATGAAAATGCATCCTGCAGAAAGTTTTGAACCTTATCAGAATGCTTCACAGAGAGTGGCTTCCTTATTTATGGAATTGCTCGAAAGACAGTTCCCCATCGACAGTCCGGAAAGAGCATTGCGTCTTAAGAGTCCTGTAGATTATGCCGAAAGCCTTTCCATACATGTGAATTCCCTGAACCGTTCCGTAAAGGAAATTACCGGGAAAACCACAAGCCAGCAAATCTCCTCAAGAATTATCCAGGAAGCCAATGCCTTATTAAAGCATACCGACTGGAATATTTCAGAAATTGCTTACGGACTGGGATTTGAAGAACCCGCTTATTTTACCAATTACTTTAAAAAACAGACCGGAACGTCACCCAATGCGGTAAGAACGGCAGTTGTTTGAATTTTATAATTCTTTGTTTGGATTTTATATGAAAATCCGTAAAAGCATACCCTAATTTTGTACTGTAAATTTAAATCACAAGCGATCATGAAATTTAGAACATTAGGAAACACAGGAAAACAATTGTCTGCCATAGGCCTCGGATGTATGGGAATGAGCTTTGCCTACGGTCCGGCAGATGAGCAGCAAAGTATCAGTACGCTTCACAAAGCGTTGGATCTGGGGGTGAATTTTTGGGATACTGCAGATATGTATGCCAATGGTGATAATGAAAAACTGATTTCAAAAGTATTGGTTCCGAACAGGGATAAGATTTTTATCGCCACTAAATTCGGATTTCGTTTTAAAGACGGACAGGCCGGTCACAGCGGATCTCCCGGAACTTATTTCGATGGCTCCCCGGAATGGATCAGAAAGGCAGTTGACTTGAGCCTTCAACGACTAAAAATTGATGAGATCGATCTGTATTATGCGCATAGAGTAGATCCGAATATTCCGGTTGAGGAAACCGTAGGAGCCATGGCCGAACTGGTAAAAGAAGGAAAAGTAAAATACCTTGGATTGTCGGAAGCCTCCGCAGAATCTATTCGAAAAGCAAATAAAATTCACCCGATTACGGCATTGCAATCCGAATATTCTTTACTTACAAGAGATATTGAAAAAGAGATTCTTCCGACAGTAAGAGAGCTTGGGATTACTTTGGTACCTTATTCTCCGCTTGCAAGAGGACTTTTTTCAAACATCAACGAAGCGCAGAATTTCGGTGATGATGATTTCAGAAAATCGTTACCGCGATACCAGAAAGAATTTCTTGAGAACAATAAAAAACTGGCTGAAGAGATCAATGGACTGGCTCATTCTAAAGGGGTAAAAGGAACTCAGCTGGCACTGGCCTGGGTGCTGAACCAGGGAGAAGATATTATTCCGATTCCCGGTACCAAGCGTATTCAGTATCTGGAAGAAAACATTGCCGCTACACATATTGAACTTTCTCAGCAGGATCTTGAAATGATAGATTCCATTCTTAAAAAATATCCGAATGTGGGAGAAAGATACAGTGAAGGAGGAATGAAATTAGTAAACAATTAGAATAAAACCCATTCAGATTCCCGATGTTTTGTCGGGAATCTGATTTTAAGGAACATTTTTACAAAAGCATGGTTACACTTAAAGAAAAAAATAAATTTATTGCGACAATTCTGGCATTTGCGGTCATTCCCATGTCGGGGCTGGCTACAGATATTTACCTGCCTTCGATGCCAAGTATGGCTACGGAGCTTCATCAGCCGGAAAGCAATATTCAGCTTACACTATCCATCTTCCTGATCAGTTACGGCCTGACGCAGTTTTTTGCCGGAAGTATTGTAGATTCATTCGGAAGGTATAAAATTACGATGCTTTCCCTCGCTTTGTTTGTCGTATCATTTTTAATTACTGCGACTACGCATAATATCTTTGTGATTTACGCCATGCGCGTTGTACAGGGCGTACTTTCCGGATTTGCCGTGGTGGCGAAAAGGGCTTTTTTCGTCGATGTCTATGAGGGGGAAGAACGGAAACATTATCTCAGTATTATGACGATCGTCTGGTCGGTAGGTCCTATCATCGCACCATTTATCGGAGGATATCTACAGAAAAATTTCGGATGGCAGTCGAATTTTTATGTGCTGGCAGGATATAGTTTATTGCTTTTATGCTTAGAGTTTATCTTTTCCGGGGAAACCCTGAAAAAGAGAAATCCCTTTCACATTGAGTTTCTCATTAAAGAATATAATATGATGTTTAAGGCTAAAGATTTCTTTTACGGAATGATCATGTGCGGGCTGAGCTATTCGATGATTATGTTCTTCAATCTTTGCGGATCGTTTATTATTGAACATAAAATGGGGTATTCCGAGGTGATTGCGGGCTACGTCTCCCTGATTCTGGGATTTGCCTGGATGAGTGGCGGATTTTTAGGAAAAGCAATGATCAATAAGGCATTTCTCCCTAAAATACGGTATGCCAATTTCATCCAGCTGTTTTTAATTATTCTGATGTTTGTGGCTTCGTATTTCTCCAACAACATCTACAGCCTGGTAGCTTTTGCTTTTTTAATTCACGTTACGGCAGGATTTATCTTCAATAATTATTTCTCCTACTGTATCGGAAGATTTCCGAATTCGGCCGGAATTGCGGGCGGTCTCACCGGTGGGGTAGCCTTCATCATCACTTCCGCTATCAGCTATGGAATTGTAGCGGTAATTAAACCTCAGATTCAGCTTGAAGTGGCAGAAGGATATTTCGTGCTGGGGGTTTTAGGACTCTTTATTTTAAGCATGATTAAATTAAGAAAAGCCCATGCTTAACTAGGTTTTTATTTCAGTTAAATTTTTCTACTACCTATTTCAACAATAAATCCTCTCATTACGGGAGGATTTATTGTTGAAAATAATAAAATATACTTATAAAATCATTCCGCCATCGAGAATAATCTCTGTGCCTGTCATGAAGCTTGCCACCGTATTATCTGATAAATAAACTACAGCTTTGGCAACGTCTTCTGCCGTTCCCATTTTTTTCAATGGAATTAGATTTGTCAGCCATTCATCAAGACCTTCCAAGGTTTTTTCATCAAGACCGGCTTTCGTCATAATTTCCGTTTTTGTAGGTCCCGGACTTACCACATTTACACGAATTTTTCTTGGTGCCAATTCTGCAGCTGCTGTTTTAGCAATGGAATTTAGGGCAGCTTTGCTCGCCTGATATACCGAACTGTTGGGTTTGTAAGTTGTGGCAACATTTGATGATAAGAATACAACTGATGCTGTGTCATTTAGTAAAGGAATGAATTTGCTTAAAGTGAAATAAGCTCCTCTGAAATTAATATCCATTACATTGTCAAAATTTTCTGAATTCATATTTTCAATTGATCCTAAAGTTCCGGTAATTCCGGCATTAATAAATAAAATATCAACTTTTCCGTATTGATTTTCTATTTCTGTTTTTAAATTTTCGATATCCTCCAGTTTTCCCTGATCTGCAAAAAACGGAACAGCACCCAATTCTTCCGCCGCTTTTTCTAAAGCTTCTCTTCTTCTTCCGGTGATGATTACTTTTGCTCCTTCTTCTATTAATTCTTTTGCGGTTGCATACCCAATTCCACTGTTTCCGCCTGTTATGACGGCTAATTTGTTACTGAATTTATTCATTTTTTTAATTTTGAACAAAGTTATTTTAAATTGATATACTTTTGTAATCAGTATAACAGAGTATATCAGTATCATCAATTATATCAATTAACTTGCAGGTATGGAAAGAGATCAAACCGAAGAGCTACGAGCATTACAGGACACGCTGTATTTTATAGGAGGAAAGTGGAGAATTCCTGTCATTAATTCACTATGCAACGGCAACAGACGTTTTCGTGAGATTGAAAGGAGCATTCCCGGGATTACAACAAGAATGCTTTCAAAGGAGTTGAAGGAAATGGAAATGAACAAGCTGGTAAAACGTACAGTTTATCCGGAAACTCCGGTTTTGATTGAATATGAGCCTACCGAATATTGCAGAACATTTGGAAATATTATCGGTGCAATGATTAATTGGGGTAGAGAGCACCGGAAAGTGATTGTGGAGAATAAAATTTAAATTATTCTTCTTTGTGATGTTCAGAGCGAAAAAAGTTAAAGTAAATATCTGTTTAGTACTATTTAGATTCTTCCTTTGTCATAAAGACGTATATATCGAACGTTTTATTGTTGTTTGTGAAAACTATTTTTGATATTAATATTTAAGAAAATGAAAAAGCTCCCTTAAAAAAAGGAGCTTTCAATTTATATATCAATCTGAAATTAAATTCCGTCAATGATTTCATTTAAAACCGTACTTGGTCTCATGGAAGCATACGTTTTATACTTATCTGTTTTGTAATATCCGCCGATATCCTGAGGTTTACCCTGAGCACCGATCAATTCAGCATTGATAACTTCTTCATTCTCTTTCATTGCGTTGGCAACCGGAGCAAATTGAGCCGCCAGCTCTGCGTCAGCAGTCTGATTCGCCAAAGCTTCCGCCCAATACATGGCTAAATAGAAGTGAGAACCTCTGTTGTCGATCTGTCCTACTTTTCTTGCTGGTGATTTATCAGTAGCCAGGAATTTAGCATTTGCCTCATCCAAAGCATCAGCCAGAACCTGTGATTTTGTATTTCCCTGGGTTTGGGCAAGGTGTTCCAAAGATGCCTGTAAAGCAAGGAATTCACCTAAAGAATCCCATCTCAGATAGCCTTCTTCCACAAATTGCTCTACGTGTTTCGGAGCAGAACCTCCGGCGCCCGTTTCAAACAGACCACCACCGTTCATTAATGGAACGATAGAAAGCATTTTAGCAGAAGTTCCCAGCTCAAGGATCGGGAAAAGGTCGGTTAAATAATCTCTCAATACGTTTCCTGAAACGGAGATCGTATCTTTTCCTTCTCTTGCTCTTCTTAAAGTTTCGGTCATCGCATCTTTTACATCCATAATTTTGATGTCAAGACCGTTGGTATCGTAATCTTTAAGATATTTTTCAACTTTTTTGATGATCTCTCTGTCGTGAGCTCTTCCTTTGTCCAGCCAGAAGATCGCAGGGGTATCAGATAATCTTGATCTGTTTACAGCCAGTTTCACCCAATCCTGGATCGGCGCGTCTTTCGTCTGGCACATTCTGAAAATATCTCCTTTTTCTACTTTCTGAGAAAGAAGAACATTTCCATTTTCGTCCTGCACTTCAATCGTTCCATCAGCCGCAGCCTGGAAAGTTTTGTCGTGAGACCCGTATTCTTCAGCTTTCTGAGCCATTAAACCAACATTCGGTACAGAACCCATCGTTGTAGGATCCAGTTTTCCGTGCGCTTTCATATCATCGATCACCGACTGATAGAATCCTGCGTAAGAACGGTCAGGAATGATACAAACCGTATCTTCCTCTTTTCCTTCCTTATTCCACATTTTACCGCCGCCTCTTACCAAAGCAGCCATAGAGGCATCAACGATAATATCAGAAGGAACGTGGAAATTGGTAATTCCTTTGTCAGAATTTACCATTGCCACTCTCGGTCCGTTGTTCAAAGCAACTTCGATATCCGCTTTAATTTCAGCTTCCTGGGCATTCCCTTTTATTTTATCGAAAAGATCGGCAAGACCGTTATTTGGATTAATATCTAAAGACTTGAACGTTTCAGCATATTTAGTGAAAACATCTTTAAAGAAAGTTTCTACGATAGCCCCGAAGATAATAGGATCGGAGATCTTCATCATCGTAGCTTTAAGGTGAGCAGAAAGGAGTACATTTCTGTTTTTGGCTTCATCAATCGCCTGCTGAACAAAAGCTTTCAAAGCATTTAAATTCATTACAGAAGAGTCGATTACTTCTCCGGCCTGAAGATTGGCAAAATCTTTTAACTGAGTTTCAGAACCGTCATTTCCTTTGAAAACGATTTTATATTTCGTAGCATTTTCTAACGTAGTTGAAGTTTCGGTTCCGTAGAAATCCCCGCCTTCCATGTGGGCCACATCTGTTTTGCTGTCAGAAGCCCAGTCACCCATTCTGTGAGGGTTTGCCTTTGCGTAGTTTTTAACAGCTTTAGGAGCACGTCTGTCAGAATTTCCTTCTCTTAACACCGGGTTTACCGCACTTCCCAATACTTTGGCATATTTGGCTTTAATCGCCTTTTCTTCATCATTTTTCGGCTCGGCAGGATAATTCGGTACGGCAAAACCTTTAGCCTGAAGCTCTGCAATAGCAGCATCTAGCTGAGGTGCGGAAGCTGAGATATTAGGTAATTTGATAATATTGGCGTCAGGTTGGGTAGCCAGCTGACCTAATTCAGCCAAAGCATCACCGATTTTCTGATCATCTTTCAAAAATTCCGGGAAGTTGGCTAAAATTCTTCCGGCTAAAGAGATATCCGGAACTGCGATCTCAATGTCTGCTGATTTGGTAAAAGCTTTCACAATCGGTAAAAAAGAATGTGTAGCCAGCATCGGAGCCTCATCCGTAAGGGTGTAATAGATTTTTGATTTGTCTGACATTATACTGTTATTTATTATTTGATTTTTTTAAGACTCACAAATTTAGTTAAAAATTAATCTTTCTGCATGAATAGGCGCCAAGATTTTCCCACTTTAAGATTAATTTAACCTTCAATTGAGTAAATAATTTCGTATTTTATTTAAATTTGAGAAATTAAAAAAAGAATTATGTCAACAACAATTACTTTAAAAGGAAATGAAGTGCACACGATAGGACATTTGCCGGAAGTGGGAACGACGATCAGGGACTTTGCCCTTGTGGATTCGGGACTGAATGTAAAAACCCTTGAAACTTTCGAAGGAAAGAAAAAAGTGTTCAATATTTTCCCGAGCATTGATACGCCGACCTGTGCCTCTTCAGCAAGGAAATTTAATGAGCAGGCTTCCGAACTGGATAATACCGTTGTCATCAACGTGTCTAAAGATCTTCCGTTTGCCTTGGGAAGATTCTGTGCAGCCGAAGGTCTTGATAATGTAGAGACACTTTCCGATTTCAGAAGTACTTTTGGGGATGATTACGAAGTAACCATTACCGATTCTCCGATGAAAGGGCTTTTGAGCCGTGCCGTAATTGTTACCGATGAGAACAATAAAGTGGTTTACACAGAACAGGTAGGCGAAATTGCTGATGAGCCGAATTACGAAGCTGCATTAGCCGCTTTAAAATAATAACGTTAGCAAACAAGCTAAACTAAAGCCCTGCAGGAAATCCGCAGGGCTTTACATTTTTTCATCTAACCTCAACCTCACGCACATGACTTTGCTCCTTCCACAATAAACCGTACCTTTATACAATGAAACGTTCAGGAACCGCAGATTTACCGCTTCACTATGGCAAAGTACCGCCCTGGCTGTATGAACGGATGTCTTTACTTGGTCTTTCGATCATTGAAGTTATTCTTGCCGACTACGGAAAAGATGAGGTACTGAGAAGGCTGGCAGATCCGTTCTGGTTTCAGAGTTTTGGTGCCGTGATGGGAATGGACTGGCACTCTTCGGGAATAACAACTTCTGTGATGGGCGCCCTCAAACGCTCGATAAACCCGAATTCCAAATCCCTCGGACTATACATTTGCGGAGGAAAAGGAAAGTTTTCAAGAGAAACTCCTTCAGAACTCATTAAGATCGCCGATAAAACAGGACTTAACGGAAATGAACTGGTAAAAGCCAGCAAGCTTTCCGCAAAAGTAGATAATACTGCGGTACAGGATGGTTACCAGCTGTATCTCCACAACTTCATTCTCGCCGATAACGGAAACTGGAGTGTAGTTCAGCAGGGAATGCATGAATCCGACAGTACCGCAAGGCGCTACCACTGGCATTCCGAAAATATAAAATCTTTCGTGGAAGAACCGCATACGGGAATCAACGGCGTTTCCAGAGGGAAAATTATGAATCTTACCGATTCTGAAGCTTCAGACAACAGAAAAGGGATTCTTGAAATCTCACACACCGATTCTGCAGAAATCATGAGCGATTTTGCAAGGCTGATTCTTCCCGCACATCACGATGTTCAGGCTTCCGATGTCGATCTCAAGCGTTTGGGAGCACTTTTGTATGTGACCCGCGAACAGAAGCCGCAGAATTTCGAAGATCTTCTGATGCTTGAAGGCGTAGGGCCAAGAACCATGCAGTCTCTGGCTTTGGTCAGCGAAGTGATCCACGGTGCACCGTCAAGATTTACCGATCCTGCACGGTTTTCATTTGCCCACGGCGGAAAAGACGGACATCCGTTTCCCGTTCCGGTCAATGTGTATGATGAAAGCATTAGCCTTATCCGAAAGGGAATCGAGAAGTCAAAACTCGGAAATTCTGATAAATTGAAAACCATCAATAAGCTTCACGATATTGTTTTAAAAAACGAAAAAGATTTTACTCCAGATTTCGATATTCAGGAAGTGATTGAGGAAGAAAGGCAGAATTCGTGGCGGTTTGGCGGTAAAACAGTGTTTGGGGATGCACAGAAACCTTCGCCTCCAAAACCGATCCAGCTTTCTTTATTCTGATCAATAAAAAAAGCTTTATACTTTTAAATTGATCTAAAAGTATAAAGCTGTGAATGGATAAGTTTTATTTAAATCCTTAATTATTAGATCCCTGTTGATAACGTCAGTTCTTCCCAGGCTTTCGCATCTTTGGTAATAGCCGTGATCTTATTATCCAAAAATTCCGGAGTGCCTACACCCAATAACAGGTGTACCGGCGGATGCGCTTCTTTACTGATTTGTATCAAAACATCAGCTGCCTTTACGGGATCATTCGGCTGGTTTCCGTTGATCTCATCAAGATGGGTTTTCTCAGAATTTCTGGCGGCCTCATAAGCTTCAATAGAATTTTCAGGAATTCTTAAAGAATCTTTCGTAAGGAAATCCGTACGGAAGTAGCCCGGATAAACAACCGTAGCATGAACGCCGAAGTCTTTTGCTTCTTCTGCCAAAGCTTCAGTAAATCCTGCTACAGCAAATTTTGTGGAACAATACACGCCCCATCCCGGAAAACCTCCGTAATAGCCTCCAATAGACGAAATGTTAAAGATGTTTCCCGATTTTTGCGCACGCAGATAGGGCATTGCATTTCGGATCACATTTAAAGTTCCGAAAACATTCACATCAAAGTTTGCTCTTGCTTCTTCATCACTCAGCTCTTCCAGAGTACCCAATTGTCCATATCCGGCGTTGTTGACGATGACATCTATTTTTCCAAAATGTTCAACCGTTCTGGTTATTACAGATTTTACATCATTATTGTCCGTAATATTCATGCTCAACGGGAGAAAATTTTCTGAAACATCTCCGAATGCTGCTGTTAATGATCCCACCGTACGGCTTGTTGCGGCTACCTTATATCCTTCAGACAATAATTTTTTTACCAGTTCGAATCCAAGACCTTTTGAAGCTCCTGTCACGAACCATACCTTTTTTGTTTCCATTTTTAATATTTTTTTGTTTTAAATGATGTACAAAGATGGAAAGAAAGAGGTTTTTAAAAGTAGCCTGATCTACGAATGATGTATCCAAATCGTGAATGATTATAATGATTTATAAAATAGGATCATATTCAAGATCTGTAATGATATCATCCTTAAGACTCAGGCAAAATCCTGAATGGTGATTGTAATAATCCTGTATAAACAAATCGGTTTCCATAATGCCCTCTTCGGTGATCACAATGTTGACCTCCCAGACATCAAGCCCGTCAAACCATTTGATGCCATTACGTTCAATCTTAAAATCGCTTTCTGTTTTTTCATAAAACGCAATCAGGACCTTTTTTACGGTTGCCAGCCATTCAAAATGATAAATAAGCTTTAAAATTGAGACTTCATCAGGTTTTTTTTTCGAGAATATATCGATGGATTTTGTTTCTACATATTTATTGAATATCACGATATTTTTTACATTCCGGATATGGAAGTAATGAATTCTTCGCGGTCAAGCCTGGTGGTAAAATCATCAAAGGACAGAGTGTGTGCTTTTTTTGTTTTTTCGGCATCCCGCAGATCACGATATATGCGGTCTTTGCGGATAAGATTGGGGTTTTCATTCAGGATCTCCTGAAGCAGTTTCAGAGGTCTTTCCTTTTGTCTGCCTTCGCATGATTCCAATACTTTTTCAAGGATCTTCTCTGCTTCATAGCGGTTGCCTAATAGCCAGTGGGTGCTGGCAAGAATGTAGTTTTCCTCAATATTCCGGTCTCTGCCATTTAATTCATAGACCAGATCATAAAGCTTGTTAATGCTTTCTTTCGAGGCATTGGATTTTTTAAACTCCTGGGCAAGTACGTTGAAATTCTGTGTTAATTCTGTCATCATAAAGAATGAATTCAAATTTAAAAAAATAAAAGCTTGAAAGGCAGATGTTTTTAACAATACAGCAAATGGTCATCGACAAAAATCAGCCTTATGCAAACAAAAGCAGGCATCTGTATTTATCCTTCAGATGATTTGACCCATAAAAAACCCAGCAGTAAGGCTGGGTTTTTATGGGTATTCTTCTAATTATCTTTCTCCGGATTCACGTTAATTTATTATATTTGTATCATAAAATGATACTTAAAAACAATAAAAATGATAGCAGAAATAGAAAAATTCATCGAGATCCAGAATAACATCGATGAGATCATTAAAAATTCACCTTTCAAAATGTCTTATATTATCGAAAAATCCGGGATTAAAAAACCGACGTTTTTCAAGAAGCTGAAAGAAAAAAGATTTACCCCGGAAGAGCTGCTCGTGATCTCAAAAACGATAGAAGTTAAGGAGTGGCGCAATGAAACGAAAGAGGAAATTCTGGAATCTTTAAAGAAAACAGAAGAAGATTTTAAGAATGGAAAAGGAATTCCAGGAGAGATTGTTCTGGAAGATATGAGAAAACGGTTGGAAAATTACAAGGCAAATGCGTTACGAAATCTCTGAGAAAGCAAAGGAAGACCTGCTGAATATAGAATCTTTTCTTGTTGATAAATGGGATTTAAATGTACTGGAGAACTTTTTAGAAAAGTTCGAAAATGCGATAAAAATGCTATTAGAAAAGAAAGTTATATTTAAGAGATTTGAAGATACAGTGTTTTACAGATTTCTTTTAACCAAACATAATTCTATTATTTATAGTTATGGGGAAGACGTTTTGTACATTCACAGAATTCTTCAAAACTATCAGGATCCTGAAGAAAATTACAAATCTTTACAGCCTTAAAATACAATCAAATCTAAAAATGAAAAATGAAAAATGAAAAAACTGGGAATCATCGGCTATGGCTGGTTGGGAAATCATCTGGCAGAACATCTGTCAAAAAATTATGAAATCTTTGCGACAACTACCACGGAATCGAAGCTGGATGGGTTGAGAGCAAAAGGCTATCATGTAACTCTGGTAAAATTTCCTGATGAAGCAGATGATGAAATAAAGACTTGGGAAATAGTTTCTGAACTGGATGGGATCATCATTGCTGTTCCTTTTTCGGGACTGAGGGGTTCTAAAATTCCGATGACGGGAAAACGGCAGAACCTGCTTCGGTTTATCGGCGATTTTAAGGGACAGATTTTTTATACAAGCTCCACGGGTGTTTATGCGGATACCGAGAAAGAATTTACGGAAAACGATCTGCCCGCAACGGAAGTGGAAAGTGAAAGCTTTATCCTGGAAAAATTTCCACAGGCCAATATTCTGAGATTGGGTGGTTTGATGGGCGGTGAAAGGCTGCTGAAAAATTATAACATCTCCAAGCTGGATCAGCTGGTGAACCATATTCATTATGCAGATATCTGTTCCGTGATCGAAAAAATGCTGGAACAGCGTTCAACCGCAAAAGTGTACAATATTGTGGCACCTGTTCATCCCGGCAAAGAAGAAGTCATCTACGAACAGAAAGGTCTTCCATATTCCGGAAAACGCGCTGAAAAAGGGAGGATCATTTCCCCGGAAAAGCTGATCTCGGAACTGAATTTTGAATTTCAATACCCCGATCCGCGGTATTTTCACCAGTAGAACTATGTCAAAGCTGAAAGTCTTTGACAAAGTTTAAGCAGTTGTTTGTTCCACTTATTTATCAAAGAAATAGTTTAATATTAATCAAAAATAAGGGTTAAATCATCAGGGAATTACGGATTTCCATAATCTGACAATTTTATCGTTCAAAACTGACAATTTTTCATTTCAAGTGACAAGATTTCAGCTGTATAGCTCTGGCACAACCTTTGAAAACATTTGAGTACGATCATTAAAATTATTGTTTAACCTTAAAAATTCGTTTGTTATGTCAATCGTAAAAAGAAACAACGGCAGCTTGCTCCCTGCCGGAACACGTACCCTGTTCGATGACTTTTTCAGCCGCGAACTTTTTAACTGGGGCAACACCAATTTTTCTTCTACCTTAACTACCGTTCCATCGGTGAACATCAAGGAAAATGACAATCATTTCGAGGTAGAAGTCGCCGCACCTGGAATGCAGAAAGACGATTTCCGGATTACCCTGGACGGCAACCTTCTGACGATTTCATCCTCTAAAAAGAATGAAACGGAAGAATCCAAAGATCATTACACCCGAAGGGAGTTCAGCTACCAGTCATTCCAAAGAAGCTTTGAGCTTGCCAAGGATGTGGTGGATGAAGAACACATTGAAGCGAAGTATGAAAACGGTGTTCTGAAACTAATCATCCCGAAAACGGAAAAAGCAAAGAAACAGGCACCGAGACTTATTGAAATTAAGTAAATCAATAGAATGACAGCAATTGGCTTTCCTCAGGAGAGCCAATTGTTTTTTATATGCTGCGCTATTTTGTGGTTTAAAAAATTTTAACACATAAGTCACAAAGGGGATTTTTACGCTTTTCAAAAAGAGAACTTGTAAGAATAAAAATCGGAAATTTTTATGGGCTACCGGCTTGATATTTCTTTATCCGATGGTTAGATCTCAACGGTTAACCAGTATTTTTTCAAGGGCATCGACAATTTCTTTTTCGATGGAGTCTTCATCAAGGGTTTCCAGGGTATAGAAGTCGGATTTGAGGAAGGCCGTGCCGCTTCCGTTCTGAAAAATAGTGTCGAGATGAATGCCGATCCTTTTTAAATTTTTGTCGGCCACAAACATAATATGCGGAAATTTATCGTTCGCATAGAAATTAGAATCAACATTTCTTGAGATCTGAAATTTAATGTGAGGCTGGGCAAGAATTCCCAATCCGTTTGCAGTTTCTTCTGCGAAAGATATTTTGCTTCCGAATTTGTTCTCTTTCAGCATTCTCCGGAATTCCTGCATTTTCGGATCAATAAAGTTTTTGCATAATGTTCTGAAACCCTCCAGAAAAAGGTCTTCTTCGCTTTTTTTCCGAGCCAGGCTGTCTCTGAGTTTTTCCTCTTCCGTTTTTAAGTTGTAAAATACATGATTCAGACGGTTTATGCTTTCTTCTTTCATGGCAGTAATAAAAGTTGGAAACAGTTTTGAAGCCGAAATATCGGAATTTTTTTCAGGGTAAAAAATATTAAGTAGCTGATCGCAATGAGCTTTTTTCTATTGGATTTAAAATCAGAATTTTAAAATTCAAAAACATATTGTTAAATTATTTCAACGGCTTAGTATTTAAAAAATATTCATTTCTTTCCAACCTTTTTCACGGATCATGCATCTATAATAGAAAAGCGATTATTATGAAAATTAAAATATCCAGACCTTGCCATGAAAACTGGGATGCTATGGCTCTTGACGAAAAAGGAAGATTCTGTTCCGTATGTACAAAAACCGTAAGGGATTTTACGGCTTCCCCGGATGAGGAAATTATTGATCAGATAAAATCAGAGCCTGGAATCTGCGGGAGGTTTACGGCAGGACAGTTGGGAAGGGATCTCAGCTTTTCGGTGATCAGTACCCTGACTTTCGGATTATTTGCATTGAGTGGTGTAGTCTTCATGGTGAACGGCCAGCAGATGAAAGATGAAGAAGTGAAGAAAATAGATTTTAAGAAAGGAATCAACGGTATTGAAATGGTAAATGATACTCTCTTGAGCCGTACGCTTGTCCTGGGGATGCCGAGCGAAGAGTATTACGAGTCTGTAAAACCCATGATTATGCTTAACGATAAAAGAATTTCCGAAGCAAAAATGAAGCGGCTGAAACCCGAACAGGTAAAAAGCGTCATCATCCTTACCGGAGAAGGTGCCAGAAAGAAATACGGCAAATCCGGCGAGCACGGGGTCATCATCATTGAAAGCAAAAAGTAGGACGAGAACGATAACGTAATAAAAAAATAATCCATGAAAATTATAATATCCAACCCATGCCACGAAAACTGGGAGAATATGACTCCGCAGGAAAAGGGAAGGTTCTGTGCCGTATGTTCAAAAACCGTGAAAGATTTTACGCGATCTTCTGATCAGGAAGTTCTGAAAGCTTTTTCCCGTCCGGAAGATGATATCTGCGGTCGTTTCAACGAAACGCAACTCAACCGGAATCTCCTGTATTCCGATATCAATTCCGTTTTTGTAAAATTTGCAGCGGGATGTATGCTGACAGCCGGAGGGATGATCGTAGTACACGGACAACAAACGACCGCTCAGGATACCACGAAGGCAGAAGCCCTGCAGGAAGTGATGATGACCGGTTACAAAACAGTTAAAAAATCCATGGTCACCGGAATGGGAACGGTTGTTTCGGAAGATGTCGTTAACGGGAAGCAGGAAGATAAGATCACTAAGCCGGCTGAACCCGTAAGAGGCCTCACGGTGAATCTACCCTCATCGAATTCATCAAATACGATCAGAATTGGCGGTGGCAGCCTTGTTTCCGATAGCTCCGTGAAGCCGCTTTTGGTCGTCGATAAGAAGGTTGTTCCTTTAAAGGTCCTTGAAGAAATAGATCCCCAATCCATCGAAACCGTAAATATCCTGAAAGGAAATGATGCAACCGCTTTATATGGTTCACAGGCACAATACGGCGTAATTCTGGTCACCACGAAAAATAAAAAAGCAAAACGTAAAAGGATGTAAGGCATCAATATTTAACGAATAGACTCAAAAATTTTGATTGCAATTCCTCTATTATTTGCTGAGTGAAATCACAGATTGGATGTAGTTCAAAGGCTTTTTGAAGCCTATTAACCGAAACCGCCCCGTCTTACTTTCTCTGAAAATTATTTTTATCAGGTGCCAAATTTCCCTCTCTAATGCTAGTTTAAAGCTTCTAATTAATAATATTCCACAAAAATCGTTGAGCTTTATGAGAGAATGTTTCAACAGCAGAAAGAAATGATTGAAAAACTCGAGAAACTTTCACAGAATAAATAATCTGAAACCTGCCTGAAGGCAGGTTTTCTTCTTTTTAAAACTTTGTCAAAGATTTTAACTTTGACAGAGTGTAGGCAACCATTCCAACTTTTCGCCGTCTTTAATACAGAAAGATTCATTACCTATTTAACCGTAAATAATTAGCATGAAAAAAACACTCTGTATTTTAGGCTTATTTGTAAGCTGCCATCTGTTTTTTGCACAAAAGGATCATATCGCATTTTATGGCGGGTTAGAATTACAGCCGGCCTTAAGGGGATACGCACCGGCCTTCCACATGAACGCCCGGGGTTACATCAACGACCGCATTTCACTGGGTGGCGTACTGACTTATACCCAGCAGAATCACTCGGATAATTTCGGATATCTGGCTGACCGGACGAGGTCTTTTCATACGACATTCAACGCACTGGCCCAAAATGATCTTATCCAAAAGGAAAAGTTTTCTTTAAGCGCTTATATTTCTACCGGGGTGTACTTCTTCAGCCTGGTAAATCCTGATGAGACTTACACCAAAAGCACTTACAGTGAAATCGATGGACTATGGTTCGTGAATCAGTACGAAACCCCGCGAAGACTGAGCCGTGATCTGTTTTTCAATATACAGCCGGGGTTAGACGCCTCCTACAAGCTGGGGACAATCACCAAAGAAAATGTAGGGATCTACCTAACTTCGCGGGTCGGCTATCAATTTGTGTTTGGAAACGGCCGCAACATCGACGGAGCTCAACTTACCAAGCCTGTGGTGTCCCTGGGCATCACTTTGAAAGGACCAAAATAAAACCATCGATTACCGATTCATGAGATCTTCAAAGACAAAACCTGCCGTTGGGCAGGTTTTGCTATTCTGTCTAAACTTCCGGGTATGCTTTAATTCTATTACTCTCTGATCAAACCACCCTGTCAAAATTTTTCAAATTTTGCCACCCTTCCGAGGGAGTGGAATTTTATTAAAACAGGCTTTCATCCACGAAATTCGGCAGCGTTACTTTCAGTTTCGGTTCGGCTTCCATGGCTCTTTTGATGGCGAAAACCGCGCCTTCATTCCGGGCCCAGCTCCTGCGGGAAATTCCGTTATTGACATCCCAGAAGAGCATGGATTTTAATCTTCGGTCGGCATCATCGCTACCGTCGAGCAGCATTCCGAAGCCGCCGTTAATTACTTCACCCCAGCCTACTCCGCCTCCGTTGTGGATAGACACCCAGGTTGCCCCGCGGAAACTGTCGCCGATCACATTGTGGATGGCCATGTCTGCGGTAAATCTGGAACCGTCATAAATATTGGAAGTCTCGCGGTACGGCGAATCGGTTCCTGAAACATCGTGGTGATCTCTCCCCAACACTACCGGTCCGATCTTTCCGTTTTTGATGGCTTTGTTGAAGGCTTCGGCGATTTTCATCCTTCCTTCGGCATCAGCATACAGGATTCTGGCCTGCGAACCAACCACCAGCTTATTTTCCTGCGCGCCCTTAATCCACTGGATATTGTCTTTCATCTGCTGCCGGATTTCTTCAGGGGAGTTCTGCTGGATTTCCTCCAATATCGTACAGGCAATTTCATCAGTCTTCTGCAGATCCTCCGGTTTTCCACTGGCACAAACCCAACGGAACGGCCCGAAACCGTAATCGAAGCACATCGGTCCCATAATATCCTGCACATAAGAAGGGAATTTGAATTCTCTTCCCAATGTCGGGTGATCGGCCATTACATCGGCCCCGGCTCTGGAAGCTTCCAATAAAAATGCGTTTCCGTAGTCGAAGAAGTAGGTTCCTATGACAGTATGTTTATTGATGGCTTCGGCGTGTCTTCTTAAGCTTTCCTGTACTTTATTTTTAAACATTTCAGGATCTTCAGCCATCATTTTATTGGATTCTTCAAAACTTTGCCCGGCAGGATAATAGCCGCCAGCCCACGGGTTATGCAGAGAAGTCTGGTCCGAACCGATATCAATTCTTAAATTCTCCTCATCAAACTTTTCCCAGACCTCAACGATATTTCCTAAATAGGCCAGGGAAACCGTTTCTTTATTTTCCTGCGCCTTCTTCACTCTGGCTACGAGTTCATCGAGGTTTTCGTGGATTTCATTCACCCATTTCTGGTCGTGACGGATCTTGGTAATCTTCGGGTTTACTTCTGCACAAACCGTTACACAGCCTGCAATATTTCCTGCTTTCGGCTGGGCACCGGACATTCCACCCAATCCTGAAGTGACGAATAATCTGCCTTTGGGTTCTTTGTTGATCTTTCTAAAAGCATTCAGCACCGTGATTGTCGTTCCATGTACGATTCCCTGCGGACCGATGTACATATAGCTTCCCGCCGTCATCTGCCCGTACTGTGTTACGCCTAAGGCATTGAATTTTTCCCAGTCGTCCGGTTTGGAGTAATTCGGGATCATCATTCCGTTGGTGACTACGACTCTCGGCGCATCTTTATGCGAAGGGAATAATCCCATCGGGTGCCCCGAATACATCACGAGCGTCTGTTCGTCCGTCATTTCCGACAGATATTTCATGGTTAAAAGATACTGCGCCCAGTTGGAGAACACCGCCCCGTTTCCACCATAGGTAATCAGTTCGTGCGGATGTTGTGCCACCGCATAATCCAGGTTGTTCTGGATCATCAGCATGATCGCCTTTGCCTGCTCGGATCTTCCCGGATATTCTGAAATCGCTCTTGCCTTCATCTCATAATCGGGACGGAAACGGTACATATAAATTCTTCCGTATTTTTCAAGCTCTTCCCTGAATTCAGGCAAAAGCTCTGCATGAAACTGAGGTTCGAAATAACGCAGTGCATTCTTCAATGCCAGTTTTTTTTCTTCCTCTCCTAAAATCTCCTTCCGCTTCGGCGCATGGTTGATCTGCGTTTCATAAGGTTTCGGCTGCGGCAGCGTGCCCGGAATACCCTGCTGTATCTGTTCCTGGAATGTCATATTCTTTAATTCTACTTTTTAATAAATTTCTGTACTGAAGTTTCTTTTCCGTTTTTCAAAAGAAGATAATAAATACCTGTCGAAAGATGTGAGACATCAATTACTGATTGTATCTTAGTTAATGATATGATTGTTCTTCCCGAATGGTCTGTCACTTCGTATTGACTGTATCCTTCACCTTTCATGTTAATGATACCTGTGGTAGGATTAGGATAGATCAGATTTTTTTTGCTGATCTTTGGCTCTGTGACATTAAGAGAGTTCTGAGGAATAAGTCTTGTAATTCCTTTAGCATACTGTCCGTCGAAAGCACTGAATTCACCACCTACCAGAAATCCGTCATTATGTTTCTTAATGGAGCCTACAATATCTCCGTAATAATTGGTATGGCTCATGCTAAATCCGGATCCAATATCAAAATATGTATCATAAGATCCGTTGGCATTATGTCGTACCAAATTCCTGGAATCGAAAGCTTTGAGGACTGTTGTGAAGAATTTCCCATTATTCTCAAATTCGAGCGGCTGTTGCTCCAGAGGACTCCCGGGAATAGGGTATGTTGGCTGAATGAATGAAGCATCAAGTGTTCCGTCATTATTGAATCTTGAAATCCTGTGTGCTGTAGCTGTGTTCCCGAGTGTCAGTATTTTACCGTCCGGTGTAGGATAGAATGCGATAATATCCAGCTGGGACGAATCCTGAAAGAAACCGGGATCAATCGTTCCATTCGGTAGAAGCCTTCCCAATGTTCTTTTTGAACTGTTGGCATTTTTCCCAGTAAGAAGGATTTTGCTGTCCGGCAGTAATTTTAAAGACCTGATTTCCGAATACGGCTTCTGATAGGTGATGCTATTATCAAGATTGCCATCCGTATCAAGTGTTGTTATTTCGTAATTTAGATTTACCGTAGAATTGTACCTGTACATATTAGGAACCACTACCTTGCCGTCTCCCTTCAGAATAAAGTTACCCATATATCCTTCTAAACCTATATCAGTGCCCGTAAGGCTGAAAAACGAGGTATCGAGAGAGCCATTGTTATTAAGCCTTATGACAGCACCTCCGAATGCACCGAGTCCTGAAGTATATATCACCCCGTTCGTACCCATTAAAATCTTTCCATCCGGCTGAAAATGGATATCTACCGGAAAACTACTCGTCTGCATATAGAGATGAGTATCTACCTTAAAGGTTTCGTCTACACTTCCGTCGGCATTGAGACGGATGATGCGGTCACCGGTAAATCCATTATAAGAAAAGAAATATCCTGTTGCAATGATCTTCCCGTCAGGCTGTACAAAGATCTTATGAACGGCTCTGTCAAATCCTTTACAGACATTACGGAAAGCCATATTAATAGTTCCGTTGGAAGAAAATCTTACCATATTATTAACGGCAATCTCATTAAACATCCTGATATTTCCTGATGCCAAAATACTTCCGTCGGTATAATAACTCAGATTACTGATGACATCCTGATCAGAATATCCATTGATCATCGGTGTTACTTCACCTTGGAAAGTGGTATCAAGTGTGGCATCTTCGTTCAGACGTAAAATTCCGGCCGCCTGATCAGCCCCATATTTTTTGAAAGTTCCGCCGGCAAGCACTTTTCCGTCCGGCTGGATAAGAAATGAGAAAATTCCGTAGCGGTCTTCATTTTCCCAGTACTGGTTGAAAAATTTCTTCGGAATAAAGGTACTGTCGAGGGTTCCGTCAGCGTTTAACCTAGCAATATATTGTCTGTTTAGTGAAATAACGAACCTTCCACCCAGATATATTTTACCATCGTTTCTTACCGCAATACAATAGAGTTGCCCACTCAATTCTGTCGAAGATCCTCCTCCAATTGTAGAAAAACTGCTATCTACAGATCCATCCGTATTGAATCTCGCTACTTTGGCTGAATACATCGCTACAATTTTACCATCCGGCTGCAGATCAAAGTCTTTTACTTCACTGTCATAATAATTACTATCAAAGGTAAAGGTATTGTCTATAGATCCATCCGTATTTAGCCTGATTATATATTTTTTGGTAATTCCGTTGTAGGACCAGAAATTTCCGGCAATAAGGATCTTGTTATCGGACTGAATTCTTATTTTCCGTGGTGTCTTAGGATCCGCATACTGATAATAATTAAATCCTGATCCCACTGCAAAACCTGTATCTCGGGTACCGTCGGAATTCAGCCTTATGATGTTGTAAGAATTGTCTGTATTGTATTTTTTAAAGGTTCCAACGAGTATTATTTTCCCATCGTTCTGCAAGGCAATGCTGCTGATCGTTCCGTCGAATTCTCCGGCATTATATGAAGTATCAAGCGTATAGTCCGCATTGATTCTCACAACTTTTGAAACAACCTGTGCAGTACCAGAAATAATGTATTCATAAGTATCATAAACGACAATTACTTTGCCGTCCGGCTGTGCGACAGTAGCAGTAATTTGTTTTCCGTCAATGAAATGCGTATTACTCTGAAAAGCAGCATTGAAATTAGGATCCATTACATATTTATCCTGTGCATACAGAAGATTGAGAGATAAAAAGAACATAAAAAACAGAAATATCCGGGAATAAATTTTCGTCATAATTAAGTTTAAATTAGTTTTCGCTAAAATAATGATATTAATTGAATTTAGCGATTATTGGCTTTCGGGATATGATAGTTCTGCTATATTCTTTTGATAAAAACTCTGCGGTAAAAATTGCCGCAGAGTTTGTCAGGTAGTAGAAACATCTTATGGTAGTATGAAGAAAAAAACCTTACCGCTAAGGTAAGGCCGAAAGTTATCGTATTAAATCATCATTTTGTTCTTCGTGATCATCATCATTGTCACTCAGTCCCCAGTAGCTGTTTTCTTCATCTTCGCCTATATCATCGCTTCCCGCTTCTTCATCAACGCCGGGAATATCAAGTCCTTTGTCTAAAGTATCATCATCCGTATTCTCATTAAAGACAGGCTTTCCGTCTCCGTCTAATGAGACATGCTCTTCCTGGCTGAATATATCTTCACTGGGCTTATAATCTCTTTGCTCCAGTCTTCTTTCCTGTTCCTGTTCGCTGTTTTCGGGTATCATATTAATATTATTTAGTGTTATTTTACTTTAAACAAAAATAATTCCAAGATATTAAAGATTTGAAGAATATATTTCAGGATTAACACAGGCAGGCATCTTTTCTCCTTTCGATACAGCGATCAGGTTTCCGGCAGCCATTTTTGCCATTCCGTTTCTGGATTCTACCGTTGCGGAACCGATATGGGGAAGAACACAGACATTTGAAAGTTCTAACATAGGATCATCTTTATACATGGGTTCAGGGTTGGTGACATCCAGACCGGCTCCCCAGATTTTATGTTCAACCAGCGCATCATAAAGGTCTTTCTGATGATGAAAACCTCCCCGTGCGGTATTTATAAATATGGCATTCTCTCTCATTTTTTCGAATACAGAAGCATTAAACAGCTCTTTCTGTTCGGGCTTAAAATTGGCATGAACGCTTAACACATCAGATCCGGAAACCAATTCATCAAAAGATACATATCTGGCTCCCAGCTCATTCTCTGCTTCTTCATTCCGGTGGCGGTTGTGGTAAATGATTTCCATATCAAAAGCGGCCTTGGATTTTTTTGCCATTTCAAAACCTATTCTGCCCAGTCCGAAAATTCCTAATGTTTTCCCATAGAGTTCCTGGCCCAAAGCATGAAGCGGATCAAAATCGCCCCAATTTCCTGATTTTACTTTGTCAAAATTATAGCTGGCTCTTCTCGCTACTGACTGCATGAGAAGAAAAGCGACATCTGAAGTAGCCTTGCTCAAAACATCAGGCGTATTTCCGACCGGTATTTTCCGGTTGGTGGCTTCACGGATGTCTACATGATCAAAACCTACGGAATATAGGGCAATTGCTTTTATATCAGGACATTCATTAAAGAAATCCTTGTCAAATTTAAATTCTGCTCCCACACTCAATATCATGTCGTGGCTCTGGCAGTATCCGATCCATTCTTCACGGGACAAATTTTCGTGATCCGGGATAAAAACTTCAAGACCGGCTTCCTTCAGCATATTGATTCCGTTTTCCGGAATTCTTTTATTGATAAATACCTTCATTGTTAATTATTTGAAATTTTAAGATGCTGATCATTCATCAAAAAGCAAACCACCAAAAGATACGCCTCAGGATAAATCCATGAGGCGTTCCATAATTCGCTGTAAATTTTAAGTCATAAATTTGTATTTCCAAGCATCGGGACGAACTTGTAGGCTCCGAACTCTTCTTTTTCAAATTCGGTCTGAGATACTTTTGTGAACCTGTACAAGACCTGTTCGTCGGAAGGTCCCAGCGGAATTACCATTTTCCCGCCGACTTTAAGCTGTTTAAGCAATTCTGTAGGCAAAACGGAAGCCCCACAGGTAACGATAATTTTATCAAAAGGAGCAAAAGTGGGAAGCCCCGCAAAACCGTCACCAAAACTTTGAAATTTAGGATAAAGTCCCATTTCACGGAATTTTTTCTTAGAAAAATCGAAAAGATCTTTCTGCCTTTCCACCGTATATACCAACGTTTTCATGGCCAGAAGAACAGCCGTCTGATAGCCGCATCCGGTACCTATTTCCAGTACTTTTTCGCCTTCTTTCACCTGAAGAAGCTCAGACTGCTCGGCCACCGTGGAAGGATGGGAAATGGTTTGATGGGCCAAAATAGGGAAAGCTCTGTCTTCGTAAGCAAAATCCTCAAAAATACTTTCTATAAAAAGATGCCTCGGAACTTCGTTCATCGCCGAAAGTACAAGCTCGTCCGATATTCCGATTCTGTTCCTGAGATATTCCACCAAAATCTTTCTTTTCCCTTTGTGTACAAATGAGTCTTGCGCCATTTAAAATCAGTTTAAATTTCAGGTAGTAATTTTTTACAAAAGTAAAAAAACATTCACGATTTATCAACCTAAAACCTATCATCTCTCGATCATTCTTTAAAATTCTTATCTTTACGAAAATTTAATACAGCTATGTTAAAAGCAGGTTTGGTAGGTGCCGGACATTTGGGAAAAATACATTTAAGACTTCTCAACCAATCGGAGAAATATGAGTTTGTAGGATTTCATGATAAAGACATTGAAAACGGAAAAAAACTGGAAGCGGAATTCGGATATAAATATTTTGAAAACTTTGATGAGCTGCTTGACCGGATCGATATGCTCGATATTGTAACGCCGACGGTTTACCACTACGATTATGCCTTAAAAGCAATTGATAAAGGGCTTCATTTTTTCATTGAAAAACCGGTCACCCAAACTCTTGAACAGGCTGAAGACATTCTGAAAAGGTGTCTTGAAAAAGGTATCAAAGCGCAGGTAGGTCATGTTGAAAGATACAATCCCGCTTTCATTGCGACCAAGGAATACATTAAAAACCCGATGTTCATCGAAATTCACCGGCTGGCGGAGTTTAATCCCCGTGGCACCGATGTATCCGTGGTTCTGGATCTGATGATCCATGATCTTGATATTCTGCTAAGTATCGCCAAATCAAAGGTTAAAAACATCCATGCGAGCGGTGTCTGCGTGGTAAGTAAAACCCCCGATATTGCCAATGCAAGAATTGAATTTGAAAATGGCTGTGTTGCCAACCTTACGACTTCCAGGATCTCTATGAAAGCGATGAGAAAAAGCCGTTTTTTCCAGAAAGACGCTTACATTTCCGTTGATTTTCTGGAGAAAAAAGCGGAAGTTATCCGTATGAAAGACGCTCCTGAAAACCCGACTCCATTCGATATGATCATCGAGAATGCTGAAGGTGAGAAAAACCAGATTCTATTCGAGTATCCGGATATTCAACCCAATAATGCGATCTTGGACGAGCTGAACTCTTTCGCGGATTCCATTACCGAAAATAAAAACGTGGAAGTTTCAATAGCCGATGGAACAGAAGCGCTCAAGATTGCTTTACAGATTATGGAACTTATTTCCTGATCTTCGTTAAAATTAAAAAAACTACGGCTGCCAAGAATTGGCAGCCGTAGTTTTTTTAATGATTTATTTAATAAAACCATATAAAGCACTCCAGAATTTATCGTAGACCTCTATGTGCGGAATATGTCCTACATTTTCCAGCTCCACAAGCTGAGAACCTTTAATCTCCTGTCGTGTCTTTTTGCCCAGTAACTGATATTGTCCCATTTTCGGCTGGAGTTCTTTGGGAGCCCTGTCTTTTCCGATGGCCGTTCTGTCTCTTGTTCCGATGATTAAAAGGGTCGGAACTTTAATATTTTTAAATTCATAGCATACCGGCTGATTATAAATCATATCAGAAGTAAGCGCAGCATCCCAGGCCACTTTCGGATAATCTTCATGAAGCGTCCAACCTGCGATCAGATCAAGCCACAGCTGATATTCCGGTTTCCATTTGTTGTCGTAGTAGAATTTAAGCTGGTAATTCTTATAAGACTCTGCGGTA
This sequence comes from Chryseobacterium endophyticum, assembly GCF_056333165.1. Lineage (NCBI taxonomy): Bacteria > Pseudomonadati > Bacteroidota > Flavobacteriia > Flavobacteriales > Weeksellaceae > Chryseobacterium > Chryseobacterium endophyticum. The sequence continues at coordinate 353,777 of NZ_JBWGXE010000004.1, forward strand.
TTTTTTAATTCCGACTGATAAGCCTGATCGATGTTCTGATAGGCGGCAAAGGTTTTATAATCTTCCAACCCGATCGGGTTTTCGAGGATTAATTTCTGTACTCTTTCCGGATATAAAAGGGTAAATCTGGTGGCTACCATCCCTCCCATCGAATGTCCCAGGACTATCGTTTTATCGATATTGAGTTTGTTAAGAATTGCCTTCGTGTTTTCCGCAAGCTGTGAAAATGAAAACTGGTAATTTTGGGGTTTTGAAGATTTTCCGAATCCGATCTGATCAGGAATTATGACTCTGAAACCTTTATCTGAAAGATCTTTTGCCGTTTTTTCCCAATATGCTCCGTTAAAATTCTTCCCATGGAGCAATGTAATGGTTTTTCCGTTTGGCTGTTTCGGCTGTACATCCATATACGCCATTTTCAGGTCGTTATTTTGAGATCTGAATTCCAGAAACTGTACTTCAAAAGGATATTCATAATTGGTAAGCTCAGCGTCAAGAGGTTTTATCTGTGCAGAAAGCATCCCCGATAGAGCCAATACTATTAGGCAGATCATATTTTTAAAATACTTCATAAGATTTATTTTAATTGAATTAAAGAAACAGTTTTATTGTTATTTCAGGGTAAGTTTCTTCAAATATTACACCACCGCAAGTTCTTTTTTAGGGGGAAGGTTCATTAAGACAATTGCAAAAAGAATTAAAGCAATGCCTACCCATTGAATGAATACTACTTTTTCGCCCAACAATACGAAAGCCATTGTCACGGAAACCGGCAACTCAAGGGATGAAACAATACTTCCAAGCCCAAGCCCGGCATTGGGAAAACCTATATTAAATAAAATCGGCGGAATAATGGTCCCAAATAAAGCCAGAACAAAGCCATACTTCCATAATATTGAATATCTGAAGGTATGTATATGATCCGTATTCTCTGTGAAATTGAGGTAAAAAGTTTTTAAATTTTCCGAATGAAGCGGCCCCAATTGGGCAAAGATCAGGAATAAAAAAATGACCACCGAACCGCCGGTAAGCATGATCATACTTTTCCTGAAAACCGGAAGATGCGTAGCGATTTTATTTGACGAAAACATCGTTAATGTATACGAGGCTCCAGCCATCAGCCCCCAGAAAATTCCTTTGAGATCAATCTTAATTTCCGCATTGATAAGGTTGGTGGCGAAGACCGTTCCCAATAAAACAATTACGACTGAAACGATTTTTCTTGCATTGGGAAGCTTTTTGGTGATAAAGCTTTCAACCACCACACTGAACCAAACGGACTGCATCAGCAAAACAATGGCGATAGAAACATTGATATACTGAACCGCTATATAGTAAAATAAACTTGTACATCCCAGAGATGTTCCTGCCAGCATTAGATTTCGTATTTCCCGAGAGCTTGGTGACGGAAGTGGTTTTTTGGAAGTTATGGTTTGGATAAAATTTAATATCAATAAGCCCACTAAACCTAATACGAATTGCGAGGTAGTGACTTCCGAGGTAGTATAACCTTCTTCATAGGCGAGTTTTACAAAGGTAGCCAGCATGCCGTAAATGCTTGCTCCGATTCCTACAAACAATACTCCCTTTAGTACATTTTTCTTCTGCATAATTCATTTTTAAAAGCCTGCAAAGTTACGGTTATTTCGTTAGAGAAATTGATATGTCGATTATAGATAAAAAAATTCCGGCGCAAGCAAAGCTTGCGCCGGAACCTTATTTTAAGATATGCTGATTTTATTTTTTAACAATTAATTTTGATGAAGCATTGATTCCAATTCCCTGCACTTTTACGAGGTAGGTTCCATTGATCAATCTGTCGGTAGAAATTGATTTTTTTGCATCCGGAGAAATTTTATCTTCAGATAATATTAATTTGCCGGACATATCATAAACTTCAACACTTACTTTCCCCATTATTTTAGCAGGGAAATTGATGAAGAATTCATTTTTGGCCGGGTTAGGATAAATAGAGAATGTATTTTTCACGGTTTGCACTTCATCCGTCGCCAATACGCAATCGGCTGGTACATCAAAATTGGCTTGCTGATCATTGATATCATCAGAAGCTCCTGCAGAAGCATTGATTCCCAGACCTCTTCTCGCAAAAGTTCTCCATATCATACAACGGTCTGCGCCTTGTGTAGCCGCCTGATCTGCTGCCAGTATCGCATCCCTTCCATCAATGAATGTAGGATAACAAGGCTGGAGTTTCAAAGCGTTTGTGATAAGCTGTAAGACTCTTGTGCTGCCATTGGTCGCGTTTGCCGTTACATCTGAAGAGTAACCATATTTTGCGACATACTGCCAGTGAAGATCCCACAGCATGGTTGCCCATATAAAACCTATGTCATGAACGTATGGAACCATTTCAAAACCATTATCATATTCCAATCCGTTGGTATCATTATATGTGAATTCATTAACTGATAAATCAGGAGAATATCTTTTCGGTCTTAGTCCTGTCCCTGAAATGGTTTGCCCTACAGCATACGTTCCTATACCTCTCGGTACAGAAGCATTATCCCCTGGTTTATTGGTGAGCATTAGAGCAAAAAAGTCAGACCATCCTTCACCCATCTGTTCCTTCGTGATACTGGTATCAAGACAGCCTGATCCGGTGCCCGTTAGTCTGTTCGAAATACCATGTCCATACTCGTGAGCTACAATACCGTTATCAAAACTTCCGTCATATTTAGTATCTGCTCTCAAATCTAAATCTACTACCGTATTTGCAGCGAGCTTGCCTTTAATGTACTCCCCTTCAGCATTTGTAATGAGTACAGACGGAATAGTAATCGTATTGTTGGTACCCCCCATATTAATTAGGGTTGAACCATTCGTAGAATTGTTATAAATGATCACGCCCACTGCTCCTGCATTCTGAGCATTTTTCACTTTAACTGCAAAGGTACATGTTGACGGGCCACCTCTTTCAACCAGACCTATTTTCCCTGCCAGTTCTCCGGCTGGTAAAGATGAACAGGCATTGATTACACTGGCAAGTTTCACATTCCCGGTTACTCCTACATCGTTAAGTGTCGGGCCAAACTCTGCCACGCCGGCATTGACGATTCTTCCAATTGCATCAGAAGGCGCTTTATAGAATACTTTGCGGTTTGAACCTAACCAAAGGTACATCTGCATCACCGGATTGTAGTTATCGGGATACGGTGCAAAATTGGCATTATTGAAGCCGCCTCCGTCCTGTGACTGCGCAAAAACTTCATCGTCATCCAATCCTCCGTTTCCGAAATTATTGTTCTGAAAGTTTTTTGCAGATTCGGTAAATCCTAATTTATAAAATATATCATGAACCATGTTACTGATATAAAAAAGGTTGGTGGTAGCTGCCGACAAATTGGTATATGTTAAAGCCGCCGGATTATAAGGAAAGTCGAAGTTTCTTGTACTTCCACCATTGGGTGAAGTTCCAAAGGTATATTCATTATCATCCTTATCATCATAAGCGTACACATTGTTCCCTCTGGTAATGGTGTAATGGGTCGTTCCGTTTGAATGCCATCCTTCAGGGGAAGAAGCCAGTATCCATGGATTGTTCACGATAGACCGTGATCCGAATGTCGGAGCTTCGATAGGAAGTGCAAAAACATTGTAACTGGCATTATCGGGAGCCAGCATGACGAAATTATTTTGATTGGTTTGGAACGAGCTTATATTTTCAGGCAACACGGCGATGTGGTTCTCACTGTGCGAGAATGCTCCTTCTGAAAAATCACACGACAAGGTAATGTTTGATTTTTTCAGAATACTTCCGGTATTCGCATCAATAAGATAGCTCCAGTGATTGCTTGTTTTAGGCTCATGTAATAAATATTCATAAGCAAGTTTCAAATCTCCTGTTTTTTCTCGGGTGTATACAAGGCGCTGTTTTGCAGCGGTCATTTTTTCAGGCCCTTTTTCAAAAAAAGCCATTACAGGCAAATCTGAAATCTCAGGCTTCCCGAGATCAGCTGCAATTTTCTGTAATGCTACACCTTTAGTAATGGCAGCGGTTACAGAAGCGGAACTGTTGTAATCTTTAATAAAATTATCTGTGTAATACACAATTTTATTGTCTTTAATTAAAGCGGTTCCAACAGAGTTATACACCGGAAGTCCGTGGTAGACCTGCTGAAACTTGACAACATTTCCGTTCATTGATTTTGAAGCATCAACATTATCAATAACGAAGTTGTTAAGATCAGACTTTTTATAGTCACGGAGCTTATTTTGAGAAATATAGTCTTTTATCAGTCTTTCATTATCTTGTGCAGACAATATGGAAGGAAAGATAGTAGAGACCGCAAACAGAAGGGGTAGAGCTACTTTTTTCATATTGATTAATAAAGTCGCAAATCTACAAATAATTCCCATCTATATAATAATTTACATCAAATTATTTAAAAATAATTCCATTTTTCTATTTAATTAAAAAAGCATAACAATTATAAATTTATTAAAAGACTTTCGGCTTGAAAAATATCATCATAAATCCTGAAGATTTTGATCTCATAATTTAAATTCATAATCACATTTTTAGATTTTTCCGGCCCTGGAAAAGCCGCTTAAAAACTGTTTCATGAAGTAAAAGAAAAACCCCGGAAACCATAAGCTACCGGGGCTGTGAAATATAAATTTTCTTTTATTAATTACCTTTTGATGATCTTTTCAGTAAAGATTTTATTCTTGTCAGAAACGATCTTGATCAAATAAATCCCTTCTTTCTGAGCACTGATATCCACATTGATTTCTTTTGAATTCGTATGCGTTTTGTTGTAAACTACATTCCCAAGCAGATCGGTAATTTGCATGGATCCGTTTTCAAGATCTTTATTCAGGATCACCTTAAAAATACCGTTTGTGGGATTTGGTGTGATTTTGAATTGCGGAGCAGATTCAGCGATAAGGTTTTTCTTGAAATTATTCGGATCTGCATTTTTGTCAACTCTATACTCTTTTTTATACTTAGGTGTTTGCTGAGGAGCAACTTTACTACAACTGTCAAAATTAATATCGTAACCAATGAAATTATAGTTATTCCAGCTTGAGGTATGGTAAGTGGTTGGACCAACCTCGTAAGTCAGCATCAGAAGGAACTTAAACTTTCCTACCATAGCGCTTGCCGGAACACTGCTGAAATCAGCAGGATACATCCACTGCCAGAATTGTGTCGGCGATGGATAAGTAGGGCTATATGACACAGGATACATATCTCCGGTAGTAAGGCTTACGATAAAAAGTTTCAGGCTTATGAAATTTGCTCCCAGAGGAAGATTGTAGCTTCCAAAGACTGATTGCACCGAGTCCAGTCCACCACAGCCATTAGGCTCGTAGAACATTTCCAGGGAACCTCCACCTGAGTTATCACAAACATTCTTCGTAATTTCAAGAATTTCATTGGTATCCAGTAAAAAATCTGATTTCCCGAAATAGAGCCTTGGCAAAATACCAAAATCAATATCGTCGGTATTGCTTTCGACAGCTCCTGTGTAAGAACCTCCCGCACTTGCAATAGAAGCTGCGGCTTCCGTAGAGTAGCTGTCAGGGCTTATATGCACAACTGCAAATCTTGCTTTTCTTTCTTTTTTAAAGACTGATACATTTTTAAATGCTCCGGGATCTGCCAGAGTAGGGTCATAATAATTAACCAGATAAGATCCGCTCACCAAATCTCCAGCTGATCTTTGGCCATCCGTAAAAAGAATAACGGCCAAATTGGCATCAGGGTTTTTGTTCAATGTCGTTTGTGGACTTACAATATCCGCACTGAAGTTGCTGTCCAAAGCCATTCCGATAAGTCCCAAAGCTTCGTGAAAATGGTCGCCCACATCTAATCTTCTGGTAAAATTCTGAGCTGTCACGAGATTATTCGTGAAATCGGATTCTATGTAAATCCTTGGATTATAAGTTGCATTGGACTGTCCATACAACCCTGTCCCATAATGTGTTACTGCAACTCTGTTTTTAGGATTACATGCCAGGATGCTTTCTATCAGTTTCTTGGCACTTACACTTATTTCATTATACCGCTGGGCGCTGATAGAGCCACTGTTGTCGATACAAATGATAAAATCGGTAGGGGTTTGGGCATTGAGAACATTCACAGACGTTAAAAATGCCATAACCATCAGTAGAAAGATTTTTTTCATAGTTAAAAGGTTTTAGTATTTAGGTTAGGCTAAAGATAATAATTATTCTTAAGCAAGTGATTTATTTTTTGTTAAATTAATAAAAAAAGCCACTCGATTGAGTGGCTCATATTTCAAAAATGGAGTTAAAGATTATTTACCTTCTTCCATTTTTCTTTTTAATTCTGCTAATGCATCGATATCTCCAAGAGTTGATCTTTCTTCATTGTTTGAAGACGACATATTATTGTTGTTAGATCTGTTGTTAGAAGATTCTCTCATGTTTTTCTTCTCTTCATCTCTGAAGATTCCTGTATGAGAAACTACTACTCTCTTGAATTCTTTGTTGAATTCAATTACTTTGAAATCAGCTTCTTCCCCTTTCTTGATTTTAGATCCGTCTTCCTTCTCTAATAATCTTGATGGGCAGAAAGCTTCAACCTCAGCATCCTCAAACTGTACAGAAGCACCTTTATCGTGTACTTCTACCGCTTTACCGGCGTGGATTGTTCCTTCAGCATATTTAGTTTCAAATGCATCCCAAGGGTTGTCAGTCAATTGCTTGTGACCTAAAGATAATCTTCTAGCCTGGATGTCAAGTTCAAGAACAACAACATCTAGTTTATCACCCACTGCACAGAATTCTGATGGGTGCTTGATTTTCTTAGTCCAAGAAAGATCAGAGATGTAGATTAAACCGTCGATTCCTTCTTCTAACTCTACGAATACACCAAAGTTAGTGAAGTTTCTTACGGTTCCTACATGCTTAGATCCTACCGGATACTTAGCTTCGATATTTTCCCATGGATCTTTGCTTAATTGCTTGATACCTAAAGAAATTTTTCTATCTTCTCTATCTAAAGTTAATACTTCAGCTTCAACTTCGTCACCTACTTTCACGAAGTCACCAGCAGATCTTAAGTGAGTAGACCAAGACATTTCAGAAACGTGGATCAATCCTTCTACACCTGGAGCGATTTCTACAAATGCACCGTAGTCAGCAAGAACCACTACTTTTCCTTTTACTTTATCTCCAACTTTTAAGTCAGCAGAAAGAGCATCCCAAGGATGAGCTTCTAATTGCTTCATACCCAATTGGATTCTTGTTTTCTCATCATCAAAGTCAAGGATAACCACTTTTACAGTCTGTCCGTCCTCAAGGATTTCAGATGGGTGGTTCACTCTAGACCAAGAAAGGTCTGTAATGTGGATCAATCCATCAACACCTCCAAGGTCGATGAATACCCCGTAAGAAGTAATATTCTTAACAGTACCTTCAAGAACCTGTCCTTTTTCAAGCTGAGCGATGATTTCTTTTTTCTGACCTTCGATATCTGCTTCGATCAATGCTTTGTGAGATACTACTACGTTTTTGAACTCAGGGTTGATTTTCACAACTTTGAACTCCATAGTCTTACCTACGAACTGATCATAATCTTTAATTGGCTTAACGTCGATCTGAGAACCTGGTAAGAATGCTTCGATTCCGTGTACGTCAACGATCATACCTCCTTTAGTTCTTGATTTTACAAAACCGTTTACGATTTCACCTGTTTCGTGAAGCTCGTTTACTTTATCCCAAGCTTTAAGCGTTCTTGCTTTTCTGTGCGATAACTGTAACTGACCAGTTTTGTCTTCTCTTCGGTCAACCATTACTTCTACCTCGTCTCCTACTTTAAGACCTTGGTTGTAACGGAATTCGTTAAGAGAAATAACACCTTCGGATTTGAAGTTGATGTCTACGATCGCTTCTTTGTCAGTTAATCTTACTACTTTTCCAACCAATACGTCATTATCGTCAAGGTTGTTTAAAGATCCGTTGTAGATTTCTTCAAGATCGCTTTTTTCTTTTCTCGCATCTGCATCAAGACCTGATTCGAAAGAATCCCAGTCAAATTGTTCCGGTGCTACGTTTTGGTTTAATAAAACCTCTGCTGAATTTGTCTCTTTTGACATTTTCTAATAAAATTTGTATTCCTTCTCTTCCAACGGTCTGAATAAATGTGAATTGAAAAATACGGAAGTAATTAATTTTTAGTTGTTTACTCTTCAAACCTTTTCGTCACAAAAGTGGGTGCAAAGATAATGAATTTTAATGACAATACCTAAAAATTATTCAACATCAGCTCATTACAAAAAATCAGCCTGCCAGAGTTTCATCCAGGATCCTTTTAAATTCATTTTCATTCCCGTAATTGTAAAAAGGAATGGCTCTGATCAGATAATGATCCGTATGAATTTCTATTGTCTTCTTTTCCTGCCCTATCTCCTTCAAAAAATCTTCTTTCCATTGATCATGTCCGATCAGGTGTGAGCCTTTAGGCTCAATAAAAACCTGGTAAGTAATCTGCTTATCTTCCCTTTTGCTGCAGAACAGGATAAAATCCGGTTCAAAAGCGCGGCCGTATCTGTCAAATATTTTAATTTCCCTTTCATTACGGATCAGATGGATGTTATGAAGTTTCTGGTTAAGGCTTTTAAAACGTCTTGAGAAAAGTTCAACAAACTTTTTTTCTTCCTCAGTTCCGTAGTTCGCATTGTAAGCATACCAGGGTTCTACCGAAATAAGTTCCTCCTGTCCGTTTGCCCTGGGGCTTCCCTTCCCGACCCTGATCTCTTTATCTCTGAAAACCTGATGAATGGGCTGCGGATAAAATGCGGAACCCTCGTATTCCGTAGCATTATTTTTTATTTCCGTTTCTATATTCTGCAACAAACCGCTGACGGCCTGCAGATAATCGGAATGCGAAATTTCCTGAAGCCGGCCTTCGGTTCCTATAAATGTTATTTCCAAACCGCCAAGATAGTGTTCATTCACAATAAATTCTGTGATGGAAGCTAAATTCGGAAAATAACGGCACAGGTTCCCAAAATAATAAAAAGGGTTCCGGCTCAATGCATATCGGACAACGTGCTTTGGAATATCTTTGATTCCTACTGCTCCGGATTTTATCGGATGATCGGACAAAACGATGCTTTCTTCATCCAGAAATATGCTTGAAGCACTTCCCCCGCCCGACGAAAGCGGATACCGGAAATTGGTTTGGGTAACACCCATATCTCCAATGGATTTTACATGGCCAAACGTTTTAGGGATTTTCTTATTGGAAAACACAACGCCTTTTTTATACAGCTCGGAAGCTTTAAAAACGGGTTTTAAAGTCAATTGCTTTGTTACAAGCTGCGCTTCATCTTCATAGATCCCGGATTCCACCAAGGCTCTTTTAAGCTCCGAAATATACCTACTGTCTTCTTTGGTATGGTAATAAAGTTCCTCCAGAACCTTCAGATCATTTGAAATGTCTTCATCATATTTCCTGACGTACAATTCATCTCCATCATTTACTGCAAAGGGAAAATATCTTGCGCCGCGGCCTATCAGCTGTGCTTCGGATAAAGTGGTTTTCCCGGGTTTGCCGTCCTTACCGTCACGGTCTTCATATAATCGAACAATATCGAACAGATTTAATACATCCCAGCCTTCATTGAGCTTCTGAACGGCAAATATGGCACGGATCGGATTATTTTCATCTTCCAGCGTATTCAGTAAAATCTGATTTTTCTCCGTCTCCAGGTCATTATTGGCACTGAGACAATTCTCATCCCGGAAATTTGACCGTATCCGGCGGACCATATCAGTCAAAGAAACATTATGCTTACTAAAAAACTGAAAAGCCTTCTGAACCACCGAAACCGTCGATGTTTTCCTGATGTGTTCTACCATTGTTTCCGAGAGGTTTTCAACCAGCTTGTGGAAATTTTCTTTGTTGACTTCGGATTCTTTAATGGTTCTCTTTGCTTTAAAAAGAATTACCGGTTTCAGATTAATATGATGAAATGCAGCCAGCTCCTGCCGGTACAGATTAAGGATCAGCGCCTGGATAATCCTGTCTTTTTCATCATACATCGAACGGACCAGATTGATTTCCTTGGAGAATTTATCTTTCCTGAACCGGACCAGATCGTATTTGTAAATTACCTTGTTTTTATATTTATCTGCGATCTGCCGGCTTTCGTAATCCAGAGTAGCTGTAAATTCAAGGAGAATATTATTGAAGTTCTGATGAAGGACCTGCAGGACGGTCTCTTCCCAACTTCCGAAGAGATTTCCGCTTTTGGTACCGCTGTTCAGATGATGGGCTTCGTCGGCGATCAGCACCAATTCTTTATTGGCAAAATCTTCGTAGGTGATGCTGTTTTCTTTGGTATTGTTTAAATCGATGTGCAACTGCTGAATGGTGGTAAACTTGATGTTGATATTTTCCTGATCGGATTCGTCGAAATTATCGATCGGCTTTATAAAAACCTCTTTCCCGTCAATCACCATCTTTTCTTTAAATAGATATTTTGAAGTCTGCGGACTCAGGAAATTATCTTTGGTTTTCTGAATGATGTTATTGCTGTTGACGAAAAATAAAAAATTCCGGTAGCCTTTTGCATAAAGGTGAAGCATCAAACCGGCCATCACCATCGTTTTTCCGCTTCCGGTCGCCATATTATACAGAAGATGCAGCGGCTTACCCGGTTTTCCGTCAAAATTTTCCTGTTCGGTATATAAGTAACGCCTGAACGCCTCTTCCTGATACGGGCGGATCCCGAATTTGAGGTTATCGGTTATTCCATTGGGCAACAGCACTTCTGATAAGGCTTTCCGAGCAAACGGATGATCAAATAAATCATGTAAATGTTCCATGGCATTAGTTTTTGATCTGATAAAATTCTTTGGTCACTTTTTGCTCTTCCGTAGTACATTCAAAACCGGCATCATGAAGGGAGGACAGGTTTACATACAGCTGATTTTTATCAAGCAGTTCGCACAGATGCTGCTTTTGTTCTTTTAATGATAATCTTTTAAAATCCTCCAGATGCTGTTCCTGCTTTTTAAGATCGATATTATAATTAAGGAAAGATTTTTCTTTCATTTCTTCCCAGATAACCAGAAGCTGTTCCGCATCTTCAGCGGCTTCAATTTTTTCCAGAAAATTTTGGTTGTATTTTTTGAGCTCGAAATAAACGAAGGAACCGCCGCCCTGCCAGTTGACCGATTTAGAAATGCCTGTCAAACTACCTTTTATTACATTATATAAACGTTCACAGGTAAATTCTTCAATATAATCCATTTGTTCGATCCCAATATATTGCCGATTTAGCTTATGTGATGCTGCTACTGTCGTTCCTGTCCCTAAATGAAAATCTAAAACAATATCATTCCTATCTGTTGTCATTTCAATTATTCTCTTTAATAATTCTTCAGGCTTTTGACCTCCTGAAAAATCTCTTAATAGTTCAGTATGTTTTGATTGATTTAATTTATATGCTCTAGGATCTGCATAAACCTGCTTAATATCAGTCCATACTGTTGATAATGGAATTCCTTTACTTTCGTCCAAATATTGTTTTTCCCATAAACTATTTCCATGATGATCCTTTCCACGCATTCTTTTTCGATAAATTCTTCCATCTTCATCTTTGTATTTAAACCAGTCTTTTATATATTTTTCCGAATATTCTATATGTATTTTGTTTTGTTTTCTACTCGGATAATTTTTAGCATAATGTAGAATTGTGTCATGTATATTAACGGGTTTAGAACCAGATGCTCTACCACCAGAAGGTGATCCGTATGCCCATATTAATTCCTCAACAAAATTTTCTCTTCCAAATATTTCGTCGCAAAGTATTTTCAAATAATGAATTTCATTAATATCAATGTGGATAAAAATATTACCATCACTACTTAAAAGTTCTTTAGCAATATTTAATCTATTTCTCATAAAAGTCAGCCAAGAAGAATGATTATATCTATCATTATATTTAAATGAATCATTTCCTGTATTAAATGGCGGATCAATATAAATCAGCTTCACTTTTCCGGCGAATTCTTTCTTTAGGGAATGCAGGGCCAGTAAATTATTTCCTTTAATGATCAGGTTATCGGTAATGGTGCCGTTTTCACTTCTGTTAAAGCGATCAAAATTGTGTTCGCCACCTGCATCAAAACGTTTGGCATTGGTCAGCACTTTGGAATCCAGCAGTTCGGTAATTTCATCCTGCGCCAGGGTTTCGTTGAAGAAAATTTCTTCGCGTTTGTCTTCTTCCCGGCTTTGGCCGCCTTCCAGAACGCAGTCTTTGAAAGGCCATACCAAAGCCACTTCATTGCGCTGTTTCAGGTACTGCCCGTCAACCGTTAAGCCCACTTTGTTTTTAAATTGGGTATAGCTGTCGTTGAGGTAATTTTTCTGTTCGAGAAACTGGATGAAAAGACTTTGCTTGAAAACGAAGGCCTCTTTCACTTTCATGAAAAACTTTTCCTTTAAGTCGGGATCTTCCAGCAGCAATCCGATAAGTTCTTCGTCAAGATTCTGTGCTTTGCTGAGCACTACCCATTTCTTAATGTCTCCGTTGTCCGAAATGTAGTTCGGTTCCTTTCTGAACTGATTTTCGAGGGTCTGATAGAGTTTCATGGTCATTAGTTTTTTAAATTTCCTGATTCAAAACTATCATCAAAAATTTACACTTCATTACGGTTTCCCATAAAACTCAGACTATTGAAGTTGAAGCCCGAATTTCTTCACTACCTTTGCACCATGGAATTAGAATCGATCTACAAAAAACTGCAGATTCAGGAAATGAATCAGATGCAGAAATCTACTTATAAAACGACGGAAAATAACCAGGACGTCGTACTGCTATCTCCAACAGGCTCAGGGAAAACGCTGGCATTTCTGTTTCCTGTTCTCAGAAATCTTAAAAAGAATGCGCCCGGAATTCAGACTTTGATCTTAATTCCTTCAAGAGAATTGGGACTACAGATCGAGCAGGTTTTCAAATCGATGGGAACCGATTTTAAAGTTTCGGTTTGCTACGGTGGTCACGACAAGAAGATTGAAGTTAATAATTTAATTCAGGCTCCGGCAGTTTTAATCGGTACGCCCGGAAGAATTGTATACCATTTAAGAAATAACAATTTCGATCCTAAAACGATTCAGACGTTGGTATTGGATGAATTCGACAAAGCGCTCGAACTGGGTTTTCATAAAGATATGGAATTCATTTCCCATTCTTTAAAAAATATTTCACAAAGAATTCTGACTTCTGCAACCGCAATGGATGAAATTCCTGAGTTTACAGGATTGAAAAATGAAAAAGTAGTTGATTTTTTAAAACTGGGTGAAGGAAAGCCGGATATTCAGTTAAAAAAGGTAATGACGATTTCCGAAGAAAAATTAGATACGCTGTTTAATCTGATCTGCAAGATCGGCAATAAAAGAACATTGATTTTTTGTAATCACAGAGAAGCGGTTGACCGTATTTCTGAACTTTTGCGTGAAAAAGGAATCGACAGAGAAACTTTCCATGGCGGAATGGAACAAGACGAAAGAGAACGTGCTTTGCTAAAATTCAAAAACGATTCTGCGAGGATTTTGATTACTACCGATCTGGCCTCAAGAGGCCTGGATGTTCCTGAGGTTGAATCTATTGTACATTATCAATTACCTTATCAGGAAGACGCTTTTATCCACCGGAATGGCCGTACGGCAAGGATGAATGCAAAAGGCTTCGTCTATCTGATCATGACGGCGGAAGAAAATTTCCCGTTCATTAAAAATGATACTCCGGAGGAAAGTGTTGCAGGATTTACTAAAGTGCCGGAAAAACCGCATTTCCAGACCGTTTACATCAGTGCCGGAAAAAAAGATAAAGTCAATAAAGTGGATATCGTAGGCTACCTGCTGAAAAAAGGAGAATTGGAAAAAGAAGATGTCGGACTAATTGAAGTGAAAGATACAACTTCCTATGTTGCCGTTTCCAGGAGTAAAGTCAGTACCCTTCTGGAAAAGCTTGCCAACGAAAAGCTGAAAGGTAAGAAAGTGAAAATGGAAGTGGCTTATTAAGATTAAAATTAAAGCGAAGGCAGAGATTAAGGTTGCATTAAGTCACATCTCTGCCTTAGGTTTAACCTTATTACTTCACTCCCTTTACTTTGGTTGGTAAAGTATAAACCGATTTTGAGGCTGTTATAAACAATACATCATTGTTTTTTCCACCGAATGTTACATTGCCCGTCCAGTCTTCATCAATAGGAATATGATAGATTTTCTTCCCTTCGTGATTGAAAACATGCACACCTTTTCCTGTCAGATAAACGTTTCCGTGCTTGTCCATGGTCATCCCGTCCGAACCCATTTCACAAAACAATTTCTTTTCAGAAAGCTTTCCCTCTCCCAAAATGTCATACACATAGGTTTTCCCGGCATCTATATCAGAAACATACAGCTTTTTGAATTTTTCGCTTCCGACAATCCCATTGGGCTGTGTGAAGGTTTCAATCTTTGAAACACTTCCATCCTTGCTTCTGTAATAAAGGCTTTTATGAGGGATTTCCTGTTTAAAATCCTTCCAGTAATCCCTTTCGTACAACGGATCGGTAAAATACATCCCTCCGAACTTATCGTTCCAGACGTCATTCGGGCCGTTCAATCTTTTACCTTCAAAATCTTTCAGTAAGACCTGAACTTTTTTATCTTTTGAGATTTTCCATATTTCACCATGGTTGTCGGAGCAGGTGATCAGGTTGTCATCTTTGTCGAAATGCGTTCCGTTGGCTCTGCCGGCTTCACTTAAAAATTCAACAATCTTGTTTGTTTTCCAGTCCCAGTAATAAATTTTATCGTTAGGCTGATCGGTGAAATAAACATTGCCTTCTTTATCCGAGGAAGGGCCTTCTGTAAATTTGAACTGATCCGAAATTCTTTCCGGCTTTACATCTTCATAGAACATATTATTAGTATTTACTGATTTGCAGTTTGTTAATACTAAAACCAAACCAACCGGGACAAGCCGCAGGATATTTTTCATACAACGCTAAATTTTAAACGCACAATTTACGATTTGTTGCATCACATTCAAAGATTATTTTCTCATTTCTATACAATAAAAAACGGAATTAATATGTCCGAATAATCCTATTTAAAGAGAATATGATATTAGGAACGAAAATCTTTATTCATGAGCTTTGCAGAAGCCGGAAGAGTCGTTCATTCCGGTTTAATATTAATGATAAAACGATGAATATACAATCCGACAGCTTTCAGGCACTGGAAAAAGACGACCAGGGTTTCAGGAATTCAGTAGGCACCATGGATGAAACGGGGAAGAGAAAATGGGTATATCCCAGAAAGCCGAAAGGTAAATTTACCAATTACAGGAACTATACAAGCATTTTTCTTCTCACGCTTTTCTCTGGATTACCTTTTGTAAAAATCAATCACAATCCGTTTTTGCTGTTCAATGTGATCGACCGGAAATTTTTTATTTTCGGACAGCCGTTTTACCTTCAGGATTTTTTTATTCTTGCTTTAGGAGCTGTGACTTCCGTGATTTTTGTGATGCTTTTCACGGTGGTTTTCGGGAGGATCTTCTGCGGCTGGCTTTGTCCGCAAACCATCTTTATGGAAAGTGTATTCCGGAAAATAGACTTCTGGATCGAGGGCGACCGAAATAAGCAGATGAAGCTCGACCGACAGGAATGGAATGCTGAAAAAATCAGAAAGAGACTTTTAAAATGGTTCATATTTGCCGTTATTTCAATCGTGATCACCAACTTTATGTTTATATACATTGTCGGCTATGAAGAAGTTTTCCGGATCATCACTCAGGGGCCAGTGGAAAATCCGCTGAAATTTTCAGCCATGATCGCCTTTTCCGCTACATTTTATTTTGTATTTGCCTGGCTTCGTGAGCAGGTTTGCACATTAGTTTGCCCTTACGGAAGGCTGCAGGGTGTACTGATCGATAAAAACACCATCAACGTATATTACGATTTCAAAAGAGGCGAAAACCGTTCAAAGTGGAGAAACAATGAAGACCGTAAAGCGGAAGGAAAGGGTGACTGTATCGACTGCAACCAATGTGTGGTCGTTTGCCCTACAGGAATTGACATCAGAAACGGTCAACAGCTGGAATGTGTAAACTGCACAGCCTGCATTGATGCCTGCGATGAAATCATGGAGAAAGTCGGACTTCCGAAAGGACTCATCCGGTACGCTACAGAGGCCGAAATCGAAAATCGGGAGACATTCAGGTTCACGCCAAGAATGAAAGCCACTGCCGTTTTCTTAGCTTTACTGATAGGATTTTTAGGATTTCTGATGTACGACAGAGGTTCAATGGAAGCGAAATTCATTAAACCTGCAGGCTCAACATTTTTCATTAAAAACGGAAAAATAACAAATACTTTTATTTATACCCTTTTAAATAAATCCAATGAAAAGAAAACCTTAACCATAAAAGTTTTAAACCCTGAAAATGCAGAAATAGAATTCTTCGGCAATGAAAAAATCATGTTAAAGGGAGATCAGATCTTAAAAGGAAATATCAATATTTCGTTCCCCGAAAAAGATATTAAATTTTCAAAACAAAATATGACGATCGGAGTTTTTGATGAAAAAGGAAATCTCGTAGATTCTTTCGAGACCGTATTTGAAGGACCTTTCCAGCTGGTGTTATGATTTTTTATTATGCTTTATATATTTTGATAAACTGCGTCGGTGTCATTCCGGAAAATTTTCTGAAAACCCGTACAAAATAGGAATATTCTTCATATCCGAGACGGAAGGCGATATCCACGAGGCTTTCATCCAGATGAATCAGCATTCTTTTGGCTTCAAGGACTACCATTTCCGTAATCAGATCCGTGGCCTTCTTCTGAACCACCGTCTGAATAATCCTGTTCAGGTGTTTCGGGGAAATATTCATTGCGGAGGCATAAAACGAAACCGATTTTTCCGTGGTGAAATTTTCTTCCAGCAAATCTTCAAAATCCTGGTAATGCTTAAAATATGAAAGTCCCGCCGAAGAGGAAAGATGATCAAAATCCCTGGAAAAAAGCCGCATGGAAGAAATAAATACCTGCGACAATAAAGACAATATGAACCCGTTTTTCATCAGGTTGTGAGCATGGTATTCCTTTTCAAGATCCTGAATCATACCGATAAAGTCCTGTAAATGACCATCAAGCTGAAGTTTCCTGGGAAAATGAACCGATCCGAAGAAAGGAAAGCTCCGTAGTTTCTGGTTTACATAATGCATTTCATAAAAATTCTGCGAGCAAAAGAAAATGTAGCCATCGATATCCGCGGAGAGTTCCCAGCTGTGGATCTGGCCGGGAGACATGAAAAAGAGACTTCCCGGAGCGACCTCATATTTCTGGAAATCTATTTCATGAATCCCATCTCCGTGTGTAAAAAGAATCGTGGCATAAAAGTCGTGACGGTGAGGTTTTTCGAGATGACGGTGGCCGACAACCAAATGGTTTTTCAGCGTACTGAAATAAAAATCAGAAGTATTCCTGCCCCCCTGAAACAAATCAATATTCAGTACCGAAATAGAATTCATTATGATTTTATTTAAATTCAAAAATAATAAAAAAACAGGGACAAAAATCAATGACTTTTATCGTCTATCATCAATTTTCAAAGGCTGTATGGCTGATGAGATTTAAAAAATTTTTATCTTTGAACATTACGATTCCGAAAATGAAGATAAATTTACCAGATAAGCTGTATTATTCCATAGGAGAAGTTGCGAAAGCATTTGATGTAAACACTTCATTGATACGCTATTGGGAACAGGAATTCCCCATCATTAAGCCTAAAAAAAACAAAAAAGGCAACCGTTATTTCACTCCGGAAGATATCAAAAACCTTCAGATCATTTATCACCTGGTCAAGGAAAAAGGATATACGCTCGACGGAGCCAAAATAGCATTAACCACCAACAGTAAAATTTCAGAAACCATCACCCTGATCGACAGGCTCGAGTTTGTAAAAGCGGAACTGTTGAAACTTAAGGATTCTCTGGTGGAAAAAGACAGCGAATAGGTAAAATTTTTATACAAAATCTTTATATCGGTTAATTTTCTGAAACAAATTCCTACATTTATATTCTAAAATCATCCAATTGTAACGGACTCATTGCTAATCATTAACAGAATGATTAAGTTTACCGCAATGAAAAAAAGTTATTACCAAAAGCTGGCATTCCTGGGACTGCTGTTAATCGTTTTCTTTGCTTTTCAAACTTACAGAAGCCGTGAAAAGGAGGACTTTTCCGATGTACATTTCATCACTGCCAATTCTCCGGTTTTAGAACTTGCGGAATTCAATCCCAATGATCTGGATGAAAAACAATGGCAGAATCTGGGCTTTACTGAAAAGCAGACGGCTACTATTCTCAATTACAAAAAAGTTGTCGGAGGGCAGTTTTTATCCAAAGAACAGTTCAGGAAATGCTTTGCTGTGTCCGGTGAAAAGTTCACGGAGCTTGAACCCTATATTCTTTTGCCGGAGAATAACCGTGAAGCCAAATCCGTTAGCTTCAAAAGTTTTGAAAAGAAGTCCGTTACGGTTTCCAAAAAATTCAATCCGGATCTTTATTCAGTAAATGACTGGATGAAAATGGGATTTTCGGACCGCCAGGCCCAGGCGATTATCAAATACAAAGATTATCTGGGAGGCAGCTTTGTGAGCAAAGAGAAATTCGGGGAATGTTTTATCATCAGTGAAGAAAACTTTAAGAAAATGAATCCGTATCTGATTTTACCTGAAAAAACACCTGCCAACTACAAAAAATACCCTGGAAATTTGGCGAAAAACAAAATTCAATACCATCCTTTCGATCCCAACACCCTGAATTTCGAAGACTGGAAAGCTCTCGGCTTTTCCGACAAACAGGCTCAAACCATTGTTAATTATCGTGATCGGAATTTGAAAGGAAGTTTTAAAAGTACAGAAGATATCCAAAGATGTTTTGTTATTTCTGCTGAAAAGTTCGATGAAATGAAACCTTTTATCAGATTAAATCCGGCAACAACTGCCAACATTCATCAAAATCAAAGCGCTGAAATCAGGCAGCAGGAAAAAACTGATTTTTCTAAAATTGATTTAAATTCAATTACCTTTAAACAGCTTTTAGAATTCGGTTTCGATGAAAAAGCGGCCGGTTCGATGATTGGCTTCCGGAAAAAATTAGGTGGTTTTGTAAGTAAAGAGCAAATTCTGACGACTTACAATATCGATCCCGAACTGACGCAAAAACTGCTTGCCATGGCTCAGCTAAACACCTCAAATGTTCTGAAATACACCTTAACCTACGCTCCGGAAGAGTGGCTGAAAAACCATCCCTATTTCAAATATTCCGCAGATAAAATCATTTTCTACAGGCTCACTGAAAAAGACGAAAAGAAAATCTGGAAACTACTGAAAACCAAGCCTGAATATGAAGCAAGAATGAAACTATACCTAAAATAATTTATGATGTTTATTTATTGAGATGCCAAGTGTAAAGCCCAAGCATCTCAATTTTTTTTAATCATAGGTCTTACTTGAATCTTCAACAAGCTTCTGGAGCGTTGAGAGCTCGTATTCGGTAAGATCTCTCCATTTTCCGATGGGTAGATCTAATTTTATGTTTAAAACCCGGATCCGTTTCAGCTTTTTAACTTCATAGCCCAGGTATTCGCACATCCTTCTGATCTGTCGGTTTAATCCCTGTGTTAAAACGATCCGGAAATTCATTTCGTCAATTTTTTCAACCTCGCACTTTTTGGTGACCGTATCTAAAATCGGAACGCCGTTTCTCATTTTATCGAGAAATTTTGGGGTAATCGGCTTGTCTACCCTTACGATATATTCTTTCCCGTGATTATTCCGTGACCTCAAGATTTTATTGACAATATCGCCATCGCTTGTCAGCAGTATCAGGCCTTCGCTTGGTTTATCCAGACGTCCGATAGGAAAAATTCTTTTCGGATGGTTGATGTAGTCGATGATATTATTTTGTTCCCTTTTGGTATCGGTGGTACACACAATACCGATAGGTTTATTGAAAGCTATATAAACATGGTCTTCTTCAGGTTCTCGGATCGGTTTGCCATCGACTTCGATCACGTCTTCATCAGAAACTTTGGTTCCCATTTCGGGAATTTTCCCGTTGATTGTAATTCTTCCTTCCTCCAAAAGCTTATCTGCCGCTCTTCTTGAGCAGTAACCCACTTCTGAAAGATATTTATTGATGCGTGTTTTTTCCATTAATCTTCTCCGTAACCTGTATAATTTTTATTGCTGAATATCGTCACTCCATAACTCAGTCCCAGGAAAAAAGGATTTGAATTTCCCAGTCTCTGCGTTTCCAGAACAATACCTCCTTCCTGGCTAAGCCGTTTGGAATAAGAGACCTGCATTCCCAGTCTTACGCCATAAAATTCAGCGTCGGAAACGACCGCATTGTTAAGCTGCTTGCCATAATTCAATTCGATATAAAAAGGCCTGTCGCCCGGATCAAAGATGAACTTAGGCTGGACTACCAGATAAATCAGATGATAGTTGTCCTGAATAAAACTGTATCTGAATCCGGTTCCGAGGGCAAAGTTAGGAAGAAAATTATAACCGCCAATGGCCGTGATTCCGTAATTGATCTTCCTGGGAGGTTCAGTTTTGATATATTGCGTGTTATTCGGGATATCTTTTTCTTTATTAAGTTTAAAACCGATATTTAAGGACGGATTAAAATAAAATCCCATTGTTTTTGACGTTTTAGCTTCCTGAGAAAAGGCAATCGAGAAAGAAACTAAAAGTGATAGTAAAAGTAATTTTTTTTTCATGGTATATTAAATTGAAAATCATTTTCAAGGAAATCAGTCGTTGCATTTTCAACGCTGTATTCACCGATTTTTGTTCGCCTTAACTGAGTAAGATACGCTCCTACTCCGAGTTCCTGCCCGATATCATGAGCCAGGCTTCGGATATAAGTTCCTTTTGAACAGCCAACGGTAAAACTTACCAACGGTAAATTGATTGTAACATCATCAATATAGAAAATCGTTGTTTTGCGGGATTTCATTTCCACTTCATGGCCTGCTCTCGCAAGATCGTAAGCTCTTTTCCCTTCGATTTTTATGGCAGAGAATACCGGCGGTGTCTGATCTATTTCGCCAATAAATTTCAGCAAGGCTTCCCTGATTTGATCTTCCGTAATATGTGAAATATCCTGATGAAGAATTTCAGGTTTTTCGGTGTCGTAAGATTCGGTCTGAACGCCAATTTTGATTTCTGTCCAGTATTCTTTCGGCGCATCCTGAATTTCAGGAATTTTTTTTGTGAATTTTCCACAGCAGACGATCAGAAGACCGGTTGCTCTCGGATCCAGCGTGCCGGCATGCCCGATTTTGAATTTTTTAGGAAGATTAAACTCTCTCCTGAGCTTGTATTTCATTTTATTGACGGCCTGAAATGATGTCCAATCCAAAGGTTTGTCCAATAAAAATATATGTCCTGATTGTAAGTCTTCTGCAGTCATTTTTAAGTAATTGAATCGGTAATGATTTCAGTTTGATTTATATAGTATGAGACAGCATATTCAGCGTAAGCCGGATAAGCCGGCCTGGCCACTACAATGCCTTTATCTTTTTTCACTGGCGCTTTTTACGGAATTTTAATTTCTAAATTACTGAGCTTACGCACAACCAGCCGCTCTCTTTCCTGAACAGTCTGTGTACCTTCTATTCTAAGTACTGGGCTCTGCAAATGCTCCAGCCAGTCGTTATGTGCACGGAGATTCCGGCCAGCAAGACCGGTTACATGATCATAGCCGGCCGCCCAATCGATAAATGCCTGATGTTGCTCCGCTCTCTGATCATCAGTAAAAATAAGATCTCCATACCTTTCATATTCCCGTTCTTTCAGCCGTTTCATCCTGATTTCAGGCGGCACATAAAGAAAAACAACAAGATCAAAGCCGGGCAACAACTCTTCTCCCCATCGGAATACAGAACCTCCGAGGATCCAATGTTCAGTTGTTTCCAGATCCGTGATGAGCATCCGGTTTCTTTCCTCCGGTTCCCGTTTTACGGTGAAAGGCGGCTCTGACTTTATCCAGAAGTAGTCATCACTGTCAAAATAAGTAATGCCCAGTTTCTGTTCCAATGAACGGCCCAGCGTAGTAACCCCGCTTCCCGAAGCTCCGAAAATATGCAGTTTCATTGTTTCTGTCTCTTTAGTATGATTATATGTGCTGTCCGCAGCCCGACTTGAGCGGAGCTCTTTTTACCGGCGCAAAGCGGCGGTAAAAAAGCGGGAGCGGAAGGCGGATCCAGCTGCCCCATAATAAAAAATTATAAAAAAACCGCATTTAACTGAACCAGTAAAAATAGATCAGTAAAGCGATACCAACGAAAATACGGTACCAGCCCCATGGTTTGAAGCCATACTTATTTAAAACGCCGATGAATGCTTTAATGGCGATCAACGCCACAACAAAAGCCACAACATTCCCTACAATAAAAATGGTCATATGATCCTGTGATGCCATGATCATTTCGTAACCTTTCTGTGGATTTGCCGTTTCTTTACCCCAGGTTTTTACAAAAACAGAATAAACGGTAACGGCTAACATCGTCGGTACTGCCAGGAAGAATGAAAATTCCGCCGCTGCTTTCCTTGTCAGTCCCTGTGTCATTCCGCCTATGATGGAAGCTGCACTGCGGCTGGTTCCCGGCATCATGGCCAGACATTGCCAAAAGCCAATGGTGATCGCTTTTTTGATGGTAATTCCTTTTTCATCGTCAATTTTAGGGTTTTTAAACCATTGATCTGCAAATAACAAAATAACACCGCCCAATACCAGAACAGAAGATATAGCGATCTGATTTCCGAGAACAGCTTCAATTCTGTCATCAAAAAGATATCCCAACACCAAAGCGGGAATTACGGCAAAAGCTAATTTAAAATAAAACTGTAAATTTTTCAGGTCAAAGAATTTTTTCCAGTAAGCCACCACCACAGACAGAATCGCTCCAAACTGAATGGAAACCTGAAACATTTTTAAAAATTCTGTTTCTTCAAGCCCCATTAAATTAGCCGTAAAACCCATGTGTGCGGTTGAAGAAATCGGGAGGTATTCTGTTAATCCCTCAATGATAGCAATGATGATTGCTTTGATTAAATCCATAAAACTTTTGTTTTTATCAAAAAAAACTTTGTCAAAGTTCAGAACCTTGACAAAGCGGTATGGTGTAATGTCTAATTATTTTCTTTTTAAAATCGCGTAAACTTCAATCGCAAAACCAATAACCACGAATAATGGTGCAATTCTGATTCTGCGGATGGAGAAGATATCCTCGTTCCAGGAATCCGGATTAAATTTTCCGTCTACGGTATTGGCGTCATGCCCCATCATCAGGAGAAAACCTACCACAATGAAGGCAAGCCCGATCAGCATCCATTTAAAGTTTTCCTTTCCAAAATAAAATGTATTTTCCTGAGGGGTTTCAGCAGTTTCTTTTCCAAAGCTGTCTGCGGAAAATTTATTTGTTTTTTTGCTCATTTTAAGAATAATATAAATCGTCTACGTTTGATCTTAAGAATCTCCAGGTGGCCACCACCGTACTCAGTACCGTAATAAAAATCCCTACGCCGAACACCAAAAGTACCAGCCAGAAATATTGATTATTGTCCTGTACAAAAGCAGAACCGATCTGGCTTGTAAAGTAATACCAGAGTCCGAACAATACCAAAAGCCCAATAACGGAACCGATGGCACCCAAAATGACAGCTTCAATGATAAACGGCTTCAGAATAAATCTTCTTTTGGCCCCTACCAGCTGCATGGTTTTAATGATAAATCTTTTAGAGAATATTTTCAGACGGATCGAGTTGTTGATCAGCACGACCGCCAATATCAGGAACAGGATGGAAAATCCTAAGATCCATTTAAGGATTCTGCTAAGGTTGTTGTATACATCCACCATTAAGGTACTGTCGTTTTTCACTTCGGCAATTCCGGGAACGGCTTTGATCGCCTTAAGGGCCTGATCGATTTTAGCGGGATCTACGTATTCCGGTTTGAGGGCAATTTCTATAGATGATGGAAAGATGTTTTCTTCGAAGAGGGCGTCCGTATCAATGCCCATGCTTTTTTTAGCTTCCCGGGAGGCCATTTCCCTGGTGATATAAGTGGCTTTTTTTACGGGAGCAAGAGTCTGGATTTCTTTAAAAACCTCGGCTTCCATCTTCGCGATCTTCGCAGAATCTTTGGCGTTATAGTTTTCAGCAAAATAAGCATTTACCACAAGCTGTTCTTTAATATAATCGGAATATTTCTGGGCGTTGATCAGAATAAGTCCCATTAATCCCAATAAAAACAGCACTAAGGCAATACTTATTACAACGGTAATATTGCTAGACCTAAGCCTTTTCTTATTAAATTCATCTACAGATTTAGCCATTAATATTAAAATTTTTGGCTAAAATAGAAAAAAACTTCCGAAATTTGGGAACGAAAAAGAGAAAATCACTGTTAATAAAATCATAAAAAACATTGAGTGTAAAAGCAAAAAAGCATCTTGGTCAGCACTTCCTGACAGATGAAAACATCGCAAGAAAAATAGTGGAAGGCCTGAGTTTTGAAGGCTACCGAAACATCATGGAAGTGGGCCCGGGAATGGGTGTTCTTACCAAATACCTTCTGGAAAAAGACCAGAAGATTTATCTTGCGGAAATTGATCAAGAATCAATCGAATATTTAAAAAACAATTATTCTAAAATCACTGAAGAGACTTTTTCGGGTGATTTTCTGAAACAGGATTTTAAGTTTACGAACGGGGAGCAAATCGCCATCATCGGCAATTTCCCTTACAATATTTCTTCGCAGATTTTATTCCAGATCATTGACCATTATGAGCTCATCCCGGAGATGGTCGGCATGTTCCAGAAAGAAGTCGCAGAGAGAACGGCTGCCGTTCCAAGAACAAAAGATTACGGGATACTGTCGGTGCTGATCCAGGCATATTACGACACCGCTTATCTGTTTACCGTTCATGAAAACGTATTCAATCCTCCGCCAAAAGTAAAATCAGGCGTCATCAGAATAAACCGGAATCCGAAAGAAGGCCTGGCAGGAAATGAAGTTTTATTCAAACAGATCGTGAAGGCCGGATTTAACCAGAGAAGAAAAAAACTTTCCAACGCCCTGAAAGTTCTCAATATTCCCGAGGCTTTAAAAACCCATGAATTTATGGATAAAAGAGCTGAAGAACTGAGTGTCGCAGATTTTATTTCCTTCACCCAACTTTGGAAAAACAATTCGTAAGACGTTGAGATTAAAAAATAAAAGCGTCCCGGAAAATCGATTTCCGGGACGCTTTTATTTTTTTTAAAATTGAATTAATTAATTTTCAAGTTTATGGACTTTTTTGGTTCCTTCGTACATTTCATATTGCAGGAATCTGGTTTCCAGTTTTCCGTTGAAAAGTTTGATTTTTCTCGAAGGACGGAGCCCGATTTTCTTTACCGCTTCAAGGTCAGACGAAATAAGCCACGCTAACGTATTAGGATAATTGGTCTTAAATGTATCTCCTATTTTTTTGTAAAAATCATCATCATTAATAGAAATTCTCTCATCATAAGGTGGGTTGAAAACCATCAATAAAGGGAAAAGTTCTTTTTTGGAATCAAAGAAATTCTGTTTTTTCACTTCGATCACATCTTCCATTTCTGCAGCTTCAATATTCATTCTGGCAGCATTCAGCATTCTGGCATCAATATCATAGCCAACGATTTTCCCGGTAAATTCCCTGACTCTGTTGATTCTGAATTCTTTGATTTTGGAGAAAAGATCGGCATCATAGTTCTTCCAGTTCTGGAAAGCAAATCTTTTGCGGAAGATCTGTGCCGGAAGATCCATAGCGATCATCGCGGCTTCGATCAGCAAGGTTCCGGAACCGCACATGGGATCCAGGAAATTGCCTTTTCCGTCCCAGCCGGCCAGCTGAAGCATACCGCTTGCCAGCACTTCATTGATCGGCGCCTCTCCCTGCTCTCTCCTGTATCCTCTTTTAAACAACGCATCACCGGACGAATCCAAAGATATGGTGATCAGCTCACGGTCAATATGAAGATGAAATTTAATATCCGGACTCCTTGTCTCTACATTTGGACGTCTCTTGAATTTCTCCTGAAAATAATCAACAATAGCATCTTTCATTTTCAGAGTGACAAACTGTGAATGTTTGAAAGTCTCCGAATTCACCGTGGCATCAATCGCAAACGACTGGTCAACATCCATGAATTCTTCCCAATTAAAATTAAAAAGCCTGTCATAAAACTGATGCTGATTAAAGGCTTTAAACTCATGTATCGGAACTAAAATTTTCAAGGCCGTTCTTGCAGAATAGTTTATTTTGTATAAAAAACCTAGGTCGCCTTCACAATTCACCGCTCTGTTTTTAACTTCAACTTTTCTTCCGCCCAGTTTTTTGATTTCTTCCTCAAGAATCTGCTCGAGTCCGAAGAATGTTTTTATCTGAATTTTTATATTTTCTGTATCCATAATTAATTATTAAAAGTTTAAATATTTAAAAACTAAAAGATTAGGTATTACAATTATTGTCTCATTGAATATTTCGATCTTTCAATGTTAAATACTTTTTCATTTTACCGCACAAATTTAGTTATTTTTGCATTATGGAATGGTTTGAATCTTGGTTTGATACCCCTTATTATCATTTGCTCTATAGTAACAGAGATTATACGGAAGCAGAAAATTTTATTACAAAACTTACGGCAGACCTTCAACTGCCACCAAATTCTAAGATTATCGACCTCGCCTGCGGAAAAGGAAGACACTCTGTTTTTCTTAATAAATTGGGATATGATGTTTTGGGACTGGATCTTTCCGGGCAAAGCATCACCTATGACAAGCAGTTTGAAAATGAAACGCTTTCTTTTGCAGTTCACGATATGAGAAACCAGGTATATGCGGACCCTGTGGATGCGGTTTTCAACCTCTTTACAAGTTTCGGGTATTTTGATCACGAAAGTGATGACAGAAAGGTTTTTCAGTCTGTTTATAATGTTTTGAAACCGGAAGGTTTTTTTGTTCTTGATTACCTGAATGAAGAATTTGTACGGAAAAATATGGTTCCTGAGTCTAAAATCTTACGCGGAGATCTGGAATTCCATATTACTAAAAAAATAGAAGGCAGACATATTATTAAAGACATTCGGTTTGAAGACCAGGGAAAGGCTTACCATTTTTTTGAAAAGGTAAAACTTCACACACGGGAAGCCATCAATTCGTATGCTGAAGAATGCGGATTTGAAAGGATTAAAATCTGGGGAGATTATCAGTTGGGTGAATTTAACAAAGAAAACTCGCCCCGTTGCATAAATTTATTTAAGAAAAAATGATAACAGTTGTTTTACTGATCTTAAGTGTCATTTCAGGCGCCGTTCTTGGAAAGCATTTCGGTAAAAAAGAAAAACTGGCGAAGAATTTATTGATTCTAAGTGCCGGATTTCTTATTACCATTTGCCTTAATGAGGTTTTTCCACAAGTATACACCGCGGAAACCGGAAGCAGTTTAGGGATCTTCGTCATTATCGGAGTGCTTCTGCAAATGGTTCTGGAAGCCCTGACCAAAGGCTTTGAGCACGGACATTTCCACCACCACAGCGACCACAATATCCTTCCCTTAGCATTAATGGTAGGACTTTTCATCCACGCCTTTATTGAAGGGATTCCTTTGGCAAACGATGAACACCAGCTTTCACCTTATCTGTGGGGAATTGTTTTTCACAACCTACCGATTTCATTTATATTGGGTGCATTTTTATTCAACAGAAGACATGAAGCCAGGACGACACCTTCTTATCCTTCATTGCTGATTGTTGCCCTATTTGCGCTGGCTTCACCGATGGGAATGCTTCTTGGGAATTACTTCAATCCCGATTTGCAGCCCTACTTTCTGGCTGTTGTAGGCGGAATTTTCCTTCACATTTCTTCCGTTATTATCTTTGAAAGCAATAAAAGCCATAACATCGACTGGGTAAAAATCGGCTTGGTCATCCTCGGGGTTTCACTGGCGCTGACGATGCATCTTTTCCACGACCACTCTCACGTAGGTCATCATCATTAAATCATTAATTAATTTTTATATTTAAATACAAAAAGCTCCGAAAAAAATCCGGAGCTTTTCTTATAGATAATATTCTTATTTAAATTAAAATTTCCATCCAAATGTAATAAAGAAATTGTTTCTTACATTTTTTACATCTGATACAGCGTAAGCATCACTGGAAATCAAACGGGTTGGGGAATAATAGCCTGCTTCGTAATTATTATCAATTACACCATATAAAAACGGATTGCTGTATTTTGAAGTTACATTCTGATAAGAAGCATCGATATAGAACGATCTGAAATCATATCCTAAACCAAGTGACAAAGCATTTCTGTCATTCAGAATCAGATTACTGTAAGATTGTCCTTGCGCAACGCCTCCGTTATCCGTATACCGGTCAACTGTAAGGGCATCAAACGGACTTGAAGCATACGCATATCCTCCTCTTAATCTGAACTGTTTTAATCTGTATTCAGCTCCAATTTTTAATTCTGAAAGATTTTTATAGTTGTCTTTAAAGAAATCATTTAGTTCTGTTTCCGCACCACCGTACACTTTATATTTTGGTCTTGTCAAACCTAATGTGTAATCAACGTTTAATGCAAAACTTTTATTAGCAATGAATGCGGCACTCACTGTAGCTTTTAATGGAGAGGTTAATTTTCTGTCTTCAGAAGCATAATCATCGCCATAGATAGGATCATTGTAGAAATTATAACCTCTGGTAATATTCCAGAAAGTAGGCGTTTCTAATGCGGCTCCCAATCTGAAGTTTGGACTTAACTTTCCAATTACCCCCAGTGATGCCGAAAAACCGTTCCCTCTTTCAGAAAAAGGCGTATTCTGTTTGTTGAAGTTTTCCAAACCTCCATTTGATAATGATCTTAAGGTAGCAGTATCCCACTGCTCCACGGATGAATTAAAAAAATTAAGACCTGCTCCGAGGTAGAAATTATTGTTATAGTTGGCTCCTACCCCAACGCTTGTCTTTGAAACGTATCCGCTACGTTCGTAAGAATGTGCTGCAAAAGAAGAGCTTGTGTTATCCGGGAAATCATAGATTAAATTATTATTTCCTGGAGTGTCGATATAGTTATCAATCGATTGGTTCGAATAATTAACCCCGATATTTACGAATTTCCACGCACTTTCAGTCATGAGCTGAAATGTCATGACAGCACCGATATTTCCAAGATCCCCTTGATTATTATTATAACTGTAAGACGATCCTGCGAATGAAGACGTATTTTTATTGCTTGTGATAGAAAGCGTTCCTGAAACCTCCCCTGAGATAGCAACTCCCAAACCTGCAGGGTTGGTAAGCAAAGAACTTGCATCACCACCCAGAGCACCGTTTGATCCGCCCATTGCATTAAATTTAGCTGAACCTACATTAGGAGCATTTGAATATACATCCACCGTATTTCTAATCACAGAAACATCTTGAGCCTGCGCAAAAAATGCTGCAGAAATACTCATTATTGCTAAAGATTTTTTTAACATTATTTTTTTGAATAGTTATTAATTTAAATTATCTGCCACCTCGGAAGCCTCCGCCTCCACCGCCACCGGATCTGAATCCGCCGCCGCCTCCGCCACCGAAGCCTCCGCCTCCTGATCTGAAGCCGCCTCCGCTGTTGGAATTGTTAAAGCCACCGTTATTATTCCTGAATCCCCCTTCATTTCTTGGCTGAGGTTGAGATTGCTGCTGATAATTGTAGTTTGGTCTTGGCTGTCCCTGATTACGGAAGCCTCCCTGAGGTCTTATCCCTGTTTGATTTCTGAAACCACCATTGGTATTTCCCTGTCTGAATCCTCCGTTGTTACCGGAATTTCTGAAACCGCCAGAATTACCACTGTTCCTAAAACCGCCTGTATTATCCGTATTTCTTCTGAAACCACCGGAATTTGAAGTTACGCCATATTTATTGGCAAAGCTGCCGTTATAAGAATTGAAACCTCTTCCGTTCATCCCGCTTCTTCGGTAAGGAGCGTAGTAGCCTCCTCCCCAGTAGCCGCCGTAGCCCCAGTAAGGATTATATCCTCCCCAGCCCCAATAAGGGTTATAGCCCCAGTAAGGTGAGTATCCCCAGCCCATATTCCAGCCGCCGCCCCAGCCCCATGAGCCTCCCCATGAAAGACCGATGCCCCAGCCGCCGCCGTAGCCCCAGTAAGGATTATATCCTCCATACCAGCCGCCACCCCAGCCCCAGGGAGAACCCCAGCCCCACGAATTATCGTAGTAGTTGGTCTGGCTGCCCGCATACATTCCCCAGTCGGAATCCGTAGCCGTTGTGTTCCAGTTGTAGTTGTTCCAGTCGTTGTACCGTCCTTCTCTTGAATTTGCCTCTGCATTTTGAATAAGGTTAGAATCTTCCTGATAGTAGTCGTAATCTTCTCCTACTCTGTTGCCCCTGTCGTTAATAATAACTCCTTCAGGAAGAGTGTCTTTATTCGGGTCGTAGTAAACGCCATCCGTCTCGCTGTATCCACCCATCTGGGCGCCGCAGGACACAAGTAACAATCCGCCTGCCACCGCCAGAATCCCCCTGGATTTTAGCATGCCAAGCAAATTTTTATGTATATTTCTTTTCATGATAACGTAAAAATTTTTTATTTAAATTATATTTGCAAAATGTACCAAAAATGTACCATCACCCGTGGTACAAAAATCTATCAAAAATAGATTTTTATTTTTAGATAACAATAATAGCGAAAAGTTAAAAAAATTAAAAAAAAATTAATGGCAAAATTAACCTCAAGAAGCGAAGATTACAGCAAATGGTATAACGAGTTGGTGGTAAAAGCCGACTTAGCTGAAAACTCTGGAGTACGAGGATGCATGGTCATCAAACCATACGGCTATGCGATCTGGGAGAAAATGCGTGATGAAATGGATAAAAAATTCAAGGAGACAGGTCACGTAAATGCATATTTCCCCCTATTTGTGCCCAAGAGCCTGTTTGAGGCTGAAGAAAAAAACGCAGAAGGTTTTGCCAAAGAATGTGCTGTTGTTACCCATTACCGTTTAAAAACAGACCCGGACAATCCGTCAAAGCTTATTGTAGATCCTGATGCCAAGCTTGAGGAAGAACTGATCGTTCGTCCTACTTCGGAAGCCATTATCTGGAACACTTATAAAAACTGGATCCAATCCTACAGAGATTTACCGATATTAATCAACCAGTGGGCCAATGTGGTCCGTTGGGAAATGAGAACACGTCTTTTCCTGAGAACGGCTGAGTTTCTTTGGCAGGAAGGGCATACCGCTCACGCTACCAAGGATGAAGCCGTAGAAGAAGCTGAAAAAATGAATAAAGTATATGCCGATTTTGCAGAAAATTTTATGGCCATGCCGGTTATTCAGGGATTAAAGACACCATCAGAAAGATTTGCTGGGGCTGACGAGACGTATTGTATCGAAGCCTTAATGCAGGACGGAAAAGCACTTCAGGCCGGAACTTCCCACTTCCTGGGACAGAATTTCGCCAAAGCTTTTGATGTAAAATTCACCAATAAAGAAGGAAAAATCGAATATGCATGGGCAACCTCTTGGGGAACATCGACCCGTTTGATGGGCGCTTTAATTATGACCCACTCCGATGATTTCGGATTGGTGCTGCCTCCTACATTGGCTCCTATTCAGGTGGTTATTGTTCCTATTTTTAAAGGAGAAGAACAATTGGAACAGATCAGTGAGGTTGCATTGGACATCCAGGCTAAACTAAGAGCAAAAGGAATTTCCGTAAAATTTGATAATGACACGCAAAATAAACCGGGCTGGAAATTTGCCGAATATGAACTGAAAGGCGTTCCTGTAAGAATAGCAATGGGGCCAAGAGACCTGGAAAACAAATCGGTAGAAATTGCAAGAAGAGACAACCTTACCAAAGAAGTTCGTTCTATCGAAGGACTCGATTCTTATATTGAAGAGTTATTGAAAACGATTCAAAAAGATCTTTACACTAAAGCTGCCAGCTTCCGAAAAGACAACATCACCAAAGTTGATTCCTATGATGAATTTAAAAAAGTTCTGGAAGAAAAAGGAGGATTTATCTACGCCCATTGGGACGGGACGGCAGAAGAAGAGGAGCAGATCAAGGAAGAAACCAAAGCGACGATCAGATGTATTCCTTTAGATGATGATATTGAAGAGGGAATTTCTTTGATTTCCGGAAAACCTTCGGCAAGAAGAGTTTTGTTTGCAAAAGCATACTAATAACATCCGTAAAAACAATATTAAATCTGCAAAAACCGGTCGGTTTTTGCAGATTTTTTTTAAATATAAGGTTTTGGACAAATTTTTGATTGCATTACAGCACATTAATCTCAAAATATTTTATTATGTCTCTAAACATTATTGATCTCATTAAAGGACAGCTTGGACCGGCTATGGTTTCACAGGTTTCCTCACAGTACGGAGAAAGTGAAGCCGGAATCTCCAAAGCCATCGGCGGATTACTGCCTGCTGTTGTGGGAGGTCTGGCTAATAATTCAGATAATCCACTTGTTCTGGATGCCATCATGAACCCATCATCAAGCGGGATTTTAGAAAATCTTGCAGGAAATACTACTGATAATTCTTCTGTTGCAGGTATTTTAACCCAAATATTTGGCGATAAAATCACCGGGCTTGTGGATTCCATTGCCACGTATGCAGGAATCGGCAGCAATTCTTCAAGCAGTCTTCTGAACCTGGTAACCGGAGCAGCTGTAGGTACAATTGGTAAGTATGCTGCCGACAACAATCTCGATAAATCGGGAATTTCCAAACTTCTCAGCGATCAGAAAGGAATTGTTTCAACACTACTTCCTGCAGGCCTGTCATTTGCCTCTCTGAGTATGGGTGACTGGGATGCAAGATATAAGTTTGATAATGATAAAGATGCCATTAAAATGCCGACTGAGGAAGAACCAAAAGTTAAAGTCACCAGAAGTACTGCCATGGATGGAACGTTCCCGAACAGACCGACTACCTCTGATAGCGGATCTATATGGAAATGGCTTTTGCCCTTGTTGCTACTGATTGCCGCAGCCTATTTCATCTGGAAACAGTGCGATAAAAAAGAAACAACCACAACAACTACCGTTACGGACTCCGGAAATGTAGTTACGGATACGGTAACGACACGATCTGCTTCCGATACCGCTTCTGGCATGGCCATGACTAAAGTCGATGAAAATATTGACCTGAACGGAACTCCATTAAAAGGCTACAAAGGAGGAATGGAAGACCGAATGATCGCCTTTTTAAAATCTGACGGTTATAAAAACGCTAAGGATGACAACGCCCTGAAAGATACTTGGTATAATTTCGACCATGTAAACTTTAAAATGGGAAGCGCCAACGAACTTGAAGCCGGATCTGAAGGTCAGCTTCAAAACCTGGTAGCCATTTTAAAAGCTTATCCTGATGCAAAGATAAAAATCGGAGGATACACCGACAAAACCGGAGACGAGACTAAAAATCAAAAATTATCTGCTGACCGCGCAAACTTCATCAGATCATGGCTTGAAAAACAAGGCGTCGGTTCCCAAATTACCGGAGCAGACGGATACGGTAGTCAATTTGCGACGGTAGATGCTTCAGCTTCCGATACAGAAAGAGCTGTTGACCGTAAAATGGCCGTAAGATTTGCAAAATAGATCTTAAAAAAATATCACCTGAGATCCCGGAATATTTTCGGGATCTTTGTTTATGATTTTGTAGTATTCATTTATTTAATTACATTTGTTAGTCATTCCTAACATTTATGAATCTGAATTTAAAAAACGCCTGGCGTAAAGATAAAACATCACACTCACTATCCGAAGTTTACTCGTCTGTAAAAGTTCCCCAAAACGGCAGTTTCTGGAGGAAATATCTTGCTTTTGCAGGTCCGGGGCTTATGGTTGCCGTAGGATATATGGATCCCGGAAACTGGGCAACCGATATTGCCGGAGGCGCACAATTTGGTTATACCCTGCTCTCGGTAATATTGATTTCAAACATCTTCGCAATGGTCCTGCAGCATCTCTCCGTAAAACTCGGCGTTGTCGCAGAAAGAGACCTTGCACAGGCCTGCAGAGACCACTTTAGTCCAACCACCAATTTTATGTTATGGATATTCTGTGAAATTGCGATTGCAGCCTGTGACCTTGCGGAGGTAATCGGCTCTGCCATTGCCTTAAACCTTCTTTTTCAAATTCCTTTGACATGGGGAATTGTGATTACCACCATCGATGTGCTCTTTATTTTACTGCTACAGGCCAAAGGCTTCCGGTGGATCGAAAGTATTGTCGGCGGACTCATCTTTATTATTCTTGCCTGCTTTATCTATGAACTGGTTATTTCAAAACCGGCGGTCAATGAGCTTCTGGGAGGATTAGTACCTAAAGCAGAGATTATTCAGAATCCTGCCATGCTCTATATTGCAATAGGAATATTAGGTGCTACCGTAATGCCTCACAACCTTTATTTACACAGCAGCATCGTGCAGACAAGAGATTATCCCCGTAATGCCGAAGGCAAAAAAGAAGCGATCAAGTTTGCTACCTTAGACAGTACCGTTTCCCTGATGCTTGCTTTTTTCATTAATGGAGCCATCCTTATCATGGCAGCCGCTACTTTTCATGTCTCCGGGAATCACGATGTGGCAGACATCCATGATGCCTATAAAATGCTGACTCCTATTTTAGGAGCATCAATGGCCAGTATTGTTTTTGCCATCGCTTTACTGGCTTCAGGACAGAATTCTACCTTAACAGGAACTCTTGCGGGCCAGATCGTCATGGAAGGCTTTTTAAATATTAAATTAAAACCCTGGTTGCGACGCCTGATTACCAGATTAATCGCTGTAATTCCTGCATTGATCGTAGCCATTTTGTATGGTGAAGAAGGAACTACGGAGCTTTTGGTCTTAAGCCAGGTAATATTATCAATGCAACTGAGTTTTGCGGTTGTTCCTTTGGTAATGTTCACGAATGACAAAGCCAAAATGGGAGAATTCGTCAATAAACCTTTTCTCAAAATCTGTGTCTGGATTATTTCTTTTATCATCATTGTTTTAAATTTGTATCTTCTGTATCAGACGTTTTTCAGCCATGGAATTTAGAATCTGATGATGAAGATTTCTAATAAAAAATAAATGATGAATGATGATTGATGATTGATAATTGATACTTGATAATTGATCATTTATAATTGATTTTCTAGCGCAAACCTCTAACCTCTAACTTCTCACTTCCAACTTCCATCCTTTATCTGCCTTATTGTCACCCTTCGTCTTTTGGCAGACTGTTTGTCAATACTAACCCAAATAAATATTGAATTATGGAAAATCAGGATATCAACGAAGAAAGCATCAATAATCAGGAAGAAACGACTATTCAGAATGAAGCGGCATCGGAAGACAATGTGACAGCAAAACCTACTGCAGAGGAACTTTTGGCAGAAGAAAAAGACCGTTACATCAGACTGTACGCCGAATTTGAAAACTATAAAAAAAGAACATCCAAAGAAAAAATGGAGTTTTTCCAATATGCCAATCAGGATATGATGGTCTCTATGCTGGGTGTTCTGGATGACTTTGAAAGAGCGTTGAAGGAAATCGCCAAAAACGGAAACCCTTCGGATCTACAGGGGGTTGAACTGATCTACAACAAATTCAAGAGCAAGCTGACGGAAAAAGGACTGAAAGCCATGGAAGTGAACGCCGGCGACAGTTTCAACGTAGATTTCCATGAAGCAATCACTCAGATTCCTGCGCCATCGGAAGACCTTAAAGGTAAAATAGTGGACGTCATTGAAACAGGATACACTTTGGGAGATAAAGTGATTCGTTTTGCAAAAGTAGTAACAGGAAATTAAATTCATGAATGATAAATGATGAGTGATAATTGATGTACATTCATTTATTTACCCATTTTAAATATCTATTATCATTTATCAATAATCAATTAT
Source organism: Chryseobacterium endophyticum (assembly GCF_056333165.1). Lineage (NCBI taxonomy): Bacteria > Pseudomonadati > Bacteroidota > Flavobacteriia > Flavobacteriales > Weeksellaceae > Chryseobacterium > Chryseobacterium endophyticum. Next base: position 389,808 of record NZ_JBWGXE010000004.1, read on the forward strand.
AGAAGAGACATGTCAAAAAGAGATTATTACGAGGTTCTTGAGATCAGCAAATCTGCATCGGCCGACGAGATAAAAAAAGCATACCGGAAAATGGCTATCAAATATCACCCTGATAAAAATCCGGGCGATAAGGAAGCAGAGGAAAAATTTAAGGAAGCGGCAGAAGCCTATGAAGTGCTGAGTGACGAACAGAAGCGGGCGAGATACGACCAGTTCGGCCATGCAGGAGTCGGAGGAAACGGTGGTTTCGGCGGCGGCGGTTTCGGCGGCGGAATGAATATGGAAGATATCTTCAGCCAGTTTGGTGATATTTTCGGCGGTGGCTTCGGAGGATTTGGCGGTGGCGGCGGTGGTCGTCAGCAGGTAAAAGGTTCCAATTTAAGAATCAGAATTAAGCTGAACCTCGACGAAATGGTCAACGGAACGCAGAAGACCATCAAAGTCAAAAAGATGAAAACGGCAGCCGGCGCGACTTCAAAAGTCTGCCCTACCTGCGGCGGTTCGGGAGTTCAGCTTAAAGTGATGAATACCATGTTCGGGCAGATGCAGACACAGACTACCTGTGGAACCTGTCAGGGAATCGGTAAAGTGGCCGATAAAATTCCTGCAGGAGCCAATGCACAGGGCCTTATTAAAGAGGAAGAGGAAGTAACCATCAATATTCCGGCGGGAGCAAGAGACGGCATCCAGCTTAATGTAAGAGGAAAAGGGAATGACGCGCCTTTCGGAGGAATTCCGGGAGACCTTTTGGTGATCATCGAGGAGGAAGTCGATAAAACCATCAAAAGAGAGGGAGACAATCTTCACCAGGAACTCTACATATCATTCGCCGAAGCGGCATTGGGAACGAAAAGAGAAGTACCAACCGTTGGCGGAAAAGTGAAGATCACCGTAGACGCCGGAACACAGTCGGGGAAAATCCTCAGACTTGCAGGCAAAGGACTTCCAAGTATCGACAGCTATGGAACGGGAGATATGTTTATTCACATTAATGTATGGACCCCTCAGAAGCTCACAAAAGAACAGAAAGATTTCTTTGAAAAGCAAATGAGCAGCGGCGAAATGGTTGCCGAACCATCCGGAAAGGAAAAAACTTTTTTCGATAAAGTAAAAGACTTATTTAACTAAAATACATCAAGGATTCTCTCGGGAATCCTTTTTTTATTGCTGATAATATGTCGGCAGTCCGGATAATTTACCGTCTGCGCCCGATCATGCTGTGTATTTTATTCCTGAAGTAAACTTTTAGGTTTTAGCATATTTCTTTATATTTACTTTCAATTTCAAAATCAACATTAAAAAAAGACAAATGGAACAGAAAATACATCAGGGCAGAAATATCAAACGCTTCAGGGAAATGCTCGGCATCAAACAGGAGGCCCTCGCCTTTGATCTTGGCGAAGACTGGAACCAGAAGAAAATATCTTTGCTTGAACAGAAAGACGTGGTAGAAGAAACCCTGTTGAAGAAAATTTCCGACGTGCTGAAAATCCCGGTGGAGGCGTTTCAGAATTTTGATGAAGAACAGGCGATTAATATTATATCCAATACAATTACCAATCATGAAGGTTCAACTGGAATTGCATATAACTTTCATCCAACATTCAATCCCATTGACAAAGTCGTCGAGCTTTATGATGAAAAAATTGCATTATACGAAAGAATGCTGAAGGAAAAAGATGAGATGATGGCAAAGATGGAAGAGCTTTTAAAGAAATAGTTTTAATAACTTTACGACATAGTGCCAAAATCCAGCATTTTGATTTGCTCCATAGGAGCAATATCTGTGTAGAACTACATCAATCTATTTCTCATATCAGAACTCCGTAGGAGTTCTATCTCATTTATAGCACACCTCCGGCGTGCTTACTGATTTAATCGTATTTTTGCTACACAGATATTGCTCCTCCGGAGCATAAAAATTTCATGTTTATTTTTGACTAAAAAAAAGGAGGCCACCCAACATAGGCAGCCTCATTAAATACTATTTCTCCAATTTATTTTTTTACCGCTAATGAATAGATTCTTTTTCCTGCGGTAAATAACGCTACGGCGAGAAGCCCGCCTGCCAGTCCGAAAACCAGTTCTTTCAGTACAGCCGGCCACTCAGGAAAAAGATGATGAAAATAATCGATTCTGTGGGCAAAAATTCCTCCGGCAACCAGGATCAGTGCAATCGTTCCGATAACACCTAATGCTTTAATGACAATCGGCAAAGCTTTTACCAGCAAATGGCCCAACTTTCCGAAAAACCCTTTGTCATTACTCTTTTTGATTAATTTGAACCCGGCATCATCCATTCTTACGATCAATGCCACAATCCCATAAACGCCTACGGTAGCGATAAAAGCCACTAAACTCGTTACGAGAATCTGTGTGATAAAGGGATGACTTTCTTCAAGAACCGTCCCCAAAGCGATGATGACAATCTCGATTGATAAAATAAAATCTGTGGTAATGGCTGATTTCACTTTAGCCTTTTCTATTTCTTCAGGACTCTGCCCTTTAGTATCTTCGATTTCCTCCTCCACTTCATGGCCTTTTTTGTTGCGGTGGAACAGATATTCGATGATTTTTTCCATCCCTTCAAATGCCAGATACAAACCACCCAGGATCAGGACGTAATTGATCGCCGGAGCATACGCCCAATTGAGTAAAAACACAATAGGCAGGATAATCAGTTTATTGATGAAAGAACCTTTGGTGATGGCCCACAACACCGGAAGCTCGCGCGACGAAAGAAATCCGGTTGCCTTTTCGGCATTTACCGCCAGATCATCGCCCAGAATTCCTGCTGTTTTTTGAGTCGCAATTTTACTCGTTACTGCCACATCGTCCATCAAAGCTGCGATGTCATCCAAAATAGCAAAAAAACCAGATGCCATAGATTTTAATATTTTTTTAATAATTGTTAAACAAAAATAATTATTTAATTTGATTCATTCGATGATTTCATCGAGGTTTTGGAAGAATTAATATGAACCCCCGGTTGAATTCTCATTAATTTGATCCGGCTCAAAATATATCAGTGAATTGCTACCGGTTAAAACTCATTAACCGCTTATATTGATGTTGATTTTTAACCACAAAAGAAGTAAAATCTCTAACACATCAGGCACATTAGATTTTTTAGTTAAAAAATGGCGTGTATTTTAAAGCACATCAGATTAAAAATCAAAGATTTTAAAAACTATTGTTCTTCGTTCTACTATTTAGAATAGTAAAGTGCTGCTCATTCAATGACAGGAACTCAAATTTCATACAAAAACACTTATCCATCAGTTTAAAATCATTAAACACCACCTTTTATCTTGAGTTGCAAACATTAAAAGATTTAAATTTCAGGCTAAAAGGCTCATAAACCAGCCTGAAAGGTTCAAAAACCACGCTTTTACCTTCAATGACGAATCTAAAAGGTTCAAATTTGAGACTAAAAGACTCGATGTTGAGTAAAAAAGAGTCAAAAACCAGTCTTTTACACTCGACGACGAGCCTGAAAGGCTCAAATTCCAGGCTAAAGACTCGTTAACCAGCCTAAAAGCATCAAAAACCAGTCTTTTAGACTCGACGATGAATCTTAAAGACTCAATTTTCAGGCTAAAGGGTCCGTCGGCGAACCCGAAAGGCTGAACAACAATTCTTATTGATGCAATGGTAAAGATTCTGTTAAAGTTTTTGAACGATTTTCTATTTGAATCAATTATCCGTAAATTTATTTCATGAAAAAGCTGATTCTTAAGTATCATTTTTTCGTTCTGGGACTGATCAGCTTTGTATTAAATTCCTGCAATACAAAATTCAGGGTCTGGGTAGGAACGAATAACGAGCAGAAAATTTACAACCTGAAGTACGGCGAAGATAAAAGACAGAAGATGGATGTTTTCCTTCCGTCGGATTATCCGGCAGATTCGCCCGTTGTCCTGATGGTTCATGGCGGTGCCTGGAAGTACGGGCGTAAAGAGCACATGATTCAGCTCCAGAAAATGCTGTTCGAAAATAATATCCCAAGCATTAACATGAACTACCGGCTGGTTTCAAAATCGAAAAAGATCACCTACCGTGAGCAGCTTGAGGACATCGCTTCCGTCATAAAAAAGTTCAATGAACTGGCCGGAAAAGCAGAACTTCTGCCCGACCATTACATTCTTCTTGGCGAAAGTGCCGGCGGCCATCTCGCTTTACTGTACGGTTACCGGAATCCGGAGCAAATCCTTAAGATCATTGCTTTGAGCGCTCCTACCGATTTTTATTCCCCGGAATATTTAAATTCATTTTATTCCAAATATTCTTCTCCAACCGTACAATCTGTTGTCGGAAGCCCATTTAAAAGGAAAAATATTTCCGAGGAATTCAGAAAGGCAAGCCCTATCGCGAATATTTCCCATGTTCCTACCCTGATATTCCAGGGAAACCAGGATTTTCTGGTCAATCAGAAACAGGGCCTGGCCTTAGACTCTGCGCTCACGGCGAATAAGGTCCCTCATAAACTGGTATTCATGAAAAACACGGGACATGCCGCAAGGTTTTTCAACAAGAAAAAGAGAGACCGCATTATTTATCCCAATATTCTGGAATGGATTAAAGATGAGTGATGGGTGATGGGTGATGATTGATTGATGATGGGTGATCGCTGATGGTTGATGGTTTTCAATTAATTCATAAAAAAAGCCTGCTCGTTGAGCAGGCTGGTATTATTTACATTACATTCTTATTCTTCGTCGTCGAATTTATGGTTTTCATATTTTGAGAAATCCTGTTTTTTTCCAAACAAAAACTTAAGGATTACCGGAACTGTTGTGATCAGTACGATAACGATGATGATAAGCTCAAGCTTTTTCTTAAGGTCGATTCCGAATTGGTCGATGAACAATTTATCAAGGTAGTGACCGGCGAAAATCAGTAAGAAAGACCAAAGTACAGCACCGATGACGTTATCTCTCAGGAAATCTTTTTTATCCATTTTCACGATCCCGGCAACGATCGGCGCGAAAGTTCTCACTACCGGCAGGAATCTTGCCATAATGATGGCCAGTGCTCCGTTCTTTTCGAAGAAATCGTGAGCCTGATACAGATATTTTTTCTTAAATAACCAGGTATCCGGTCTTTTATATAAAGCAGAACCTGCTCTTCTTCCGAAATAATAGCCCACTTCATTTCCGATGATCGCCGCTATGGCAACAGCCGAGGCCAGAATAAACGTGTCGAAGAAATCACTTCCTGTAGATCCGAAAGTTTCTCTCATGATGTCGATGGAATAGATCCCCGAAACAAAAAGCAGTGAGTCTCCCGGTAAAAAAAATCCTACAAAAAGACCTGTTTCAGCAAAAATAATAAACAGAATAAGCCAAAATCCACCAAGCTTTATATAAAACTCAGGGTTTAATAAATCTTTCCAATTATTGAAATCTTCCATACGTTTTGATAAGTAACAAAAATAGGATTAATAAACGTCATTCCGAAATTTATTCTCAGATTTTAACGAAATTTAAACATGGGAATTACAAGTCCATATCGTCCTCTGAAACGGCGGTTCCGTCGGCCATGAGGAATGCTTTCAGGAACGGGGTAAGATTTCCGTTCATCACAGAATCGACATCGGAGGTTTCGTATCCTGAACGTACATCTTTAACGAGTTTATAAGGATGCATCACGTAATTACGGATCTGGCTTCCCCACTCGATTTTCATTTTGTTGGCTTCAATCTCATTCCGGGCTTTCATTCTTTCTTCCAGTTCCATTTCGTATAATCTGGAACGGAGCAACTGCATGGCTTTTTCTTTATTCTGAAGCTGGGAACGGGATTCTGAATTTTCAATGATGATCCCGGTCGGAGCGTGACGGAGACGAACGGCGGTCTCCACCTTGTTTACGTTCTGTCCACCGGCTCCGGAAGACCTCATCGTTTCAAAGGAAATATCGGCCGGATTGATGTTGATTTCAATGGTATCATCTACCAAAGGATAAACGTATACCGAAACAAAACTGGTATGGCGTTTCGCGTTGGAATCGAAAGGGGAAATCCTTACGAGCCTGTGCACCCCGTTTTCTCCGCGAAGATATCCGAAGGCAAATTCTCCTTCAATCTCGAGTGTTACGGTTTTTACGCCGGCAACATCCCCTTCCTGAAAGTTCAGCTCGCGGATTTTGTAGCCTTGTTTTTCTGCCCACATGGTGTACATTCTCATGAGCATCGAAGCCCAGTCGCAGCTTTCGGTACCTCCGGCTCCGGCCGTGATCTGTAAGACAGCAGAAAGTTCGTCACCTTCATTGGAAAGCATATTCTTGAACTCAAGGTCTTCTATTTTCTCTACCAGCTGGGGGAAAGTTTCGTCGAGTTCTTTTTCGGAATCGGGATCTTCTTTGGCAAAATCTACGAGAACCTGTATATCTTCAAACTGTGTATGAATTTCCTCGTAAGCTTCCACCCATTTCTTTTTGGAACGGAGCTGCTTCAGGAATGCTTCTGCCTCTTTCGGATTGTCCCAGAATTCAGGAGCTGCCGTTTTTTCATCATCATTGGCTATTTCAATCTTCTTTTTATCGATCTGAAGATATTTGTGGAGGTCATCAATTCTTGACTGAATTTCTTTTATATGGTCGCTGTTTATCACGATTTTTTATTTTTGCAAAAATAAGAAATTTTATTCCGTTTATCCTTTGTGGAGGCCATCAGTTTTGCCTTCCTCCTCATTATGGGAAAAACCGATCACTCTTCGCGGCTCTTCAACTACGCGATAGGCATCCAGCTCGGTCTTAAGATCTTTTACCCTGTTCTGAAACTGGTCGAAATTATTGATGATGACATCGCTCAAAAATCTGGCGATCTGATCGAGGTATTCTTCCGTCAGCTTTCCTGCGGCATCTCTTAGAGCGCCCTTTAAAAGATTCTGGTCGATCTTCAGGTTTTCGTTTCTTGTTTTCTGGTAAAGATTTTTGATTCTTTTCTTTAGGCTTTGCGTAAAATCGATCAGCATGGTATTGCTGAACACTTTCATCTGAGCAGAAATGCTGTGCCAGAAAGGGATTTTATCGGCTTTGTTGTTTTTTAAAATTTTAAATAAAAGCGAGTCTTTCTCCAGATTTTTGGTCATGGCGTACAAAATAATCTCTGATCTTTCGGCAAGATTCGGAGGAAAAACAGGAATCATTACATCAAATCTTCCGGGAGCCAGAATTTCCTCATCGATTTCTGCCACAGAATTGGCAGAGCCTACCATCAGCAGCTCTTCCTGCTCAAATTTTGAAATGTGGTGGAGAATGATTTCCTGGGTTTCAAGATTGCACGACGCGACATTGTTATCTGCTTTCCGGGCCATCATGATATTGTCGAAATCCTCAATAAAAAGCAATACTTTATCTTCTTTCATCATGGCGACGAGGAAGTCATTGAAGTTGGTCTGGGTTCCGTCTACGAATGAAGTTCCGAGGTAATGTTTTTTAACTTCCTTAAACTGATAGCCGATAATCTCGGCGATTTTATTAGCCCAGAAAATCTTTCCGCTTCCCGGCGGGCCATATAAGATGATTCCTGCCGGTTTGTTAATGCCCCAGTCTTTGATCTGCTGTGGATTCAGGAACGGCTCCAGAATCCCGGAAATGTAGAAAAAAAGATCGCGGTATCCGATAAAATCTCTTTTCTGAAGGCTTGTTTTATGCCCGAAATAATCGTACACGAATTGATAATTCCCTCCCAGCCTGTTGTCGATTCCGTAGCTGGAAATGGATGATTTAAAGAGTCCGTTATCAAAAATATTGGGATCTGATTCTTTAATTGCCTTTTCAACCTTTTCTTTGGGCTGATTGATCTTTTCAGCGATCTGCTCGAGCGTTTTGGTTTTGTCGAGATCTTTCTCATAAAGCCTTAAAAACTCGATGTTTTCACGGGCAAATTTCTCAAAGTCTTTTTTTATTTCAAAATTGGTACTGATACAATCGACGAGATCAAGATCAAAATCCTGGATGAACTGTTTGATGGCTTCCGCGGAAACATTCAGTTCTTTTGCTAAATCAACTAATTTCATAACTGTCCATTAATACAATCAAAAATAGCGTATTTGAAATTAAATATGAATTGATTTAACACAAAAACTGTAACAAATTGTTCTTACCACATACTATTAAGATGTAAAACAAATTACATGGAAAAAATTTTATCAGTAAAGAATCTTACTAAAAAATTCAAGAGAGTTGTGGTGAACAATATTTCTTTTGATGTCGAAAAAGGAAATGTTTACGGTTTGCTGGGCCCCAACGGGAGCGGAAAGTCGACGACTTTCGGGATGCTGCTTTCCACCATCAATCCTACCAGCGGAGACTGGTACTGGTTTGGAAAGAAAGGAACTGATCCGGATACGCTGAAGAAAATCGGGGCTATTATTGAGCAACCCAACTTTTATCCTTATCTGAGCGCTGAAACCAATCTGAAGATTGTTGCCGAGATCAAAGGAACTCCTTACCACAGAATTGATGAGGTTCTTCAGACGGTCGGCCTTCTCGAAAGAAAAAAGGACACTTTTAAAACATTCTCCCTGGGGATGAAACAACGTCTGGCGATCGCTTCCGCCATGCTCAATAATCCGGAAGTCATGATTCTGGATGAACCGACAAACGGCCTGGATCCGGAAGGGATTATCCAGATCCGCGAGATCATCAGCAATATTGCCAAGAAGGGAATCACTATTATTATTGCCAGTCACCTTCTGGATGAGATCGAGAAGATCTGCAGCCATGTGATCGTCCTTAAAGAAGGAAATTCAATTTACTGCGGAAGGGTGGATGAAATGACTTCCAACAACGGCTATTTTGAATTGAAGGCAGACAACAATACATTGCTTTTAAATGCGCTGAATGAACTTCAATGGTTTACAGCGGTCAATCAGGACGGTGAAATCCTGAAAGCGCAGATCCGTGACGACGCTTCAATCTCGGCTTCGGCATTGAACCGGAAGCTTGCTGAGCAGGGGATTTACCTGTCACATTTATCGAAGAAAAAGCTTTCTCTAGAATCTCAATTCCTTGAACTTGTAAAAAACACGAAGTAATCATGATAAAATTATTTAAACTAGAATATTACAAAAATCTGAATTATAAGCCATTCAAGATTTTTACGATCCTTTATTTTGCTATTCTTATTGCATTGCTTTTCATCGGGCTGATCGACTTTGATCTCTTCGGAGGAACCATCAACCTGAAAGAACAGGGCATTTATAATTTCCCCGGAATCTGGAATTTTACGACTTATATTGTGGCTTTGCTTAAGATTTTCCTGGGACTGATCATTGTTTTTTCCATTTCACAGGAATTCAGCAACAGGATGTTTAAACAGAATACCATCGACGGACTGAGCAGAAAGGAGTTTATCTCTTCTAAATTGCTTACGATCAGTATTTTCACCATTATTTCTACGATCATTGTTTTTGCCATTACAATGTTTCTGGGTTATCAATATTCAAATACGACTGAATCGGCGAAGGTTTTTGAGGAAATTTTCTTTATCGGAAACTATTTTGTAAAACTCTTTACATTCTTCTGTTTCCTGATGTTTCTTTCTATTTTACTAAGGAAATCTGTTTTTGTTTTTCTTACTTTTTTTGCTATTTGGTTAACTGAGAGAATTCTAGCAACAGTAGAAACATTCATTAAAGTACAGGGAATGCAGGAAGCTCAAAGAAATGAAGTATTACAGAATGACTTTTTTATTTCGAATCTCTTTCCTTTAACAAGTATGTCTAACCTGATTCCAAATCCGATATTAAGGCTAAACATGGCCAAGATGATGGGCCTGAAATACGAATTCCACTACCCTACGGAAAGCATGATTGCCTGTCTGGTTTGGTGCGCGATCTTCATTGTGGGTTCATACTGGATTTTAAGAAAAAGAGACTGGTAAGTCTGATTCAAGATTCAAGATTCAAAATTTAAGATTTAATTCTTTACATAATAAAGTGATTCGTTTTTCGGGTCACTTTTTTATTTTATATATTCTTCATCACAAGCTCGCGGATATAAAAAGAAAAGACTGCCTTTCGGCAGCCTCCTCAATCACTTCACTTAAAATATTACTTTTTATCTTTCTCCAGCAGAGCAATATATTCTCCGTAGCCTTTCTCTTTCATTTCCGCTTTCGGGATAAATTTCAGGGAAGCACTGTTGATACAGTAACGAAGTCCACCTTTATCCGCAGGACCATCATTGAAAACGTGTCCCAAATGCGCATCTCCGGTTTTACTTCTCACCTCTACCCTCGTCATTCCGTGGGAACGGTCCAGTTTTTCATCAACCAGTTGTTTTGTGATCGGTTTTGAGAAGCTTGGCCATCCGCAGCCGGATTCAAACTTATCGGTAGAGATAAATAATGGCTCTCCGGTTGTAATGTCTACATAAATCCCTTCACGGGTTTCATCCCAATATTCGTTTTGGAAGGCTCTTTCAGTACCGTTTTCCTGAGTTACGTTATATTGTTCGGCAGTCAGCTTTTCCTTTAAAACTTTTTTATCCTGTTTCTGATATTTCACTTCTTTTTTCTTTGGTGGGTTGGCATTTCTTGCCATTTCAAATAATCCCGGTTCGATGTGGCAGTAGCCTCCCGGATTTTTATCCAGGTAATCCTGGTGATAATCTTCTGCTTTATAGAAATTTTTCAAAGGAATCGTTTCCACAAGTACAGGTTTGCTGTAGTTTTTTGCCAGCCTAGCCACTTCACCTTTTACGATGGCTTCGGTTTCCTTATCGGTAGAGTAAATTCCGGTTCTGTATTGGTCTCCTCGGTCATTGCCCTGTTGATTAAGGCTGGTAGGATCTATGGTTTTAAAGTAAAGATCAATTAAAAGTTTAAGGTCAACTTCTTCCGGATCGTACTTTACTTTTACCGTTTCCGCAAAGCCTGTGGTGTGGCTCACAACCTCTTCATACGTTGGATTTTCCTTATTCCCGTTGGCATATCCTACTTCCGTTCCTACGACACCGCGTATCTGTTGGAAAAAATGTTCGGTCCCCCAGAAACATCCTCCGGCAAAATACACTTCTTTTACATTTTTGTTGTCCATAATGGTCTCATTTTCTTTTTTTGTTTCGGTAGATTTCATTTTTTTTGAATCTCCGCAGCTCGTTGCAAATACTGCTATTCCCAGAATCATTCCGAGAAATATTAATATGTTTTTCATTTTTATCTTTTTATTCATTTCAAATATTTTGCCTTTTCAAAATCCGCATCTTTCTCATTACAAATTTCGGACTAATTTATTATAATATATCAGTGATAATGTCTATAACAATCATTGGATACGGAATCTGATTTTCTACATAATGATATACGAAAATAGAAGACAAATGGTTTTAATTTTTTTAAATTTTAGCTTTAAAACTTAAATTTCTTTCTATCGTAATCAGCCATCCAGAAACTCTGATTTTCAGACTTAATTAAAACACAAAAAGTATATTTTCCTATTGGATCAAAAAGATTAAATTTGCAACTTATCAAAATTGTAAAAAGCAAAGCCATAGATATGATGACATCACAAGAGATCCGTCAAAAATTTTTAGATTATTTTAAAAGCAAAGGACACCTGATCGTTCCTTCAGCTCCTATTGTGCTGAAAGACGACCCTACCCTCATGTTTTCCAACTCGGGAATGACACAGTTCAAGGACTTTTTCTTAGGATATAAAACCCCTACCGCTCCAAGAATTGCAGATACGCAAAAGTGTCTGAGAGTATCCGGAAAACACAATGATCTTGATGATGTCGGCCGCGATACCTATCACCACACCATGTTCGAGATGTTGGGAAACTGGTCTTTTGGAGATTATTTTAAAAAAGAGGCTATTGCTTTTGCCTGGGAATTGCTTACCGAAGTCTACGGAATTCCTAAAGAAAATTTATATGTAACCATTTTTGAAGGAGACGCTTCAGAAAACCTTGAAAGAGACCAGGATGCTTATGATTTCTGGAAATCCCATATTTCCGAAGACAGAATCATTAACGGAAACAAAAAAGACAATTTCTGGGAAATGGGCGAAAGCGGACCGTGTGGACCGTGCTCGGAGATCCACGTGGACCTGAGAACGCCTGAAGAAAAAGCTAAAGTTTCAGGACTGGAGCTGGTGAACAACGATCATCCCCAGGTAGTGGAAGTCTGGAACCTCGTTTTCATGGAATTCAACAGAAAAGCCGACAGAACCCTTGAAAAACTTCCTGCCCAACACGTTGATACCGGAATGGGCTTCGAACGTCTGTGCATGGCCCTTCAGGGAAAATCATCAAACTACGACACCGACGTTTTTACACCGCTTATTGCTAAAGTGGAAGAACTTTCAGGGAAAAAATACACCGGAATTTTAGAAGACGAAAAAGATATTGCCATACGTGTGGTGGTAGACCATATCAGAGCGGTTTCTTTCGCTATCGCTGACGGACAGCTGCCTTCCAACGGAGGTGCCGGATATGTAATCAGAAGAATTTTAAGAAGAGGAATTTCCTATTCTTACCGATTCTTAGGGATGAAAGAACCATTCCTTTATAAATTAGTTACTGTTTTACAAGAGCAGATGGGAACATTCTTCCCTGAGCTTGAAAAACAGGGAAAATTGGTTTCAGAAGTGATCAAAAGTGAAGAAGAATCGTTCCTCAGAACCATTGAGAACGGTCTCATCAGAGTTGAAAAACTGATTCAGCAGACGATTGCGAATAACGCGAAGGTTTTACCGACTGAAGAAGTTTTTGAATTATACGACACTTATGGTTTTCCGGATGATTTAACGAGAATTATTGCTGAAGAAAAAGGATTAACCATCGACGAAAAAGGATTTGAGCAGGCGTTAAATGAACAGAAACAACGTTCAAAAGCCGACTCTGCACAAAAAGTATATGATTGGGTGACTTTAGAGGAGAAGCCTGAAAACTTTGTAGGGTACGATAAATTTGAATCTGAAACTTACATTACAAGATACCGAAAAGTAGAAAACAAAGACGGAGAATTTTACCAGGTGGTTCTCAGCGAATCTCCTTTCTACCCTGAAGGCGGTGGCCAGGTAGGCGACAAAGGAATCCTTGAAAACGCGGTGGAAAGTTTTGAAGTTTTAGAAACAAAAAAGGAAAACGGATTGGTTATTTCATTAATCAAAGGTCTTCCTAAAGATGCAGGTGCTGTTTTCTATGCTAAAGTGAATATTTCCGAAAGAAGAAATTCACAGGCCAATCATTCCGTAACGCACTTGTTGCACGAAGCACTCAGAGAAGTTCTGGGAACCCATGTGGAACAGAAAGGATCATTTGTAGGTCCGGATTACCTTCGTTTTGACTTCTCCCATTTTAATAAAATGACCGAGGAAGAATTGACTTTGGTAGAAGATAAAGTGAATGCCAAAATCAAGGAGAGCATTGCCTTACAGGAATTCAGGAACATCCCGATTAAAGAAGCGATGGATAGAGGAGCGATGGCTTTATTCGGTGAGAAATATGGTGACAGCGTAAGAATGATCCAGTTTGGAACCTCCATGGAACTTTGCGGAGGAACCCACGTAAAAAACACCAGCGAAATCGGTCATTTCAAGATTGTTTCCGAAAGCTCTGCCGCAGCCGGAATCAGGAGGATCGAAGCCATTTCGGGAGATAAAGCCGAAGAATATTTCAAAAACCTTGAAAAGCAGTTCGCCGAGCTTTCCCAATTGCTGAAATCTAAAGATGTCGTTCGATCTGCTGAGAAATTAATCGAAGAAAATGCTGCCTTAAAATCTGAGGTCGATGCTTTGAAAAAAGAAAAAGCCAAAGGAGAGATCGGCAACTGGAAAGGAGCTTACGAGCAAAAAGGCGATAAATTACTTCTGGTAAAAAGAACTTCTTTGGATGCCGGTTCGGTAAAAGACATCGTCTTCCAGTTGAAGAAAGAAATCCCGACTTCCATTACCGTTATTCTGTCCGACGCAGACGGAAAACCAATGATTACCGTTGGCGTTTCTGATGATCTAGCCGGAATTTATCAGGCTGGAGCATTGATTAAAGATCTGGCAAAAGAAATCCAGGGCGGCGGCGGTGGAAACCCGGGCTTTGCCACAGCCGGAGGAAAAAACCTTGACGGATTGGAAAATGCGTATCAGAAAGCGTTGAATCTGTAAATTTTCAAATTACAACATAAAAAAAGCAACTGTCGTCGTGGCAGTTGCTTTTATTTTTACTGAACTTTTGTTATCAATAGAAATTCAGCCCATTTACCAGATTAAATAATACAATAGGCATTAGCCAAAATGATTTTAAGTTTGGCTAAAGCCATTATTGTAAAATTATTTTTTATAATCGGGCTAAAGCCCGACCCTATTGAACAAATACTTTTTATAAGGTATAAAATGATCATCACATTATTTACACTGGATCCACCGGTGGAGTATCCGGCTGCCCGCTTGGGGTATCATAAATAATATAATCGTTGTATTTGGCTTCGTTGGTTTCGTAGAAAATATCTTTACCGATGCCTGTATATTTGGTGAGGAGTTGATAAAGGTTGTTGAGTGCTTCGATCCGGGCTTCTGCGGCGACATCCCGATCGGAAACACCCTGGGCCTGTTGGTCTATAGCCACATCCAATGCGTTACGTTGGGTGATAAGCGTGGCGATTTTCTCTGGGGTAAGACCTTCGTTTGAAAGTTCGGAAAGGTATTTCTCTGCCGTAAGGCCCATGATCTTGGCGACCCGTACGATCTCTGCATCGCTTTGCTGACTGATCCCGGCGTCTCCAAATTCTTTGTATCTGGCACTGTAGAGCCCGAAAACATTTTCAGCCATATTAAAAATACTGCGCATGGTTTTTTCGAGGGCGTTTCTGGCGGCATCTTTCTTCTCAGTGAGATTCATTTTGATGGCTTCCAGCTGTTCATCTCCTGGAAAATCTTCTACTTTACTGCGTGCTGCTAACAGTTCATTTTTCTTATCGGAATTGTAGCCCCGGTCTTTAAATTCGGCAATATCCCTGTCGATTAAATCGATCAATTCATATGCTTTTTGTTTCAGTACAGCATCGGACATAATGAAGTCACGTTTTACCTGATTTTTTTTCATAACGGTATTGGATTTTTTTGATTAAAAATATAATTGAAGTCTAATGGATATGGATTGTTTAATAAATTCCTTTTTCTCAGGAGGCTGTAAAGCACTGAAAAATAAAACATTGTACTTGATTTCCTCTTCTAACTGGTTGATCGCTTCTTCTAACTGGTTGGTCGGCTCTTCTAACTGGTTGATTGTCTCTTCTGAACGGTTGATTACCCTTACCAAACACCTGAACGTCCTCACAAAGTGGTTGATGAGTTCTACTGAAGGCTTGAATGCCGTTTCTAACGGGTTGAAGCTGTATTCAAACTCCCTGAACCATCAAGCGGACTATTCTATTGTTTTTTTGAGGTCAGTACGTTGTGGATTATAATTTAGGCTTTTTGGTAAACCGGTAGTGCCGGAAGCCTGCGCATGAACTGCGGGATTGTTTTTAGAGATCATCATTTTGTTTTTTCTTGTTCGTGCGACAAATATAAAAATATTTTTGAATAGGATGGGATTCGGATATTAATTTTTTTTGAAAAATTAGAATGGAAAAAATTAATTTGTGAAGATCGTATTCCTTTAAAATAAATGTAGAAAGATGTGTTGCCGAAAGTATGAAAAAATCAGATCCTCACGTTCTCGATACAAAATTATTCTCCAAATAATTTTTATCCGAACCGACGTATATTAAACTGTTGTCATATTATTTACCTTTTCAGGAAGCCTTAAAATTTCTTAAATAAAATTCTTTTTTTAACCCAAATAAATTTGATTAAGTACAATAGGAAGCACAATTCTTTGACAGCCAATTGGTTTAATTTTTAACAAAAGATTATATTTTATGTTGTGGTTTTGTAACCTTCTTATCAATAGTTTTGTCATACTATTAAAAAAAGACTAATGACAAAATTTCTATTCCCGCTGTTTTTGTTCTTTACAGCAATCGTTTTCGGGCAAAGCCAGCTTAAGGTGGTCAATAAAACGGATAAGCAACCGGTTTATAACGCAGCCGTCTATTGTGATGATGCCCTGTTAGGAAAAACGGATCTCAATGGAGCTTTATCTTTTAAAACAAAATGTAAAAAAGTGGAAATCCTGGCCAGCAATTTTGAAGATGTGACGGCCGATGTAAAGAAAAACATGGAGGTCGCCATGCAGCCTCTGTCAGAGAAAAGGGGAAATATTGACCGTGTGGTGATCAATGACAAAAGTGATCCTAGGGCACTGAAAATTCTTGACGAGCTTAATAAAAGGGCCAAAGAAAATTCTCCCAAGTCTTTGGAATCCTACAATTTTAAGTCGTACGCAAAATATTCCATTGATCTGGACAAAGATTCCATTGATATCTACAAAAATTTTTTAGCCACAAGAAAAGACTCCCTTTCAAAGGTCGATCATAAAGATTTTAAGCAAAAAGAAAGCGATAAAAAAGATTCCCTGATCGCGGAAGATTTTGTGGAAGCATCGAAGGAAGGCCAGATGTTCCTTTGGGAAAAAGCCACGGAATACAAATATTCTAAAAAATACGGTGAGAAAACCAATATCCTCGACAACCGGATGTCCGGTTTTAAAAACCCGATCTATGAAGCACTGGCACTCAACGTTTCGAATCTCGACAAAACACCGAGACAGCTGAGACCGGAAAACAGGAAGCTGTTTAATTATTACCTTACCGACACCATACAGCTTGACGGAAGAAAAACATACGTGATCAAGTTTAAAGAGATCACCGACAAAAAGAAGCAGAACCCAAGGAAATTCAACGGAAAAATCTATGTAGATGCCGACAGCTATGCCCTGAAAAAATTTGAAAGTACGAGCAAAAAAAGGAATGAAGGCAATATTGTCTCGGTCTGGAAGCCCATTAACAACAAATGGTTCCTGGATTATGAAGATCTGAGGCTTAAAATGGGCGATACAAGCTTTGATACCTCTAAAAAAGATAGTGTAAAATCGGATGAGCCGAAGTACAACAAAAAGAAATTCGGCAATTACCTGTATGTAAAAAACAGATTCTTCGATTTTGAAATCGACCAGCCGCAAAAAGCTTCTGACTTTAAAGGGTATTCCCTGGAGATGAAGAATTCCGACGGAAGCCTGTTGCAGCAATACAGAACCGACAGCCTCACCACAAGGGAAAGCAATACGTACACGAAGATCGACAGCTTTGTACAGAAGCATGATTTTGAGAAAAAGCTCAATACGCTAACCCAGCTTTTAAGAGGAAACCTCCGTTATAAAATGATCGATTTTGACCTTACCAAAATCATCAGCTACAATAAATACGAGGGAATACGCCTGGGAGCGGGTTTAAAGCTTAATGAAAAGTTCAGCAAAACATTTTCTCCTGACGGATATTTCGGGTACGGATTTAAAGATCATCGCTGGAAATACGGACTCGGGCTGGATGTAAAATTGTCTGACAGAAGAACATCCGTTTTCCGTGTTGAATATGTGGATGATGTGTTTGCCGCAGGAAGATTCAGCAATCACATGTGGGATATGATGATGAGGTTATCGGACATCAACCTTGATCTTCATAATTCGACATTCTACAGAAATCAGCGATATGGCGCTTCTTTCCTCTATGATATTTCCAATTCATTAAGCATGAAAATTGCGGTGAACAAAGAAAAGCAGAATGCTCTTTTTGATTATCAGTATAAAAATATGGGCAATGCCTTCGACAATACGAATGCTGTTTTATCTTTAAAATTTGCGCCTAATGATAAAAATATCATGACCCCTTCCGGGAAATATACGTATGAAAAAGGATATCCGCAGGTCTTTTTAAATTATGAAAAAGGCTTTAAAACCTTAGGCGGAGATCTGGATTACAACCGACTGGATGCAATGCTAATTCATCAGTTCAGATCAAAATTGGGGCTGACGAACATTAAGCTTTTCGGTGGAATTTCTTCGGGAACGGCTCCGATCTGGAAAAACTTTGAAATTGCCGGACAAAATGATGCAAATATCGACCATTGGTATTCCAATATAAGCACTCCTTCCAATTTCGGATTTGCCACAATGCCTTCGGGGACTTTCTTTGCGGATAAATTTGCAGGGTTTAAAATTTCACAAGGTCTTCCTTTCAGATTCAAAACATTGGGTAAAAGATATTCCGATATCGAGCTTGAATATCAGTCGGCCATCGGTAATTTTAAAAACAGGCAAGACCACCAGTTTCAATTCCGTGCCCTGGACCATTATTACCAGGAAGCCGGACTGATGTGGAACCAGTTCCTCGGAACGAGCTTTGGGGTAGGTTTTTCCTACAGGCTGGGCTATTATCAGACCTCAGATTTTAAGGAAAATATGGGAATTAAGATCAAGTTCAATCTTTTAAACTAAATTCCGTAACCTTAAGAATGTAATATTAAACTTGTTTAAAAAACGAAATACCAAATCCCGGGAATCCCGGGATTTTTTTTGTGATTGATAATTCTTATGAAATAGGCAGTGAATATCAATGGATAAAAACTTTTACAGGAGAATAAATATTGTTAATTTTGACCTGTTTTTATGAAAGGTGTCTTATTGATTATATGTTTCTGTATGGGTATTTTTGGTTTTTCACAATCAAAAGTCACTTCTATTGAAGCTGTAGTCATCGAAGATAAAAGTGATTCCCGAGCACTTGAAATCCTGAAAAAAGTTAACCAGCAGTTCAGGGAAAATTCACCGAAGACACTGGATTCCTATTCCTATAAATCATACGAAAAAATATCTCTTGACATCGACGAGGACAGCATTACCCAATACCGGGAGTTCTTCGAAAATGCCGATGTATTCAGAAAAAAGAGGGAGAAAGATTCTCTGAACAACGTTTCTGCAAGAAAGATATTTTCAAAGAGCAAATTATTTTTGTGGGAAAGGGCTCAGGAATTTTTATACTCAAAAAAATACGGTGAAAAAATCAATATTCTCGACAACAGAATTTCCGGGCTGAAGCAGCCAATCTATGAATTGATCGCTCTTCAGCAAAGTAATCGCGACCAGCTTCCCGCCCAGCTGAAACAGGAAAACAGAGGCCTTTACAGGTTCTTTTTAACCGACACTATTGACATAGACGGAAGGAAGAACTTTGTGATCAGATTCAGGGAGGTCAACTATAAAAATCCGGATAAAAAACGAAAGTATAACGGTGCGATCTATATTGATACTGATACGTACGGCATCAAGAAAATCGAAAATTTCAGTAAAAATAAAAATGACGGCATTATTACCAGTACCTGGATTTATTTCAACAGGAAATGGTTCCTTGCCCATGAAACCGTGAAGCTGAAAATGAGCAATATGGTCATGCAGGAAGATAATAAAGACGGGCCTGAAGAAAAACGTGAGAAAAATAAGAAACAGAGCTTCGGGACTTATGCTTTTCTGACTTCGCGTTATTTTGATTATCAGTCGCCGGCTGAAAATAATAAAAATGAATTTAAAGGTTATACGTTTTCGGTAAAAAATATCGGTGGAAATACAATGGAGCAATACCGGACGGATCCATTAACAGACCGGGAAAGAAATACATATATGACCATCGACAGCCTTGGAAAAATTTACAATATAGACCGGAAAGCGAGAGTGTTGGGAGGCCTGCTCTTAAACGGACAGATCAAAATAGGGGTTGTGGACTTTGCCGTGGATGAAATCGTTAATTACAATCTATATGAAGGCTTCCGGGTCGGTCTGAAAGCTAAGCTTAATGAAAACTTCAATCCGTATTTTTCTCCCGATTATACTTTTGCCTATGGTTTTAAAGATGATAAATGGAAATACAGAATCGGGCTTGATATCAAAACCACTTTGGAAAAAGATTCCTATTTCCGGGTTGATTATTATGATGATGTGACCGCTTCCGGGGAATTTTACAGAAGACTTTGGAATTTCAAGATGAGAATGGCCAACTACGGAAACAATTTGAATAACGACCGGTATTATCGGTACAGAGGAGGTTCCGTATCTTATCTCAATGACGTGACAAACGGACTGACGCTTGTTTTTGCGGCCAGGAAAAACCTTGAAGAAGCGATGTTCGATTATTCTTTCTGGGGAAGAGGTGCTTCGTTTGATAATTTTAATACTTTATTCACCTTAAAATATTCGCCGAATTCGACCAATATCATGACACCCCAGGGAAAATCTCTGATCGACCAGAAATATCCTGAGCTGTATTTCAATTATGAGCAAAGTTATAAGTTGCTCGGCGGGGATTTTAATTATACAAGATTCGATGCGCTTTTCGTACATAATTTTAAAACCATGTTCGGAACCACCGGTTTCCGTCTTTATGGAGGAATGGTATTCGGAGGAGCTCCGATCTGGAAAAACTTTACCATGAACGGGCTTGCTTCGCCAAGAAGGGATTTTAATTTCAACCTTACTTCATTCCTGGGATTTGCCACATTGGAGGGCGGAAAATATTACAACGACCGCTTCGTTGCTTATTATTTTACGCATAAGCTGCCTTTATATTTTAAAAGTCTGGGGCAAAATATCTCGAGCTTTGATTTTGTATTGAGGGGAACCATCGGAAATATGAAATATCCTGAATACCATCAATTCATGTTCCGCCCACTGAACCACCTTTACCAGGAAGTCGGACTGGAATGGAACAATTTCCTTTCCTCCTATTTTAATCTGGGACTGTTTTACAGGGTCGGCTATTACACCACTCCGAATTTTATGCAGAACTTTGCCGTTCAGTTTAAATTAAAACTTCTGGAATTTTAATCTGAATATTATTTAAGAATCTATATCATTATCATGCAGAAAATCGAAATAAAAGCAGAACAGTTTTTCGAATTGTTAAAACTAAAAGACACCTCAATGTGGGAAATCTTTGCCCAGATGGTCGACGGAAATGAGAAGGAAATCATTTTCCTGGACCATGATGATAAAATACTGTTCAACTACTTCCTTCCGCAGGATCAGGAAAAGCTTGAAGAAGACCGGAAAGAATTCTCGAAGCAGTTTGCGGATAAACTTGCGAACATGAATTGAGTTGGAGGGTTTGAGAGTTGGAGGGTTGTAGGGTTTGAGGGCCTGAGAGATTATGGGTTTGAGGGTTTTGCGAAAGAGTGAGCTGTTTTGCCTGGTATTAACTATAAAATTTTTAAATAATAGATTAACGCTTCTACACTAAAACTCTCATACGTTCTCACGCTAAAACACTCCCACTCTCAAACCCTATTACTCTTAAACAGATCAACCGTTTTCCTAGCTTCCGCAACGTCGTGAACGCGTAAGATTCTTGCGCCCTGCTCCAGGACTTTCAGGTGCAGTTTCTGGGTTTCTTCATTGATATCAAGAGCAGATTTCCCAAGGGGCTTATAAATAAATGATTTTCTGGAAATCCCTATTAATAAAGGAAATTTACCAAATCCGAGGTACTTCACTTCATCGATCATTTTGATCTGATCTTCCACCTTTTTCCCAAAACCGAAGCCGGGATCAAGAATGATATCCGTAACACCTTTGCTTAATAATTCAGTAGTCTTTTCAGAAAAATAACGGTTGACAGAAAGGGTGATGTCTACAAAATTTATCTTGTCATGCATCGTTTCATAGGAAGGATTGACATGCATAAGAATATAAGGAAGTTTTGTTTCGGCAGCTGTATCGAACATCTTTTCATCATAATGTCCTCCTGAAATATCGTTGATGATATCAATGCCTTCATTAAAACCGTATTTTACCGTTTCAGCATAAAAAGTATCCAGGGAAATCAATGCTTCGGGAAACTCTTTTTTGATCATCGAAATAATATTTCCTAGTCTCCGGATCTCTTCCTTTGAGCTCAGAAATTCAGCGTGAGGACGTGTCGACTGCGGTCCAATGTCTATAATTTCGGCTCCTTCTTTGAGCATTTTGTGCACTTGTTCCCATGCTGCTTTTTCAGTATTAAATTTTCCGCCGTCCGAAAATGAATCCGGTGTAAGGTTGAGGATTCCCATAATTCTCGGCACCGACAAATCTACTAGCTTTCCATTACAATTGATTGAATGGAAAGATTTAGGGTTTAAAGAACCAGATAGTGAAGATACTTGTAAGCCAGATAAATTCTGATGAGACATAACTACAATTAACTGAAAAATTATTGTACAAAAATAAAATAAAAGAATAAAAATGTTCTTATTCAAACACGTTATTCAAAAAAATCCAATCTTCCTTGTGTTCGGCTCTGCTTTAAAACACTTCACCCTTTTACAATCATACTCTCCAGCAAAAAACTAAGCCCTGATTTCTGCTACCTAAAACCTAATTCGTATATTTGAAAGATTAAGAGAATTTATGTCAGATACATCAGTACAGTTTGAGAACATTATCAGTCAGTGCCGTGAGCTTTTCAGCAAAAAACTACAGGATTACGGCCCGGCCTGGAGAGTTTTACGACCGAGCTCTATTACCGATCAGATTTACATTAAAGTCAACAGGATCCGCACCCTGCAGATGACCGACAAGAAAATGGTGGATGAAAGCGAAGAGGATGAATTCGTCGCCATTATCAATTATTCCATTATTGGACTTATCCAACTGGAAAAGGGCTTTTCAAATGATTTTAACGAAAACAAAGAAGAGATTCTCAATCTTTATGACAAGTATTCTACCGAAGCCAGACAATTGATGGAGCGCAAGAACCATGATTATGGAGAAGCCTGGAGAGATATGCGGATATCTTCGATCACGGATCTTATTTATCAGAAAGTACTAAGAACAAAACAAATAGAAGACAACCAGGGCGTAACCGTAGTATCCGAAGGCCTGGATGCCAACTATTTCGATATGCTGAACTATTCTGTTTTCTGTCTCATCAAATTCTCTGAAAAAGAAACTAAGGTTGAATCCAAAAACTAATTTTATATGTTCAAAGGTTTATTACGTTTAATTATTGCGGTTATTTTTATCCTTTCGGGATTTGTAAAGGCGGTCGATCTGGTCGGTTTTTCCTTTAAAATGGAAGAATACTTCTCCCCTGCGGTCTTCAACATGCCTTTTCTTGAAAAATTTGCGCTGTTGTTTTCAGTCATTGTGGTGATTCTTGAACTTTTGCTGGGTTTTATGCTTTTACTTAAGCTCAAACTGAAATTTACCCTTTCCGCTTTAATTGCATTGTGCATATTCTTTGGATTTTTAACGTTTTACTCGGCCTATTTTAATGTGGTAACGGATTGCGGATGTTTTGGCGATGCCATTAAATTCACTCCATGGCAAAGCTTTATAAAGGATATCGTGCTTCTGTTCGGCTTAATTATTTTATTCATCCTGTACAGGAAAGAATTTAAGAAAAAAGATCATTACAGCTACGGAGAGAAAAAAGATTCCGATAATGTCCGGTATATCATTTTGGCTGTATTTTCTGTGGTTATGCTCGGAATCGGCGCCTATGGAATTTTATACGAGCCGGTTATTGATTTCCGTGATTATAAAATCGGGACAGATTTAAAAGCTGAGAAAGAAAAAATCAATAAAAACCCATCCGAATATAAAACGTTCTATTCTCTTAAAAACCAGAAGACAGGAGAAATACTGAAAGTAAACCAGGACGATTATATCAAGGAAACAAAATACTGGGCAGAAGGATCGCCCTGGAAAATTGAAGAAGGAAAAAACGAATCGCTTTTGGTAAAAGAAGGCTATAAGTCTGAGATCGTAAAATTCAAAATTGAAGATCCTTCCGGAATGGATATGACTGAAGAAGTAATCAACGCGCCAAAAGCAATCCTTGTATTCTCTTATCATCCAAAAGAAGTTTCTCCGGACTTGCTGAAGCAGGTAGAAGCTAAGGTGAAAGCGCAGAAAGCCAATGTCGTGTACGGGGTATCAACAGATCCGAACACCTTTAAAACCATTAAAAATATGATGATGGATGGTACTGCCATTAAAACAATCGCAAGAAGCAATCCTTTTGTCCTTGTTTTGCAGAACGGAAAAATTGTCGATAAACAGCCGGCAAAAGAATACATCAAATAATTCTTGTCTAAATCTAAACACTAAAATTTAATTATATCTTACTCATGCAGAAATCAAATAAACCGATTGCCGGATACCATTTATTGATGATCTTATCCTCGGTAGACGGAGAATTTGCTCCGGAAGAAGGGATGCTTGTACAACAGTATCTGGCAGACGAATTTCCCTTTAAAATGGATCTTGATAACGAGCTTGAAACCATAGCTTTGCTAAAGCCTGAAGAATGGAAAAGCCATTTTGAATTCCATGCTAACTGTTTTTATGATGATTCTACGGAAGAGGAACGCCTTAGCTTCATCCAGTTTGCCAAAACGCTGATCAAAGCAGACAATAAAGTAACCGACGAAGAGCATTCTTACTATACGCTTTTAAAAAAAATCTGGAATATTAATTAATTGAGAAGTTAGAAATTTACTTTTCTAACATATACCTTCTAAAATAAAAGAAACTATGAGAAGAAAAATAGTTGCAGGAAACTGGAAAATGAACAAAAATGTAATTGACGCACAACAATTGATGGTTCAGTTACTAAGCTATAAAAACAATAATAATACTAATTGCGAAGTCTGGATCGCACCACCGTCTTTATATCTGATGATGGCTAAAGATATCTTCGAGAAAGATGAGATCGGTGTCCTTGCACAGGATATGAGCGAGCACGAAAGCGGAGCTTACACCGGAGAAATTTCTGCGGATATGCTGGAATCTATTGATGCTGCCGGCTCTCTGATCGGGCATTCTGAAAGAAGACAATATCACGGGGAAACAGATTCTCATTGCAATAAAAAAGTAAAACTGGCTTTGGATAAAGGTCTGATCCCGGTGTACTGTAATGGTGAAACTTTAGAGCAGAGAAAAGCAGGACAGCATTTTGAAGTGGTAAAAAATCAGACGGAAGTTGCCCTGTTCACGCTTTCTGCAGAGGAAATCAAAAAAGTAGTAATCGCTTACGAGCCGGTTTGGGCTATCGGGACCGGTGAAACGGCAACTCCGGAACAGGCACAGGAAATTCATGCCCATATCAGAAGTATCATTGCCGCAAAGTACGGACAGGAAGTTGCCGATGAGGTTTCTATTCTTTATGGAGGTTCCGTGAAACCAGATAATGCCAAAGAAATTTTCTCACAGCCTGATATCGATGGAGGACTGATCGGAGGAGCAGCATTGAAACTGGAGGATTTCTCAAAAATTATCGAGGCTTTTAATTAAGAGCAAGTGAAAAAGTTCGTTCTTTTATTTTTCGGGATCCTCTTATTTGATATCCTGTATATTTTGGTATATGATAATTTTTTGATGGGTGTAAAACCGGATTTCCTTTATTATCCTTTAATGATGATCAAGTATTTTGTGAGCTCTCCGGCTATTTACTTTGACAGGCTCTTGCCGTTTTATGCTCCTATTCCCACGTATCAGTCATTGCTGATATTTATGGGAAATGTTTTGATACAGACACTTTTGATCTACACCATCTTTTTTAAAAGGAAAAGAACGAATCAGAGAATATAGAAATAAAATGGCGGCATCTTCGATGCCGCCATTTTTGCAAAATCTAATTACTGAATATCGACTATATACATCGTTCCTTTGTCCTGTTTACCTGTTTTAGGAAGAATCTTTGTTTTGGGATTTCCGTTTCCGTCATCGGCAACCCCGAAATCATCATCGTTGAAAACGGCCAGCTTGTTGTTTCCGAGATAAACAATTCCTTCAAATTTATCGTGTTCATACCCTATTTTGGCGACAAGATCTACCGCCAATGTTTTGGTAACAGGCTGATATCCTGCGGTGGTAATTTCAGCCCAGGTACATTCTTCCAGCGCCTTGCCGTTGATCTTCATGCCGTCTACAGCAGCCGGATCAGTTCCTGATACATCGGAAGCGTTGGCAATATTGATTCTGTATACCTTCTTTAGTCCACCTGCAGAACCGAAGTTTCCGTCTCTTTCGATCACCAGGAATTCAGTATTGCTGATGGGAGTGATCTCGCATACAGAGTCTGAAGCACCACCATCCTGTTTATACAGATATTGTTTTGTCTTGCCCGTGGCAAGATCGAAAGTCACGATTCTTGTGAGTGTCTTATTGGTCGCCAGAGCCTTGGTCGGAACATACATGGTAGATTGTATGGTTCCCACCAGCATTTTTCCGTCCGGTGTCATACACATCCCCTCCATTCCGCGGTTGGGGCGTCTTTTCGCAAAAACAGCAGGAAGCTTTCTCGTACCCGTATTTACTCCGATAGGGCTGATTCTTTCCAGCTCTACTCCTTCTGCACTGTAGTGAACGATGTGCGGACCATATTCATCGGAAACCCAGAATGTTCCGTCTGCAGCTGCGACAATACTTTCGCTGTCGAGCCCATAATTGTCAGTTCCCAGCACACTACCGTCCGCAGCATAGGCCGTTTCTCCCGTACTTCCCATTCCCAAAGGGTTTGGAAGCCCCGTAATCGGCTGGCCGGAAGGATTTTTAAGCTTGATATATTTAATGACTTCAATATTTCCTTCTGCATTAATTCTGAAATGCATAATCGTCGGGGTGAAGTTGGGAACCAGAATTTTGATCCCGTTAGAATAGGCGACATTCGGACCCCGGTCGGTGATGGCGTAGAATTCACCCTTTTTCGTTGGGTGTGCACTGGCGCCGGATCCGAAACCTCCGTTGATCACATTAACGCCATTGATCGTTGCCAATGTGGTGAATGGAAACTCCTGAGGGAGCTTTGAATAATTTACATCCTGATCATTTTCATGATCCTCACTGTTGTTGCAGGCTGTAAGAGCAGCAATGGCCAACAGGGATAACAAGATTTTTTTCATGTTTACTTTATTGGATGCGAATTTAACGGTTGATTGTAAACTGATCTTGAATGAAATGATAATTGTACTTTAAATAAAAAAAGACCCGGACAATGATCCGGGCCTTGATAAGTTTAATGATGATCGACTTTATGTAGTCTGTTCTTCATGTTTTCCTTCTTTGATTTCCTCTACCATTTTGGCGTTGAATGCCGGAAGATCTTTTGGGGTACGGCTGGTCACAAGACCGTTGTCTACAACCACTTCGCTGTCTTCCCATTGTGCACCTGCGTTTTTAAGATCTTTGCTGATAGAATCAACAGAAGTCATATTTCTGCCTTCCACTACCTCAGCGTTGATAAGGATCTGTGGTCCGTGGCAAATCGCTGCTACCGGTTTATGCTGCTGAAAGAAATCTCTTACAAAAGAGAGTGCGGTTTCATTAGTTCTCAGCTGATCGGGGTTGATCACACCTCCTGGAAGAACCAAAGCATCGTAATCTGAAGCGCTTGCTTCTTCGAGGGATTTGTCAACCGGATATTCTTTTCCCCAGTCTTTTTCGGCCCACGCTTTTATGGATCCGGATTCCGGGCTGATGATGTGTGCCGTCCAGCCCTGCTGTTCCAAATGTTCTTTTGGAGATTTCAATTCGCTTTCTTCAAAACCGTTCGTTGCTAAAATTGCAATTTTCTTTGACATAATGTTTGTGATTTAAGTGTTCTGCGGTTTTAAGTGTAAAAATGATGCCGTTGCGGATGATTCAAGTGATAAAATTTGTTAAATATCGTGAAGGCAGATTGCAGACTATATCACTTAGAAGGCTAAGGTGGTAACGCTTAAGCAGCTAAATGGGTAACACTTAGGAGGCTAATCGAGTATCCCTTAGGTAGCTAAGTGACATCCACTTAATTATACTACGGAGAACAAAACAAGAGTTTAAGCTTACAGTAGGTTTTGGCTTAAACCTGACTTTCCTCAATTCAGTAAATGGGCTGAAGCCCATTCCTGTTGATCAACATTACAAAATTTCTCTCATTTGAAATAGAATTTATAACGATAACGACTATCCTAGCCCGGATAGAAACGGTTACCCCACAGCAAGGGGAAGGAAAGAGAGGGCCTTTGCAGGGGGACAGCGCCGGCGCGAGGAGTAAGAGTGGATAGCCGGAACCAGCTCCTGATAAAAATAAGAAACCGCACCAAAACTGATGCGGTCTGATTTCTCTGAGAAAAGAAATTATTTCTTGTCTTTCGATCTCTGTAAAACTTCGTCTACCATCCCGAAACCTTTGGCTTCTTCGGAGGTCATCCAGTAATCTCTGTCTGACGCTTTCTCCACCCATTCGTAGGTTTGTCCTGAATGTTCGGAGATGATTTCGTACAATTCTTTTTTAAGTTTCAGCATCTCTCTCAGGTTGATCTCCATATCGGAAGCTACCCCCTGCGCACCTCCGGATGGCTGGTGAATCATTACTCTTGAGTGTTTCAGGGCTGAACGTTTTCCTTTTTCACCGGCAACCAGAAGAACGGCTCCCATAGAAGCGGCAATTCCTGTACAGATGGTCGCCACATCCGGCTTGATGATCTGCATTGTGTCATAGATCCCTAATCCTGCGTACACGCTACCTCCCGGCGAGTTGATGTAAATCTGAATATCTTTCGAAGGATCTGCACTTTCGAGGAACAGAAGCTGTGCGGTTACGATATTCGCCACCTGGTCGTCGATTCCTGTTCCAAGGAAGATGATTCGGTCCATCATCAGACGTGAGAATACGTCCATCTGTGCCACGTTTAATCTTCTTTCTTCCATGATGTACGGCGTAAGGTTCGTAGGGCCATACATTCCCATATACTGATCGGTAGCCAGACCGCTGTTTCCTAAATGCTTTACAGAGAAATCTCTGAATTCTTTTTTAATGTCCATATTTCTATTAGGTATTATTAAATTTTTACAAAGTTTAAGTTACAACTTTTATTCCTAAAATATTATAGGACTTTTTGTCACAGAAAGGCATAAAAGTATGACTGCGCTTATCTGCTGCGGCCAGCATAAATCCCTTTAATCGGAGAATATTCGATCATATTGCTCAACTGGATGGAAGCCTGTTTCAGTAAAGTGATCTTTTTGATCAGTTCATAATACTTTACTTCATCCGTATCCCTGTACTGGTCGAGTTGTTTCGATGTTTCTTTGATCACATAATCGATGTATCTATATTTATGCAGTAGAACATCTCCTCTGATCTGATCTTCTACCTTATCTCCATAGTTGGGAGGATAGATATTCCTGGAGGCCCAGTTTTCAAGCTCATCCATGGGGATCAGGGCATCAACCACCTTTGTGGTAATCTCTTCATCCATAAATGACACAAAGAAATTTCCGCTCCTGAGCTCATCTTTCTGAATTCCTTCCTTTACCTGATTGATGATGATTTCATTTTCTTTCACTAAACATTGATACTGCTCTTCTTCAAAATGATGGAGAATTTCTTCAATCACCGTAATCTCATATTCCTCCTGTTTTTCATTTTTCCTTTTCAGCACAATATCTCCAAACATCAGCATATGATCCACCAGTTTATTTTCCATAAACAGCACATCATACAGAAAAGGATCTTCTTTCTCTTCATCCGGCGGAACAAGCTCCATTTTCGGAGCTGCATTTTCTTTAGGCTGCTGAACATGGCTGGTCTTGGTCTGGGTAATCTGCTTCTGGACATCCAGCTCATTGAAAAGACTCTGCTCAGACAATCCGAATTTATTGGAAACTTCTTTCAGATACACCTCTCTTTTCAGGGCGTTCTGAACAAATGACACCGATTTGACGATATCACGGATGGCTTCCGCTTTTTTAATCGGATCGTTTCCTACTTCTTTCAGCAGGATTTCCGCTTTAAAATCAATGAAATCCATGGCCTGGTTTTCAATGAATTTTTCAACATATTCCTGCGGATGCTTTCTGGCAAATGAATCGGGATCGTCGCCGTCCGGGAACAGCAATACCCTGATATTCATACCTTCCGTCAGCAACATATCGATGCTTCGGAAACTTGCTTTTATCCCCGCATTATCCCCATCAAAAAGAATGGTAACATTTTCCGTAAGTCTTTTTATTAATTTGATCTGCTCTGTCGTAAGAGAAGTCCCTGAGCTCGCAACAACATTTTCGATTCCCGACATGTGAAGCGAGATCACATCCATATAGCCTTCCACCAAAAGACAGACATTTTTTCTGGAAATCGCCTGCTTGCTTTGGTTTAATCCGTAAAGAACATTGGATTTATGATAAATTTCCGTCTCAGGAGAATTGAGGTACTTAGCCGTTTTGACGTTATTCTTAAGAATTCTTGCCCCGAACCCCAAAACTCTTCCGGAAAAACTGTGAATAGGGAAAATTACCCTTTCACGAAAACGATCGACCCCGGAAGGTGTGTTTTCGGGAAAGATGGAAAGTCCTGATTTTTCAAGAATTTCTTTAGCATAGCCTTTTTCTAAGGCATATTCTGTGAATGCATTTTTCTTTTCAGGAGAATATCCGAGCTGGAATTTTTTAATGATATCATCCTTCAGCTCCCGTTCCTTGAAATAAGAAAGCCCGATCGATCTGCCTTCGTCCGAATCCCAGAGTATTTCCTGGAAATAATTATTGGCCACTTCATGGATCTTATACAGAAGATCCCTTTCCGTATGTGCCTGTTTGGCTTCCTCAGAAAACTCGCGCTGATCTTCTTCGATCTCGATTCCGTATTTTTTAGCGGCATGACGAAGCGCTTCCGGATAGGTGAAGTTTTCAATTTCCATAAGAAATGAGATCGCCGTTCCTCCCTTTCCGGTGGAGAAATCTTTCCAGATCTGCTTGCTGGCAGAAACCACGAAGCTCGGGGTTTTCTCGTCATGAAACGGACTGAGCCCTTTGTAATTAGACCCCGCCCTTTTCAGCTGCACATATTCTCCCACGATCTCTTCTACACGGATCGTTGAGAATATTTTATCGATGGTCTGCTTGGAAATCATGATGTAAAAATAGGTATTTTAAGTAGAATTCCTGTACCCGTAAGGACAGGTATCATAAAGAATATTGCTAAAATTTTGATTACTAAATCACTTACATTATCTATTTTTGCATTAAAATAAAGGTATGCAGTTTACAATAAAAGGTATCGAAGACTGGCAGGGAATTGTTGAAAGAATAGTTCCCGAACTCAAACACAACATCCTGCTTTTAAAAGGCAATCTCGGTGCCGGGAAAACCACTTTCAGTCAATTTTTACTTAAAGAACTGGGAAGCAGCGACGAAGTAAGCTCTCCGACGTATTCAATTGTGAACGAATACAGCACTCCGAAGGGAAAGGTTTTTCATTTTGATCTTTATCGCTTAAAAAACATCGATGAAGTATATGATATCGGCATTGAGGAATATCTCGACAACGCTTTCCTGTGCATTATAGAATGGCCTGAAGTCTATGAAGATGATCTATACGGACTGAAGTACCACGAAATGAGTATTGTAAACACCGGTGAGCAGAGAGAAATCTCATTCGACTAAATATTATGTATCTTTGTTTCTGAAATTGAATGTAAATAACAGTCTGTAAGAATTTAATTAATTTAAAGGATGAGTACTACAAATATTTTTACTCCTTTTACCGAAGAGGAACTGATGCCGAAAGAAGAAAAGCTGGAGGTCATCAAAAAAGGGAAACAGTTCAGCATAGGAATCCCTAAGGAAACTTCCCTGAACGAAAGAAGAGCCTGCATCACGCCGGATGCTGTACAGGTTCTGGTAGAAAGTGGTCATGAAATCATTATAGAATCCGGAGCCGGCCTCGGTTCTTTTTTTACAGATCTGCAGTATTCCGAGTCGGGAGCGAAAGTCACGAATGATCCCAGAGAAGCTTTTTCGCAGGATCTCATCCTGAAAGTGAATCCGCCAACGGACGAAGAAATCGACTATATGCGTCCCAACACGTATCTTGTTTCTGCACTCCAGATCAATCTGAGAGATAAAGATTATTTCCTTAAACTGGCCGAGAAAAAAGTAAACGCCATCGCTTTTGAATTTATCGTCGATGAATATAAACAACTGGCTTTGGTAAGGCTTGTAGGTGAAATTGCGGGAACCGTTTCTATTTTGTATGCCTCAGAACTGTTAGCGCTATCAAACGGGCTCATGCTGGGAGGAATTACAGGCGTAAGGCCGGCCGAAGTTGTCGTACTGGGTGCAGGAATTGTAGGAGAATTTGCCACGAAAGCAGCTATAGGACTTGGTGCAAGTGTAAGGGTGTTCGACAATTCATTATCTAAACTGAGAAGGCTTCACACATTGGTCGACAGCCGTGTTCCGACCTCCATTATCGATCCTAAAGAATTAAAAAAAGCTTTACGAAGAGCCGACGTCGTGATCGGCGCCTTGCCAAGACTTAATATGACCCCGATTGTAACCGAAGATATGGTCATGAAAATGAAAAAAGGCAGCGTCATCATTGATATTACCATCGACAACGGAAAAGTGATCGAAACCTCCGAACTCACGACCATGGAAGATCCCTACATCATCAAACACGGTGTCATCCACTGCGGACTTCCGAATCTTACCTCAAGAATGCCGAGAACGACCACCAAGGCTATTTCCAATTTCTTTCTTTCCTATATATTGCACTATGACGAAGAAGGTGGCTTTGAAAATATGCTGGTCCGGAAAAATGAAATGAAACAGAGCCTGTATATGTATAAAGGCCGACACACAAAGAAAATCATCTGCGACCGTTTCGGACTTACCTACCATGATATCAATCTTTTAATCTTCTAATGAAAAAACTCAAATTCTATATGATAGGTCTTATTCCGGGACTTATTATCGTATTTTTTATTTTAAACAAAAAAGGCGCAAGCTGCAGCGGATATCTTCCCAACAGCCGTGTGATCGCAGAAACATTATCGAAAGACTTTACGTATACCGACCAGTTTAAAGCCGAAATGTCTGCATCAAATGTTAATGAAAAATTCCTCAAAGACAGTATTATTACCCAAGGAAAAATCGATTTCGACAGAAGTCATGCCCAGAAAAAGCCTTGTCCGGATTATCTTTTAACCTATCCGGAAAATAATCCCACCTACGAAATTACATTTGAGAAATGTGAAGAACAGGCAACGATGACTTCGCTTAAAAAGCTCAAATAACACGTTCCGAAAAATGGGAGGCAATTACTACATGATTCATGATTACCTGATATTCATCGGGGTTTTTGCTATTTTCTTTTTTCTGACGTTGAGCATTTATCTGTTCAGCCAGAACCAAAATTTCAAGCGCAGAAATGCCCGGCTTTCGGAGGCTAATAAAATGATTGAACAACGCCTTAATGAAGTTCAGCTCGAACATATCGGCACCAAGCTGAACCCGCATTTATTCAAGAACATCTTAAATTCGGTACAGTCGCATGCGTATCAGACCTATATGTCTCTGGACAAACTGGCCAATGTGCTCGATTATATCCTTTATGAAAGCAACAACAAATTCGTAAGCCCTAAAGAAGAGCTGAATTTTGCCTTAAGTCTTATTGAGATCAATAAAATAAAGGTCAATCCGCTTTTTGATTTCAGGATTAAATCTAAAATTGATAAATCTGATCCGCTGAACGAAGAGAAAGTTTTCGCACCGCTTATTTCCGTAGATCTTATCGAAAACGCCTTTAAGCATACGGATTTTCTTGCCACAGATTCATTTATCTCTATTCAGCTGGAACTGCAGCAGGGAATCTTTTCCATGAAAGTCAGCAATAAAGCATCCCTTAAAAACGCGCTTGAGAAAGAAAAAAGCGGGTTCGGAAGCCAGTCGCTGGACCAGCGGCTGAAAATGATCTACAACAATCACTATTCCCTTCATAAAAGTTTAAAAAACGGTATTTTTACGGCAGAGCTAACCATAAATCTCGGAGAATTCTATGATAAAATGCGTTATTCTTGACGATGAATTACTCGCAATAAGCTATCTGAAACTTCTGTGCGAGCAGATCGAAGAGGTTGAGGTCATAAAAGTATTCAACGATCCTAAAATCTTCCTCAATGAAATCGGGGATATCGACTGCGATGTGTGTATCCTTGACATAGAAATGCCGGGAATGAGCGGTCTTCAGGTTGCCGAAATGATTTCAGATTCTAAGAAAATTATTTTCACAACAGCTTATAAAGAGTATGCTGCAGAAGCATTCGACCTCAATGTAGTGGATTATGTCAGGAAACCGATTAAAAAGGAACGGCTCGTCCAGGCGTTTGAAAAGGCAAAACAGATCGTTCAGAACAGTCAGAGAAAAGACTTTATCGAATGGAACACCAATATAGGCAAGACCGTTATTTTTACCGATCAGATCGCTCACATTAAAACCTCGGAAATAGACAGTCGTGACAAAGATCTCATCCTGAAAGACGGCAGTAATCTTGTTTTAAAAAACCTCAACTTTAAAAATCTCCTGGAAATGCTTCCTGACAAGGACTTTATTCAGGTCAATAAAAAGGAAATTATCGCGGTCTCTTTCATCAAAGTTTTTTCTGCCAACGAGATCATCACCACCATTCCTGCTGAACCCGACAGCTTTCTGAAGCTCCAGGTCGGGGAAACTTACAGAAAAAGGCTTTCGGAACTCTTCGGAAAATAAGTTTCGCTGCATTATTTATTGCTTTCATTACATTTAAAAAAGAATACGTTTTATCATAAGGATATTCTTATCAACTTTGCGTAAAATATCGGAATTATGAACTTTGGCAAATACAGAAATATTATTTTCTATATCGCTACCATTGCTGCTTTTTCGTTTTTGATCTACATTTTCATCATTGAAGGGCAAACGCTGGAAGCCGGAGAAAATATTGTCATCAAAACCAATCACAGCTCTACCTGGGATAATTTTCTGGAATCTTTCAAAACGAATTTGCATCATCCGCTGGCATTATTACTTGCTCAGATTGTAACGATTATTCTTGTAGCAAGACTCTTTGGATGGATCTGTATCAAGATCAAGCAGCCTTCCGTTATTGGTGAGATGATTGCAGGGATTGTTTTAGGTCCGTCACTTGTAGGAATGTACTTTCCGGAATTCTCTGCTTTTCTTTTTCCGAAAGAATCATTAGGAAACCTGCAGTTTCTGAGCCAGATCGGCCTTATTCTTTTCATGTACATCGTGGGAATGGAACTCGATCTGAGTGTATTGAGAAAAAAAGCACATGACGCTGTTGTCATCAGCCACGCCAGTATCATCATTCCTTTTGCTTTGGGAATAGGTTTATCCTACTTCATTTACAAAGAATTTGCTCCCGACGGAATTCAGTTTACTTCTTTTGCTTTATTCATTGCGATTGCGATGAGCATTACGGCGTTTCCTGTACTGGCAAGAATCGTTCAGGAAAGGAATCTTCAGAAAACGAAACTCGGAACGGTTGTCATTACCTGTGCCGCAGCCGATGATATTACGGCATGGTGTATTCTGGCAGCCGTAATTGCTATCGTAAAAGCAGGATCTTTTGCCAGTTCGATTTATGTGATCTTAATGGCGGTCGGCTATGTATTTTTCATGATAAAGATCGTAAGGCCATTTTTAAAAAGAATCGGAGATCTTCAGGCGGGGAAAAACAGCATTAACAAACCGATGGTGGCGATCTTTTTTTTAACGTTAATACTGTCAGCTTATACTACAGAAGTTATCGGTATTCATGCACTTTTCGGAGCTTTTATGGCCGGAGCCATCATGCCGGAAAATGCAAAATTCCGGACGATGTTTATCGATAAGGTAGAAGATGTCGCGCTCGTCCTTTTGCTTCCTTTGTTCTTCGTATTTACGGGGCTTCGTACGCAGATAGGATTATTAAATGATGAACATCTCTGGATCACGGCAGGGTTTATTATCCTTACTGCTGTCGTAGGAAAGTTTGCAGGAAGCGCACTGACCGCTAAATTTTTAGGGATCAACTGGAAAGAAAGTCTCACTATCGGAGCACTGATGAATACGAGAGGATTAATGGAGTTAATCGTTCTGAATATTGGCTATGATCTGGGAGTTCTAAGCCCGGAAATCTTTGCCATGATGGTGATTATGGCGCTATTTACTACGTTCATGACAGGGCCTGCACTCGATTTCATCAACTTTATTTTTAAATCTAAAAAGACAGAAGAAGAGCATAAAGACCAAAATGATGCTAAATACAAGGTTTTGCTTTCTTTTGATAATCCCGAATCCGGAAGCACCCTGCTGAAGATTGCCCATGACTTTACCAAAAAAATGAATGCCAATAAGAGCATTACCGCGATGAATATTGCGCCAGTCAACGAAATGCATGCTTACGATATCAATGAATATGAGAATGAACAGTTCAGAAATGTAATCGATACTTCCCAGGACCTTCAGTTGAAAATCACGACTCTTTTTAAAGCGTCAACGGATATCGAAAGTGATCTTACGAATATTTCAAACAAAGGAAATTATGATCTTCTTCTGATCATGCTGGGGAAATCAATGTATGAAGGAAGCCTGCTCGGAAGGCTTTTAGGATTTACCACGAAAATCATCAATCCTGAAAAACTTCTCAATACCGTAAAAGGAAAAGGAAATATATTCAACAACTCCCCTTTTGATGATTTTACCCTGCAGATCCTGGACAAAACCAATATTCCGGTCGGCATAATGGTGGACAAGAGCTTCATTTCTGCCGATAAAGTATTCGTTCCCATCTTTAACCTGAGTGATTTTTACCTTCTAGAATATGCCAAAAGGCTGATCAACAACAACAATTCCCAAATCATCATTCTTGATGTGGCCGGACAGATCAGGAGCAATATTGAAATAAAAGAACTCATCAGAAGCATCGAACAGGTAGCGCCCAATCACATCACTTTATATAATGAGAAGAAGATCGAGAAAGACTTTCTTACTTCCCAGGACCTTATGCTGATCAGCAGTAAAAGCTGGAAAAGCCTGATCGACACCAAAAGCCTATGGCTTTCGGACATTCCTTCTACGCTGATCATCAGCAATCCGTAAAAAAGTGAATGGTGAATTTTGCTTCGCACGTCAATGGTCAATTTTTTAAATTCACATGAAATTATTGACTGCAAAGCAAATTGACAACGAAGTGAATTGACTTTTAAATTCACTATTCACTTTTTGAAAAAAATTCTCTATCTTCGCCCTGTGATTACCAACATCGGAACATATTATTACGGAATTTTTAGCTCATCTCTGGGATAAGGATTTCATGAATATATAACATCACCTCGTCCCCTGGGCGGGGTTTTTTATTTTTAAAATTTAACAGATGAAAATAAGTATTATAGGCGTAGGATTGATCGGAGGTTCGATTGCTTTAAAACTAAGACAGAAAGGCATCGCCGATTTTATTTACGGAATAGACAACAGCACGGAACATCTTCATGAAGCGCTGGATTTAAAGATCATTGATGAAAAAGCAGATTTCGAAGACGGGATCAGAAATGCCGATCTCGTTATTCTGGCGATCCCGGTAGATGCCGCGAGAAAAATATTGCCCCGGGTTTTAGACCTGATCTCTGATCACCAGACCGTCATGGATACCGGCTCTACCAAGGCGGGAATCGTACATGCTGTGGAGCATCATCCTAAGAGATCGAGATTTGTGGCTTTTCACCCGATGTGGGGAACCGAAAACAGCGGTCCCAAATCTGCCGTTTCAGAAAGTTTTGCAGGAAAAGCGGGTGTCATCTGCAACCGTGAAGAATCTGCGGAAGATGCCCTTAAATTAGTTGAGGACGTTGCAAAAAACCTGGATATGCACCTCATCTACATGAATGCGGACGACCACGATGTGCATACGGCCTATATTTCACATATTTCGCACATTACCTCTTATGCACTCGCCAATACCGTTTTAGAAAAAGAACGCGAGGAAGAAACGATCTTCCAGCTGGCCAGCTCGGGGTTTTCTAGTACCGTACGTCTGGCGAAGTCGCATCCGGAAATGTGGGTTCCCATCTTTAAACAAAACAGGGAAAATGTTCTTGATGTTTTAAATGAACATATTTCGCAATTAAGAAAATTCAAATCGGCGCTGGAAAAAGAAAACTTTGATTACCTGGAAGAGCTGATCTCCAATGCCAACAAGATACGGGGAATCCTTGATAAATAAGCTCTATTTTTAACATTAAGAAATTAAGATTTTTTTTTACAACATCGTTTATTGATGATAGCTTTAATTATCGAAAGCGAGCAGAAGCTTCTGCGGTGGTAAAAGTTAAGAATAAACAAAGTTTATTTTAGTTCAGAAAAATTAAGCTTGGGAGAGATAAACGAAAAATTCTTCGTCCTTTTTAACAGGCTAAGAATACAATTTTTATTTTAACATTAAGGATTTAAGTTTTAATTTCTTAATTAACCTTGCTTTAAATATAAATTAATTGGTTTATTACCAAATCGAAGTAAGCCGTTACCCAACGGAAGTAGATTGTTACCGTAGTGAAGTTGACCGTTACCATAGTGAAGTAGACTGTTACCATAGTAAAGTAGACTGTTACCGTAGTGAAGTAGAATGTTACCATTGTGAAGTAGACCGTTACCATAGTGAAGTAGACTGTTACCGTAGTGAAGTAGACCGTTACCGTTATGAAGTAGAATGTTACCATTGTGAAGTAGACCTTTACCCGAGTGAAGTAGACTGTTACCGTAACACAGAACACACTTTTATGGCCTAACTAGGTTAAAAAGATTATCTTTACTTAATTCAAAGCAGGCGTGTTTTACCGCCAAATTTTAAATAATTACTCACTATGAAAACCACACTTTTATTCATTTTAACGGCCCTGATTGCTGTTTCTCAGAATCTTTTTGCCCAGAATATCTCAGGATCATGGAAGGGAGAATTAGACTTACAGGGGAACAAGCTTCCTCTTATTTTTAACATCAGCCGGGAGAAAGAAGTTTACACGGCTACGATGGATAGTCCTCTACAGGCTGCTGAAGGGATTCCTGTGGATAAAATAACTTTTACTGACCCAGAATTGATTTTAGAGCTCTCGTCTATCGGCGCATTTTATAAAGGGAAATTTGATGATGGAAAGATTTCCGGGCAATTTGTCCAGAGAGGACAGATTTTCCCTTTGGTTCTTGAGCCTTATGATAAAAAGAACAGTGCAGCACTGAAACCTGAAATATTGAACCTGTCTGCGAATATGAACGAAAGCCTGCAAAAAATTGAAAGCTTTATTTCTTACCTCGAAAAAAACAATGCGGAGGCCGGTGAAATTTCAATTTTTAAAGACGGAAAAGAAATTTATAAAAGGAATTTCGGCGAAAATAAACTTCCGCAGTTTCAGAAGGGAAAAGAAACTTTTCAGATCGGCTCGATCACCAAAACAATGACGGCCATCATGATCTTTAAGCTGATTGAAAAAAATCAACTAAACCTTAACGATCGCCTGTCAAAATTTTATCCTGAAATCCCGAACGCCGAAAAAATAACGATCTCGCAGATGCTGAGCCACACCTCAGGACTTGGCGATTACATCATGGGAAAAGATACGATGAAATGGCTGACGGAGAAGGTTTCGGAAGAGCAGATCATGAATCATATTATTGAGCAGGGATCGCTTTTTGAACCCGGAACCAAAACACAGTATTCCAATTCCGGCTATTATCTTTTAGC
The DNA here is from genome assembly GCF_056333165.1 of Chryseobacterium endophyticum. NCBI lineage: Bacteria > Pseudomonadati > Bacteroidota > Flavobacteriia > Flavobacteriales > Weeksellaceae > Chryseobacterium > Chryseobacterium endophyticum. The sequence continues at coordinate 429,266 of NZ_JBWGXE010000004.1, forward strand.
GAAAATTCTTGAAAAAATAAGTAAAAAACCGTACGCCGAAAACCTGAAGGAATATATTGTTACGCTATTACAGCTTAAGAAATTCTATACGGCGAGTCAGAAACCCACCGATGTTTTTCTTCCATACAGCTATGCCAACCGGTGGGAACCTGTAAAAGATTTCAACTTTAATAATATCGTTGGCGTAGGCGATATCGCAACAACACCGACCAATCTGAATATCATTATCAATACTTTATTTGCCGGGAAGCTCGTTTCCGAAGAAAGCCTTGCTGCCATGATGCCACAGGACGATAAATTCGGACGGGGACTTGCTATCGTACCTTTTAACACCAAGATTTTTGTGGGCCACAGCGGCGGAACCTACGGAACCAACTCGCTGATGATCTATAACGGCGAAGATGATCTGTCAATTTCTTATTCACTGAATGCAGACCGCATAGGAGCCAATACTTTCGTTATTGATATCCTGAGTATTTTGTATAATCAACCCTTTGAAATGCCGACTTTCGGTCCGAAAATCAGCGTTGCAGATTTGCAGAAATACGTCGGCGATTATACGTCAAAAGATATTCCGCTGGGACTTAAAATTTTTGTGAAAAATGACGGACTGTTTGCCCAGGGAACCGGCCAGCCCGAATTCCCCCTCGAATATGCAGGAGATCATCAGTTTAAATTCGATAATTACGGCGTGAAGATCAGGTTTTATCCCGAAAAGCAACAGATGGAACTAAAACAAAACGGCGGTACGTTTTTATTTGATAAAAAGAAATAAAAGAAAAAATCCTTAGAAGTTTATTCCAAAGATTTGTTTATTAAAACTATATTTTAAATAATACGTCAAGTTTTTTTGCTTGATGCATAACCTATAAATCAAGGTGTTTCATACAAAATGAATATTGAAGATTTTAAAAGAATATTTAATAAAAAAGCAGTAATTATTAAAAAATAAAGTGATGACAGAACAAGGAAACATAAAATATAATACAAAAGGGGAAAAAC